>DATHYT010000083.1:0-2562 GCA_035459025.1 Burkholderiales bacterium | reverse complement strand
GATCGCCTCGGTCGCAGACGATGGTGACGATGACCGCGTTGCGAAGCCGCTCGGCGACGCGCAGCGCGACGTGCATCGCGCCGCCGGAGGACACGCCGGCGAAGATGCCCTCCTCGCGCGCCATGCGGCGCATCATCTGCTCGGCCTCGGCCTGGCCGACGGTCTCGAGCCGGTCGACGCGCGAAGCGTCGTAGATCCTGGGCAGGTAGGCCTCGGGCCACTTGCGGATGCCGGGAATCTGCGCGCCCTCCTCCGGCTGGCAGCCGATGATCTCGATCGCCGGGTTCTTCTCCTTGAAGAAGCGCGAGCAGCCCATGATGGTGCCGGTGGTGCCCATGCTGGAGACGAAGTGCGTGATGCGCCCTTCGGTGTCGCGCCAGATCTCGGGCCCGGTGGTCTCGTAGTGGGCGCGCGGGTTGTCGGGGTTGGCGAACTGGTCGAGCATCACGCCCTTGCCCTCGGCGACCATGCGGTCGGCGAGGTCGCGCGCGCCTTCCATGCCGCCGGCCTGCGGCGTGAGGATGATCTCCGCGCCGAAGGCGCGCATGGTCTGGCGCCGCTCGGCCGACAGGTGCTCGGGCATGATCAGCACCATGCGGTAGCCGCGGATCGCCGCCGCCATCGCCAGGCCGATGCCGGTGTTGCCGCTGGTCGGCTCGACCAGGGTATCGCCCGGCTTGATCTCACCGCGCGCCTCGGCGCCGCGGATCATCGAAATCGCCGGCCGGTCCTTCACCGAGCCGGCCGGATTGTTGCCCTCCAGCTTGGCGAGGATGACGTTGCCGCGCTGCGCGTTCGCCTCGCCCGGCAGGCGCTGCAGCCGCACCAGCGGGGTTTCGCCGATGAAGTCTTCCAGCGTGCGCTTCATGCGCCGCCGCGCGCAGCGAGCAGCGCGCCGACGTAGGCGCCGACGCCCTCTTCCACCGACATGAACTCGCTCTGGTATCCCGCCGCGCGCAGCTGCGTCAGGTCGGCCTCGGTGTAGCTCTGATACTTGCCGACGAGCTGCGGCGGGAAGGGAATGTATTCGATCAGGCCCTCGGCGACGATGTCCTCGAGCGCCAGGGCGCTCTCGCCGCGCCCCGCGCGCACGCCGTTCACCACCGCGCGCGCCACGTCGTTGAAGGTCTGTGCACGGCCCGTGCCGCAGTTGTAGATGCCGGAGACGTCCTTGCCGCCGAGGAAATGCATGTTGACCCCGACCACGTCATCGACGTGGACGAAGTCGCGCCGCTGCTCGCCGTCGCCGTAGCCGGCCGAACCGACGAACAGCTTCACCTTACCGGCGTCGAGGAACTGGTTGAAGGCGTGGAACGCGACCGAGGCCATGCGCCCCTTGTGCGCCTCGTTCGGGCCGTAGACATTGAAGTAGCGAAAGCCCACCACCGGCGCGCTGCGGCGCGCCAGGCGCCGGCGCACGTGCTGGTCGAAGAGAAACTTGGAGTAGCCGTAGACGTTGAGCGGCGCCTCGTACTGGCGCTCCTCGCGGAACACCGGGCCGGCGCCGTACACCGAGGCCGAGGAGGCGTAGAGGTAGGGCACCTCCTCGTCCTGGCACCAGTCGAGCAGCCCGCGCGAATAGCGGTAGTTGTTGTCCATCATGTAGCGCCCGTCGGACTGCATCGTGTCCGAGCAGGCGCCCTGGTGCAGCACCGCCTCGACCGCGTCGTCGAACTGCCCCGCCCGCAGGCGCTCGAGGAACTCGCGCTTGTCGAAGTAGTCGGCGATCTCGCCGGGCACCAGGTTGCGGAACTTGTCGGCGTTCTCCAGGTTGTCGACGGCGAGGATGTCGGTGACGCCGCGCTGGTTGAGGCCCGCGATGATGCGGGAGCCGATGAAGCCGGCAGCGCCGGTGACGACGGTATACATGGCAGTTCTATCCGAGCAGCTCTTCGCGCGTGGCGACGGCGGTCCCCAGCTTGCCGACGACGATACCGCCCGCGCGGTTGGCGATGCGCATGGCGTCCTCCAGCGTCGCGCCCGCGGCGATCATAACGCCGAGCGCCGCGATCACGGTGTCGCCGGCACCGCTCACATCGTACACTTCGCGCGTCTCGGCCGGGACGTTGAGCACGCCGTCGGCGCGGAACAGCGACATGCCCTGCTCGCTGCGCGTGACCAGCAGCGCCTCGAGCCCGAGCTCGGCGCGCAGGCCCTGCGCGCGGCGCACGAGGTCGGCCTCGTCCTTCCAGCTGCCGACGACGTCGCGCAGCTCGGCGCGGTTCGGCGTGACGACGGTGGCGCCGTGATAGCGCGAATAGTCGTCGCCCTTGGGATCGACCAGCACCGGACGCCCCGCCGCGCGCGCCAGCCGGATCATGTGCTCGATGTGCGCGAGCCCGCCCTTGCCGTAGTCCGACAGGATGACGGCGTCGGACACCGGCAGCGCGGCTTCAAAGTCGGCGAGCTTGGAGGCCAGCACCTCGCTCGAGGGCGGCGTCTCGAAATCGACCCGCACCAGCTGCTGCTGCCGGGCGATGACCCGCAGCTTGACGGTGGTCGACATGCCCGCGTCGGTGTGCAGGCTGGCGCGCACCCCGGCGGCGTGCACCAGCTCGGCCA
>DATHYT010000082.1:0-51637 GCA_035459025.1 Burkholderiales bacterium | reverse complement strand
AGTGGGGTCATGGCTTCGGCGGTGCCGGAGCGGACGATTAACCACTTGAAAGGAGCCTCACCATGAAACGCCAAGTTCTCGCAGTCGCCCTCGGCACCGTGTTTGCGCTGCCGGCCCTCGCCAACAACGAAATCGATTCCGGCTACACCGGCGCGGCGCAGAAATCCACGCCGATCGCGCAGGTGTTCGTCAATGCCGAGCAGGGCTACGTGTTTGCGGCCGGCTCGAGCGTCGACAAGTCGCGCGCTGAAGTCGTGGCCGAAGTCACGAAGGCGCGCAGCACGGGCGACTACGTCGCCAACGCCGAGCTCGGCATCAAAGCCAGCCAGCTGTAAGCCCCGCAAGCAGGTCAACCGGGCAGCGCCGCGGCAAGCCGCGGCGCTTTTTCTTTTCAGGCGATGGCCACCAGGTTGAGCGGTGCGTCGAGACCCGCCACGCTTCGCGCGCCCCCCGGGACCTCGCTCGAACGCGCGCCGTCGTAGCCCTGGGCGCGCGCCTTGTCGAGCGCACTGCGCGTCGTGAGCGCGCGCACCCCCGACGCCTTGGTGTGCACCTGCAGCTTGGCCGCGCGGTTCACGGGCTCGCCCAGCACCGCGTATTCGAGCTTGCCCTCGCCGCCAATGGTGCCGCAGATCACCGTGCCGACGTCCACGCCGATGCCCACCTCCGGGGTGCAATTGGCGCGGGCGCAACTTTGCGCTACCCAATGCCCGACGCCATCGATCAGGGCTTCCGTGCAGCGCAGCGCATCGGCGGCGTAGGTCTGCGTGGGACGTACCGCGCCAAAGGTCACCATGATGCCGTCGCCGAGGTAGGTGATGACGGCGCCGTGATGGCGCTGGATGATCGGCACCGCCAGGTGCTGGAACTCGCCCACCAGCCCGATGAGCTGCCTGGGCGTGAGGGTCTCGGCAAGGCGCGTGAAGCCGCGCAGGTCGATGAACATCGCCGCCGCCTCGCGCGCCTCGCCCTGCCCCGGTTTCAGGAGCTCGTCTGCGCTGATGAGCTGCTCGGCCACTTCAGGCGGGAAATAGCGCACCATCTGCGCGGCCGCCGCCTGGACCGCCGCCGCCTGCTCGAGCAGTTGGCGGCTACGCAAGACGGCGAGCGCGAGGAGTCCGGATACCAGCACCAGCGACACGATCTTGTCGACTTCCCCGCCGACCAGGATCTTCGCCGCCGTCATGTACTCGACGTAGTTGTGCGTGACGAGCGCCATGCCGCCCGGCTCGCCGAGCGCGTAGAGCAGCAGCGCGAGCCAGCCCAGTGCCGCGCTTGCGCCGGCGAGCAGCACGTAGGCCGGCGAGAAAGACAACGTGCGCAGGGCGATGAAGATGAAGAAGTAGGCGAAGGTCGGCGCCTTGAGATAGAAGGCGGCGGGTTGCCCGTACTCGACGTGAAAGCCCCAGATGGTCACCGTGAGCAGCGCCATGTCGACGATCACGGAGGCGGCGCGCAGCGACGGCGTCAGCCGGCCGGCGTAGGCCAGCCGCAGCCGCAGCGCGGTGAATGCGGCGTAGATGCCGATCGCCCAGGGCGCCGGGCGGAACACGATGTCGGCAGGCGACGTGCTTGGGGCGACGAAGTACAGCGTCGCCAGCACGCCGATGATGATCGCCTGTACCCAGCCGGTGAGGATCTCGCTGCGCGCGCGCTGCGCCTCGATGGCGCGCAGCACGCGCGCGGGGACACGCACATTGAAGTGGGAACCCTCCGGAGGCGTATTCGCCTGAGCCATGGCGTTGTATTCCGATGTGACCTACATGGGTCGCGCCAGCACCGCCGACCTTACGGGCGCGACATTCGCTTACGCCACGCGGTAACGCGCGCTTCCGCTCAGTTCTTCAGCCGGTATCCGGTCCTGAAGATCCACCAGACGATCGCCAGGCAGGCGACGAAGAAGCCGAGCGTCGCCGCGAGGCTCACCCCTACCGCCACGTCCGCCGTGCCGTAGAACGCCCAGCGAAAGCCGCTGATCAGGTACACGACCGGGTTGAAGAGGCTGAACGTGCGCCAGGCCCCGGGCAGCATGTCGATGGAGTAGAACGCGCCACCGAGGAACGTGAGTGGGGTGATGACCAGCATCGGCACGAACTGCAGCTGCTCGAAGCCGTTCGCCCAGATGCCGAGGATGAAGCCGAACAGGCAGAACGTGGCCGCCGTCATCACCATGAAAGCCACCATCCAGCCCGGATGCACGATCTTCAGGGGCACGAACAGCGTCGCCGTGGCGAGGATGACGAACCCCAGGATCATGGACTTGGTCGTGGCCGCGCCGACGTAGCCGAGCACCATCTCGAGCGGCGAGACCGGCGCCGAGAGCACCTCGTAGATGGTGCCGGTGAAGCGCGGCAGGTAGATGCCGAAGGAGGCGTTGTTCAGGCTCTCGGTGAAGATGGAGAGCATGATCAGCCCCGGCACGATGAACGCGCCGTAGTGCACGCCGTCCAGCTCGCCCATCCTCGAGCCGATGGCCGCGCCGAAGACGATGAAGTAGAGCGACGTGGTGATCACGGGCGCCACCAGGCTCTGCCAGAAGGTGCGGTTGAAGCGCGACATCTCGAACAGGTAGATGGCGAGGACGCCGCGGGCGTTGAAGGCGCTCATGCGCGCTCGCTCACCAGGCTCACGAAGATCTCTTCCAGCGAGCTCTGCTCGGTGTTCAGATCCTTGAAGCCGATGCCGAGCTCGCTCATGCGCCGCAGGAGGCCGGGGATGCCGGTGCGCTCGTCGCGCGCATCGAAAGTGTATTCGAGGTCGCAGCCGCCGTTCTTCAGGGCGAGCCCCCAGTCCGCGAGACCCGCCGGAATCTCGGCCATGGGCTCCTGCAGGTGCAGCGTGAGCTGCTTCTTGCCCAGCTTCTTCATCAGCGCGGTCTTGTCCTCGACCACGATCAGCTCGCCCTTGCTGATGACGCCGACGCGATCGGCCATTTCTTCGGCTTCCTCGATGTAATGCGTGGTGAGGATGATGGTGACGCCGCTCGCGCGCAGCTGACGCACCAGCTCCCACATGTCGCGCCGCAGCGCCACGTCCACCCCCGCGGTGGGCTCGTCGAGGAACAGTATTTCAGGCTCGTGCGACAGCGCCTTGGCGATGAGCAGGCGCCGCTTCATGCCGCCAGAAAGCGTCATGATGCGATCGTCGCGCTTGTCCCACAGCGACAGGTCGCGCAGCACCTTCTCCAGGTGCTGCGGGTTGGGCGCTTTTCCGAACAGCCCGCGGCTGAAACGCACCGTGTTCCAGACGGTGACGAACATGTCGGTGTGCAGCTCCTGCGGCACGAGGCCGATCATCGCGCGCGTGGCGCGGTAGTCCTTGACGATGTCCCGGCCTTCGACGAGCGCCGTTCCCGTGCTCGGCGTGACGATGCCGCAGACGATGCTGATCAGCGTGGTCTTGCCGGCGCCGTTCGGGCCGAGGAGCGCGAAGATCTCGCCCTTGTTGATCTCGAGATCGACCGGCTTTAGCGCCTGCAGGCCCGAGGCATAGGTCTTGGTGAGACCGCGGATGGAGATGATCGCCGGCATGGGGCCGAGATACTACTTCATGCTCGCCTGAACGCCGCCTACCTCAGGACCTCGGGCCAGTTCGCATCCGCCTTGCGCACGTAGCCCGGCACGTCCTGCCGCCAGGTTCGCCTGACGTCCGGGCTGTAATTGAAGTAGAGCTTGTCGCCGACCACCGTCCACGCCGCCGGATCGATCCCCACCACGTAGCCTTGCGCCACGCCGTAGGCGCAGTAGCCACCGTACTGCGGCGCGTACTTTTCCGGATCGGCCGCGAACGCGTCGCGGTTCCCGGAGTGGGCGAAATGCCAGGTGGCGCCGCGCCATTGGTGCGTGATGCGCGGCGAACCTTTGATCGCCGCGGCGAAAGTGAAGAAGGCCACCGGGTCGTAGCCGCCGATCGCACCTTCGCGATCCGAGAATACCGGCGGCTTCTGCGCCAACGCGGCCGCGGCGAGGCTCGCCGCAGCCACCAGAACCAGTGCACGCACCAGCATGCGCTACCACCCTCCCGCGCAAGATCTATGCGACGCCCGCCTCCTCCGCCTGCTTGTCCGCGTGATACGACGAGCGCACCAGCGCCCCGATCGCCGCATGGCGAAAACCCATCGCTGCCGCCTCGCGCCCGAACCTCGCAAAGACCTCCGGGTGAACGAAGCGCTCCACGGCCAGATGGTGCGGTGAGGGCTGCAAGTACTGCCCGATGGTCAGCATCTGCACCTCGTGCGTGCGCAGGTCGCGCATCACTTGCAGGATCTCCTCGTCGGTCTCGCCGAGACCCACCATCAAGCCGGATTTCGTCGGCACTGCGGGCACCGCCTTCGCGAATTCCTGCAGCAGCTTCAACGAATGCCGGTAGTCGCCGCCCGGGCGCGCCTGGCGATACAGCCGCGGCACGGTCTCCAGATTGTGGTTCAGGACATCGGGCGGCGCGCGGAGCAGCACTTCCAGCGCCCGCTCGAGCCGCCCGCGGAAATCCGGCACCAGCACCTCGATCGTCGTACGCGGGCTTTTCTCCCGCACGGCGCGGATGCAGTCGACGAAGTGCTGCGCGCCGCCGTCTTTCAGGTCGTCCCGATCGACGCTGGTGATGACGACGTACCCGAGCTTCAGCTTCGCAATCGTATCGGCAAGGTGCGCCGGCTCCTCGGCATCGGGCGCGAGCGGCCGGCCGTGCCCGACATCGCAGAATGGGCAGCGCCGCGTGCAGATGTCGCCCAGGATCATGAAGGTCGCGGTGCCCTTGCCGAAGCACTCGCCGATGTTCGGGCACGAGGCTTCCTCGCACACCGTGTGCAGCTTTTGCTCGCGCAGGATTCCCTTGATCTCGGTGAAGCGCGAGCCGAGCGCCGGCGCCCGCACGCGGATCCACGCCGGCTTGGGCAGCGCCGGCTTGGACACGATCTTCACCGGGATGCGCGCGGTCTTGGCCCGGCCCTTCTCCTTGACGCCCGCCTCACGCATGCTCGAGCCTTTGCGCGATCAGTCGCGCGAGGCGGATGCCGACCTCCTTCGCCGAGCCCAGCACCCCGAAGTCGCGTGCCTGCACCACGCTGAGGCCCGGGTAGCCGCACGGGTCGATGGCCTGGAACGGTGTGAGATCCATGTCGACGTTCAGCGCGATGCCGTGCCAGGCGCGGCCGCGCGTGACGCGGATGCCGAGCGAGGCGATCTTCGCGCCGCCGACGTACACGCCCGGCGCGCCGGCCTTCCTTTCGGCCTGCACCTCGTGGCGCACGAGAAAGTTGATCACGCACTGCTCGAGCAGATGCACGAAAGCCTTCACTTTGATACCGCGGCGTGCAAGGTCGACCAGCGTGTACACGATCGCCTGGCCCGGGCCGTGGTAGGTGATCTCGCCGCCGCGCTCGGACTGCACCACCGGGATGCCGTTCGCCTGCTTCGGGCCGAAGGCCGGGTCGGCGCCCTGGCCGAGCGTGTACACCGGCGGGTGCTCCACGATCCAAAGCTCGTCCGGCGTGTCGGCGTCGCGCTGCAGGGTGAACTCGCGCATGCGCGCCGCCACGGCCCCGTACTCGGCGAGGCCGAGGCTCTTCAGGCGCGTCGCGAGCGCGGCTTCCATCTCAGAGCACCATGACCACCGATGGATGGTCGCAAAGGTCGCGGTACAGCTCGTCGAGCTGCTCGCGCGAGGTGGCGCGGATCGTGCAGGTGACGCTGAGATAGGTTCCTTGGCGGCTCGGGCGCAGTTCCATGGTGGCGGGATCGAAGTCCGGTGCATGCTTCCTGACGATGCCGAGGACGGTCGCGGCGAAGCGCTTTTCCTTGCGTCCCATGACCTTGATCGGGAAGTCGGTGGGATAGGAAAGCAGCGTTTCTTCGTTCTGAATCGGCATCAGGCCGAGACGGCCTCCTTCCGCATCACGCGACGCTTGAATTCCTGATAGCCCTCCCAGGCGCGGCGGAACAGCGGACCCGGCCTGCCCTCGCCCACCGGCTTGCCGTCGAGCTCGACGACTGCCAGGATCTCCTTCGACGACGAGGTGACCCAGAGCTCGTCCGCGGCGCGCACCTCGGACTCGCGGATGTCGCGGAACTCCAGCGCCAGCCCGAGCTGCTGCGCGATCTCCACCACCACGTCGTAGGTGATGCCGGGCAGGATCAGGTTGGACTTGGGAGGAGACAGCACGACCCCGTTCTTCGCCACGAACACGTTGGAGGCCGAGGCCTCGGTCAGGATGCCGTCGCGAAACAGGATCGTCTCCGCCGCGCCTGCGTCGGCCGAAGCCTGGCGCAACAGAACGTTGCCGATGAGCGAGATCGACTTGATGTCGCAGCGCAGCCACCGGTTGTCCGGCGCGCTCACCGCCGCGACGCCCTTCTCGACCAGCTCCTGCGGCGGATTCACCAGCGGGTTGGACATCGCGAACACCGTCGGCTCGACGCCGGCGGGGAACGCGTGATCGCGCTTGGCCACGCCGCGCGTCACCTGCAGGTACACACCCTGGTCTTCCCACGGCTGCTTGGCCACCAGCTCGAGGATGATCGAGCGCCACTTGTCGCGCGCGTAGGGATTCGCGATGCGCACGGCGGCGAGGCTGCGCTCCAGGCGCGCGAGGTGCTCGTCCATGCGGAAAGGGGCGCGCGAGTACACCGGGATCAGCTCGTAGACGCCATCGCCGAAGATGAAGCCGCGGTCGAGCACCGGCACCGTCGCCTGCTCGAGCGGCAGGAACCTGCCGTTCAGGAAGACCATCTGTTGCGCCCCGCTACTTGAGCCAGAGCCTCAGTGTATCCCAGGCGCGGCCGAGGATTCCCGCCTGCGGCACGCTTTCCAGCGCCACCACCGGATACTCGCCGAGCGGCCGGCCGTCGAGCGCCACGCGCAGGACGCCCACCTTGTCGCCTTTTTGCACCGGCGCCAGCACCGGCGGGTGCGTGAGGAGCTCTGCCGCGAGCAGCTTCGCTTCACCCTTGGGCACCGTCACCACCAGGCCACGCTCGAAGCCGGCGCGCACCGCTTCGTGCGCGCCCTTCCAGACGTGGATCGCCTTCACCGGCTGCCCCGCCTCGTACAGGCGCACGCCGTCGAACCCCTGGTAGCCCCAGTTGAGCAGCTTCTGCGATTCGCGCGCGCGCGCGGCCTCCGAGTCGGCGCCAAGCAGCACGCTGACCAGCCGCCGGCCGTTGCGCTCCGACGAGGCGATCAGGCAATAGCCCGCGGCCTCGGTGAAGCCCGTCTTCACGCCGTCCACGCTCGGATCGAGCCACAGGAGCCGGTTGCGGTTCATCTGCGTGATGTCGTTGTGGCGGAACTCCTTCATCGCGTAGTAGCGCGCGTACTGCTCGGGATAGTCGCGGATCAGCGCCGCCGCGAGCAGCGCCAGGTCGCGCGCCGTCGAGTAGTGCTGCGGGTGCGGCAGGCCGGTGGCGTTGACAAAGCGCGTGTCGCGCAGGTCGAGGCGCGCCGCTTCGCGGTTCATCTGCTCGGCGAACCGCGCTTCCGTACCGGCCAGCGCCTCGGCGAGGGCGATGCAGGCGTCGTTGCCCGACTGCACCACCATGCCGCGCACCAGCGTATCCACGCTCACGCTGCTGCCTTCCTCGAGGAAGGTGCGCGACCCCGGCGCCTGGCGTGCGTGCGCCGATACCTGCACCTGCTGCTCGGGCGTGAGGCGGCCCTCGCGCAGCGCGCCGAACACGAGATACGCGGTCATCAGCTTGGTGAGCGAGGCGGGCTCGACGCGCTCGTCGGCCTTGTCCGCGGCCAGCACCTGGCCACTGGTCAGGTCCAGGACCTGGAAAGCGCGCGCCGCGACCGCGGGCGGCTGCGGCGCCTGCGCGCTCGCGCCCCAGGCAACGAAAAGAAACGCCGACGCGATCAAGGCTGCGCGCATAACCGTTACCTTTGCGATGTAAGCCGCGCGCCGCCCGGGACGATCTGCTCGACCAGCACGCGCGCGCTGCCCGCGGCCACGTAGCCGAGCTTGTAGGCCGCGGCGTAAGACAGGTCGATGACGCGGTTGGAGTGGAACGGGCCGCGGTCGTTGACGCGCACGGTCACCGTGCGGCCGTTGGCGAGGTTGGTGACGCGCGCGTAGCTCGGGATCGGCAGGATCGGATGCGCGGCGCTCATCTTGTACATGTCGTAGGGCTCGCCGCTCGAGGTCGCGTTGCCGTGGAAGCGCTTGCCGTACCAGGTGGCGACGCCGCGCTGCTGGAACGGCCCGACGCGCGTGAGCGGCACGTAGCGCTTGCCGAAGCGCTCGTAAGGCCGGTTGGCCCAGCGGTGCAACGGCTCTTCGCGTGGCACCGCGTCGCGGATGGATGCCAGGTCCGGCACCCGCGCGCCCGGGCCGTCGTCCTTGTAGTAGCCGCCGGGGCGATCGGGCGTCGAGCCGCAGCCCGCGAGCAGCGCCGCGAGGAGCACCAGGCGCCTCATGCCTCGTACACCACCTGACCGTCGACGAGGGTGGCGCGCACGCGCCCGGCCAGCTCGAGTCCGAGGAACGGCGTGTTCTTGCCCTGGCTCTTCAGCGCCGACGCGCTCACCCGGAACGGCGCCTCGGGATCGAACACGATGAGGTCGGCGGGCGCCCCGGGCGCGATGCGCCCGGCATCGACGCCGAGGATGCGCGCCGGCGCGATGGTCACGCGGGCGAGGGTCTGCGCCAAGTTGAGTTTCGCCTGCACTCCCCACTTGAGCGCGAGCGGCAGCAAAAGTTCCAGCCCGCTCGCTCCAGGCTCCGCCTCGGCGAAGGGCAGGTGCTTGCGGTCCTCGTCCACCGGCGTGTGATCGGAAACGATGCAATCGATCGTTCCGTCGGCGAGCCCGGCGCCGAGCGCGTCGCGGTCGCGGCTGCTGCGCAGCGGCGGCTCGAGCCGGCACTGCGCGTCGAAGTAGCCGAGGTCCATGTCGGACAGATGCACGTGGTGCACGCCGACGTCGCAGGTAAGCGGCAGGCCATCGTGGCGCGCACGCCGCAGCATGGCGACACCGGCCGCGCTCGAGATGCGGCACACATGCACGCGCGCGCCCGTGGCGCGCACCAGCTCGAGCAGCGTTGCCAGCGCCACGGTCTCGGCGAACGCCGGAATGCCCGCGAGTCCGAGGCGCGTGGCGATCTCGCCGTCGTGCGCCACGCCGCCCTGCGCCAGCCACAAGTCCTCGGCGCGCAGCCACACCGGGAAGCCGAACGTCGCCGCGTACTGCAGCGCGCGCCACAGCACCTGCGTGTCCGCAATCGCGGCGTCGGCCTGCGAGAAGGCGACGCAGCCCGCCTCGGCGAGCTCTGCCATTTCGGTGAGCTGGCGGCCCTCGAGCTTCACGGTGAGCGCGCCCACCGGGTAGACGCGGGCGCGCGCCAGCGCCTTGGCGCGCCGGCGCAGCATGTCGACGAGGCCCGGCTCGTCGAGCGGCGGGTCGGTATCGGGCGGGCAGGCGAGGCTGGTGACGCCGCCGGCCACCGCGGCGAGCATCTCGGATTCGAGCGTCGCTTTGTACTCGTAGCCCGGCTCGCGCAACCGCGCTGCGAGATCGATGAGTCCCGGCGCGACGACCAGCCCCTGGGCGTCGATGACCCGATCAGGCTTGCCGCCGGGCGCCGCCACGATCTTGCCGTCGGCGATCGACACGTCGCCCACGGCGTCGCGGCCGGTCGCCGGGTCGACCACGCGCCCCCCCTTCACGAGCAGCTTCATCCGCCGCCTGCCACCATGGACATCACCGCCATGCGCACCGCGATACCGAAGGTGACCTGCGGCAGGATCACCGAATGCGGACCGTCGGCGACGTTGGAATCGATCTCCACGCCGCGGTTCATCGGTCCGGGGTGCATGACGATGGCATCGGCACGCGCCAACGCAAGCTTGTCGGCGGTGAGCCCGTAGTGCTTGTTGAACTCCTGGGCCGAGGGGAGCAGCGCCCCGCTCATCCTCTCGTTCTGCAGCCGCAGCATCACCACCACGTCCGCGTCCCTCAGGCCGTCCTTCATCGCGTGGCAGACGCGCACGCCGAGCGCCGCGGCGCCGGCGGGGATCAGCGTCTGCGGCCCGATGACGCGCACTTCGGGCACGCCGAGCGTGGTGAGGCCGTGGATCAATGAGCGCGCGACGCGCGAATGCAGCACGTCGCCGACGATCGCCACCACGAGGCGCGAGAAATCGCGCTTGTAGTGGCGGATGGTGTACAGGTCCAGCAGCCCCTGCGTCGGATGCGCGTGACGGCCGTCGCCGGCGTTGATGACGTGCTCGTGCGGCTTCACGTGTCGCGCGACGAGGAACGGCGCGCCGGAAGAGCCGTGGCGCACGACGAAGATATCGGCCTGCATCGCCGAGAGGTTGGCGACCGTGTCGAGCAGCGACTCGCCCTTGGAGGTCGAGCTCACGGCGACGTTCAGGTTGATCACGTCGGCCGAGAGGCGCTTGGCGGCAATCTCGAACGTGGTGCGCGTGCGCGTCGAGCCTTCGAAGAACAGGTTGAACACGCTTTTTCCCCGCAGCAGCGGCACCTTCTTGATGTCGCGCTCGGTCACACCGGCGAACGATTCGGCGGTGTCCAGGATCTGCAGCAGCAGCTCGCGCGGCAGGCCTTCGACCGACAGCAGGTGCTGCAGCTCGCCCCTCGCGTTCAGCTGCGGATTACGCTGCACGCTCGAACTCCAGCGACAGCCGCCCCTCGCCGCTGCGCTTCAGGCGCAGCCGCTGGCCGGCGGGCACCTCGAGGCGCGCGCCGGCATGCTGCGCGCAGATCGGCAGCTGGCGCCCGTCGCGCTCGACCAGAACCACGAGCGTGATGGTGGCCGGCCGGCCGTAGTCGAACAGCTCGTTGATCGCCGCGCGCACCGTGCGACCCGTATAGAGCACGTCGTCCACCAGCAGCAAGTCCTTGCCGGCGACGTCGAACGGGATCTTGGAGCGCTTCGGGTCGCGCGCAAGCCCTTTGCGGTCGTAGTCGTCGCGGTAGAAAGCGATGTCGAGGAGCCCGAGGGGCTCGTTCAGCCCGAGCGCCGCGTGCAGCCGCTCGGCGACCCAGGCACCGCCGGTATGAATGCCGATCATGGCGCTCGTCGCGCCCACGCGCGGCCGCAGCTCACGCGCGAGCTTCTCGCAGAGCGCCTCGGCCTCAGGCAGCACGGCCATGGAAGTACTGCTCGAGAATGAGCTGCGCCGCCACCGAATCGACCGGTTTGCGCTTCGCGCCGCGCAGGCGGCTCTCGGCCTCCACCGACGTATAGCGCTCGTCCACCGTTTCCACCGGCAGGCGGAATCGCCCCGCGAGCTGGCGTGCGAAGCGCTGCACGCGCTTGGCAAGCCTGTGCTCGCCGCGCTCGGCTACCGGCAGGCCGACCACCAGGGCGTCGGGGCGCCATTCCTTCACCAGCTTGTCGATCGCGGCGAAGCCGGGCGCGGCGATGGCGGCGAGCGGGTGCGCGGTGCCGAGCTCCGCTTCCCCTACTGCAACGCCAATGCGCCTGGTGCCGAAATCGAATGCGAGGACGGTGCGCGCCTCAGGCATGTCCCGCCGAATCTGCCAGGCGCGCGTAGTCCACGCCGAGCAGCTCCATCGCCGCCGGCAGCCGCTCTTCGGAGGGCAGGTCGAAGATGATGGCGTCCTTGGCCTCGACCGTGAGCCAGGCATTCTGCGAAATCTCGTGCTCGAGCTGCCCCGCCGACCAGCCGGCGTAGCCGAGCGTCACGATGAGCTTGTCGGGCCCTTCGCCCCGGCCCACCGCCTCCAGGATGTCCTTCGACGTGGTCAGGCCGATGGCGTCGCGCACCTTGAGCGTCGACTGCCAGTTTCCGGCCGGCTCGTGCAGGACGAAGCCGCGGTCGGTCTGCACCGGCCCGCCGAAATAGATTGGCGCATCCGACAGGGTCTTCTCGCGCAGGGTGAGCGACAGGCGCTCGAAAAGCGCCTGCAGCGTCATGTCGATGGGGCGGTTCACGACCACGCCGAGCGCGCCCTGGTCGTTATGCTCGCAGACGTAGGTCAGGGATTTCGCAAAGTACGGATCGGCCATGTTGGGCATGGCGATCAGAAAGTGATGCGTGAGGTTGATCGAGGACACGCTCAGGCCTTATTTTAACCCATGACCTTGGACTCCGCCGCGCTCGCCTGGTTCCGGCGCGACCTGCGCAGCTTCGATCACGCCGCCCTGCACGCCGCGCTGCGCGCCCACGGGAGGGTGCACTGCGCATTCGTCTTCGACACCGAGATCCTCGACGCCCTTGACGCGCGCGCCGACCGTCGCGTGGACTTCATCTGGAGGAGCGTCGCCGAGCTGCGCCAAGCGCTCGCCGGACTGGGCGGCGGCCTGCACGTGCTGCACGGGCGCGCGCGCGAGGAGATCCCGCGGCTCGCCGTGCGCCTGGGGGCGGCCGCGGTCTACGCCAGCCGCGACTACGAGCCGCAGGCGATCGATCGCGACCGCGAGGTCGCCGAGCGGCTCGCCGCGGCGGGCATTGCGTTCCACACGCGCAAGGACCAGGTGATCTTCGAGCTCGACGAGGTGCTGACCGGCGGCGGCACGCCGTATTCGGTGTTCACGCCGTACAAGAACGCCTGGCTGAAGAAGCTCGACGATTTCTGCGTCAAGCCCTACCCGATCGCGCGGCACGCGTCCCGGCTGGCGAAATCGGGCAGCGAGCTGCCTGCGCTGCCGGCGCTCGGCTTCGAGCCGGCGCCGATGGCGCTGCCCGCGGGCGCCAGCGGCGGCAAGCGGCTGTTTGCCGAATTCCGGCGCCGCATCGACGACTACGCGAAAAAGCGCGACTACCCCGCCCTCAAGGGCCCGTCGTACCTGTCGGTGCATCTGCGCTTCGGCACCGTGTCGATTCGCGAACTCGCGCGCTTTGCATGGAAGCGCAAGGGTGCCGGCGCGGCCACCTGGCTGTCGGAGCTCTGCTGGCGCGACTTCTACTTCGCCGTGCTCGCGGCAAGGCCGGATGTCGTGGACCACGCTTTCAAGCGCGAGTTCGACGCCCTGCGCTGGGACGACGACGAGACGCTCTGGCGCGCCTGGTGCGAGGGGCGAACCGGCTATCCGCTGGTGGATGCCGCCATGCGCTGCCTCAACCAGACGGGCACCCTGCACAACCGCCTGCGCATGGTGAGCGCGTCCTTTCTCGTCAAGGACCTCGGCATCGACTGGCGCCGCGGCGAGCGCTACTTCGCCGAGAAGCTGAACGACTACGACCTCGCCGCCAACAACGGCGGCTGGCAGTGGGCGGCCTCCACCGGCTGCGACGCGCAGCCGTGGTTTCGCATCTTCAACCCGGTAACCCAGTCGAGGCGCTTCGACCCACAGGGCGCGTTCATCCGCAAGTACGTGCCGGAGCTGGCGCGGCTTGACGCGCGCGCGATCCATGAGCCGCGCGATCCGGTCGTGGATCACGCGATCGCGCGAAAGCGCACGCTCCAGCGCTACGGTGCGGTGCGTCAGTAGCGCAGGTTCTGCAGCGCGTCCTGGAGCTCGCGCAGCAGCGCCGCCACCTCTTCCACCGCGGCCGCGGCGCGCGTGGCGGCTTGCGCGGCCTGCTCGGCGCCGGCCAGCATCTCGCGCACGCCGCCCGCGATGGCGCTCGCCGCCGCGCCCTGCGACTTGGCCGTCTTCGATACGCGCCCGATGTCATCGGCGAGCGCGCGCAGCGTCTCGCCCAGATCCGCGAGCGTGCGCCCCGAGGCGCTGGCGCCAAGCGCCTCGGCCTGCGCCGCAACCTGGTGCAGCTGGTTCGCGGTCCTCGCCATCTCCGGCGAGGCGCCGCGCACCTTGTCCACGCTCGCCGCCGCCACGCGCACGCGCCGCCCCATGTCGCCGACGACCGAAAGCGCCGCCTGCACCGCCTGACGGCCCTGCACCGCCGCGGCGAGCGAGGCCTGCGCCAGCTCGGCGGACTGGTTGGAGCGCGCCGAGAGGTCGGTGACCGCGCGCGCCATACCGAGCGCGCGCGCGCTCGCGCCCTTGATGCGCGCTGACTGCAGACGCGCCGATTCGAGCAACCCGTCGGCGGCCGACTGCGCCGAGCCGGCGGCCTCGCCGACGCGCGCCGCGGCGTGCGCGATGCGCGCCACCAGCGCGCGCAGCCCGTCCAGCGCGTCGTTCAGCGCCGCGGCTGCCGGATACGTGATCTCGCTGCCCACGGTGGCACGCGCCGTGAGATCGCCCGCGGTCAGCGACTCGAGGTCGCGGCGCAGCTGCTGCACCGCTTCGAGATCGCGCTCGTGGTGGCGGCGCATCACCTCGAGGCGCCGCGCGGCTGCCGCGCGGCCGCGGCGCTCGTCGATCACGTAGAGCAGCGCGAGCAGCAGCAGCGCCGCGATGAGCGCGAGCGCGGTGCCGGCGAGGCCCGCCTCGTTGACGACGCGCGAGGGCGCCGCGCGATACGCGCTCACGACGCGGTCCACGGCGCCGAGCAGGCGCTCGGAATCGGCGTGGATGGCGAACGCCGCGTCCTTTGCGCCAGCGAGGCGCTCGCGCGTGCCGAGCACGGCGACCATCGCGTCCTGCAGCGGGCCGAAAGCCGCGCCGAGGTCCTCGAGCGCCTTGACCAGATCCTCGTCGCGCGCGCCGCCGCGCAGCCGGGCAAGCGTGCCGCGGAACTCGTTCACGTCCTTGCCCAGCAGGAACTCGATTTCGGGCGCGACGCGCTCGGCGGCCACCAGGATCTGCGCGCCGCGCGCCAGGCGCTGCGTCAGCATCACGAGGCGGCTCGCGGCGGCGACCTCCGCGGGCAGCGCGCCCTGCGCGAGCTTCAGGTTCTGCACGCGCTCGGCGCGCTCCAGCAGCTGCGGGTTGGCGCGCTCGAGACGCTCGGCGGTGCGTGCGAGCGCCACCAGCAGCTTCTGGTCCCGGAGCAGCAGCGTGGCGTTTTTCTCGGTGCGCGCCCAGTCCATGCGCAGGTCCTCGAGCGCATCCGGCGCGCGCGCGTCGCGCGTCAGGCGCGCGAGCGCGGCGGCGAAGCCGTCGCGGCTCGCCTGGATCTGCGGAAAGGCGTCGGCGTCGCCGTGCAGACCGCGCAGCGCCGCCTTTGCCAGCCGCTGCGACAGCATGCGCATCTCCGCCGCTGCCGCGAGGTGCCCCTCGCCGAAATGCGCATCGCGGTACTCGGACCACGCCAGCCACAGCGCGCCGGCGAGCAGCATGACCAGCAGCGCAGCGAGCAGCGCCAGCTGGCGCCGCAGCGGCAGCACCGCGACGCCGCGCAACGCCGCGCCGCGCAGCGCCGCGGTGCGCGCGCGCAGCGCCTTCAGGTCCAAGCGCGCCGGCGCGCGCTCAGATCTCGACCATCTCGAAATCTTCCTTGCGCGCGCCGCATTCCGGGCAGGTCCAGTTGATGGGCACGTCTTCCCAGCGCGTGCCGGGGGCGATGCCCTCGTCCGGCGAGCCGGCCGCTTCGTCGTACACGTAGCCGCAGATGAGGCACATCCAGGTCTTGTATTGAACTTGGTTCTCGGTCATCAGGCGGTGCACGCCGTGTGAGTTAGAATCGTGCGGCATCTTAGCGTAATTCGCGAGGCGGCCGCGCCGCGCCCCCCATGCTTGCCGCACCGCCGAACGTTCTCGCCATCGCCGCCGCCGATCCGACGGGCGGCGCCGGCCTGCAGGCCGACATTCTCACGCTCGCGAGCCTTGGCTGCCATCCGCTTTCCGTGCTCACCGCGTACACGGTGCAGGATACCCACGGCGTCACCGCGTTGCACGCGGTGGACCCCGCACACGTGACGCAGCAGGCGGATTGCGTGCTGGCCGACGCGCCCGTGCGCGCCATCAAGATCGGTGTCGTCGCGAGCGCCGCCAACGCGCGGGCGATCGCTGGGATTCTCGCCAGGCATCCGCAGGTTCCCGTGGTGCTCGACCCGGTGCTCGCCTCGGCGCGCGGCGACGCGCTCGGCGACGAAGGCGCGATGCGCGCGCTGTGCGAGCTGCTGCTGCCGCGCGCAACCGTGGCGACCCCGAACAGCGTCGAAGCGCGCGCGCTCGGCGGCGCCGCGGCCATGCTCGCGCGCGGCTGCCGGTTCGTCCTGGTCACCGGCACGCACGAACCCGGCGACGACGTGGTGAACGTGCTGCACGGCGCCGCGGGCGTCCTGCGCGAAGACCGCTGGCCGCGCCTGCCCGGCAGCTTCCACGGCTCGGGCTGCACGCTCGCTTCGGCGATTGCCGCGCGCCTCGCGCATGGCGACGCGGTCGGCGAAGCGGTGCACCGCGCGCAGGACTACACCTGGTGCGCGCTCGAGCGCGGCTACCGTCCGGGCGCCGGCCAGCACGTGCCCGACCGGCTGCACGCGCGATGACGCGCCTGCGCGGGCTGTACGCCATCACGCCCGCGGACCTGTCGCGGGTCGAAGCGGCGCTCGCTTCGGGTGCCCTGTGCGCGCTGCAGTATCGCGCCAAGGGGACGGAGGCGGCGCGCCGGCTGAGCGAGGCGCGGCATCTCGCGCAGCTTTGCCGCGCGCACGGTGTGCCGCTCATCGTCAACGACGACGTCGAGCTCGCGCTCGTCGTGGACGCGGCCGGCGCCCACCTCGGCCGCGACGACGGCGACATCACGGCGGCGCGCGCGCGCTTGCGCGGGCGGCTGCTGGGTGCGTCGTGCTACGACCGGCCGGAGCTCGCGCGCCGTGCAGTGGCTGCAGGCGCCGACTACGTGGCGTTCGGGTCGGTGTCCGATTCGCCCACCAAGCCCGCGGCGGTGCGCGCGCCGCTCGAACTCTTCGCGCTCGATCTGGGCGTGCCGAAAGTGGCGATCGGCGGCATAACCCTCGACAATGCGCCCCGGGTGCTCGCCGCGGGCGCCGATGCGATCGCGGTGATCTCGGACCTTTTCGATGCGCCGGATATCGCCGCGCGCGCGACTCAATACGGGAGGTTGTTCGATGAAAGACGCTAACCAGACGCTGTTCGCACGCGCGCAGGCCTGCATCCCCGCCGGCGTCAACTCGCCGGTGCGCGCGTTTCGCGCCGTGGGCGGCACGCCGCCGTTCTTCGAGCGCGCGAGCGGCGCGCACCTCTGGGACGCCGAGGGCCGCCGCTACATCGACTACGTCGGCTCCTGGGGACCGATGGTCGCCGGGCACACGCATGCGCGCGTGGTGGAGGCGGTGCAGGCGGCGGCCTCGCGCGCGCTGTCCTTCGGCGCGCCCACCGCCGCCGAGGTGGAGATGGCGGAGATGCTGTGCCGGCTCGTGCCCTCGCTCGAGCTGGTGCGGCTGGTGTCCTCGGGCACGGAGGCGACGATGACCGCGATCCGCCTCGCGCGCGGCTTCACCGGCCGCAGCCTGATCGTCAAGTTCGAGGGCTGCTACCACGGCCACGCCGACGCGCTGCTCGTCAAGGCGGGCTCGGGCGCGCTCACCTTCGGCAACCCGAGCTCGGCGGGCGTTCCCGCCGAGACCGCCGCGCACACCGTGGTGCTCGACTACAACGACGCCGCGCAGGTGAAAGCGCTGTTCGAGAAGCGCGGCGCGGAGATCGCCGGGGTCATCGTCGAGCCGGTCGCCGGCAACATGAACCTCGTGCTGCCCGCGCCGGGCTTCCTGGAAACGCTGCGCGAGCAGTGCACGCGGCATGGCGCGGTGCTGATCCTCGACGAGGTAATGACCGGGTTTCGCGTCGCGCTTGGCGGCGCGCAGGCGCGCTTCGGCATCCGGCCCGACCTCACCACGCTCGGCAAGGTGATCGGCGGCGGCCTGCCGGTGGCCGCAGTCGGCGGGCGCCGCGACATCATGGAGAAAATCGCGCCGCTCGGCCCGGTGTACCAGGCCGGCACGCTGTCGGGCAACCCGGTGGCGGTGGCGGCGGGCCTCGCCACGCTCAAGCTCGTCGATACGCCGGATTTCCAGCCGAGGATCGAGGCGACGACGCGCCGCCTGGTCGAGGGCCTCGCCGCGGAGGCGAAGCGCGCCGGCGTTACGTTCTCCTCGCAATCCGTGGGCAGCATGTTCGGCATCTACTTCCGCGCTATGCCACCCAAGAGCTTCGCCGAAGTCATGCAGTGCGACGCTCAGCGCTTCAACCGCTTTTTCCAGTCGATGCTGGCGCAGGGCGTTTACCTTGCGCCCTCGGCCTACGAGGCCGGGTTCGTGTCGTCGGCGCACGACGAGAAAGATATCGAGCAGACGCTCGCGGCGGCTCAGGAGGCCTTCCGGCACGCGAACTGACTCCGGCACGATGTTTGCGAGCGACAATCGCGCATGCGCATCGTGACCCGAGAGCTGCCCCGGCTAGAACGCGCGAAGTTCACGACCCACCTGCGTGCGCTCGAGCACGAGGACCGGCGATTGCGCTTCGGCGTCGTCATCCCGGATGCCGCCATCGACGACTACGTCGCGCGCATCGACTTCGCGCGCGACACGGTGTTTGGCGTGTTCGATGACGCGCTGCAGCTCGCCGGCGCCGCACACTTGGCGCGGGCCGACGCGCATGCCGAGCTCGGCGTCTCGGTCCTGCCCGGGCATCGCGGCCGCGGCATCGGTGCGGCGCTGCTTGCGCGCGCGCACGTGCATGCGCGCAACCAGGGCATCGACGTGCTGTTCATGCACTGCCTTGCGGAGAACGGCGCCATCTTGCACTTGGCGCGCAAGCAGAACATGCGCATCGTCGCCGAGCACGGCGAGGCCGACGCGCGCCTTGAGCTGCCGCCGGCCAACCCGGCGAGCATCGCCCAGGCGCTGTTCGACGAGCGCGTGGGCCTGTTCGATTACGCGCTCAAGTCGCAATTCGACACGGCGCGGCGGCTGATCCTCGCCGGCGTACTCACCGTGCCACCGCTGCCACGGCGCACGTAGCGTCGGCGCCACCCTACGGAATCTGCGCGTACTCCATGCGCCGCCGGATGGTGGCGATGCGGGTATCGAGATACAGCGTGCTCGCGCCGCGCGCGTAGCGCCGCGGGCTCGGCAGGATCGCCGCCAGCCACGCGGCCTGGGCGGCGTCGAGCTGCGCGGCGCTGACGCCGAAATGGTGGCGCGCCGCGGCTTCGGCGCCGAACACGCCATCGCCCCATTCGGCGAAGTTCAGGTACAGCTCGAGGATGCGGCGCTTGTCCATGGCGAGCTCGAGCATCGCGGTGATCACGGCTTCCTGCGCCTTGCGCAGCCACGAGCGCGCGCCCGACAGGAACAAGTTCTTGGCCAGCTGCTGGCTGATGGTGGAGGCGCCTGCCACCACCCTGCCCCGGCGCTCGTTCTTCTCCATCGCCTTCTGGATCGCCTCCCAGTCGAAGCCCTCATGGTCGAGGAACTTGGCGTCCTCGGCGGCGATCACCGCGCGCTTGAGCTCCACCGAGATGCGCGCATAGGGTGCCCAGCGCTGCTGCAGGCGCGCGCGCGGATCCTTCGCGCGTAGTTCGTCCAGCCGGCGCTCCATGAACGCGGTACTCGTGGGCGCGCTGTGCGACCACCACAGGATTTGCGCGTAGAACCAGGCCTGCACCAGGAGCACGACCACGGCGAGCACCGCAAGCGTGGCGCCGGCGACGCGCCAGGCACGGCGCAGCTTGCGCAACCGCATCGCCTAGCGCGCGCGCAGCGCGGCAAGCACCGCGCCCGTGTCCGGGCGCACGCCGCGCCAGACGAGAAAGGATTCCGCCGCCTGCTCGACCAGCATGCCCAACCCGTCGCTCGTCGCCGCGCCCGCCGCGCGCGCCATGGCGAGAAACTCGGTTTCGCGTCCGTACACCATGTCGTAGGCGAGCGCGCCGGGTCGGAACAGTCCGCGCGGCAGGCGCGGCAGCTCGCCGGCGAGCCCGGCGGAAGTCGCGTTCACCACCAGGTCAAAGGCGCGGCCCTCGAGCGCATCGAAGCCGCAGGCCGTGGCGAGCGGCACGCGTGCCGCGAGCGCTTCGGCGCGCGCGGCGGTGCGATTGGCGATGACGATCGCCGCCGCGCCCGCCTCCGCGAGCGGGGCGAGCACGCCCTGCGCAGCGCCGCCCGCGCCGAGCAGCAGCACCTGCGCGCCGGCGAGGCTGCGGCCGAGGTTGGTCGTCAGATCGCGCACCAGACCGACGCCATCGGTGTTGTCGCCGAACGGCTGCGCGCGATCGAGCACGAGCGTGTTGACCGCCTGCGCCGCCGCCGCGCGCGCGCTGGTGCCCTTGCAATAGCGAAAGGCCTGCTCCTTGAACGGCAACGTGACGTTCAGGCCCTTGCCGCCGGCGGCGCGGAAATTCTCCACCGCTGCGACGAAGCCCGCGGGAGGTGCGTCGATGGCAGCGTAGGCGATGTCCTCGCGCGTGGCGCGCGCGAACTGGGCGTGGATCCAGGGGGACTTGGAATGGGCGACCGGGTGGCCGATCACCGCATAGCGGTCGGGCACGGGCTCATTCAGTCCAGAATTTGTCGCCGCGGCCGAAGAACCAGGTACGCGTGATCGCCAGCAGGTCGGTGTCACGCCGGATGTCCGCCGGGAACACCGCATAGGGCGAGGCCATGCGCACGATGCGGAACGCGGCGTCATCCAGCACCTTCAGGCCCGAGGAGCGATCCAGCTCGACCGAGTGCACGTTGCCGTCGGGCTTCAGCGTAACGGTGAGCTGCAAGTCGCCGTAGAGCTTGCCGCGCGCCCTGGCCGGATAGTTCACCGTTCCGACGCGCTCGACCTTGAGGCGCCAGTCCTCTTCGTACTGCGCGAAGCGGTACTCCACCGCGCTCGCGCCGATGTGCTTCACGCGGGGGCGCTTCTGGTAGGCATCGAGGTTGCGATTGATCTCGGCCTGCAGGCGCATCGCCATGAGCGACAGGTCCTCGTGGTCGCGCCCGCTGTGTCGCGGCGCCGGCGCTTCGGCGGGCGCATGGCGCTCGCCCGACGCCGCCACCGCCGGTGCGGTGCGACGCGACTGCGCGAGAAGCTTCCTCTGCTGCGCCTCGAGCTCGCGCACGCGCCGCTCGGCCTGCGCCAGGTCGCGGCCGGGCCGGCGCGGGTCGATCACGGGCAGCGGCGACCTGGCGCGCCGCGCCTGATCGGTGTCGCCGCCGCCGTCGAGGTTCGCCTGCGCCAGCGCGTCGCTGCGCGCCGGGCGCTGCTGCGTGCGGGCGTTGACCAGGATCACTTCGAGCGCCTGCTCGCCGCTCTTCCAGCGCAGCTGGTCGGGAAACTTGAAGTGCGTCGAGAGCAGGATCGCATGCAGGAGGAGCGACGCCGCCACCGACGCGTACAGGACGCGGGACCGGTGGTCGAGCCCGGACCAGATTTCGGCCGCGCCCGGAATGCTTGTCGCTGCGGCTCCCTGCAATGGCACCTCGAGGCGATAAACCGCCGCCATTCTAGGGCTTTAGCGCTCTTCCCGCTCGTCGAGCGGCGGCGCCTCGCCGCCGCCCGGCTGCAGGGTTTCGCGATAGGCGCAGGCGAGGCTGCGCTCCAGCAGATCCACGGACTCGATCGCCAGGCGCACCCGGGTGCCGGCGGCAAGTGCCGGCAGGGACGGCACGCGCAGCGCCAGCGGCAGGTCCTCGAAGCGCACCAGGTTCTCGCGTACCACCACCGCGCGCGCCTCGGTGACCGATTCCTGCAGCAGCCAGCGCAGACACCAGTAGTTCTCCATCGCGCGCTGGTACTCGTCGTAGCGCGCGTGCGTCACCTCGAAAGCGCGCAGCGCCGCGAGCAGCACCTCCGAGGTACGTGCGAACGGCGGCTTGCGCGCGCCGAGCGCGGCCACCAGCTGCCATTGGTTCACGAGGTCGACATAGCGGCGCAGCGGCGAGCTCAGCCACGCGTAGCACGCCAGGCCGAGGCCCTCGTGCGCCTCGGCGTGCACGCTCATACGCACCTTGCCCGAGGACTGCACGCGGTACAGCGCCGCGACGTCGCGCTCGGCGAGCAGCTCGCCCCAGCTCGCATTGGCGAGGATCATCAGTTCCGAGACCAGCTTGTCGAGCGGCGCGCCGCGGCGCCGCGGCTCGATCCTCACACGGCCGTCCTCGACGCGAAAGACGTAGTCGAGCACCGCGGCGTTGACGCTGGGCTTGCCGCGGCGCCGCTCCAGCGCCTCGGCGAAGCGCCACAGCGTGCGCAGCGCGTCTTCGTGCGGCAGCCCGGCCCGCGTGCCCGCCTCGAATGCGGCGTCCAGGGCGGCGATCTCGCCGTGGCGCAGGTTGGCGCAAACCCGCACGCGCTCCATGCGCGAGTGGTGGCCGCGCACCGCCAGATCCGCGGCCGATACTGTCACGTACAGCGACACCGCCGCGCGCTCCTCGCCCGCATCGAGCGAGTAGCGCACGATCACGTCCTCGGGAAGCATGGTGAACTTGACCCCGGGCATGTAGGCGGTGGACAGGCGCTCGCGCGCCAGTGCGTCGAGCGCGGACCCCGGCGCGATGCCGAGCGCCGGCGCCGCGATGTGGATGCCGACGCGCCATTCGTCGTCCGAGACGCGCGTCAGCGAGAACGCGTCATCGATTTCCGTGGTGGTGGCATCGTCCAGGCTGAACGCCTGCACCGCCGCGAGCGGCAGCTCCGCCGGCGGCGCCGGCACCTCGTGGGGCGGAAACGCCGTGCCGCGCGGGTAGAACTCGAACAAGAACCGGTTCAGGTGGTAGGCGTGCGTGTCGGCGATGAGCCCGCAGCGCTCGAACAGGCGCGCGCTCGTCAGCCCGGTCGCCTGGCAAGCCTGCTCGAGCGCCTTGGTCTCGGGCTTGTTGCGATCCGGCGCGTACAGCAGCTCGTCGCGCAGCTGCTCGACCTCGGGCGGGCAGGCAAAGCGCGCGAGGCTGGCGGCCCAGTCGGCGATCTGCGCCTGCACGCGCTGCTTCTTCTCGGCCGAAGCCAGGGCGAGCTTCAGCGTTTCTGCCGGCGCCGCCTGGTAGCGGCCGCGACCGCGCCGGTGAAAATACATGGGCGCCGAGTGCAGCTTCATGAGCACTCCGGCCGCCTCCGCCGGGCTCGGCTCGCGGCCGACGTACTCGCGCGCCAGCGCCTCGAAGCCGAACTCGCCGGCGCCGCAGCACTGCCACAGGAAGTCGGTGTCCATCCCCGCGGCGTAGTCGCGCGCCGCCTCGAGCAGCTCGGCGCCGCCGGGCCGCTCGAAGCGCAGCAGCACGGCGGCCGCCTTCACCTTGCTGCGCCTGCCGTGCGGGCTTTCCACCTGGTAGGAGGCTGGCGCCTGCGCAAGCACGGTTCCGACCTTGAACTCGCCGTCCTCTTCGTAGAGCACGTGCATCTACAGCCCTGCAAAGGTGAGGATGCGCGGCAGGTGCCGCGGGAAGCTCTGCAGGCTGTGATCGCCGCCCTCGATCACCACCTGCCCTGCGCCCGCGTAGCGCGCCACGGCCTGGCGGTAGTCGAGCACCTCGTCGCCGGTCTCGACGATCAGCAGGTAGCGCGACGGCGTGACCCGCGGTACCCACAGCGCCTGCCACTCGCGCAGGTGCGCTTCGGTCAGCTGGTAGGGCTCGCCGGTGTGGAGATTCTTCTGCTCGCCGAGGTAGGCGCGCAGCCCGAGGTGGGGCACGATCGCCGGGTTGAGCAGCACCGCGCGCGCCTCGTGCTTTTCCGCCAGGTAGGTGGCGTAGTAGCCGCCGAGAGAGGACCCGACGAAGCAGGTCCCGCCGTCCGGGCGCAGCCGCTCGATCTCGGCGATCGCGTCCGAGGCGCGGGGCGGCAGCGCCGGGCAGGCGTAGCGCGCGCCCAGGCCGCGCTCCGCCATGGCGCGCGCGAAGACCTGCGCCTTGTGAGACTGAGGCGAGGAGTTGAAGCCGTGCAGGTAGATGATCACGCCGTGGCCTGCGCACCTAGAGCGGCCAGCAGCTTGCCGTGCACGCCGCCAAAGCCCCCGTTGGACATCACCAGCACCCGATCCCCTGCGCGCGCCTCGGCGGCGACCGCCGCCACCAGGCCCTCGAGCTGCTCGAAGCTGCGCGCGCGCTCGCCCAGCCGCTGCAAGGCCGCTGCGGGGTCCCAGCCCAGACCCGCCGCGTAAACGTAGGCGCGGTCGGCGGGCTCGAGGCTCGCCGCGAGGCGATCCTTCATGACACCCAGCTTCATCGTGTTGGAGCGCGGCTCGAGCACGGCAAGAATGCGCCCGGCTCCGCCCAGCGCGCGCAGCCCCATCAGGGTGGCGCGAATCGCCGTCGGGTGATGGGCGAAATCGTCGTATACCGCGACCCCGCGCACCGTGCCGCGGAGCTCGAGGCGCCGGCGCACCCCCTTGAACGTCCCGAGCGCCTCGATTGCCGCCTGCGGCTCGACGCCGGCGTGGCGCGCGGCAGCGATCGCCGCCAGCGCATTGAGGCGGTTGTGCTCGCCCGCCTGGGACCAGCGCACGCGGCCGAGCGCCCTGCCCTCCCAGCGCACCTCGAAGCCGTTCTCGGCGTCGGGCGCGCCGGCCTGCCACCCGCCGTCCACCCCGAAGCGCTCCACCGGCGTCCAGCGGCCTCGGGCAAGCACTCGCTCTACAGCCTCATCCCGGCTGTTCGCTATGATCAGTCCCGAATGCGGCAATATTCTTACAAAATGATGAAATTGTCGCTCGATAGCCGCAAGATCGTCGAAGATGTCTGCATGATCAAACTCCAGGTTATTCAGAATCGCGGTTCGGGCGGAGTAGTGGACGAACTTGGAGCGCTTGTCGAAGAAGGCCGTGTCGTACTCGTCCGCCTCAATGACAAACAGCCCCGACTCCCCGAGCCTGGCGCTGACGCCGAAATTGCGGGGCACGCCCCCGATGAGGAATCCGGGCCTGCGCCCGGCGTGCTCGAGAATCCAGGCGAGCATCGACGCGGTTCCCGTCTTGCCGTGCGTCCCCGCCACCGCCAGCACGTGACGTCCGGCGAGCACGTGCTCAGCGAGCCACTGCGGGCCCGAGACATAGCGCTGGCCCGCATCGAGGATTGCCTCCATGAGCGGGTTGCCGCGCGTGACCACGTTGCCGATCACCCACAGGTCGGGGGCGCGCGCGAGCTGCCCGGCGTCGTAGCCTTCGGCGAGCTCGATGCCGAGCGCGACGAGCTGCTCGCTCATCGGCGGGTACACGTTGGCGTCGCAGCCGGTCACGCGCAGGCCCGCCTGCCGCGCGATTGCCGCCAGGCCGCCCATGAACGTGCCGCAAATGCCCAGAATGTGCAGGTGTGCGGCCATGGCGCAGGGGAAAGGGCGGCGATTGTACGCGATGGCCCCCGGGGGCGTTGCGCTATGATCGTCCCGCTATGAGCCGCTCGAATTCGCGGCAAAACGGCATGCGCGCGCGCATCGCCGCCGCCGCCGCCCGGCTGATGGCCGAGGACGGCATCGACGACTTCGCGCTCGCCAAGCGCAAGGCGGCGCGCCAGCTCGGGGCGCCCGCCACCGAGGCGCTGCCCGCCAATCACGAGATCGAGGCCGAGCTGCGCGCCTATCGCGAGCTGTACCAGGCCGAAGAGCACCCGGAGCTGATCGCCGAGCTGCGCCGTGTCGCCCTGGACGCCATGCGCGCCCTCGCGCATTTCACGCCCTATCTCACCGGGCCGGTGCTCACCGGGCTGGCCGGCCCCTATGCCGAGATCGAGCTGCAACTGTTTCCGGAAAGCACCAAGGATGTGGAGCTGTTTCTGCTCGAGCGCAACCTCGCTTTCGATACCGCCGAGGGGCGCCGCTTCGCCGGCGACCGCGCCCGCGCAGTCAGCGTTTTCAAGCTCGACTGGCAGGGCGCGCCCCTCAAATTGCAGGTGTTCGACCCGCGGGACGAGCGGCTGGCGTTAAAAACCTCACAGGCCGGGCGCGTCGTAGAGCGCGCCGGGATCGCCGAAGTGGGACAACTTGTGGGTAAAAGTAGCTGATCTTCGTCGAAAAGTGTCAATCGTGGGCCGAACAGGTCTTACCCTTTGACAACTCAGGCCGCAAGCCTATACTGGGTCCCTAGCCGCCGAGAAGAGAAACGGCGTAATTTCGGCTATATTGCCGTCTTCTTCAGCGAAAAATGGCCAAATCAATGAAGTCAAGGTCCGTACTGCTTCTGAACGGGCCCAACCTCAATCTCCTCGGCACACGCGAGCCGCACTTGTACGGGCGCGATACGCTGGCGCAGATCGAGCGGCGGCTTGCTGCGCGCGCCAAGGCCGCCGGCGTCGGGCTGGCGTGCCTGCAGACCAACCACGAAGGCATCGCCGTCGACCGCGTACAGCAGGCACAGCGCGAGCGCGTCGGCTTCATCATCCTCAACCCGGCCGCTTTCACCTACTCCAGCATCGCGCTGCGCGACGCGCTGACGGCGGTGCAGATTCCGTTCATCGAGGTGCACCTGTCGAACATCCACGCGCGCGAGCCCTGGCGCGCGCATTCGCATTTCACGGCCGTGGCGGTCGGCTCGATCCTAGGCCTGGGCAGCCGCGGCTACGACCTGGCGCTCGAGTACGCGATCGAGCGCCTCAAGGGCGGCGCCGGGGCCTAGCCCCGGCGTGCTCGCGGCGGGCCCGACGGCCCTCCGGAGGAGACCACAGCATGGATCTGCGCAAGCTGAAGAAGCTCATCGACCTGGTGCAGGAATCGGGTATCGCCGAGCTCGAGATCACCGAGGGCGAAGAGAAGGTGAAGATCGTGAAAGGCGGGGAGGCGACGGTGACGCCGCTCGCGCCGGCCGCCCCGGCGCCAGGCGCCGCCGCCCCGGCCGCCCCGGCCGCCGCGCCCGCTGCACCCGCTGCACCTGCGGCGGCGGGCGCACCCGCCGCCGCTTCGGTCGCGGAGCCGGTCGCTGAAGGCCACGTCCTTAAGGCGCCGATGGTGGGGACCTTCTACCGCTCGGCGTCGCCGGAATCGAAAGCCTTTATCGAGGTCGGCCAGAGCGTCAAGGCCGGCGAGACGGTCTGCATCATCGAGGCCATGAAGCTGATGAACGAGATCGAGGCCGACGCCACCGGCGTGATCAAGGCCATCCTGGTCGAGAACGGCCAGCCGGTGGAGTACGGGCAGCCGCTGTTCATCATCGCCTAGCCCGGTGTTCGAGAAGATCCTGATCGCCAACCGCGGGGAGATCGCGCTGCGGGTGCAGCGCGCCTGCCGCGAAATGGGCATCCGTACCGTGGTCGTGCACTCCACGGCCGACACCGAAGCGAAATACGTAAAGCTCGCCGACGAGTCCGTATGCATTGGCCCGGCGCCGGCACGCGAGAGCTACCTCAACATGGCAGCGATCATCAGCGCCGCCGAGGTCACGGACGCCGAGGCCATCCACCCCGGCTACGGCTTTCTGTCCGAGAACGCCGATTTCGCCGAGCGCGTCGAGCGCTCGGGGTTCGTGTTCATCGGCCCGCACCCCGAGAATATCCGCCTGATGGGCGACAAGGTGAGCGCCAAGCAAGCCATGGAGAAGGCCGGCGTACCGTGCGTGCCAGGCTCGGAGGGCGCGCTGCCCGAGGACGCGAAGGAGATCGTGCGCATCGCGCGCAAGGTCGGCTACCCGGTGATCATCAAGGCCGCAGGCGGGGGCGGCGGGCGGGGCATGCGCGTGGTGCACACCGAGGCGGCACTGCTCAACGCGGTCAACATGACGCGCAGTGAGGCCGCGGCCGCGTTCTCGAACCCCGCCGTGTACATGGAGCGCTACCTGGAGAACCCGCGCCACATCGAGATCCAGGTCCTCGCCGACAGCCACAAGAACGCCATCACCCTCGGCGAGCGCGACTGCTCGATGCAGCGGCGCCACCAGAAGATCATCGAGGAGGCACCGGCGCCCGAGCTCACCGAGAAGCAGCGCCTGAGGATCGGCGAGCGCTGCGCCGAGGCCTGCCGCAAGATCGGTTACCGCGGCGCGGGGACCTTCGAGTTCCTGTACGAGGACGGCGAGTTCTTCTTCATCGAGATGAACACGCGCATCCAGGTCGAGCACCCGGTGACCGAGATGATCACCGGCATCGACCTGGTGCAGGAGCAGATCCGCGTCGCGGCGGGCGAGAAGCTGCGCCTGCGCCAGAAAGACGTCATCTTGCGCGGCCACGCCATCGAATGCCGCATTAATGCCGAGGATCCTTACAAGTTCACCCCCTCGCCCGGGCGCATCACCTCGTACCACCCCCCCGGCGGGCCCGGCATCCGCGTCGACTCGCACGTGTACGCCGGCTACAGCGTGCCGCCCAACTACGACTCGATGGTCGGCAAGGTGATCGCTTACGGTGCGACGCGCGATCAGGCCATCCGGCGCATGCGCATCGCGCTCTCGGAAATGGTGGTGGAGGGCATCCAGACCAACCTGCCGCTGCACCGCGAGCTGCTGCACGACAGCCGGTTCCTGCGCGGCGGCACCTCGATCCACTATCTCGAGCAGAAGCTGGCGCAGGAGCACAAGCAGAAGGAGAAATAGTGCCCTGGCGCGCGCTCACGCTGGAAGTCGCGGCAGCGCAGGCCGAGACGCTGTCTGATGCGCTGGTGGAGCAGGGCGCCCAATCCGTATGGATCGGCGAGCCGGGCCAGGCCCGGCTGCAGATGCACGCGCTGTTCGAGGCGGGCGCCGATGCGCCATCGCTGCTCGGCGCCGCAGCGAGCGCCGCCGGTTGCCCGCTGCCGCTTTACCGGACCTACGAGGTCGCGGACGAAGACTGGGTGCGGGCGACGCAAGCGCAGTTCAAGGCGCAGTGCATTGCCGGCAACCTCTGGATCGTGCCGAGTTGGGAGGCACCGCCACCGCACGCCAAGGTCGTGCTGCGGCTCGACCCGGGGCTTGCCTTCGGCACCGGCAGCCACCCCAGCACGCGGCTCGTGCTGGGCTGGCTAACGCGGACCAACCTCACGGGCGCGCGCGTCCTCGATTACGGATGCGGTTCCGGTATATTGGCGATCGCTGCCGCACGGCTTGGCGCCGCGCAAGTCGACGCTGTCGACCTCGACCCCGACGCCCTCGATGCGACTGGCGACAACGCGCGCGCCAACGGGGTCGCCGTGGGCGCCTACGCGCCGGAGCGATTGCCGCCCGGCGATTACGACATCGTGGTGGCCAACATCCTCGCCCAGCCCCTGATCGCCCTTGAACCGCTCCTCGGCGCCCGCACGCGGGCGGGCGGTCGCGTCGCGCTCTCGGGCATCCTGGAGGCGCAGGCCGACGAGGTCGCGGCGGCCTATGCGGGGCGCTTCGCGACGGGTATCGCGGCGGCAGAGGACGGCTGGGCGCTCGTCGAAGGCGTGCGCCTGTGAGCGCTCTGATCACCCGCTGTCCGACCTGCGGCACCACGTTCCGCGCATTGCCCTCGCAGCTCTCGGTGCGCGGCGGCAGGGTCCGCTGCGGCAAGTGCGCAGCGATCTTCGACGGCGTCGCCAACCTGGTCGAGGAGAGCGCAGCCGCCGAAGCGGCCGAGCCCTCGCCACAGCTCGGATTGTTCGAGGCCGGCGCGCCCCGGGTGCCGGCCGCAGCGCGGCCCGCCCCGCGCCCGGCGCCGCCGCGGGCGCGCCCGACCGAGGAAGAGCCGCTGCCCGAATTCCTGGAGGAGGAGCCACCGCGCCCGCGCTACAGCGTGGCCTGGGGCCTCGGCGCGCTGATTGCCGCGGCCGCGCTTGCCGGCCAGCTCGCCTACCAGTACCGCACCGAGTTCGCCACGCTCGCGCCGCCGCTACGGCCGCTGCTTGCCGAGGGCTGCCGGTTCCTGGACTGCGAGGTGCGCCTGCCGCGCCGCCCGGACCTGCTCAGCATCGAATCGTCCGACCTGCAAAGCGATGCGCGCCGCGAGAGCCTGGTCGTGCTGAACGCGGTGATCCGCAATCGCGCGCCATTCGTGCAGGAGCTGCCCGCGCTGGAGCTCACGCTTACCGACGCGGCCGATCAGCCGCTGGTGCGCCGCGTGCTACGCCCCGCGGACTATGCGCAGGGCCTCGTCGCGCCCGCGCCCGGGCCGGGCCTCGCGCCCGGCGCCGAAGCCGTGCTGCGCCTGCACCTCGATACGGGCGGCGTACGCGCCACCGGCTACCGCCTGTACCTCTTCTTTCCCGCCTGACGCACGGAGCGCGATGAAAACGCTGATTACCGGATCGATCGCCTACGACACCATCATGGTGTTTCCCGACCGCTTCAAGAATCATTTGCTGCCCGATCAGCTGCACATTCTCAACGTGTGCTTTCTTACGCCCGAAATGCGGCGCGAGTTCGGCGGCACCGCCGGCAACATCGCCTATAACCTGAAGCAGCTTGGGGGCGATCCGCTCGTGATGGCCACGGTGGGCGAGGACATCGAGCCCTACCTGTACCGGCTGCAGCGACAAGGCATCGATGCGGCGCGGCTCAAGCGCATCCCGGGGCAGTTCACCGCGCAGGCGTTCATCACCACGGACCTCGACGACAACCAGATCACGGCGTTTCATCCCGGCGCCATGAACCACGCGCACGAGAACCGCATCGACGCGGCGCTTGGCGCGCAACTCGCGATCATCGCCCCGGACGGCAAGGACGGCATGCTGCAGCACGCGCGCGAATGCGCGGCGGCCCGCATCCCGTTCTTGTTCGACCCCGGCCAGGGCCTGCCGATGTTCGCCGCCGCCGAGCTCGCCGAGTTCGTGCGCCTCGCCGATTACGTCGCGGTGAACGACTACGAGGGCAAGCTGCTGCAGGAGAAGACCGGACGCAGGCTGGAGGACCTGGCACGCGAGGTGAAGGCGCTCGTCGTCACGCTCGGCGCGCGGGGCTCGCGCATCTTCGCCAACGGGACTGAGCACGCGATCCCGGTGGCGCAGGCGGATCGCGTCGTCGACCCCACGGGCTGCGGCGACGCCTACCGCGCCGGGCTGCTCTACGGCATCGCGCGAGGCTGGGACTGGCCGAGAATCGGGAGGCTGGGCGCGACGCTCGGGGCAATCAAGATCGCGAGCCGCGGCGCGCAGAACCACCACGCCGATCGCGCCACGGTCGAGGCGCGCTACCGGCAGTCGTTCGGCGAGTCGCCCTGGGGCTAGAGCCGGGCGCGCAGCTGCGCGCAGTACTTCTCCAGTTGCTCGCGCGGCGGATTCTTCACCGGCCACACGAGCTGCATGCCGTCGCCCTCGTGGCGCGGCAGCACGTGCAGGTGGAAGTGGAACACCGTCTGCCCGGCGGGCTTGCCGTTCGCCTGGTAGATCGACAGTCCCGGCGGATCGAACGCCGCGCGCACGGCGCGGGCCACGCGCGCGGCCGTGCGGAACACGGCTGCCGCCTGCGGCTCGTCGAGCTCGTAGATGCTCTCCACGTGCGCTTTGCTCGCCACCAGCACGTGTCCCGGGTTCACCTGGCCGAGATCCATGAACGCGAGCGTGGCTTGGTCCTCGACCACGATGCTCGCCGGAATCTGCTTGGCGACGAGCTTGCAGAATATGCACTCGGCCATCATGCCTCCCCAGGTTTGCGGTAGCCGCGGCAGGGTACCTGAAACAGCGTCCGGTCTTCCAGGCGCAGCGCGGAAAGGCTGCCGCCCCAGACGCAGCCGGTGTCGAGGGCGGCGAGCTTCGCGGTGAGCTTCAGGCCGAGCGCGGACCAGTGCCCGCAAATGATCGTCGGCTCCGCCGCGGGGCGCAGCTCGAACCACGGCCGGTAGCCGGAGGGCGCGTCCCTGCCCTTCGCTGCGACGTCCATCGTGCCTTCAGCCGTGCAAAAGCGCATCCGCGCCATCGCGTTGACGATGACACGCAGCCGGTCCCAGCCCTGCAGATCGTCGCGCCAGGCGCGCGGCTCGGCGCCATAGAGCGCGCCGAGGAACTCGCGGTAACGGGGCCCGCGCAGCGCGGCTTGCACTTCACGCGCGAGCGCCAGCGCTTTGTCGATCGACCATTGCGGCAGCAGGCCTGCGTGCACCATGGCGTAGCCGCCCTCGGCGTGCATCAGCGGTCGGTGGCGCAGCCACTCGATGAGCTGCGGCGCGTCCGGCGCCGTGAGCACTTCGTCCAGCGTATCGTCGGCACGATTGCGCGCGTGTCCTGCGGCCAGCCGCAGCAGGTGGAAGTCGTGGTTGCCGAGGACGACGACGGCGGCATCGCCAAGCGCATGCGCGCGGCGCAGCGCAGCGAGGGATTTCGGGCCGCGGTTCACGAGGTCGCCGACAAACCAGAGCCGGTCGCGCGTGGCGTCGAAGGGCAACTGCGCGAGCAGCGTCTCGAGCTCGTCGGCACAGCCCTGCAGGTCGCCGATCGCGTACGTGGCCATCGCTCGCGAGTCTACCGCGCGGCGGAACTCGCGCCGCGCCGTGCGACACTAACGTTCGCCATGCTCAAGCACCTGAAGAACCTGTTCGAGGAACCGGCGCCGCGCCCGGTTCCCGGCTTCGAGCGCCGCCACTTGCAGGTTGCAGTCGCGGCGCTGCTGCACGAGGCGCGCCGCGCCGACTACCATCAGGGCGACGACGAGTATGCCGTTGCGCAGCAGGCGCTCGCCGAGATGTTCGGGTTGGGCGCCGAGCAGTGCGCGGCGATCCTCGAAGAGGGCCGCGTGCGCGCCGAGCAGCTCACCAGCTTCTATGCGCCGGTAACGGTCATCAAGCGCGACTTCTCCCTCGGAGAGCGCATCCGCCTGATCGAGCACCTGTGGCGCGTCGCCTACGCCAACGGCCGCCTCGACCCCTACGAGGATCACTACGTCCGCAAGATCGCGCACCTGCTCTACGTGCCAAACACGCAGAGCATGCTGGCGCGCAACCGCGCGCGCGGCTAGAGCGCGGCGTCCATCCGCCGGTACTGGATCGCCTCGGCGAGGTGCCCGGCGTCGATCGTCTCGCGCGCTGCCAGGTCGGCGATCGAGCGCGCCACGCGCAGGACGCGGTGGTAGGCGCGCGCCGACAGCGCCAGGCGCGCAATGGCCTGCTTGAGGAGCGCTTCGGCTGCGGCATCCAGAGTGCACAGCTGCTCGATCTCGCGCGTGCCCAGATCCGCGTTGGCCTTGCCCTGGCGCGCGAGCTGGCGCTCGCGCGCCGCGATCACCCGGCCGCGAATCGTCGCTGACGCCTCGCCGCCGGCCGCGGCCACCAGCTCGGCGTCGCAGGGCGCCGGCGCCTCGACCTTGAGGTCGATGCGATCGGCGAGCGGCCCGGAGATGCGCGTGCGGTAGCGCGAGATGGCCTCCGGCGTGCAGCGGCAGCGTCCCGAGGCATGGCCGAGGTAGCCGCAAGGGCAGGGGTTCATCGCCGCCACCAGCTGGAATCGCGCGGGAAAGCGCGCTTGGCGCGTGCCGCGGGCGAGCGAGATCCAGCCCGTCTCCAGCGGCTCGCGCAGCGCCTCCAGCGCCTCGCGCGCGAATTCGGGCAGCTCATCGAGGAACAGCACCCCGTGGTGCGCAAGAGAGATCTCCCCGGGACGAGGCGGACTGCCGCCCCCGACAAGCGCGACGCGCGAGGCGGTGTGGTGCGGCGCGCGCAGCGGCCGCGCGCCCCAGCGCGCCGGGTCGAAACCCGCACTCGCGGCCGACTGGATGGCGGCGCTCTCCAGCGCCTCAGCCGGGCTCATGGGCGCGAGAATGCCGGCGAAGCGCGCCGCCAGCATCGACTTGCCGGTGCCCGGGGGCCCGAGCAGTAGCACGCTGTGACCGCCCGTGGCGGCGACTTCCAGTGCGCGCTTGGCGGCAGCCTGTCCCTTCACGTCGCGGAAATCGGCATATACGGGCTCGGTCCGCGCGGCGCCGTTCCGGTACGGCGCAATGATCGCCTCGCCGGCCAGATGCGCGCACACCTCGAGCAGGCTCGCGGCGGGCAGCACCATGGCGCGCTCGGCGAGCGCGGCCTGGGCGGCGTTCTCCGCGGGCAGCACGAAGGCGCGTCCGGCGCGCGCGGTGCCGAGCGCCATCGCGAGCGCGCCGCGCACCGGGCGCAGCTCGCCGGTCAACGAGAGCTCGCCGGCGAATTCATGCTGCTCGAGGCTGGCGCCTTTCAATTGGCCGCTCGCGGCGAGGATGCCGAGCGCAATCGGCAGGTCGAAGCGGCTCGAGTCCTTCGGCAGGTCCGCGGGCGCGAGATTGACCGTGATGCGCCGCGCGGGGAACTCGAATTGCGCGTGGTTCAGGGCGGCACGGACGCGGTCCTTGGCTTCGCGCACCTGCGTATCGGGAAGCCCGACGATATTGAACGCCGGCAGCCCGGGTCCGAGGTGCACCTCGACGGTGACCTCGGGCGCGTCAATTCCCGCAAGCGCGCGGCTCGCCACGCTGGCCAGCGCCATCGGCACCCCCTTTCAGGGGTACAACGCGCCGCGCCGCGCGCGGTTTACCGCTTGCTTTCGAGCTCGGCGACGCGCGCCTCGAGCGCTGCGAGTTTCGCTTGCGCGCGTTCGAGGAGCTTCCTTTGCACGTCGAAGTCGTCGCGCAGGACGACGTCAAACCGGTCGAAGAACGAAGCGAGCAGGGCGCGCAAGTTCTTCTCCAGGTCCTGCGCGGGCGAGTTGCGCGCGGCCTCGCCGAGGCGCTCGCCCAGTTCCTCCAGAACACGCTTGTCGATCATGGCCACGAGCGTAGCACTGCGCTCCGCACCAAACGGGTGCGCGGAACGCTCGCCATTGCACTCAGCTCGTGCGCTATATCGCTGCGCCCCTTTCCAACGTTGGCGACAACAATATGAAAATAAAAGAGATTCTTCTCTGGCACGGGGGATGCTAAGCGCTATAGGCGTTTGCCATCCGCAACCCTTTTGGAGATCGACATCATGCGCAAGACCATCCTCGCCGCTGCACTTGCCGCCGCTGCGGCCCTGCCGGGCCTTGCGAGCGCGCAGGGCTCCTCGCCGCACTCGGTGTCCGGGAACATGGGCGTCTTCAGCGACTACCGTTTCCGCGGGGTATCGCAGACGTTCGGCCAGCCCGCGATCCAGGGTGGCATCGACTACGCGCACGCGAGCGGCTTCTACCTCGGCAACTGGAACTCCAACGTCAGCGCCATTAGCTATACCGACGGCTCGATCGAAATGGATTTCTACGGCGGGTATAAGTTCGCCGCTGGCCCCGTCGGCCTCGACGTCGGCCTTCTGCAGTACTACTACCCCGGCGCTGACTCCGCAGGGGTCAAGTACGACACCCTGGAAGCCTATGTCGGCGCGAGCTGGAAGTGGTTCAGCGTGAAGTACTCGGTGACGCTGGACGACTGGTTCGGCGTTGCGAACTCGGATGGCTCGGGCTATCTCGACATTGGCTTCAGCTACGAGATCGCGCCGAAGCTGACGCTCTCCGCGCACTACGGCGACCAGACCGTCAAGAACAGTTCCGCGTCCGACTACTCCGACACAAAGATCGGTATCACCTACGACCTCAATGGATGGGCGCTGGGGCTTGCCTACGTGGACACGGATATCGCCGCATCCACGACCACGACGGCAAACGGGAACAGCGAAGACATTAACAAGGGCACGGTGGTCTTCTCCGTCAGCAAGTCGTTCTAACACTCGGGCCGTCTTCGGGAGACAGGAATGAAACTGATTTCAGCCATCATCAAGCCGTTCAAGCTCGACGAGGTGCGCGAAGCCCTCTCGGGCATCGGCGTGCAGGGCATCACGGTGACCGAGGTGAAGGGCTTCGGCCGCCAGAAGGGCCACACCGAGCTCTACCGCGGCGCGGAGTACGTGGTCGATTTCCTGCCGAAAGTGAAGATCGACGTCGCGGTGAAGACCGACCTGCTCGAGCGCGCCATCGAGGCGATCGAGAAGGCCGCGAACACCGGCAAGATCGGCGACGGCAAGATCTTCGTGTTCGAACTCGAAAAAGTCATCCGCATCCGCACCGGCGAAACCGATGCGGAAGCGCTCTAGGGAGACGCACATGAAGAAGCTGCTTTCATGGACCATGCCGGTCCTGCTGCTCGCCCACGCCGGGGCGGCGCTGGCGCAGGACAAGCCCGCCCTCAGCGCCGGCGATACCGCCTGGATGCTGATCTCGACGGTTCTGGTCATCATCATGATCGTGCCGGGCCTGGCGCTCTTTTACGCCGGCATGGTGCGCGCGAAGAACGCGCTCTCGGTGCTGATGCACGTATTCGTCACCTTCTCGCTGATCTCGGTGCTGTGGGCGCTGTTCGGCTACAGCCTGGCGTTCACCGAGGGCAACGCCGTGATCGGCGGATTCTCCAAGGCGTTCCTCGCCGGTGTCACGCCAGCATCGCTCTCGGGCACCATTCCCGAGTACGTATTCGTCGCGTTCCAGCTCACCTTCGCCGCCATCACGCCGGCGCTCGTCGTCGGCGCGTTCGCCGAGCGCATGAAGTTCTCCGCAGTGCTCTGGTTCCTCGGTCTGTGGCTGTTCGTGTGCTACGCGCCAATGGCGCACATGGTCTGGGGCGGCGGCTGGATCGGCGGCATGGGCGCGATCGACTTCGCAGGCGGCACGGTGGTGCACATCAATGCGGGCGTTGCGGGCCTGGTCGCCGCGATCGTGCTCGGCAAGCGCAAAGGCCTGGGCAAGGTGGCGATGCCGCCGCACAACCTGACCTTCACGCTCACCGGGGCCGCACTGCTGTGGGCGGGCTGGTTCGGGTTCAACGCCGGCAGCGCCGTGGCGGCCAACGGCAGCGCGGCGCTGGCCATGATCAACACGCAGCTCGCCACGGCGGCCGCCGTGCTCGGCTGGATGTTTGCCGAATGGCTCATCAAGGGCAAGCCGAGCCTGCTCGGCGCCGCCTCCGGCGCGATCGCCGGCCTGGTGGCGATCACGCCGGCCTGCGGCAACGCGGGCCCGATGGGCGCCATCGTCCTCGGCGTCGTCGCCGGCGTGGGTTCGTTCTGGGCCGTGTCGTCCCTGAAGCGCGCGCTGGGCTACGACGACTCGCTCGACGTGTTCGGCGTGCACGGCGTCGCCGGCATCATCGGCGCGCTCGGCATCGGTATCCTCGCCTCGCCGAGCTTCGGCGGCACTGGCTTGGGCGGCGAGAACGCCAGCATCGGCGCGCAACTCGCCGTGCAGGCGCTGAGCGTGGGATTCACCCTCGTCTATACGGGCGTGCTGAGCTACATCCTGCTCAAGATCATCGATATGGTGATCGGCCTGCGGGTGGCCGACGAGGCGGAAACACAGGGTCTGGACCTCGCCGAGCATGGCGAGGCGGCCTACAACAACTGATAACAACTGATTTCCGCTTGCAGCGGTAAAACAGCCTACTCCGGGGCTCAACCCTAGTTCACGGGGCGCGCAAGCGCCCCGATTTTTTTGTCCGCGCCGCCTGCCCGCCTATACTGCGCCGGGAATCGCGATGAACGCCGCCGACCAGCTCCTGGGCGATGACGCACTCGCGCGCCATGGCGCGCGCACGGCGCTCATCTGCGCTGGGCGCCGGCTGAGCTACGCCGAGCTCGCCGCGGACATGGCGCGCGCGGCCAATGCGCTGCGCGCATTGGGCGTGCGGCCGGGCGAGCGCGTGCTGCTGCTGCTGCGCGATACGCCGGAATTCGCTGCCGCCTGGCTCGGCGCGGTGCATGCCGGCGCCGTGGCAGTGGGCCTGAACAGCAAGCTCGCCGAGGCGGACTACCGCCACATCGTTGCCGAGAGCCGGGCGCGGCTCTTGATCGCCGACGACGAGTTGCTTCCGGTGCTGGGGGCGTTCGGCGCGGAACTCGGGAGCACCCAGTGCCTGGTACGCGGCGCCGAGTGGCGTGCGCAGACGGCCCGCGCCGCGCCGCTCGCGCGGGCGCACGCGGCGCGCCCGGGGGACGCCGCGTTCTGGCTGTTCTCCTCCGGAACCACCGGCCGCCCCAAGGGGATCGTGCATGGGCACCCCAGCGTGCTGGTGGCGGGCCAGGCGCAGCGCGAGGTGCTGGGTCTGGGGCCAGGCGATACCGTGTTCGCGACTTCGAAGCTCTTTTTCGCCTACGCGCTGGAAACCGGCATGCTGGGGCCGCTGGCCCTCGGCGCGACTTCGATCCTGCACCCCGACTGGACCGACGTCGAGCAGATCTGCGCCATCGTCGCGCGCCACAAGCCCACGGCCGTGTTCAGCGTGCCGACGCTTTATCGCCGGCTGCTGGCGCTGCCGCCAGCGCAACTGGCGCCGTTTCGCGAGGTCCGCCACTGCGTGTCCGCAGGCGAGCGCATGCCGCAGCCGGTGTTCGAGAGCTGGCGCGCGGCGACCGGGCGGGAGATCCTCTCCATCTACGGCATGTCCGAGACTTTCTGCGTCATCATGATGACGCCGATTGGCAGCGCGGCGGCCCTGAGAAGCGGCAAGCCGCTCTCGGGCGTCCAGGTGCGCCTGCTGGCCGATGACGGGCGCGAGGCCGCGAATGGCGAGCCCGGGGTGCTCTGGGTGCGCCACCCGGCGCTTAGCTCGGGCTACGCCAACCGGCCGGAAGCGACGCGTGAGCAGTTCCAAGATGGCTGGTTCTGCACCCGCGACCTCTTCGTGCGCGACAGCCACGGCTTCTATTCGCATCAAGGGCGCAGCGACGAGCTGCTGAAGGTCGCCGGCCAGTGGGTGCAGCCGGGCGAGCTCGAGGAGGCGGTCATCGGCCTGCCCGCCGTCGCTGAGGCCGCGTGCGTGGCGGCACCGGACGAAGACGGCTTCGAGCGACTGGCGCTGTTCGTTGCCGCCCGCGGCGGCGACCCACGCGCGGCGCTGACGGCCGCTGCCGCCGCCTGCGATGAGAAGCTGCCGCGCCACAAGCGCCCAAAGTGGATCCTGCCGGTCGCCGAGCTGCCGCGCACCGCCACCGGCAAGGTGCAGCGCTTCAAGCTGCGCGAACTGCTCGCGCAAGAGCGCCGCCGCAAAGCATAAAATCGGCGTTTTCCCCGACGAGGTCCGCATGGCTCATGTCATTCCGCTGTGGTCGCCGCCCGCGCTGCCAGTCGCCGGTGGCGGCGATGCCTTCCCGGTGCGCCGCATCTTCTGCGTCGGCCGCAACTACGCCGAGCATCAGAAGGAAATGGGCGGCAGCGGCCGCGAGCAGCCGTTCTTCTTCATCAAGAGCGCACACGCGCTGGTGCCGGGGGGCGGCGACGTGCATTACCCTCCCAAGACCTCGAACTACCACTACGAAACGGAGCTAGTGGTGGCGCTCGGCAAGGGCGGACGTCGCATCCCGGCCGGACGCGCCAACGAGCACGTGTTCGGCTATGCCGTGGGGCTGGACATGACGCGGCGCGACCTGCAGCAGTGGGGCAAGGACCACGGCCGGCCGTGGGACTTCGGCAAGGATTTCGACGAGGCCGCGCCGTGCAGTCCCCTGGTGCCGGCATCCCAGATCGGCCATCCGGCCAAGGGCGCAATCTGGCTGCAGGTGAACGGCAAGCAGCGCCAGAACGCGGACCTCGCCGACATGATCTGGTCGGTGCCCGAGCAGATCGCTTACCTGTCCGAGTACTACACGCTCGAGTCCGGCGACATCATCTATTCGGGCACGCCCGCGGGCGTCGGCCCGGTGAAGCCCGGCGACGAGCTGCACGCGCACATCGACGGCGTGGGCGAACTCAAGGTGAAGATGCTGCCGGCGCTGTGAAGCTGTACACGTACTTCCGCAGCTCGGCGGCTTTCCGCGTCCGCATCGCGCTGCACCTGAAGGGGCTCGCCTACGAGCCGGCTTTCGTGCACCTCGCCAAGGGCGAGCACCTGCAGCCGGCCTACGCCAAGATCAATCCCCAGGGCCTGCTGCCGGCGCTGCAGGTCGACGGCACGCTGCTCGCGCAGTCGATCGCGATCATGGAGTATCTGGAAGAAACCCACGCGCAGCCGCCGCTGCTGCCCGCTGATCCCCTGGCGCGCGCGCGCGTGAGGAGCCTCTCGCTGATCGTTGCCTGCGAGATCCACCCGCTCAATAATCCGCGCGTGCTGAAGTACGTCAAGAACGCCCTCGGCCATAGTCAGGACGAGGTCAACGCCTGGTACCGGCACTGGATCGCCGACGGGCTCGCCAAACTGGAAGCCGAGCTGGCGCGGCCCGGCACGGGCCGGCACAGCCATGGCGACACGCCGACGATGGCGGACTGCTGCCTGGTGCCGCAGATCTTCAACGCGCAGCGCTTTGAGTGCGACCTGAAGCCTTACCCGACGCTCATGCGCGTGTTTGACGCCTGCATGCAGCTCGATGCCTTCGATCGCGCACAGCCGTCGAAGCAACCCGACGCGGAGTGAAGATGTCCAAGCTCTACGGGTATCGGCGATACCAACCCCGCACCCAGCCGAAATACGACTTCCCCTTCTACGCCTCGACCGCCAAGCGCCACCCGACCAAGCCGCTCGTCATCGTGCCGCAGACGCTGTCGGAGGTCACGGGCCCCGTGTTCGGCCACGACGACGTCAAGCCGACGGACCACGACCTCACGCGCCAGCACGCGGGCGAACCGATCGGCGAGCGCATCATCGTCAGCGGCCGCGTGCTGGACGAAAGCGGCCGGCCGGTGCCGCATGCGCTGGTCGAGGTGTGGCAGGCGAACGCCGCCGGGCGCTACCCGCACAAGGCCGACCAGCACGACGCGCCGCTCGACCCGAACTTTTCCGGCGCGGGGCGCACGGTCACCGATGCCCAAGGTCATTACCGCTTCATCACCATCCGGCCCGGCGAGTACCCGTGGCGCAACCACTACAACGCGTGGCGCCCGGCGCACATCCATTTCTCGCTCTTTGGGCGCGCGTTCCTCACGCGTCTGGTGACGCAGATGTACTTTCCCGGCGACCCGCTGCTGACGCTCGACCCCATGTACATGAGCATCCCGGACGAGAAAGCGCGCCGGCGCCTGGTATCGCAGTTCGACCTGCAAAACACGGTGCCCGAGCACGCGCTCGCCTACCGCTTCGACATCGTCCTGCGCGGGCGCGCGGCGACGCCAATGGAGCGTTGATGAAGCTCGTCGCGAGCGGCTCGCAGACCGTCGGGCCGTATCTGCACATTGGGCTGACGTGGCTCAACACCGAACGTATCGCGGGCCCCGGCGTGAAGGGCGAGCGCGTCGTCGTCCAGGGGCGCCTTCTCGACGGCGACGGCGCCGGGGTGTCCGACGGGCTGGTCGAAATCTGGCAGGCGAACGCCGCGGGCCGCTATCCGCACCCGGACGACCGGCGCAAGCTGCCGCTGGAGAAGGGATTCCGCGGCTTCGGGCGCATCCCGACCGACGCCAAGGGTCGATTTCGCTTCAGCACCGTGAAGCCCGGCCGGGTGCCGGGGCCGGGCGGCAAGCTGCAGGCACCGCACTTGAACGTCACCGTGTTCATGCGCGGGCTGCTGAAGCAGCTCTCGACGCGGATCTACTTTCCCGGCGAGGCGGCCAACGCCGACGATCCGCTGCTCAAGCGCGTGCCCGCAGCGCGGCGCGCGACGCTCGTCGCGAAGCGCAAGGCGCGCGGGATGCTCGAGTGGAACATCGTCCTGCAGGGCAGGAACGAGACGGTGTTCTTCGACTTCTGACGCTAGTCGGCGCGCAGCGCCGCTATCAGCTCCTCGGGCACCGCCACGCCGCGTAGGCGCGTGCCGGGGCCGTCGTCGAAACGCGCCCAGACACGCTTCTCCGCGCCGCGCGCAAGCGCCACGCCGTCGGCGCGCAGCACCTCGTGCGCCACGGTGAAGGACTTGCCGCCGAACTGCTCGACCTTCGAGCGCACTTCGCAGTGGTCGCCCTGCGCGGCGGGATAGAGGAACTGGCAGTCGGCCGACAGGAGCGGCATCGCCAGATGCTCGGCGCGCATGCGCTTTGCGTCGTAGCCGATGCCCGCGAACATCGCCCAGCACGCGGCATCCATCCAGCGGAAGTAGGTGGGATAGAAGATGATGCCCGCCGGATCGCAGTCGCCCCAGTGCACCTGGCAGGCGAAGGTCGCGGTGATCGAGCGAAACTGCACCCCGCTCAGCACTGTTCCCAGGGCAACCCTTCGTAGCGCCAGCCGGCGAGCGAGTTGCGCTGGTGATTGTCGTTCAGCTCGCCTTCGAATCCATGCCGCACGTTGTAGACTCTCGTGAAGCCTGCGCGCTCGAGCTCCTCGCCGGCTTCCTGCGAGCGGTTGCCGCTGCGGCAGATCAGCACCACCGGGCGCGTGGTGTGGTTGGTGCCGGCAAGCTTCTTCACCTGGCCGACGAAATGCGGGTTCACGGCCCAGTCCGGCCCATCGTTCCACGCCACGTGCAGCGCGCCCACGGGATGGCCGACGAAGAGATACTCCATCTCGCTGCGGCAGTCGACAAACAGCGCGTCGGCATGCTGCTTGAGAAATTCGAACGCCCGCTTGGGTTCCAGATGGTCCATGGAGGGAGCGCATTATAGCGTAAGCGTTTGACACAGCAGTACTAAGTAGGCACACTGCACCCTTCGCGCCGATTTGATGTTCAGCTTGCGGGCGCGTAACAAATACTGCTAAAGAGACGTGCCGAAGCGCCCGTTTCCGCGCAAGCCGAACGGGCGTTTTGCTTTTCGGGCCCTTATGACGCATCGCGACCGTACCGCTCAACTGCAAGCCCTGCTCGCCGAGAGGATCCTCGTGCTCGACGGCGCCATGGGCACCATGATCCAGCGCGAGCGCCTGGACGAAACGCAGTTCCGCGGCGCGCGCTTTCACGACTGGCCGCGCGACCTGCGCGGCAACAACGACCTGCTGGTGCTGACGCAGCCGGAGCTGATCCGCGGTATCCATAGCCAGTATCTCGAGGCGGGCGCGGACATCATCGAGACCAACACGTTCAATTCCACCGCGATCTCGATGGCCGACTACGGCATGGAGAGCCTGGTGCCGGAGCTGAACTTGGCCGCCGCGAAGCTCGCGGTCGACGCCGCCCGTGCCGCGGAGGAGCGCGATCCGTCGCGCCCGCGCTTTGTCGCCGGCGTGCTCGGGCCGACCACCAAGACGGCGTCGATCTCGCCGGACGTGAACGATCCGGGCTTTCGCGCCGTGACGTTCGACCAGCTGGTCGCGGCCTACGCCGAGGCGGCGGCGGCGCTCATCGAAGGCGGCGTGGACCTGATCCTGGTCGAGACCATCTTCGACACGTTGAACGCCAAGGCGGCGCTGTTCGCGCTCGACGAGCTGTTCGAGCGGCGCGGCACGCGCCTGCCGGTGATTGTCTCGGGCACCATCACCGACGCCTCGGGCCGCACGCTCTCGGGGCAGACCGCCGAGGCGTTCTACAACTCGATCCGCCACGCCCGGCCGCTTGCCGTCGGCCTCAACTGCGCGCTGGGGGCGAAGGAACTGCGCCCCTACGTGGAGGAGATCGCCGGCATCGCCGAGGCCTTCGTTTCCTGCCATCCGAACGCGGGCCTGCCGAACGCCTTCGGTGAGTACGACGACACGCCAGAGAACATGGCCGCGATCATGGGCGAGTGGGCGCGAAGCGGCTGGCTCAACATCGTCGGCGGCTGCTGCGGCACGACCGCCGAGCACATTCGCGCGCTGGCCGACGCCGTTCGCGGTGTGACGCCGCGCAAGGTACCGGCGTTGCCGCCACAGCTGCGCCTCTCGGGCCTCGAGCCGCTCAACGTGGGCGCGGAATCGCTCTTCGTCAACATCGGCGAGCGCACCAACGTCACCGGCTCGAAGGCGTTCGCGCGTCTCGTCCTCGCCGGCGACTATGCCGAGGCGCTCAGCGTTGCGCGTCAGCAGGTAGAAAACGGCGCCCAGGTCATCGACGTGAACATGGACGAGGCGATGCTGGATTCGGAGGCTGCGATGCACCGCTTCCTGACGCTCGTCGCCGCGGAGCCCGACATCGCGCGCGTGCCGGTGATGATCGACAGCTCCAAATGGCCCGTGATCGAGGCCGGCCTGAAGTGCATGCAGGGCAAATGCATCGTCAACTCGATCAGCATGAAGGAGGGCGAGGCGGAATTCCTGCGCCAGGCGCGCCTTGCGCGCCGCTACGGCGCCGCAGTGGTGGTGATGGCCTTCGACGAGCAGGGCCAGGCCGACACGCTGGAGCGGCGCACTGCCATCTGCCGCCGCGCCTACGAGCTGCTGACAACACAGGCTGGCATGCCCGCCGAGGACATCATCTTCGACCCGAATATCTTCGCCATCGGCACCGGGCTCGAAGAGCACGCGCGCTACGGCCTGGACTACATCGAGGCGGCGCGCTGGATCCGGCAGAACCTGCCGCACGCGCAGGTGTCGGGTGGACTGTCCAATCTGTCGTTTTCGTTCCGCGGCAACGACGCGGTGCGCGAGGCGATGCATACCGCATTCCTGTACCACGCGGTGCGCGCCGGGATGTCGATGGGCATCGTCAACGCGGGGCAACTCGGGGTCTACGAGGAGATCGAGCCGCAGTTGCGCGAACGGGTCGAGGACGTGATCCTCAACCGGCGCGACGACGCCACGGAGCGGCTGATCGAGTTCGCGGAGAACGTCAAGCAGGGCGGCAAGGCGGCGAAGGAGGACGACGCCTGGCGGCGCGCGCCGGTGCGCGAGCGCCTGGTGCACGCGCTGGTGACGGGAACGGCGACGCACGTGGTGGCCGACGCCGAAGAAGCGCGGCTCGAGGCGGCGCACCCCATCGAGGTGATCGAAGGGCCGCTGATGGACGGCATGAACGTGGTGGGCGACCTGTTCGGCGCCGGCAAGATGTTCCTGCCGCAGGTGGTGAAGTCGGCGCGCGTCATGAAACAGGCGGTCGCGCACCTGGTGCCGTTCATCGAGGCGGAAAAGGCGAAAAGCGGCGAGGGCGGGCGTCCCAAGGGCAAGATCGTCATCGCCACGGTGAAGGGCGACGTTCACGACATCGGCAAGAACATCGTCGCCGTGGTACTGCAATGCAACAACTACGAGGTGCTCAACCTCGGCGTCATGGTGCCGGCGCAGAAGATCCTGGAGACGGCGCGCGTGGAGAAGGCCGACGCGATCGGACTTTCCGGGCTGATCACGCCCTCGCTCGAAGAGATGGCGCACGTGGCCCGCGAGATGGAGCGCGAGGGCTTCACGCTGCCGCTGCTGATCGGCGGGGCGACCACGTCGCGCGCACACACGGCGGTGAAGATCGCCCCCAATTACTCGGGCCCGGTGGTCTACGTGCCCGACGCCTCGCGCTCGGTGCCGGTGGCGCAGAACCTGCTGTCGAAGGAAGCACGCGACGCCTACATCGCGGAGGTGCGCGCGGACTACGAGAAAGTGCGCCGCCAGCACGCTGCGAAGAAGGGGCCGGGGCCGTTGCACTCGATCGCGCGCGCGAGGGAGCTCGGCTACGCCGCGGACTGGAAGTCCTACGCGCCGCCCGCGCCCGCCAAGCCCGGGCTCACCGTGCTCGCCAACTATCCTCTGGAGAAGCTCGCGCCGTACATCGACTGGGGCCCGTTCTTCCAAACCTGGGAGCTCTCGGGACCGTACCCGAAGATCCTCGAAGACCCGGTCGTCGGCGCCGAGGCGCGCAAGCTCTTCGCCGACGCACAGGCCTTCCTGAAGAAAATGATCGACGGGCGCTGGGTGCGCGCCAGCGGGGTCTGCGGCCTGTTTGCCGCCGCGCGGGTCGGCGACGATGTCGAGATCTACCGCGACGCCACGCGCCGCGACCTGGCGATGACTTGGCACAACCTGCGGCAGCAGAACCAGAAACCCGCCGGCAATCCGAATCAGTGCCTGGCCGACTATGTGGCGCCGAAGGATTCGGGCGTACCCGACTGGGTCGGCGCCTTCGCCGTCACGGCGGGACTCGGCATGGAGAGAAAGCTCGCCGAGTTCGAGCGATCGCACGACGATTACTCCGCGATCATGCTCAAGTCGCTCGCCGACCGCCTGGCCGAGGCCTTCGCCGAGCACCTGCACGAGCGCGTGCGGCGCGAGTACTGGGGCTACGCCGGGAACGAAGCGCTCGACAACGTGGCGCTGGTTGCCGAGAAGTACCGCGGCATCCGCCCCGCGCCAGGCTATCCCGCATGCCCCGATCACACCGAAAAGGCGGCGCTGTTCGCGCTGCTCGATGCGTCCGGCAACGCCGGCATGACGCTCACCGAATCCTTCGCCATGCTGCCGGCAGCCGCAGTGTCGGGTTTTTACCTCTCGCATCCCGCAGCGAGCTACTTCGCGGTCGGCCGGATCGGCCGCGACCAGCTCGAGGATTACGCGCGGCGCAAGGGCATGCGCGTCGAGGAGGCCGAGCGCTGGCTCGCGCCGTACCTCGCCTACGATCCGGCGCAGCAGGTGCAGGCCGCGTAGCTATAATGCGGCGCGGTCCAACAGTGGAGAGGTGACATGGGCAAGGGCGACAAGAGAACGCGGCGCGGCAAGATCTACAAGGGCAGCTACGGCAAGACGCGCCCGCACCGCGAGAAGCAGGCGAAGAAGAAGTCCTGAGCCCCAAGCTCTGCATTGCGCTGGGCGCGCTGCTCGCCGCCGTCGGCGTCGTGCTGGGGGCATTCGGCGCGCACGCGCTGAAGGCGCGCCTGCCGGCGGAGATGCTGGCGCTCTGGAGTACCGGGGTGCAGTACCACCTGTGGCACGCGCTCGGCATGATCCTGATCGGCCTTGCCGCGGCCGTCGTCGCCGACGGCATGTGGCTGCGCGCGGCAGGGTTACTGCTGCTTGTCGGAATCGTGCTTTTCTCGGGCAGCCTCTACGCCCTGGCGCTCGGCGCGCCGAAATGGCTCGGCGCCGTCGCGCCGCTCGGCGGCGCCGCGTTCATTCTTGGCTGGCTGGCGCTCGCCCTCGCCGCGGCGCGCGCCTAGAGCGCGACGTAGTCCGCGAGCGGCCGCTCGCCGAGCGCGCGGCGTAACGCGGGCTCATGAGCCGGATCCGCCAGCTCGATCTGCACCCCCGGCGGGCGCTCGTGCCGGATCAGGCGCGCCAGCTCCACCGGCAGCTGTGCGCGGCCCACGCAGCACGGACACGCGCCCGGCCGCAGCACGGCCCAGCCCCCGGGCGCGGCCGCGCCGACGGGCGCGATGCGAACGGGCACGCGGCTCACTTGCGCCAAAACGCCGGCGTGAGCACCACCAGCAGCGTAAACAGCTCCAGGCGCCCCAGCAGCATGCCGAACGAGCACACCCAGGTTTGGAAGTCGTTCAGCACCGCGTAGTTCGAGGCCGGCCCGACCTGCGCCAGCCCCGGGCCGGTGTTGTTGAGCGAGACCACGGCCGCCGAGAACGCGGTCACCACGTCGGATCCGCTCAGCGTGAGCAGCAGCGTAAAGACGATGATGCAGGACACGTACACGAACACGTAGGCAAGGACCGCGAACACCACGTTGTTTTCCACCAGCTGGCCGCCGAGCTTCACCGGGTTGGTGACGCGCGGGTGGATGATGCGCAGCAGCTCGCGAAAGATCTGCTTGAACAGGATCTGCGCGCGGATCATCTTCATGCCGCTGCCGGTCGAGCCCGAGCAGCTGGCGAAGCTGCACAGGAACAGCATCCACAACGGCGCAAAGATCGGCCACTGGTTGAAGTCGGCGTTGGCGTAGCCGGTGGTGGTGGCAATCGACACCACGTTGAACGCGGCAAAGCGCAGGGCGCTGCCAAAGTCGGGGTAGACCTGCGCCCAGACCAGGTACATCGCGATGCCGAGGACCGAGACCGCGACCACCCCCAGGAAGACTTTCGCTTCCGGGTCCACGCGGTACACGCCGAGCGAGCGCCGGTGCCAGGCGAGAAAATGGGTGGCAAAGTTTATCGCCGCGATCAGCATGAAGACGATCGCCACCGCCTCGATGCGCGGCGAGTTCCAGTAAGCGTAGCTCTGATCGTGGGTGGAGAAGCCCCCCAGGCCGAGCGTGGTGAAGGCGTGCATCAGCGCATCGAGCCAGTTCATGCCGGCCCAGTAGTAGGCGAGGCCGCAGGCGACCGTGAGGCCGAAATACACCAGCCACAGGCCCTTTGCCGTCTCGGCAATGCGCGGCGTGAGCTTGGTGTCCTTCATCGGCGTCGGCGTCTCCGCCTTGAACAGCTGCGAGCCGCCCACGCCAAGCAGCGGCAGGATCGCCACCGCCAGCACGATCACGCCCATGCCGCCAATCCAGATCATGAAGCCGCGCCAGAGGTTGAGCGAGGCCGGCAGGCGATCGAGGCCCGAGAGCACCGTGGCACCGCTCGCGGTGAGCCCCGAGACCGCCTCGAAGTACGCGTCGGTGAACGACAGCTCGCTTAATTGCAGCAGCAGCGGCAGCGTGGCAAACGCCGGCAGCACCGTCCATACCAGCGCAACCAGCAGGAAGCCATCGCGCACCCGCAGCTCGCGCTCGACGCGAAACGTCGCCAGCCACAGCGCGATGCCCGCCGCCAGAGTTGCGGCCAGCGCCTCGACGTAGGCCCAGTGCGCGCCGTCGCCCAAGGCAAGCGAAAACGCGAGCGGCACCAGCATGCAGCCCGAGAACAGCACCAGCACCAGCGACAGCAGATGCAGGACGGCGAGCGGGCGCACGACGCGATGCGGCCTAGAGGAAGCGCGCGGCCACCTGGAACAGCTTCTCCACCCGCGGCAGGGTCTTTTTGTCGGTGACGAACACGATGACGTGATCCTCGGCTTCGATCCGCGTGTCGTGGTGCGCCATGAGCACCTCGCCGTTGCGCACGACCGCGCCGATGGTGGCGCCGGCGGGCAGGTCGATCTCCTGCACGGTGCGCCCGGTGACGCGGCAGGATTCGCGGTCGCCGTGCACCACCGCCTCCAGCGCCTCCGCCGCGCCGCGCCGCAGGCTGTGCACCGCGACCACGTCGCCGCGGCGCACGTGCGCGAGCAGCACGCCGATGGTGGCCTGCGCAGGCGAGATGGCAATGTCGATCTGGCCCGCCTGCAGCAGGTCGACGTAGCTGCGCCGGTTGATGAGCGCCACCACGCGCCGCGCGCCCATGCGCTTGGCGAGCAGGCAGCTCATGATGTTGTTCTCGTCGTCGTTGGTCACCGCCACGAACAGGTCCATCTCGGCGATATTCTCCTGCTCGAGCAGCTCCTCGTCCGTGGCGTCGCCGTTCAGCACCAGCGCCTGATTCATCTTGGCGGCAAGGAACTCGCTGCGGCGCTTGTTGTGCTCGATGAGGCGCACCGAATAGTCGCGCTCCAGCGCGCGCGCGAGGCGCATGCCGATATTGCCGCCGCCCGCAATCATCACGCGCTTGACCGGCTGGTCCATGCGGCGCAGCTCGCGCATCACCTTGGAGATGTTCGCCGCCGCCGCCAGGCAAAACACCTCGTCATCCGCCTCGATCACGGTGTCGCCGTCGGGCAGGATGGCGCGGTCGTGGCGGAAGATGGCGACGATGCGCGTGTCGATGTTCGGCATGTGCGCGCGGATCTCCTTCACCGGGTGCCCCACCATCGGCCCGCCCTGATAGGCACGCACCGCCACGAGGCTCACCTTGCCGTCGGCGAAGTCGAGCACCTGCAGGGCTTCCGGGAACTCGACCAGCTTGACGATATAGTCGGTGAGCACCTGCTCGGGGCAGATCGCGAGGTCGACGTCGAAGCCGTCGGCACCAAGCAGCATCTTGTTGTCCAGGAACGCATTGGCGCGGATGCGCGCCACGCGGCGCGGCACGTTGAACATGCGCGCCGCCAGCTTGCAGGCGACGAGATTGGTCTCGTCCGACTGCGTCACCGCGATCAGCAGGTCGGCGTCGTCGATGCCCGCGTCGCTCAATACCGAGGGGTGCGAGGCGCTGCCGGCGACGGTGCGCAGGTCGAAGCGCTCCTGCAGCCCGCGCAGGCGCGCCGCATCCACGTCCACCACGGTGATGTCGTTCTGCTCGGATACCAGGCTCTCGGCCACCGAGCTGCCGACCTGGCCGGCGCCGAGAATGACGATCTTCACGCCGCTACCGCTCCTAGGGAGAAGCGCGGCATTCTATTCCGTTTCAACCTTCCTCGCGCCGGCCGACCGGCAGGCCGAGCGCCTTGAGCTTGCGGTACAGGTGGGTGCGCTCCAGGCCGCTTTTCTCGGCCACGCGCGACATGCTGCCGCTCGCGGCGGCCAGCAGGTTCTCGAAATACACGCGCTCGAACGCTTCGCGCGCCTCGCGATAGGGTCGGTCGAGCGCGAGCTCCGGGGCGGCCGCCGCTGGCGCCTGCGCGGCCAGCACGCGCTCGGCATCCTCGACGCTTACCTCGTCCTCGAGCGCGCTCAGCGCGAGGTTCTTCACCGCGTGCTCCAGCTCGGCCAGGTTTCCCGGCCAGTGGTGGTGCCGAAGCGCGTTCAGCGCCCCCGTCGACAGGCGTCGCGGTGGGCACACGCGCGCTTCCACGAGCTGCGCCAGCATTTGCGCCGCCAAGTCGGGCACATCCTCGGCGAACTCGCGCAGCGCGGGCAGGCGCAGCGTAAGCTCACCCAGCCGGGCAACGAGCGCCGGGTCGTAGCCGTGGCGCTCCACGAGCGCCCTGGCATCGAGCGGCGAGAACGAGACGATGCGCGCGCGGTGCTTGTCGGCGCGCGCCAGCAGGAACTCGAGGTTCTTCTGCTCGCCGCGCTGCAGTCGCGACAGGTCGGGCAGGAACAGGATACCGCCCGCCGCCCGCGACAGCAGCTCGCTGGAGGCGTCGGCCAGCTGCTCGGCGCCGGCGAGAAACGGGGCGCCCGGCGCGGCCAGCTGGCGCGCGAAGATCTCGGGCAGCATGCCGGGTTCGCCGCGCAGCATGAGCGGGGCCGCCGTCTGCGCCAGCTGTGCCAGGCGCTTGCGCAGTTCCACCAGCGAGGCCGAGCGCCCCAGCGCCGTCAGCGACAACGGGCGAGGCGCCGCCAGATCATGGTCGCGCAGCGCGCGTTTCACGGTACTGAGCAGGCGCTGCAGCGCGATGGGCTTCTCCAGATAGTCGAGCGCGCCGACGCGCGTCGCCTCGACCGCGGTCTCGATGGTGCCGTGCCCGGACATCATCACCACCGGCATGGTCAGCTGCCCGCTGCTCGCCCATTCCTTGAGCAGCGTAATGCCGTCGGTATCGGGCATCCAGATGTCGAGCAGCACCAGGTCCGGGCGCTTGGCTTCGCGCACGCTGCGCGCCGCGCTCGCGCTCTCGGCGAGCAGCACGGCGTGCCCCTCGTCTTCCAGGATCTCCGAGAGCAATTCTCGGATCCCCATTTCATCGTCCACCACCAGGATCTGCGCCATGACGCTCTCAGGCCGCTTCCGCGAGCGGCAGCAGCACGCTCACCGAAGCGCCGCGCTCCGAGCGGTTCTCGATGGCGATCGAGCCGTGGTGCTCGTCGACGATCTTCTTCACGATGGCGAGACCCAGCCCCGTGCCGCGCGGCTTGGTGGTGACATAGGGCTCGAAAATACGCGCCATCAGCTGCTCGGGGAAGCCGTCGCCGTTGTCGGCCACGGACAGCCGCACCTTGTCGCCGACGAGCTCCGTGCATACCTCGATCGCCGGCTGCTGCAGCGGCTCCTTGCGGTTCTCCAGCGCATCCTGCGCGTTTTGCACCAAATTGTGGATGACCTGGCGGATCTGCGCGGTGTCGGCCCAGACCGGCGGCAGCCCCGGCGCAAGGCGCTTGGTGATCGGCACGCGCGAGTTCTCGTACAGCGCCAGCACATCGGCGACCAGCCCGTTCAAGTCCAGACCTGCGGGCACCGGGGCAGGCAGGCGCGCATAGTCGCCGAAATCGTCCACCATGGACTTGAGCGCGGTCACCTGGTTGACGATGGTCTGCGTGTTGCGCCGCAGCGTCTCCGCGTCCTCGCCGTCGAGCCGATCGGCGAGCTTCATATCCAGGCGCTCGGCCGAGAGCTGGATCGGCGTCAGAGGGTTCTTGATCTCGTGCGCGAGGCGCCGCGCGACTTCGGCCCAGGCCGTCGCGCGCTGCGCCTGGATCAGCTGCGTGATGTCGTCGAACACGAGCACGTAGCCGCCGCCGGTCGCCGCCGGCAGCGCCGCGCCGCGCGCCAGCAGCGTCTTGCCGGTGCCGCGCAGCGTGATCTCCAGCTGCCAGGTGCGGTCGCGGTGCGCGAGAAACTGCTCGCGCACCG
>DATHYT010000081.1:0-19564 GCA_035459025.1 Burkholderiales bacterium | reverse complement strand
GCATCGTCGCGATCTCGGTGCTCAGACGGCCGTTCGTCACAATTGCCTCGTACTGGCCAACCTCCCATGACAGGCCGGCGGCGAACTGGGCAGCCCCCTGGTGGCACGTCACGCAGAACGGCTGGAGGATGTTGGCCTGTATTCCGTACCAGGACCGCACGATTGAAGTCGCGTCCGGGGGCGGAGTGGTCGTTCCGCCCGATCCGCCGGTCCCGCCCGTGCCGCCGCCGGCGGGTGGCGTCGTTGTGCCGCCGGCGCCCGCGCCGGCAGTGGATCCGCTCGCCGGAAGCGGGTTGACGCCGTTGTCGGCGCCGCAACCGCTCAGCGCGAGCAGGACGAATCCCGTGGCCGTCAGCCCGCGCAAGCTGGACGCAAATCTCATCTGACCTCCTCCGCTCCTCTCCCGCCCATGAGCAAAACACCGAGTAAAGGAACTGTATTCACCCTTGCCCACCAAGATTTTTGATTCACATCAAGCTTTTGTTAATAAATAGGGAATTTTAGCCCAAAAGACCCTTCTGGTGGCATTGCTTTCGCAACGCCTGGAGCACTCTCAGGCGATACAGCGCCTCTGGCTCGCCAGATGCGCGCGGCAGGATGAATTCGAGCTTCGCCGCGACCATGTAGTCGCGCCTGGATTCGTCGAGCGACTGGGGCGCGCCCGAACGCAGCGTCTCCAGTCGCGCCAGCGCGTCCTCTGGCTCATCGCAATATCGCGGCAGCGACACCTCGCGCGAATACCAGTCGGCACTCGCCGAGACCAGCAGGAGCAGCGCCAGCACTCCAGTGAACAGCCCCAGCGCCCAAAGCCCGCGCCGGGGCGGGTCGGCGAGCCCGGCCTGATCGAGCCGCGCCCCGCTCATGGAACGGCTGCCGCGACTGGCGCGATGGGCACGGCAGATTCGCGCGGCTGCGAATTCGCGCCACCGGGCCGACGCGCTGCCTCGAGCTGGCGGGCGATGCGCGCGGCCGCCTTCTGCGCGCACGCGATCCGATCGCGCACCGAGACGCCGCCGCGGTAATTCGCTTCCAGGTGCAGCCCGGGAAGGCGGCCGAGCCGCTCGTCCATGGCGGCGAGCTGCGCGGAATAGCCGCCGTGATAAAGGGGCAGCCCGCGCTCGTGGGTTTCGACATGCAGCGTTTCGGGCTCGCCTCGCGCATCTAGCAGCGTGCGCAGCATGTGCATGACCTCGCCCAGGCTGCGCGAGGGGTCCTGGAATGCGGCATCCGGATTGCGCGAGCCGCCCAGGTAGCTCGTCAGCAAGACGCGCTCCTGCGGCGCGCACCTTGGGAACAGCCGCGACAACCAGAGGCACCCGTTGGCGGCGAATGCGCTGCCCCGTGGCACCAGAAACCCGCTGCCGTTCAGCCCATGGCCGATGCGCGAACGCTCGAATCCCGTGTGCACGACCCTGATGGGCGCAAAGCGGACCGACGCGAGCAATCGGGCGAGGTCCGCATCCACGCCGCGCAGGATTTCCGCGGCGGCCTGCGGCGGCGCGCTGATCACGAGGTGCCTGCAGATCGCGTCTTGCGGCGCCCCTGCGTGCCCGCCGCGCACGCGCCAGCCGCCGTGAACCGGCCAGGCTTCGCGCACCGGCACGCCGCGCCGAACGCCGAATCCGCCGTCACGGGCGAGGTGCTCGACGAGGGTCGCCATGCCGCCCGCGAACGAGAACACCTCGGGCAGTGCCGCGCCGCCGCGCCCGGCCAGCCGGGCGCAGAGCGCGCCCAGCGCGAGGCTGCCATAGCGCTTTTCGAGCGCGACCAGCTTGGGCATCGTGGTCCGCGCTTCCGCGAGCGCGGCGTCGCTCGCAAGGGGCCCCGCGACGTAGGGCTCGAACAGCTTGTCGAGAACCTCGCGACCGAGACGGCGGGTGACGAAGGCCGCCACGGATTCGTGCCGGTCGCGGCCGCGCCGGGCGAACGGCTCCGCCAGCATCCTCAGCTTGGCCCCGCGGCTCAGCAGGCGCGTGCGCAGCAGCTCGCCCATGCCGGCGGGCGCCTCGACCAGCCGGTCGGCATCGAGGACGTAGCGCGCCGACATCGGCCCGCGCACGCGCTTGGCGGCTTCGAGCCCGGCGCCGCGCATGAATCCATCCAGCGCGCCGCGGAAGTTCACCACCATGGTTGCGGCGCTCTCCAGCCGATAGCCGTCGCGCTTCGCGGTGCGGATCTTTCCGCCCACGCGCGCCGTGCCTTCCCACAGCTCCACGTCGAGTCCCTCGCTCGCCAGGCAATGCGCCGTGGCGAGGCCGGAGATCCCGCCCCCAACGACGATGACGTCGCGCCCGCTCATGCCGGCCCGCGCCCGGGCGCGGCGCCCGCACCGAATCGCGCGGCGACCATCTCCGAGAGGTGCCGCGTGTTCACCTCGGATTCGCCGAGACCGCCGACGTAGGCCTCGGCGCGCTTCCTGACCAGTGCGCGCAGGAACACGGGCACGCGCTCCAGCCGTTGCTCGGCATCCGCGGCCCACGTGGGGGCGGCTTGAGCGACGGCAAGCGGCTCGATGACATCGCCGCCCCGCGGCCGGTATCCGCATAGAGGGTCCGCGTCCATGAGCCCGCCCCCACGCGCGAGCGGGCGAGCCCGGCAGCCGCCGCACAGCCTGCGGTATTCGCAGGCGCCGCACTTGCCCCGCAGCGCGGGCGCGCGCAACCGCGCGAACTGCTCCGCTCCCGACCAAAGCGCCGACAGCCTTTGCGTGCGCAGGCTGCCGACCTCTTGCTCGATGTACGGGCAGGCCGTGACGCCGCCGCGATGGTTGACGCGCGCGTAGTGCAGGCCCGCGATGCAACCGTCGCCCTCACGCCCGCTGATACGGTTGAGGGCCTGCAGCGGCCGCAGCTGGTGCGCCACGCGCTTCACGTGCGGCGCGCAACGCGGCCGAACGATGAGGCCGGGGTAGGCCGACTGCAGCTCGATGAGCTGCGCGAGCAGCGCCTCGTAGCGGTGCGGCGCAAGCGCGCTCACCGTCTGGCCGCGGCCCACGCACACCAGGAAGAACACGTTGAGCGAGCGCGCACCGCAGCTGCGCGCGAACTCGGCCATCGCCGGCAGCTCCTCGGCGTTCGCGTCGGTCACCGAGAAGTGCAGCTGGAAGTCCATGCCGAGGCGGCGGCAGCATTCGATGCCCGCCATGGTCCGCGCCCAGGCCCCGTCCCGACCTCGGAAGCGGTCGTGGCTCGCGGCGTCGAGCGAATCCAGGCTGATGCCCAGCCCGAGCGCGCCCGCGGCCTTCAGCGCGCCCACGCGGGCCTCGTCAAGCAGCGTGCCGTTGGTGCCGACCACCATCGGCAGACCCCGCGCGGTGCCGTGTCGGATCAGCGCATCGAGGTCCCCGCGCAGCAGCGGCTCGCCGCCCGTCAGCACCACCATCGTGCCCTGCGCGAGGCTCGCCACGTCCTCGAGCAGCGCCTGCACCTCGTGCGTGGCGAGCTCGTCCGCGTCGCCCCCGGCGAGCGTGGTCGCGTCGAGATAGCAGTGCGCGCACGCGAGATTGCAGCGCCGCGTGAGGTTGATCGCGAGCAGGGAAAGCGCCGGCGTCGCCGGTTGCTCAGGCGACATGGCGCGGATCCCCCGGGTCCAGGTGAAACGCGCCGCTCGCCTGCCACTCGCCCTTCACGGCCTCGACCACGCGGCCGTCCACCGTGTCCAGGCCGCTGCGCCGCGCCCAGCCTTCGATTTCCCTCACCAGCATGCCGCGAACCGCTTCGGGCGCCCGCTCGAGGCGCTCGCGCGCCGCGTCGGCCCAGGGCATCGTGGGGGAGGCAGCGCGCGCGCCCGTCTCGAAGATCTCCAGGATCCGCTGCACGAAACCCGCGTCGATCTGCGCCAGACCGTTCTGCCGGGCAAGCGTGTTGACCGCGCGCTCGGTCATCGTGCGGCAAAACCCCTCGGGCACCGCCTGCAGGCGGGCGGTGGCCTCGGGCGTCCATTGCGCGGCCGGGGCGCTCGCTTCGGGCGGCGGCGCCGCCCGCGTCATGGCGGCGAAAGGACACTTGCTTGCCTTCGGCGCTGGCGCGCTGGCGCCGGCCGCCTCGTGCCCCGCCTGCTCCGTCATCGCCGCGCGTGCGGCCGCGAGTCCCGCCTCGGCCAGATCGAGCGTCACGGCGGCGGCGCCCGAGCGCCGCGCCTCGCTTTCGATGCGCCCGCGCGCGGCTTCCCGCATGAATCCTTCCGGCACGCGCGAAAGGCGCGCCAGGGCGGCAGCTTCCCAGTGCAGAGCGCCGGCCGCCGGCACAACGGCATCCACGTGCTCCGGCGCGACCTGCGCCGCGTGCACGCTGCGCGCCTTCTTCTCCGAGCGCAGGCGCACGTTTTCCCGGAGCGAGGCGTCGCCGACCGCCGCCAGCCGGCCGCGCGCGGCGTCGGACCACTCGGGCGCATCGCGTGCTTGGTCCCGCTGCAGCTCGCCCGCGTCGTGTGCGGCGACGATTTCGGCCATCGCCTGTGCCGCGCGCCCAGGCATGAGCGACGCCGTGGCTTCCTCGACGAGCCGGGCGGTGATCACGGTGTGGCCGCGCTCCTGCGCGTAGCGCAGGATCGCCATGCGCGCCATCGACTGCACGAAGCTGGGCGCGCGCCGCAGGCGCTCTTCGGCTTCGCTCGTCCAGGACACGCCCACCTCGGCCAGCCGCTCGACCTGGGGGGTGAACTGGCGCGCGCTGAGCAGCACCGCGCAGGGCGCCGTGCGCAGCAGGTTCTCCGCCGTGCCGCCGATGTCGAGCGCGTCGTCGGCATGGATGCCGAGCCTGCCGATCACCAGGAGCGAGGGCTGCAGCTCGCGCAGGTAGCGCCCGATGGCGTCGTGGGGCTTGCCGTCGAGCAGCCGGGTTTGCACCGGAACTTCGCAGTCGGCGGCGATGCCGCGCGCGACCTGCAGGTGGCCCTCGTAGATCTTGGCGAGGCCCGAATCGATGATCTCCTCGTGCAGCCGCTCCTGCTCCCGGAAACGGAACACGCGCCCGGCCTCCTCCGAGAGCACGCCGGCGATGCGGTTGAACGCGACGTAGTGGTAGTACGGATCGAACGCCGAGATCACGTGCAGCGGCACCTGCCACTCCTTGGCGAGCGCCAAGGCGGTCATCAGGCCGCCATAGGCGCGCGGCGAGCCGTCGATCGCCACGGCGATCGGGCCCGCCGAGACGGCGCGGCCCGGCGACTTGATCACCAGCGTGTCGATCGCGGAGCGGCGCACCACGCGCTCGCACACGGTCCCGAGGCAGGATTCGGGAACCGCCCCCAGGCCCAGGGCGCCGAGCACCAGCAGGTCGTAGCGGCCACTGTTGGCCTCCCGGGAGAGCTCGCGGTAGTTCTTGCCCTCCAGCGCCCGGCGCGCGACGCGCACGCCGGCCGCGCGCCCGGCGCGCTCCACCTGGTCCAGGTAGGACTCGGAAATGATGGACAGGCCGCGCGTGATCAGATCGTTGTGCACGTCCCGCTGCCGCTCGAGCTCCTGCTCGGCGCGGAACCGCTCGGGCAGTCCGCCCTCCATCTGGCGAAAGCGCAGGTCGTGCAGCCGGGCCGCGTAGACGTGCGTTGCGGTGACGCTGGCGCCCCAGCGCCGGGCGAGGGCGATGCCGTCCTCCACGCCGCGATTGGCGTGATCCGAGGAATCCACGGCGAGAACGATTTCCCGGTAGCGCGGCAACGGCTCGATGCGCCCAGCCACGGGTTCGGTGCTCACATTCACCTCCACTCCTCCTTGCGATGCGTGCCGGCGCGCCTAGCCGGCGATGAGCCAAAACCCGACCAGGCAGGCAATCACCAGCGCATTCACCGTCGCCCCCGCCAGGACGAAGTAATCGAAGCCGCCGAGCCGCCGGCGCGCCGCGCGGGGCTGCGTCCGCAGGGCCTGACCGGTCATGCGCGTCGGCGGGAAGCGCTGTTCATGCGACGTGCTCTTATCAGGCGCCAGTGACACATGGGTGACACGCGACACGCCGGGGTCCGCGCGCCGCGCTTGCGCAGCCGCCCGGTCGCTGCACACAATGCCAGCCGCGCAGCACGCGCATCCGCGAATGACACGCAGCCCCGATACTCGGACCGAGCTGTACGAGCTGGCGCTGCACGCGGCGCCCTCGGGCATCGCCGTGGTCGACGAGCGCGGCGGCATTCGCTTCGCCAACCGCACGCTCGCCGAGATGTTCGGTTACGGCATCGAGGAGCTCCTCGGCCAGACGGTCGAGATCCTGCTGCCCTTGGAGCATGCCGAGGCGCACCGCCGCCATGTGCAGCACTACACGCAGCAGCCGCAGCAGCGGCCCATGGGCACCGGCCGCGACCTCGAGGGCCGGCACCGCGATGGACGCCGGTTCCCCGTGGAAGTCGGGCTGCGCCCCGCGCAGATGGCGACGGGCCGCGCCGTGGTGGCCACGGTCATCGACATCACGGCGCGCAAGGCCATCGAGGAGCGACTGCGCATGCACGAGACGCAGCTCGAGGCGCTCGTGGCCGAGCGCACGCGCGAGCTGCGCGAGTCGCAGCAGGAAAAGGACCGCGTCGTGGAGCAGCTCATCCAGGCCGAGAAGATGGCCGCCGTGGGCACGCTGGTGAGCGGCATCGGTCACGAGATCAACAACCCGCTCTATGCGATTCTCGCCACGACCGAGGCGCTCGCGGTCGAGCCGCGCCTCGCGCAGTGCCATGCCTACGCCCTGGACATCCTGCGCCACGTGAAGAGCATCGCCGAGACCGTGAAGAACCTGTCGCACTATGCGCAGCCCGGCTCGCGCCACGACCTGCAGCGCGTGGACGTCAACGCCGCGGTCGAGGGGGCAGTGCGCCTCGCGCGCCGCGCGCTGCACGCCGACGCCGTCGAGATCCGCACCGACACCGACGCCGTCCCGCAGATCCTGGCCAAGGCCGAGGAGCTCCAGCAGGTGTTCTTCAACGTCGTGCGCAACGCCGTCCAGGCGATATCCGGGCGCGGCCGGGTCGACATCCGCACGGCGTCGCACGAGCGCTGGGTCAGCGTCACCGTGCAGGACGACGGGCCGGGCATCGCCGCGGAGAACCTGAAGCGGGTCTTCGACCCGTTCTTCACCACCAAGGGACCCGACCAGGGCGAGGGCCTCGGGCTCTACATCGTCCGCCAGATCGTGACCCGCTACCGGGGCACCATCGAAGTCGAGAATGCCGCCGGCCGCGGCGCCCGATTCGTGATGCGATTCCCGGCCGCCGGCGCAAACACCACCGCAGGGGAAAATGCATGAAACACCACGTTCTGATTCTGGACGACGAAGCCGATGTGCGCGGCGCCATCCGGCTGCAGCTCAAGGGCACGCGGTTCGACGTTCTCGAGGCGGAGAACGTCGATCAGGCGATCGCGCTGATCGGCGACAATCCGATCAGCATCGACGTCATCATCTGCGACGTGCGCATGCCCGGCAAGAGCGGCGTCGAGGCCGTCGAGTACTTCCAGCGCCAGTATCCGAATACGCCGGTCATCGTGCTCACCGGCTTTCCGGACGTCGCCCTCGCCGTGGACTTCATGAAGAAAAAGGACGTGGTCGATTTCCTGACCAAGCCGGTGGACAAGGAAAAGCTCGTTGCCACCGTGGAGCGCGCCGCGCGGGGCCGCAAGCTCTTCGAGTAGTCGCGCGGGGGGGCGCACCGCGCCGGCCGCCGCGCGCGCCTTGCGCTCAGGGGCGGATCAGCTGGTTCATCTCGATGATCGGCATGAGGATCGCGAGCACGATCAGCATGACGACGACCCCCATGAGCACGATGATCAGGGGCTCGAGGATTCCGGTCAGCACGCGCAGGCGGCGGGCGTTCTCCACTTCCTGATGGGTGGCCGCCTGCTGCAGCATGTCCGCGAGCCGTCCGCTCGTCTCGCCGGAGGCCACCAGGTGAATGAAGATCGGCGGGAACAGCTTGCGGCTGTCGAGCGCGCGGTGCAGGCTGCTGCCCTCGCGCACGAGTTGCGCCGCCTCCTCGACGGCGGTGCGCAGCGGCAGGTTGCCGATGACCCGGGCCCCGGCCGCGAGCGCCTGCAGCAGGGGCACGCCGCTGCCCGCCAGGATCGCCAGCGTGCTGGCGAGCCGCGCGGTCGAGATCCCCTGCAGGAGCGGTCCGATGACCGGCATGCGCAGCAGCCTCGCCTGCCAGCGCGCGCGCCAGGCCTCGCTCTGCCAGGCGAGGCGCGCCGCCACCGCCAGCCCGGCGAGCACGCCGCCGATCAGGATGAGGTTGCCGCGCAGCGCCTCGCTCGTCCAGAGCATGGCGCGCGTCAGGAAAGGCAGCGCCTGGCGGCTGCGCTCGAAGACGTCGACGACCTGCGGCACGACGTAGGTCAGCAGCCCCACGACGATGACCAGCGCGACGACCGCGACGATGCCCGGATAGAGCAGCGCGAGCCCCGCGCTCTGCGTCATCGTCAGGCGGTTCTCGAGGTAGTCCGCGAGCTTCGACATGACGCGCGCCAGGTCGCCGGAGTGCTCGCCGGTGGCGATCAGCGCGCGGTAGATTTCCGGGAACGACGACGGCAGGCGCTCCAGCGCCGCGGCGAGGCTCTGCCCCGAGCGCACTTCGGCCCGCACCGCCGCGAGCATGCGGCCGCTCGACTCGTCCTGCGCCTGCTCGATCAGCGCGTCCAGGCACTGCTCGATGGTCAGGCCCGCCTCGAGCAGCAGCGCGAAGCGCCGGGTGGTCAGCGCCAGCTCCGTCGCCGAGAGGCGCTGGCGGCGCGCGAACCAGCTGCCGGCGCCGCGCGCGCGCACCTCCGGGTCGACCGGCGTGACCGAAACCGGGATGAGCCCTTCGCTCCTCAGCCCGGCACGCGCCAGCCGCGGCACCTCGGCCTCGACGATCCCGCGCCGCGTGCGGCCCTGGGCGTCGACGGCGACGTAGCTATACGCGGGCATGTCCCGGCGGTGTCCCGCCCGCCACGCCGCGCCGGCGCTCAGGCCTCACGGGTCACCCGGATCACTTCCTCGAGAGAGGTGATGCCGGCGCGTACCCAGCGCAGTCCGTCCTGACGCAGCGCGCGCATGCCGACCGCGACCGCATGGGCGCGCAGATCGTGCTCGGCGCCCGCCGTATGGATGAGGCGGCGCGCCTCGTCGTCGATGTTGAGCAGCTCGTAAATGCCGGTGCGCCCGACGTAGCCGGTGCCGTGGCAGGCCGCGCACCCCGCGGGGCCGTACACCGTCTGCTCGCCGCGGCGCACGCCGAGCTCCCCGCACTCGGCCTCGTCCGGCTCGCGCGCGACCTTGCAGGCCGGGCAGAGCTTGCGCACCAGGCGCTGCGCGAGGACCCCGCGCAGGCTCGAGGCGAGCAGGTAGGACTCGACGCCCATGTCGTTCAAGCGCGTGACCGCGCTCACGGCGTCGTTGGTGTGCAGCGTCGCGAGCACCAGGTGCCCGGTCAGGCTCGCCTGCACGGCGATCTGCGCCGTTTCGAGGTCGCGGATCTCGCCGATCATGATCACGTCGGGGTCGTGCCGCAGGATCGAGCGCAGCGCGCGCGCGAACGTCATGCCGATCCGGGAATTGACGTGCGTCTGCGCAACGCCCTCGAGCTCGTACTCGATCGGATCCTCGACCGTCATGATGTTCAGCCCGAGCGAGTCGATGCGCGACAGCGCCGCGTAGAGCGTCGTCGTCTTGCCCGAGCCGGTCGGCCCCGTCACGAGCACGATGCCGTGCGGCTGGTGCACGAGCGCGTCCACGGCAACCAGCGTCGTCGGGTCCATGCCCAGCCCCTGCAGCTCCAGGCGGCCGCCTTCCTTGTCGAGCAGGCGCAGCACCGCCCGCTCGCCGAAGCCCGTGGGCAGCGTCGCCACGCGCACGTCGACCTGCCGCCCCGCGAGCCGCAGCGAAATGCGCCCGTCCTGCGGCAGGCGCTTCTCGGCGATGTCCAGGTTCGCCATCACCTTGATGCGCGACAGGATCGCCGCGTGCAGCGCGCGGTGCGGCTCGGCCACGGTCTGCAGCGTGCCGTCCACGCGCAGGCGCACCACGGACCGCTTGTCGTAGGGCTCGATGTGGATGTCGGAGGCGCCCTGGCGCAGCGCCTGCGTGAGCAGCACGTTGATCATGCGGATGATCGGCGCGTCGTCCTCGGATTCGAGCAGGTCCTCGACCTTGGGCATCTCGCGCACCAGGCGCGACAGGTCCATGTCCTGGCCCAGGTTGTCGGCGACGTAGGCCGCCGACTGGCTCGCCTGCGCGTACGCATCGGCGAGTCGCCGCTCGAAGCTTTCCGCCGGCTCGATGGCCGCGACGCGCACCGGCAAGCCCAGCACGCGGCGCAGCTCGGCCAGGGTGCGCGGCGCGGTGCCCTCGCGCAGGCACACGCGCGCCTCGTCCCCGGTCACCTCCAGCAGCAGCGCGCCGTGCGCCTTCGCGAACGAGTAGGGAATCAGGCGGAGCGTCGCGTCCGCCGCCGCGTTCATCGCCATTGCATCAGGGGACGGTCGGGCGGCCATTCCTCCTCGTCTTCGAGCGGCGGCATCTCGGGCGCGGGATAGGACGGCAGCACCGGGTGCGCCGGCTGCTGCGACTCCTCCTGGTCGAAGCGCATCTCCCGGTAGCGCTCGACCGTCGTGCCGCGGAACGCCGCGCCGTCGCGCAGCACGACCGGGCGCAGGAACACCATCAGGTTGGTCTTGGTCTGCTTGCGCGTTTCGTAGCGGAACAGCAGCCCGAGCAGCGGGATGTCGCCCAGCAGGGGCACCTTCTCGATGCCGTTGCTCACGCTGTCTTGCACCAGGCCGCCGAGCGCGATGATCTGGCCGTCGTCGACCAGCACCATCGACTCGATCGAGCGCTTGTCCGTGATCACGCCCGCCTCGTTGGTGGAGTCGCGCACGCTGGACACCTCCTGGTAGATCTGCAGCCTGACCGTGCCGCCCTCCGAGATCTGCGGCTTGACGCGCAGCGTCAGGCCGACGTCGCGGCGCTCGATCGTCTGAAACGGCGTCGCGGTGGTCGCGCTGCCGGTCTGCGCGTACTGGCCGGTGATGAACGGCACGTTCTGGCCGATGACGATGCGCGCTTCCTCGTTGTCGAGCGTCAGCAGGTTCGGCGTCGACAGGATGTTCGCCTTGGCTTCGGTCTCGAGCGCGCGCGCCAGGGCCGACAGGTTGGTGACCGTGCCGATGCCCGGGATCGTCACCTGCCCCTTCACCACGCCGATGTTGAGCCCCGGCCCGAGCGTGCCGAGGTTGATCGCCGCATCGAGGATGTTGGCGCCCGTTCCGGTGCCGCTGAAATTGGTGCCGCCGATGACCCGGCTGCGCGGCGCGGTCAGGTCGCCGACCGACTGCCACTGGATGCCGAACTCGGCGGCCTTGTCGGCCTGGATTTCCGCGATCAGCGCCTCGACGTAGATCTGCGCGCGGCGCACGTCGAGCCGGTCGATGATCGAGCGGATGTGCGCGAAAAGCGCATCGGGCGCGGAGATGAGCAGCGCATTCGAGGCGGCGTCGGCCTGCACCATCCCGCCGCCGCCGCCCGGCGCCGCACCGGCGCCCGCGCTCGTCGCGAGCGGCCCGCCCGCGGGCTGGCCGGCGCCGCGGGTCGCTGCCGGCACGGGCGCCGGCGCCTCGCCCGACAGGATGGCCCGCAGCGTCTGCGCCACCACCACGGCCTCCGCATTCTTGAGGTAGACGACGTGAACGTTGGCGGCGGCATTGGTCTTCACGTCGAGCTGGCCGACGAGCGCCTTGGCCTGCTCGAGGCGGGCCGGGTTCTCCGAGCGCAGCACGATGCTGTTGGTGCGGGGATCGGCCGCCATGAACACGCGGCCCGTGGGATCCGCGGCCGCCTGCGCGCCCGCCGGGGCCATGCTGTCCGCGAGCACGCGGTTCAGGGTTTGCACGACGTCGGCCGCCGAGGCGAATTGCAGCGCGACGACCGCGGTCTCGCCGGTTCCGGGCAGGTCGACCGCCTCGATGATGCGCTCGATGCGGCGCAGGTTCTCGCCGTAGTCCGTGATGACGAGCGAGTTGTTGGCGGCGAACGCCGCGATGGTGTTGTTCGGGCTGATGATCGGCCTGAGGACCGGGAGCAGCTGGCTCGCCGAGGTGTACTTGAGCGTGTAGACCTGGGTCTGCAGGCGATCGCCGCGCGTGGCCCCGCGCGCCGGCGAGGCGCCGGCGTGCAGCTTGGCGTCGGCCTCGGGCAGGATCTTGACCACGCCGCCGCTCTCCACCGCGGCGAAGCCCTGCAGCCGCAGCGCCGAGAGGAATATGCCGTAGACGGCCGAGGCCGGAACCGGCCGCGCCGAGACGATGTTGACCGTGCCCCGGACGCGCGGATCGATCAGGAAATTGCGGTTGGTGATCTTGCCGATCGCCGCGGCGACGGATTCGATGTCGGCATTGACGAAATTGAGCGTCACCGTCTCGTCGGCGGCGCGCGCCGTCCCCGCGCCAACCGCGACCCCGAGCAACATGGCGAGCAGCGCGCGGCGCATCAGTCTTCGCGCGGGCGCACGGGCGCCTGCGGCTGCACGGGCGTCAGCGGCTGTGAGCCGCCCGCGCCGCGACGCTCCAGCTCGATGCGCTCGAGCGCGCCGCCGCGCAGGACGGTGACGTGGTCGGCGTGCACTTCGTTCAGCGCCACTCCCGGGGCGATTTCCTCGCCGGCCGCCACGAGCTGCGGCCTGTCCCCGCCGCGCGCGATCAGGGCGCGCCCCGTTCCCGGCGCGGGCGCCGCAAACACGCCCACCAGCGTGAGCGCGCCCCCGCTTCCGGCCCGCACGGTCGCGGACGCGCTTGCCCCGCTCGCGCCGAGCAGGCTGCGCGCGGCAAGGGGCGCGGCGCCGACCGGCCCCGCGCCGAGGGACGAAGGCGCGGGCGCCGCCAGCGTGCGCGGCGCGAACAGCTGCCACGTCCACACGGCGAGGCTCAGCGCAAGCGCCACGACGATTGCGAGCTCCAGGGCCGCAATCCACGACTCGCGAAGCATCCAGTGGACTAGTCTTTGCATACCGATGTGACCCCACAGCAACGCGATCCGGGGCTCAAGGTATAGTACACCGATCGAAATCACCGGGTACCCACCGGCCATGCGCAGCGCACGCCCCCTCGCCCGGGCCCGACGGCCGCACAGCACGCGGCGGGGCGCGGGCGGGTTCACGCTCGTCGAGATCATGGTCGTGGTCGCGATCATGGCGATCCTCGCCGCGCTTATCGTGCCGCGCATCATGAGCCGGCCCGACGAGGCGCGCGTCATCGCCGCCCAGCAGGACATCCGCACCATCGTGCAGGCGCTCAAGCTCTATCGCCTGGACAACCAGCGCTACCCGAGCACCGAGCAGGGACTGGACGCGCTGGTCAAGCCGCCAAGCCAGCCGCCGCTGCCGCCCAACTGGAAGGCCGGCGGATACCTCGAGCGCCTGCCGCTCGATCCGTGGAGGCGCCCTTACCAGTACCTCAGTCCCGGCATCCGGGGCGAGATCGACGTGTTCAGCTTCGGCGCCGACGGCATCGGCGGCGGGGAAGGCTTCGACGCCGACATCGGCTCCTGGAGCCTCTAGTGCGCGCATCCGCAGCCGGCTGGCGCCCCGCACTCGGCGGCTTCACGCTGCTCGAAATGCTGGTGGTGATGAGCATCGTCGGCGTGATTGGCGCGATGGCGGCGATGAGCGTGTCCTCTGCCGACCGGGGGCGCACGCGAGACGAAGCGCGCCGGCTCGCGACGCTGCTCGAGTTCGCCCGGACCGAGGCGCGCGCGACCGGCCGCAGCATCGCCTGGCTGCCCCTGCCCGAGGGCTACACGTTCCGCCGCATGGCCGAGGACGGCACCTGGGTTCCGTTTCCGGAAGCCAGCCCCTTCCGGCGGCGCACGCTTCCCGGGACGATTTACCTGCACGCGGTGCAGGTCAACGCGCAGCCGCTGCGGGCAGAGGATTTCGTGGTGTTCTCGCCCTACGGCGCGAGCGGCGAGCTGCGCGTCACGGTGGCCGGCGACGGGGCGAGTCTCACCTTGCGCGCCGGCATGCTCGGCCGGATTACCGTCAGTAGCGATCCCCATGCAGGCGATGGCGCAAGCGCAGCCCAGCCGCGGATTCACGCTGGTTGAAGTCCTGGTCGCGCTCGCGATCGTCGCGGTCGCGCTGGCCGCGGCCGCGCGCTCGGTATCGGTGTCGACCGAGTCCGCGGCGTCGCACCGCTCGCGCGTGCTCGCCGGATTCGTCGCCGAGAACCAGCTGGCCGAGTTCGTCGCCCGCCGCGCCTGGCCCGCGATCGGCACGACGCAGGGCCTCGAGCGCCAGGCCGGGCTCGAATTCGCGTGGCGCGCCGAGGTGATCGGCACGCCGCATCCGCTGCTCAGGCGGGTGGAAATCCGCGTGATGGATCCCGCCGATCCCGCTCACGAATTGCGCCACCTGGTCGGCGTGCTCGCCCGGGAGCGTTGAGGTGCGCGCGCGCGGCTTCACGCTCATCGAGCTGCTCGCCGCGATCGCGGTGCTCGCGGTCCTCGGGGCGATGGCGTTTCGCGGCCTGGGCTCGATCCTGGAGGCCGAATCCCGCGTGCAGGAAGAGACGCGCCGCTGGGGTGAGGTGTCGCTCGCGTTTTCGCAGATGAACGAAGACGTGCTGATGGCGGTCGGCCGGACGGTGCAGGACGCCGCCGGGCGCCTCGCGCCGGCGCTGCGGGTCGGCGCGGCGGCGCTCGAGCGCGCCGAGGGCGATGATGCGCCGCTCGTCCTCACGCGGCTGGGAAGCGGCGAGGGCGCCGCGGCGCAAAGCGCGCCGCGCCGCGTCGGCTACCGGGTGCGCGACGGCGTCCTCGAGTACCTGGCCTGGCCCGCGCTCGACGCCGCGCCGGCCGCCGCGCCGCAGGCTTACACGCTGCTCGACGGCGTGCAGGGCCTCACGGTCGAAGCGCTCGACGAGCAGGGCCGCTGGCATCCGGTCTGGCCCGCGGGCCGCACGGTGGACGCGCTGCCGCGCGCGCTCAAGATCAGCCTCGCGCTGGCCGGCGGCGAGGAGGTCACGCGGATGCTCGCGCTCAAATGAGCCCGCGCACGCGCCAGCACGGGGCCGCCGTTCTCCTCGCGATGCTGATCGTGGCGCTGGCGGCTACGGCTGCGGCTTCCCTCATGCGCCAGCAGGACCTCGCGCTGCGCCAGCTTTCCACGGCCCGCGACTACGAGCAGGCCCTCTGGGTCCTGCGCGGCGGCGCGCAATGGGCGCGCTCGATCCTCGCTCAGGACGCGCGCACCAGCGCGCAGGATCACCGCGGCGAGCTTTGGGCCACGGGCCTGCCGACCACCGAGATCGAGCAGGGCACCGTGGCCGGCGAAATCCTCGATCAGCAGGGCCTGTTCAACGTGAACAATCTGGTGCGCGACGGCAAGCCGAGCGAGCGTGATATCGCGGCGTTCCAAAGACTGCTCGGCATCGCGGGTCTCGAGGAGGGATTCGCGGAGGCGCTCACCGACTGGATAGACCCCGACGCGGAGGCCCGCGCGGGCGCCGGCGCCGAGGACGACTATTACCTGCGTCTGGAGCGGCCCTACCGCACGCCGAATCAGCCGGTGGTCGAAATGGGCGAGCTGCTGCGGGTGCGCGGCATGGATGCCGCGCAGCTCGATCGCCTGCGCCGCTATGCGACGGCGCTCCCGCGGCGCACGCCGGTCAACGTCAATCTGGCGCCGCCCGAGGTGCTCGCCGCGGTGATTCCGGGGCTCACGCTGGCCGAGGCCGAAGTCATGGCGAGCAACCGGGCCGCCGCGCCGTTTCGCAACCTGGAGGAATTCCGGGCCAAGCTGCCGCGGCGCGAGCTCGAATGGAAGGAAGGCGAGCTCGCCACCGACAGCCGGTTCTTCCTCGTGCGCGGTCGCGTCACCGTCGGCAACGCCGACGTGCGCTTGGAGGCGCTTCTGGAGCGCGACGGCAGCCGCATGCCGCTCGTGCTGTGGCAGCGGATGCGATGAGCACGCTGCGCATCCGCGTCGCGCGCGACACCCCGGTCTCGGGCGAATTCCGCTGGGCGCGGCTGGACGCGCCGCCGGGCACGCCTGCCGCGGGCAGCGCGAACCTCGCCGAGCCAGGCGTTACCGGCCCGTGCGAGCTGGTGCTTGCCGGCGATCTCGTCCTGCTCGAGCGCGTGGCGGTGCCCCGCTCGCAGCAAAAGCGGCTCGGTGAGTCGCTGCGCTACCTGGCCGAGGAGATGGCGCTGCAGGAGCCCGAGCGCCTGCACGTCGCCGCCGCGCCGGGCCCGAACCGCGATTCGCTCTGCCTGGGCGTCATCGAGCGCCAGTGGCTGCAGCAGCTGCTCGCCCGGTTGCAGCGCGCCGGCCTGGTCGCTGAATCGGCGTACCCGGAAACCCTCCTGCCCGCGCTCGCGCCGCGCACCTGGACGGTGGTGTGGGGCGGCAACGAGAGCTTCGTGCGCACCGGCGAGCACGACGCTTCGATGCTGGATCTCGCCGAGGCGGGCGCGGCGCCCACGGCGCTGCGCCTCGCGCTCGAGCAGGCGCGCGCCCGTGGCGATGCGCCGCAGGCACTGGTCGTGCGCTGCGCCCCCGAGGTCGCCACCCCGGACCTCGCAGCGTGGTCGCAATCGCTCGACCTGCCCGTCGAAGACGGTCCGGCGTGGCATTGGTCGAGCGCCCAGCCACGCCCCGCTTTCGAGCTGCTGCAGGGCGAGTTCCAGTCGCGGCGCGGCGCCGGCGCCTGGGTGCAGCGCCTGCGTGCCGCGGCCGTCCTCGCCATCGCGCTCGGCGCGATCAATTCAGTGGCGCTCGCGCTGGACTGGCATGCCAAGGCGCGCGAGCGCGACGCGTTGCTCGCACAGATGCGCGGACTGTACCGGGAGACCTTCGGCGAGGGCGCCGTCGTCGTCGATGCCCCGCTGCAGATGCAGCGGGCGCTGGCGCAGTTGCGCGAGCGCTCGGGGCGGGCCGGACCATCGGACTTCGTCACGCTCGCGAGCATCGCCGCCGGCGTGCTTCCGCCTGCGTCCCAGCGCCAGCTCGAGCGCATCGCCTACGATGCCGGCACGCTGACGCTGACCCTGAGGTCCGCGGCGGGCCAACCGCCGACGGCGCTGCCGGCGGTGCTGCGCGCGCGCGGCGCGCCGCCGGGATACGAGGTGCGCATCGAGCCGCCCGGGTCCTCCGGCACGCTCACCGTGCGGCTGAAGGCGGGGGGCAGCCCATGAATGCTTTCGCCGCGCTCGCCGCGCTCTGGCGCCGCTTCTCGGCGCGGGAACGCACGGTGATCGCCGCGGGTGCCCTGCTCGCGGCCGCGATTCTCCTCTACGTGCTGCTCTGGGAACCGGGGCTGGCCGCGAGGCGGACCCTGTCCTCCGCGCTGCCGCGCCTGCGCGCGCAGCTTGCGGACATGCGGCTGCAGCGCGAGGAGATCATGGCGCTGCGCCGGCAGATCGACGCGGCCGCGCGCCGCGGAGACCTGCAGACGCTGCTGCAGGCGAGCCTGCGCGAGACCGCTTTCGCCGAGTCCGTGGAGCGCGTCAGCGCGCTCCCGGACGGCGGCGCCCAGGTCCTCATCGGGTCGGCCGCGTTCGATGCCTGGGTGGAGTGGCTCGAGCGCGCGCAGCGGGAGTTCGGCGTGCGCCTGCAATCCGCGACGGTCACGCCGCCCGAGCCGGGCGGGCGCGTGCGCATCGAGGCGAGCTTCGCGGCGCGCGGCGTGCCCACCGCGGGGAGCACGCGGTGAGCGGCGGCCGCGTGGCGCTTCTTGTCGTGGCGGGCGTCGCCGCTTACGCGATCGCGCTCGTCGCGACCGCGCCGGCGAGCTGGCTCGCGCACGCGATCGAGCGCGCGTCGGACCGCGTCGTCGAGCTGCGCGAGCCGACCGGAAGCCTGTGGTCCGGGAGCGGGCGGCTCTACGCGCGGGCGCGCGCGGGCAGCCTGCTCGATCTGGGCGGACTGCGATGGGAAACCTCCTGGTCCGAGATGCACCGCCTGCGGCTCGGCGTCTCGCTCGCGATCGGCGGCGCGCAGCGCCCCGCCGAGCTCCAGCTTTCGCCCTCGGGCCTCTCGGTGCGCCGCCTGTCGGTCTCCGCGCCCGCCGAGGTGATCACCGGCTTCGTGCCCGCGCTGGAGGGGCTGGGGCCGAGAGGCACGCTGCGCGTGCGTTCCGAGGACATGCGCATCGAGCGCGACTCCACCCTGGGCCAGGCCGAAATCGAGTGGACCGACGTGCGGCTCGCGCGCTCGCCCGAGCTCGAGTTCGGCTCGCACATCGTGCGCCTGCGCGGCAGCGGCCCGCGCGTGGTGATCGAGCTCTCCAGCCTGGGCGGCCCGATCCGCCTGTCGGGTACCGGCACCTGGAGCCGCGAGGCCGGTCTCGACCTGTCCGGCGCCGCCGAGCACGACGCGCAGCAGGCCTCGGCGATGGGAGTGTTCCTCCAGGGGATGTGCACGACGTACCGGGCCAATCGCTGTGAGTTTCGCGTTCGGCGCTAGGGGTCGCGGGCGTTCGCGTCGGCATGTAAACCGCAAGGCGTTGACGAAAATCAAGATGGCACAGGAAATCCGCGCCTAAAGTGCAGGCGCGGATGCCGGACTGCATTCCATCCCCCGCATTCAAGGGATAGGCGGAGTGCGAGCGACGGCCTAGGATGGCCTGACCGAAACAGACAGGCGGGAGCGGCGTAATGCGCGCAAGGGTCGTGAGCGGCAAGCGACTGGTAGCCGCGTTCCTGCTTTTGATTGCCGCCGGTTGCGGCGGTGGCAATGACGCGCCGCCCCCGCCGCCTGACCTTTCGGGAGTCTGGGCGGGTTCCTGGCAGGGCAGCGATCCCTCGCCGGGCGGGCTCGGCCCGGTGTCCGGCACCTGGGAAGTCGAGATCACGCAAGGCGAGTCGTCCGCGTCCGGCCCGAGCGAGCTGCGCGGTGACGTCGACTGCATGGATGGGCAGATGCAGACGAACCCGGACGCGAGCAGCGCGGTGACCGGCTCGCTGGCCAGGGCGCCGTGCGCGACCGTGACCTGGACGCTCACGGCGCTTGACGTCTCGGAAGGCAGCGCGAGCGGCAGCTGGTTCAATACCGAGACCACAGGCACCGGGACGCTTAGCGGAACGCGCATCGCCACCCTTAACGGTCCGCGCATCCGGTTCGTCAACCCGCCCGGCGCGACGCCCGGCGCCATCGTCACCGTGAGCGGGCTTCGGCTGTCGGGCGGCGCGCTGACGTTCAACTCCGCGCTTTCGCCCACTATCCTCCTGGCGGACGCGACGCGCATCGTTGCCACGGTGCCGAGCGGCGTCGCCAGCGGCCCGGCGAAGGTGACGACCGGCGCGGGCACCGCGGAAAGTCCCCTGCCGTTCAGCGTCGATGTGCGGTCGCCCCCCGTCGTCCTCGGCAACGCCACGACCGCCGGCACCGCGCCCTCGGCCGTCGCCGTGAGCCCCGACGGTCGCAAGTTCTACATCGCCGACCGCGGCAGCAGGACGATTCGCGTGGTGCGCACCTCGACCCTCGTCGATCTGCGGTCGCCCGTTGTGTTGAGCGGAATTCCGCGCAGCATCGTGGCAAGCCCGGACGGCAGGCGCGTGTATGTCGCTTCGCAGGGTGAGGGTGTCCTCTTCATGGATGCCGCCAGCGCGTTCGTCCACGACTTGATTCC
>DATHYT010000080.1:0-9359 GCA_035459025.1 Burkholderiales bacterium | reverse complement strand
ATGGCCTTAATCTTGTAGCCCTCGACGCCGCCCTTCTCGTTGATCATGTCGATCGCGATCTGGGTGCCGACCGCCGCGGCCTGCGAGCCGCCGGCCGCGAACGGCCCGGTGAAGTCGAAGATGACGCCGATCTTGAGCTCCGTGCCCGGCGCGAGGGCGAGCGACGGGGCTACTGCCAGTGCCGTCGCGATGGCGAGCGCGCGCATTCCGTAGTTACGCATGGGGACCTCCTCCTTGAGCGGGCCAGTCTTTCGCAGACCGGCCCGCCGTGTCAAGCGCGATTCGCGTCCGCGCGCACCAGATCGGCGCCCTTCTCCGCAATGGCGAAAACCGCCGCGTTGGTGTTCCCCGAGACCACCGCCGGCATCACCGAGGCGTCGATCACCCGCAGGGACTGCAGCCCGCGCACCCTGAGGCGCGCATCCACCACCGCGCGCGCGTCCTCGCCCATGCGGCAGGTCGAGGTGGGGTGGAACACCGTATCGCCATTGTCGCGGCCATAGGCGAGCCAGTCGGCGTCGCTTTGCACCTTCGGTCCCGGCTGGAATTCCTCTGCCACGTAGCCCGCGAGCGGCGGCGTCTGCGCCAGGCGGCGCACCAGCTTCAGGCCGTCGACCATCGTGCGCTGCTCTTTTTCCGTGGACAGGTAGTTGTAGTGGATCGCCGGCGGCGCCTTCGGGTCGGCCGAGCGGATCCGCACCCAGCCGCGCGACTCGGCCTGCAGCTGCGACAGCGACAGGGTGAAGCCCGGGAACGGGTGGAGCACGCCGCCGCGCTTGGCCGTGGAGAAGTTGATGAAGTAGATCTGCCCATCCGGGCGCTTGAGCTCGGGCCGCGTACGCACGAATGCCGCAGCGTAGCCGGCACTGACCGTGAGCGGCCCGCGCCGCTGCAGGACGTAGCGCAGGCCGATGCCGAGCTGGCGCCACCAGCTCGCCATGTCGTCGTTCAGCGTGATCGGCTTCGTGCAGCGCCAGAAGGTGCGCACGTAGAAGTGGTCCTGCAGGTCCTCGCCGACGCCGGGGGCGTCGTGCAGCGGCCGGATGCCGTGGCGCTCGAGCAGCGCGCGCGGGCCCACGCCCGAGAGCTGCAGCAGCTGCGGCGAATTGATCGAGCCGCCCGCGAGGATCACCTCGCGCGCCACGTGCGCCTGACGCGTGGCGCCCCCCTGCGAGTACTCCACGCCCACGGCGCGCGTGCCGTCGAACAGCACGCGCGTGGCGAGCGCTTCGGTCTCGACGCGCAGGTTGGCGCGCTTTCGCGCCGGGCGCAGGTACCCGGTGGCGGCGCTCGAGCGCCGGCCGTTCCTGGTCGTCGCCTGGTAGTAGCCCGCGCCCTCCTGGCGCGCGCCGTTGAAGTCGTCGTTGCGCGGCACGCCGAGCGCCTCGGCCGAGGCGATGAACGCGTCGCACAGCTCGTGCCGGTCCGGCAGGTCGTTGACGCCGATAGGCCCGCCCACGCCGTGCCAGGCGTCGGCGCCGCGCCCCTGGTCCTCGGACTTCTTGAAGTACGGCAGCAGCTCGTCGAAGCGCCAGCCGGCAAGGCCCCAGCCGTCGAAGTCCTCGCGCTGGCCGCGGATGTACACGAGGCCGTTGATCGAGGAGGAGCCGCCCAGCACCTTGCCGCGCGGGGTGAAGATGCGCCGGCCGTTCAGCGTCGGCTCGGGCTCGGATTCGTAGGCCCAGTTGACGTCGGTGCGCGTGAAGAGCTTGCCGTAGCCAAGCGGCACGTGGATCCAGGGGTTGGTGTCGCGCGGCCCGGCCTCCAGCAGCAGCACGCGGTGCCGGCCATCCTCGGTGAGGCGATTCGCCAGCACGCAGCCCGCCGTGCCGGCGCCGACGACGATATAGTCCCAGTGCTCAGCCACGCAGGATGCGCAGGAAGCAGCAGCCTTTCGCGCCGGGCGTCCAGGTGCGGTTCTCGATCTTGAACCCGGCGCCTTCGAACAGGCCCTTGTCCACGGCGCCGGCGATGCGGCAGAGCGTGGCCACCTTGTCTTCCGGCAATCCGGCTTCGCGCCAGGCGTCCTTCAGCGGGCAGCCGTGCAGCTGGATCTCGAGCGTCGCAGCCTCCTTCTTCAGCACCTCGGGCTGGAAGATGTCGGCGCCGCCCGGCACGCTGGCGAGGAAGGCTTCGCGCAGCCCGTTCAGATCGGCGGGCGCGTACTTGGCGAACGACTTGCCCATTGCGCGCCCGCGCTGGTAGATGGCGCGCGTCAGCAGCGCCTCGGCCTTCGCCGCGCCGAGCTCCTCGGCGAGCACGTCGTAGGTTTCCTTGTAGATGAGCGCACGGTTCTTCATTTGCGCGACGAGGTCGCGCCGGTCGTTGTCGGCCATCGGGTCCTCCTTATACGGTAGCTACCGCGGGCGCCGGGGAGCCCACGGCGCCGGGCAGCCGCAGCGGCGGCGCGGTGAGCAGGAAGCGGTTGCGCCGGTGCTCCCGCAGCCAGCGCGCCAGCTCGGTGAGATACCAGATCTCGCCCAGGTGGATGCCGTTCTTGAACAGGCAGTGCTCGTGCAGCGGCATCAACGCGTGCGGCAGCGGCTTGAACGGGCTCGCCGGGATGATCTCCACGGCGTAGTTGTCGGCGATCAGCGCCGCGCAGCCCGAGTCGGTGATCCACTGCAGGAGCCTGTCGTCGCGCCCCTCGAGCCCGGTGCAGGTGTTGTGGATGAGCTGCGGGTCGGGGTTCTTCTTCAGCTCCAGCAGCACGTCGGCGAAACCGGTGTAGAAGCACACGAAGTCGCCCTTCTCCACCACCACCTTGTCCTTTTCCATGACGCGCATCAGCGCGTCGTAGCCGATCGCCTTCCTTTCGCGGCCGAAGTGCGCGTGCAGGTCGACCAGCACGCCGCGGCCCTGCGCGCCGTGCTCGGCCAGGTTCTGGATGCCGAGCGCCTCGGCGCGCGCGCCCTCGAACTTCGCCCAGGGCTCGGCGTCGGGCTTCTCCGGCCCGGGCTTCACGTGCTCGCCGGCGCGAAAGCCGTTGTAGAACACGATCTCCGCCTTGCCGTCGCCGTCGGCGTCGAACTTCGCCCCGACGTGCGCGAACGAGTCCCACTGCGACGAGTACTGCAGCGCGAGCAGCACCTGGTCGTCGCACACCACGTCGGTGACGTCGCCGACGAACTCGGCGAGCGGCAGGCAGAACGCCTGCTTGCCGTCGCGGATCGTCGGCGCGAGGCGCGGCGGGCGCCGGCGCGGGTTGAGCGCGTTGCCGCCCGGGTAGTCCAGCGGCAGCGACAGGCAGAACGCGATCCCCTCCTTCACCTCGGCGACGCCCTGCAGCACCTTCTCGCGCGTCACGTAGTTCATGCGCCCGCGCTGGTCGTCGGGGCCGAACTCGCCCCAGTTGGAGTTCGGGGGCTTGTGCTTCCAGCGCTGCGTCATGTCAGAAGTAGTGCCGGCTGATGGTCTCGGCCACCATCGCGGGCTTCTCGCCGCCCTCGCGCTCCACCGTCACGCTCCAGGTGGTCTGCACGCCGCCGTCCAGCTTCTCGTATTTCGCCAGCGTGAAGCGGCCGCGGATCTTCGCGCCCGCGGGCACCGGCGAAGTGAAGCGCACCTTGTTCAGGCCGTAGTTGACGCCCATCTTGCGGTCGGAAAACTCGAAGGTCGACTCGATCAGCTTCGGCAGCATGGAGAGCGTGAGGAAGCCGTGCGCGATGGTGGTGCCGAACGGCGAGGCTTTCGCCCGCTCCGGGTCGACGTGGATCCACTGGTAGTCCTCGGTCGCCTTCGCGAAGAGGTCGATGCGCTCCTGCGGCATCTCCACCCAGGGCGACTGCGCGATTTCCTGGCCGACGCGCGATTCGAGGTCGCGGATCCTGAGCGAAGTCTTCATCGGCCGATTGTAAACGCCTCGATCTCGCGGATGACGAGGTCGGTTCGCTCGCGCGCGATCCAGTGCGAGGCCTCGGGCACCCGCACCAGCTTCAGGTCGGGGACTACGGCCTCGAGCCCGTCAATGCAGCCGGGGAGCAGCGCCGTGTCCCGCTCGCCCCAGACGACGAGCGTCGGCACCCTGACCACGAAGTCCTCGGGCTTGAGCTGCAGCTTCTTCGCGCCCGGGTCGTCCGCGCTCGGCGGATACATCGGCGAGGCGCGGTAATAGTTGAGCCCGCCGGTGAGCGCGCCGGGCTGCGACCAGGCTTCGACGAGCGCCGTGCGCGCCGCCTCGTCCAGGTCGGAAAAGGCGCCGAGCAGGCGCGCGTAGCCGTTCTCGGCGAGCACGCGCTCGGCCTTGGCGAGACGAAAGAAGTTCATGTACTCGCTCGCCTTCTGCTGCGCGGGGCTGGTGCAGAGCTCGCGCCAGAACAGGTACGGATGCGGCGCATTGACGATCGCCAGCTTCGCGAGCCGCTCGGGGTGCGCGATCGCCACGCCCCAGGCGACCGCGCCGCCCCAATCGTGGGCGACCAGCACGAACTTTTCGTTCGTATAGTGCGCGGCGAGCGCGAGGACGTCGGCCATCAGGTGCTTGGCGCGGTAAGCCTCGACCGCGGCGGGCTTGTCCGACAGGTTGTAGCCGCGCAGGTCGGGCGCCGCGGCGCAGAAGCCGCGCGCGCCGAAATGCTCGAGCAGCGGCCGCCACATCGCCCAGTATTCGGGAAAGCCGTGCAGGAAGAGCATCAGCGGCCCCTCGCCCGCGCGCGCGACGTGGAACTTCAGGCCGTTCGCCGCAACCGTCTCGTGAACGAGGCTCACGAGAAGCGCGAGAAGTCGGGCCTGCGCTTCTCCAGGAAGGCGCTGAGCGCCTCTTTCGCCTCGGGCGAGCGCAGCCGCTCGCCGAACAGGCCCAGCTCCTCGGTCATGCGCTCCTGCACGGCTGCGGCCAGGCCGCGCTTCATCAGCTCCTTCGTCATGCGCACCGAGGCGGGCGGCAGCGCCGCGAGCGCCAGCGCCGCCTGGCGGGCGCGCTCGAGAAGCTCGGTCTGCGGCACGATCTCGGTGACGATGCCGGCCGCGAGCGCCTGGTCCGCGCCGAACGGCCCGCCGAGGAGCAGCATCTCGGCTGCGCGCCGGTAGCCCGCCATCGCCGGCAGCAGCAGGCTCGAGGCGGCTTCCGGCAGCAGGCCGAGCGGCACGAACGGCATCTGCAGCCGCGCATTGGGCGCCGCGTACACCAGGTCGCAGTGCAGCAGCATCGTCGTGCCGATGCCGATCGCCGCTCCACCGACCGCGGCCACCAGCGGCTTCTTTGCCGCGGAGATGGCGCGCAGGAATCCCGTGGCGGGCGAGTCGCCCGGCCCGCGCGGCAGCTCGAGGAAGTCCTTGACGTCGTTGCCCGAGGTAAAGCAGTCGGCCTGGCCGTGGATCAGCACCGCGCGCACCTGCGCGTCGGCCTCGGCCGCGGCGAGCGCCTTTGCCATCGCCGCGTACATCTCGGCGCTGAGCGCGTTCTTCTTCTCCGGGCGATTCAGCTCGATGCGGGTGACGCGCTCGCGCGTCTCGACGAGGACGTGGCTCATGCGCCCGGCAGCCGGTAGTCCTTGAACTTCTCCCGCAGCGTGAGCTTGGACAGCTTGCCGGTCGCCGTGTGCGGCAGCTCGTCGACGAACACCACGTCGTCGGGCATCCACCACTTGGCGATCTTGCCCTCGTAGAACTTGAGCAGGTCCTCTTTCGTCACCTGCTGGCCGGATTTCCTCACCGCCACCACGATCGGGCGCTCGTCCCACTTGGGATGGCGGATGCCGATCACCGCGGCCTCCTGCACCGCGGGGTGCGCCACCGCGATGTTCTCCAGGTCGATCGAGCTGATCCACTCGCCGCCCGACTTGATCACGTCCTTGGAGCGATCGGTGATCTGCATGTAGCCCTCGGGGTCGATGGTGGCGACGTCGCCGGTCGGGAACCAGCCGTCCTTCAGCGGATCGCCGCCTTCGCCCTTCATGTAGCCCGAGGCGATCCAGGGACCCTTCACCAGCAGGTTGCCGAAGCGCTTGCCGTCCCAGGGCAGTTCCTTGCCCTCCTCGTCGACGATCTTCATCTCGACGCCGAAGATGCCGCGGCCCTGCTTCGCCTGCACGGCGTAGCGCGCGTCCTTCGGCAGCGCCGCCTGCTTCGCCTTCAGCGAGCCCACCGTGCCGAGCGGGCTCATCTCGGTCATGCCCCAGGCGTGGAACACGGTCACGCCGTAGTCGTCCTGGAAGGCGCGGATCATGGCCGGCGGGCAGGCCGAGCCGCCGATCACGGTGCGCTTGAGCGTCGAAAATTTCGCCTTGTGGGCCGTGAGGTGCTGCAGCAGCATCAGCCACACCGTCGGCACGCCGGCCGAGAGCGTCACCTTCTCCTGCTCGATCAGGTCGTAGACGCTCTTGCCGTCGAGGTGCGGGCCCGGGAACACCATCTTCGCGCCGACCATGGTGCAGGCATACGGCAGGCTCCAGGCATTGGCGTGGAACATCGGCACCACCGGCAGCACCGAGTCGCCGGCCGAGAGGTTGAGCGCGTCGGGCAGCGCGGCGCCGTAGGCGTGCAGCACCGTCGAGCGGTGGCCGTAGAGCACCCCCTTGGGGTTGCCCGTGGTACCTGAGGTGTAGCACAGCGCCGCCGCCGTGCGCTCGTCGAAGGAAGGCCACTCGAAGCGCTCGTCCTGCTTGGCCATCAGCTCCTCGTAGCACAGCAGATTCGGGATCGGGCTCTTGGCCGGCATGTGCGCGCGGTCGGTCATCAGCACGAAGTGCTTCACCGTCTTCAGCTGCGGCGCGAGCTTCTCCACCAGCGGCACGAAGGTGAGGTCGAAGAACAGCGCCTGGTTCTCGGCGTGGTTCGAGATGTAGACGATCTGGTCGGGAAACAGGCGCGGATTGATGGTGTTGATGACGGCGCCGATGCCCGAGATGGCGTAGTAGAGCTCGTAGTGCCGGTAGCCGTTCCAGGCCAGGGTGCCGACGCGATCGCTCGCCTTCACGCCGAGCGCCTGCAGCACCTTGGCGAGGCGCCGCGCGCGCGCGTGCGCGTCGCGGTAGGTGGTGCGGTGCAGCTCGCCCTCCACGGTCTTCGACACGATCTCGGTATCGCCGTGATTGCGGTCCGCGAAGCGGATCAGGTCGGTGATCAGCAGCGGGACGTCCATCATCAGGCCATGCATGCCTCTGCCCTCCTCGAATCAAAACTTACTGTGCGCCGCCGAAGCCGGTCAAGCACTATCCGCCGCCGGGAGCGGGAGGGTAGAATTTGGCCGACCCCAGGAGAATGCGCGACATGAGCGACGTGGCAGCCTATTCCGTGCGCGACGGCATCGCCGTCATCACCCTCAACAACCCGCCCGTGAACGGCCTCGGCAACGCGCTGCGCGCGGGCATCGCCGCCGGCCTCGAAAAAGCCGATTCCGATCCCGACATCAAGGCGGTGGTGCTGATCGGCTCCGCGAAGGCGTTCTCGGGCGGCGCCGACATCCGCGAATTCGGCAAGCCGATGACCAAGCCGATTCTCCCGGAGGTGAACGACATCCAGGACTCGATGCAAAAGCCCCTGGTGGCCGCCATCGGCGGCTTCGCGCTGGGCGGCGGGCTGGAGCTCGCGCTCGGCTGCCACTACCGCGTCGCGCTGGAGAAGTCGCTGCTCGGCCTGCCGGAAGTGAAGCTCGGCATCCTGCCGGGCTCGGGCGGCACGCAGCGCCTGCCCCGCATCATCCCAGTGCACGAGGCGGCGCGCATGATGATTCTCGGCGACCCGATTCCGGCGCCCAAAGGCAAGGAGCTCGGCCTCATCGACGAGATCGTGAGCGGCGACCTGCTCGAGGCCGGCATCGCCTACGCGCAGACGCTGGTGGCCGCCGGCAAGGGGCCGCGGCGCATCCGCGACATGCCGCCCAAGGTGGAGGGCGACCAGAAGGCGCTGCTCGAGGCCGTGCCCGAGCAGGCGGCGAAGAGCGCCGGCGGCAACCCGGCGCCCGCCGAGATCGCCAAGTGCATCCACGCCGCGGTGACGCTGCCCTTCGACGAGGGCCGCAAGGTCGAGCGCGAGCGCTTCGAGTACCTCGTCAACACCGTTGAATCGAAGGCGCTGCGCCACATGTTCTTCGCCGAGCGCCAGACCTCCAAGATCCCCGACGTTCCCGAGAGCACGCCGACGCGCGAGATCAGGAAGGCGGCGGTGGTCGGCGCCGGCACCATGGGCGGCGGCATCGCCATGAGCTTCGCCAACGCCGGCATCCCGGTGGTGATCGCCGACGTGTCGCAGGAGGCGCTCGACAAGGGCATGAAGAAGATCCGCGACAACTACGAGGGCACGGTGAAGCGCGGCAGACTCAAGCCCGAGGAGATGGAAAAGCGCTACGCGCTGATCCAGCCGAGCACGGATCTGAACGCGCTCAAGCCCGCCGACATCGTCATCGAGGCGGTGTTCGAGAGGATGGACGTCAAGCAGGACATGTTCAAGAAGCTCGATGCCCTGATGAAGCCCGGCGCGATCCTCGCCACCAACACCTCCACGCTCGACGTCAACAAGATCGCCGACGTGACCAAGCGGCCGCAGGACGTGATCGGCACGCACTTCTTTTCGCCGGCCAACGTCATGCGCCTGCTGGAAGTGGTGCGCGGCGAGAAGACCGCGAAGGACGTGCTCGCCACCACGATGAAGCTCGGCAAGAAGCTGAAGAAGGTGCCGATCGTCTCCGGCGTGTGCGACGGCTTCATCGGCAACCGCATGGTCGAGCGCTACTCGCAGCAGGCGGGGCTGCTGCTCGACGAGGGCGCGAGCCCGCAGCAGGTCGACGCGGCGCTGCAGAAGTGGGGCATGGCGATGGGCCCGTTCACCATGTCCGACCTCGCCGGCAACGACATCGGCTGGGACATCCGCAAGCGCCGCTACTACGAGCGGCCGGAAATGGCGTACTCCAAGTTCGCCGACAAGGTGTGCGAGCTCGGGCGCTTCGGGCAGAAGACCGGCAAGGGCTTTTACCGCTACGAGCCGGGCAACCGCAAGGCGCTGCCCGATCCCGAGATCGACGCGCTGCTCGACAAGTACCGCAAGGAGCACGGCCTGCAGACGCGCGCCATCTCCGACCAGGAGATCGTCGAGCGCTGCATCTACGCGCTCGTCAACACGGGCGCGCGCATTCTCGAGGAGGGCATCGCGCTGCGGGCTTCCGACATCGACATGGTGTACCTCGCGGGCTACGGCTTCCCGCCGCACCGGGGCGGGCCGATGTTCTACGCCGACTGCGTCGGGCTGGACAAGGTGGTGGCCGCGATCGAGAGGTTCCAGAAGGGCTACCACGGCGAGCAGTGGCAACTCGCGCCGCTGCTCGTGAAGCTTGCCAAGGAAGGCAAGCGCTTTAACGGATAGGAGGCTTCGACATGACCGAGGCAGTGATCGTATCGACGGAGCGCACGCCGCTGAGCAAGAGC
>DATHYT010000079.1:0-22229 GCA_035459025.1 Burkholderiales bacterium | reverse complement strand
AAAGAAGAAGGCGTCGGCCTTGCCCGAGATGAAGGCCTCGGCGCCGCCCACCACGTTCGGCACGTTGACCGGCTGGGTGTCGGCGCGCGTCAGGCCGCCGGTGGCGAGCAGCGCGTCGAGCAGCGGTGGCACGGTCTTCTGGCTGCTGAAGCCGTCGGTGAGGCGCTTGCCCTTCAGGTCCGCCATCGTGCGAATGTCGGAGTCCTTGCGCACGAAGTACGTGACGCGCAGCGGGTACAGGATAGCCGCCGCGCGCAGGTCCGCATAAGGCCGCCCCTTGAACTGGTCTTCCCCGAGCACGGCGACGCGCAGCTCCTCGACGTTCGAGATGCCGAACGCATACTCGCCCGCGTTCACCGCGGGGAGGTAGATCGTCGCGCTGGCGAACGGATAGACCGTCGCCTTCAGCCCGGCCACGTCGTTGGCGAGCTTCGCCACCGCGGTGCCGGTCGAGTGGTAGAGCGAGCCCGGGTTGGACGCCGCGACGCCGACGGTCTGCGCGTGCGCGCCGCCTCCCGCAAGCGCGCCGGCGAGCGCCACCGGCACGAGTATCCCGATCAATCCCCTGTCCATTGTCATCCTCCTTTGTTGTCAGTCCAGCTTCATCAGCCGACGCGCGTTGCCCTCGTAGATCGCGTGGCGCTCCTCGGGCGACACGTCGAGCCGCTCCACAATCTCGATCGTGGTGCGCGTGTACATCGACCCCTTCTCCGGGTCGAAGGGCGCATCCGAGGCGAACAGTACATGATCGGCGCCGAAGAACTTCAGTCCGCACTTGGTCGCCTCCCACGCGCCGAACAGCGCCGTGTCGGCGTAGAACATGCGGAAGTAGTCGATGGGGCGCTTCCTCAACTTGCGCAGGAGCTTCGTGTAATCGACGTCCGAGGTGCGCTTGCCGAGCTGGTCCCATCCCGGCCCGACGCGGCCCTCGAAGTACGGCACCATGCCGCCCATGTGGTGGGTGATGATCTTCAGGTCCGGGAAGCGGTCGAACAGGCCCGCGAAGACGATGTGCGCCATCGCCGCGCTGGTCTCGTAGGGCCAGCCGAACGTCCACCAGATCTCGTAGTGGCTGCGGGACTCGCCGCGGAAGTCCGGGGTCTCCGCCCCGCGCGCCGGGTGCAGCCAGATCGGGCGGTCGAGCTCGGCCATCAGCTCGAACAGCGGCATCGTCGCGCGCGCGGTGAGCGGCACGCCGAGCACATTGGTGAACACCTGCACGCCCACGGCGCCCAGGTCGCGGATCGCCCGCTTCGCCTCGCGCAGCAGTCCCTTCGGGTCGTTCATCGGCAGCGAAGCGATGAACGCGGGAAAGCGCTCCGGGAAGCGGCGCACGAGCTCTGCCATGCCGTCGTTGGCCAGCCGGGCGAGCTCGTTGGTGAGCTTCGGCGGACCGAAGACTTCGATCGGCGGCGAGGGCAGGCAGATGACCTGCGCGTAGTCCGCGCCGAACTGATCCATGATGCGGAAGCGCTCGTCGAGATCGACGATGCACGGGATCTCGCGCACCCGCTTGTGCATGTCCTTGCCCCGCGGGGCGACTTCGAGCATGCGCTTGTAGTACGCCGCGGGAAAGATGTGATTGAAGATGTCGAGCTTCATGGGCGAGGACTGTACCGGCCGGCCAGAGCGCCGACAAGCACGGCCTTCGAGCTCAGCTGGTCTTCACGTAGCTTGCTGCAATGCAAACATCGACCAGCGCCTGGCGTTTCTCCTCGCGCACGATACGCAGCGCGCGCTCGAGTGCCGGCTTGAGCGCCGCCGGCTCGGTCACGGTCTCGCCGTGGCCGTTCGAGGCGCGAACGACGTGCTCGAAGCGCGGCGCGGGCTCGAGCGCCGAGAACGGCGGCACGCGCGCCTTGGCTGCGTAGCCGTCGGGATAGTCGGCGAGCGTCGCGCGGTGCACCGCCGCCCAGCGCGCATTGTTGAACACCACGAACAGCACCGGCAATCCCTGCGCTTGCGAAACGAAGTGCCCGGGCGTCGGGTTGCCGAACATGTACGAGCCGTCGCCGAGCGTGCAGACCACCGTTCGCCCGGGCGCGGCGAGCTTCGCGCCGAGCGCGGCACCCAGGCCCCAGCCCAGGCCCCCGGAAGGCGGCGTGCCGAAGTAGCGCCCCGGCTCGCGGATCGTCATCTCCTCGAGCACCAGCGGATATTCGTTCACGAGCAGCGCGTCCTCGGGCAGCGCTGCATTGATCGCGGCCGACACGGCCTGCGAGGAAAGCGGCGCCCCGCCGGCGCGGCCGCGCGCGCGCAGCGCCGCGCTCTGCGCCGCAAGCGCCTCGCGCCGGGCGCCGATCGCGCGCGCGGAGGGAGCGTGCGTCGCGATGCGCGCGCACAGCTGCTCCAGCACGGGCGCGACGCGTCCGGTGAGCGCGATGTCGGTCCGAAAGCCACGCATCGGATAGCGCGCGAAGAGCGGATCGGGGCCTATGTGCACGATCGTTGCCTCGTCCCGCGGACTGCCCTGACGCGGCAGCCAGGGCACGTCGCAGTCGACCACCAGCACCAGATCGGCATCCTTCAGCGCCGCGTGCGGGTCCCAGCCGAGGTGCATCGGATGCTCGGTGGAGATCGCCATGTAGCGCGGGCGGTACTGCACCACGCCGAGCGCGAACTCCTCGGCCAGGCGCGCGATGGCGCGCGCGGACTCGGGCGTGCGCCCGCCGTTCGCGGTGACGAGCAGCGGCCGCTCGGCGCGCGCGACGAGCTTCGCCACCGCCTCGAGCGTGTCGGAATCCGCTGCCGGCGGCGCGGCCGGCACCTGCAGCGGCGAATCCTGGAGCGACGTCCCGAGGGGCGAAGCCAGGATCTCGCGCGGCAGCGTCAGGTAAACCGGCCCCTGCGGCTCGGATTGCGCGATGGCGAGCGCGCGATCTACCGCCGCCTGCACCTGCGCGGCGTGCTTCAGCTCGTAGTCCCACTTGGCGAACTCGCGCAGCATGGCGCCCTGGTCGAAGTGCTCCTGCGCCCAGTGGATGTAGTTGTTGCGCGCGCCGACGAGGCCGGCGCCCTCCGTGAGCGGCGAGCGTCCGGCGCACAGGAGCATCGGCACGTTCTGGCGCGAAGCGTTGATGAAGCCGTTCAGCGCGTTCGCCGTGCCCATGCCGACATGCACCATCATGGCCTGCGGGCGGCCGCTCACCATGGCGTAGCCGTGCGCCATCGCGACGCCGAGGTTCTCGTGGGGCACGATCACCGGCTCGGGCATGCGCGCGCCTTCGGCGCGGCCCTTGGCGTAGGCCTCCGCGACCGGCGCGAAATCGGTGCCGCCGTTGGCGAACAGGTACTCGACGCCGCGCGCGGCAAGAAGCGCCAGGAAGGCCTCGGCCGCGGTCATGCCCCGGCTACAGCCCGAGCCGCTTCTTGAACCCCTTCACCTTCGCCGAAAAGCGATGGCGCTTGAGCTCGCGGGCATGCGACGCGCTGCCGGTCATGTAGTTCAGCATCAGCACGCGCCGCTCGCCGACGAACTTGTGGTGGCCGTGCCAGCCGTTGGGCTTCACCTCGAAGATCACCAGGGTGCCCGCGGTCGAGGGAATCTCGGCCACGGTGCTCTCCAGGTCGTCCGGCGCGCGCAGCATCCTCAGGTTGCCGGTCCGGTGCGGCCAGTCCTTGTTGAGGTAGAGCAGCAGGCTCACCACCTTGTCGTCGGAGTCGCGGTGGATGCGCCCGTCCTTGTCGCGCGAGCGCCCGCGCAGCGTCACCATCGGCGGGCGCTCGCGCAGGTCCAGGCCGAACTTCTCCTCCACCACCTTGCGGAACTCGGCGCCGCTGATCTCCTCGACCAGTTTTTGCATGCTCGGCCCGAGCGGCAGGATATCGACCGGGTAGACCCCGCCGTCGCCGATCGGCGGGAAATCGCGCGACAGCGCCTCGATGGCGCCGGGCTTGAGCATGCCGCTCACCACCACGAAGGGGAACGGATCGCGGGCGAGCGGCTGCGCGCGAAGCCTTTCCAGGTCGAGGATCTCGGTGCTCATGGCGTCGTCTGCGGCCTGAAGCCGCGGTGCTCGAAAAGTCGCTCTATTCTATCCACCACCGCGTCCACCGTAATGAGCCGCAGCGCGCGCTCGTCGTGCACGCGCTGGCGCCACCCCATGCGCTCGCGTCCCAGGATCGTCGCCGCGGCCTGCGCGAACACGTCCACGGTCCATTGCGGCTCGAGATACGGCCCGGTCTTCGCGGACGGCGCCACCGCGTACAGCCCCACCACGGGCTTGCCCATCGCCTGCGCGATGTGCAGCGGCCCGGTGTCGGGCGCGAGCAGCGCGTCCGCCTGGCCGAGGAGCGCCGCGAGCTGGCGCAGGTCGGTGCGCCCCACCATGTCGAGGACCGGGATGCGCACGCGCCGGTGCACCTCCCCGGCCAGCGCGCGTTCCGCCGCGCCCGGGCCGCCGATGAGCACGATGCTGAGCGGCCAGCGCGCCGCGAGCCGCTCGAGCGTCTCGCAGTAGCGCGCCACCGGCCAGTTGCGCTCGGGCTTGCTCGCGGCGAGCACCACGGCGAGCTTGATCCCGGCGCATGCCGCGACCTGCGCGCGCGCCCAGGCGTGCTCCTCCGGGCGCAGCGGCAGGTTCCAGTCGAGCACGCGCTCGCGCGCGCCGACGTAGGTGGCGAACCGCAGGAAGCTGTCGATGAGGTGCTCGGGCTCGGCGGGCACCGTCTCGTTCACGAACCAGCGCTGCAGGTCGCGCGAATGCAGCGCGCCGAAGCCGATCTTCCTTTTCGCGCGCGTCACCAGCGTGACGAGATTCGCGCGCATGCTCGCCTGCGGCACCAGCAGCCAGTCGAAGTCGTAGGCGCGCATCTGCCGCCGCAGCCGCCAGAACGAGAGCGGGCCGCGCGGCTTGTCGATGACGACCAGCTCGATGCCCGAGATGCCCTGCACGATCGTGTCGAACGGGCGCGAGACGATCCAGTGGATCTTCGTGCGCGGGAAGGCCTTCTGCAGCGTGCGCAGCAGCGGCAGCGTCATGACGACGTCGCCGAGCGCGGACATGCGCAGGACGGCGATGCTTTTCGGCACCTCCCCGGGGCTCATCCCCGGATTATCGCGCGGCGCTGGTGCCCGCGATGCGCCCGAACACGGCGCCGTTGGTGAGGCCGGTGCCGCCCGGGTAGTTGAAGTAGAAGATGCCGCCGACCAGCTCTCCGGCCGCGTACAGGCCCGCGATCGGCTCGCCGTCGGTGGACAGCACCTGCGCGTCGGTGTTGATGCGCAGGCCGCCGAAGGTGAAGGTGATGCCGCAGGTGACGGCGTAGGCCTCGAACGGCGGCGTATCGAGCGTGTTGGCCCAGTTCGACTTCGGGATCGCGAGCCCTTGCGTGCCGCGGCCGTCCTTCACGTTCGGATTGAACGGGACGTCCTGGCGCACCGCGGCGTTGTACGCCTTCAGTTCCTCGAGCGCGGTCTTGCCGTCGGTGTCCTCGAGCTTCGCGCACAGCTCTTCCAGCGTGCCTGCGGTCACTTTGGTGACCTGCCGGATCTTGTACTCGTCCCGCAGCTGCGCCTTCACCTTGGCGTCGAAGATCTGCCAGGCAAACTGCCCGGGCTGCGAAAGGATCACGCGCCCGTACTTGGCGTAGGTGTAGTTCCTGAAGTCCGCACCCTCGTCGACGAAGCGCTTGCCCTGCGCGTTGATGTACACGCCCCAGGGGTAGGAGTGCTTCTGGAACTGGTCGCCCACCGCGAGGTCGCCGAACTCGGGGGCGTTTCTTTCCCACGCGACGGCGTGGCAGCCGGACCAGTTGCCGGCGGGCGCGGCGCCGGCATCGAGCGCCATGCGGATCACGTCGCCGGTGTTGAAGCGCGTGCCGCGAACTTTCGCCAGCTCCCAGCCCGGCCCGAGGTAGCGCGCGCGCCACTCGGGATTGGCCTGGAAACCGCCCGCGGCGAGCACCACGCTCTTCGCGCGCACTTCGAGCGTCTTGCCGTCCTTCTTCACGCGCACGCCCTTCACGCCCGCGTCGTCGGTGATCAGCCCGGTCGCGCGCGCCTTGTACCAGATCTCGATGCCGTTCTTCTTCGCCGCCTGGGTGAGGGATTCGACTAGGCCGGGGCCGCCGCCCACCGCTTCCACCGTGAGTCCGCCCCAGAACTTGAAGCGGCCGCCGATGTTGAACGCCTGGCGGCCCCAGGCGGCGGTGAAGCGCACGCCCTTCTGGCGCATCCATTCGACGGTGGCGAGGCTCCTCTTCACCAGGATCTCGGTGAGGTCCGGATCGCAGCGGAACTCCGTGACGCGCGCCATGTCGTCGAGAAACTGCTCCTCGGTGTAGGTGCCGAAGTCGGTGCGCTCGATTTCTTCCGCCGTGAGATCGGGAATTGCGCGCTTGAGGTCGTCCACCCCCGCGTAGGCGACGCGCATCAGGCCCGCGGTGAAGCGCGAGTTGCCGCCCGCCTCGTCCTCGCCCGAGCGCTCGAGCACCAGCACGCTTGCGGCCTTCTCCTTCGCGGCGAGCGCCGCGCAGAACGCGGCGTTGCCCGCGCCCACTACGATGACGTCATAACGTTCGCTCAAGCCACTTCTCCCTTAGTCGCAAATTCACGTATACAGCATGTTCCGATGACGAGCGACGCGGCGCCGGACGTGATCGTACTGGGCGCGGGCGCCGGCGGCCTGACGGCCGCCTGCGCCGCGGCCGCGCGCGGCCTGCGCGTGCGGCTGCTGGAAAAGACGGACCGGGTCGGCGGCACCGCGGCGATCTCCGGCGGCATGGTCTGGATCCCCGGCAATTCGAGAATGCCGGGCGCCGGCCTTGCCGACAGCGAGGCCGCGGTGCGCGCCTATCTCAACGCTACGCTGTCGGCCGGTACGCGCCCGGCGCTCATTGACGCGTTCGTGCGCGAGGGCCCGGCGGCGATCGACTGGCTCGAGGCGCGCACCGAACTGCGCCTGAAGCCCGTCACGCGCTATCCCGACTACTACCCCGCGCTTCCCGGCGCCACCCCGGGCGGGCGCGTGCTCGAGCCCGTCGGCTACGACGCGCGCGCGCTCGGGGCCGACCTCGCGCTCCTGCGCCCGCCGCTGCCCGAGTTCACGCTGTTCGGCGGCATGATGGTGGACAGGGCCGACCTGCCCCATTTCCGCGCCGTGACGCGCTCGCCGCGCTCCATGGCGCGCATCGCCCGGCTGCTCGCGCGGCACGCGCGCGAGCGCCTCGCCGCCCCGCGCGGCACGAGCCTCGTGCTCGGCAACGCGCTCATCGCGCGGCTGCTGCGCTCGGCTCGGCTCCTCGGCGTCGAGATCCGCACGCGCGCCGAGGTCGCGGCGCTCTCGCAAGAGAACGGGCACGTCCGCGGCGTCGTGTTGGGCGACAGCACTCGGCTCGAAGCACGCCGCGGCGTCGTGCTCGCGACCGGCGGCTTCTCGCACGATGCGGAGCGCCGCGCGCGCTGGCTGCCCCGGGGCACCGACGTCGCCTCGGCCGTCTGCGACGGCGACGCGGGCGACGGCCTGCGCTTGGGCGAATCCGCCGGCGGCCGGGTGGCCGAAGGCAATCTGCACAACGCCTACTGGGCGCCGATCTCGAAGTTCCGGCGGGCCGACGGCTCGGCCGCGGTGTTCCCGCACACGGTGGCCGATCGCGGCAAGCCGGGCATCATCGCCGTCGACGCCCAAGGCGAGCGCTTTACCAGCGAAGCCGTGTCGTACCACGAGTTCGCGCTGGCCATGTTCCGCGCCCGCGCGATTCCGGCGTTCCTGCTCTGCGACCGGCGCAGCCTCTGGCAATACGGGCTCGGCGCGGTGCGGCCCTTCACGCTGCGGCTCGCGCGCTTGCTCGAGCAGAACTATCTCGCCTCGGGCGCGACGCCGGGAGCGCTCGCCGATCGCCTCGGCGTCGATCGCGCGGGGCTCGATCGCACGGTCGCGCAATACAACGCCGATGCCGTCCGGGGCGTCGATTCGCGTTTCAACGTCGGGGGCGACGTCTACCAGCGCTTCCTCGGCGACGCCGCGCACGGACCGAACCCCTGCATGCGGCCGATCGAGGTGCCCCCGTTCTTTGCCGTGCGCCTGTACCCGAGCGACCTCGGCACCGCGGCGGGCCTGCGCACCGACGAAAACGCGCGCGTGCTCGACGGCGACGGCCGGCCGATTGCCGGCCTGTACGCCTGCGGCAACGACATGAACTCGATCATGGGCGGCGCCTACCCGGGGCCGGGCATCACGCTCGGGCCGGCACTCGTGTTCGGCTGGCTCGCGGCGCGTCATCTGGCGGATTGCGCCTAGATCAGGCCACCCACGGCTTGCCGAAGGCCGGTTCCTTGTAAGGGGTGGGTGGCAGCTCCCACGTGCCGGTCGAGGGCGGGCGCACCTCCGCGTCCACGTGCACGTCGAGCACGCAGGGGCGCTTGTTCCTGATTGCCTGCTGCAGCGCGCCCGAGAGGTCCTCGCTCTTCGTGATGGTGACGCCGTCGGCGCCGCAGGCGCGCGCCCAGGCGGCGAAGTCGGGGTTGTACTTCTTGCCCTGCGTCTGCCCGTAGTGCCCGCCCGGGTAGAACGCGGTGCCGAGCTCGCGCCCGCCGAACATGCCGACCTGGATGTCGCGGATCGCCGCCCAGCTGAAGTTGTTCCACACCAGCCAGATGCAGGGCAGCCCGTACTCCACCGCCGTGGCGACGACGTAGGGCGTCATCGAGAAGCCGCCGTCGCCGCATACCGAGATGCAGGGCCGCTCGGGCGCCGCGAGCTGCGCGCCCATTACGCTGCACACGCCGAAGCCCATCGAGGAGTAGCCCCAGCTGTTCAGCATCGACTGCGCGCGCTTCGGGCGCCAGAACTGCATGAACCAGTTGTGGTGCACGCCCGAGTCGCAGGTGAGGATGGCGTCGTCGGGCAGGACCTTCTGCAGCGCGTCGACGACGTATTCGGGCCTGAGCGGCGTGGTGAGCTTGCCGAAGTTCGGCCGCACGTACGCCTCCCACTCCTTGCGCCAGCCTTCCACCTCGGCGCGCCACTCCGAGAGCTGCTTCTTCAGCGGCGGCGCGCCGCGGCTCTCGCGCAGCCCGAGCGCCTGGAGGAGCTGCGCGGTGAACACCTTGGCGTCGGCGATGATGCCGAGCGTCGGCGGGTAGTTGCGGCCGAGCTCCTGCGGGTCGAGGTCGACGTGGATGAGCTTCGTCTTCGGGAAGTTCCACGAGTAGCCCGGATGCCACGAGGAGGAGGAGCGGTCGTCGAACCGCGTGCCGATGGTGACGACGAGGTCGGCGTGGCGGCCCGCCTGGTTCGCGGGATAGGCGCCGTTGCGGCCGATGAAGCCGAGCGTGAGCGGGTCGTCGGCCGGCACGCAGCCCATGCCGTTCGGCGAGGTGATCACCGGGATGCCGTAGGTCTGCTGCAGCTGGGTGATCTCGGGCCCGGCCTCGGCGAGCGTCGCGCCGTGGCCGATGAAGAGCACCGGGCGCGTGGCGTCGGTGAGCAGGTTCACCGCTCTTGCGATATCCGCGTCGGAGGCGCCCGGCCGGTGCTGGCCGAACACGTGCGCGGCGGGCGGCAGCTCGACCTCGTCCTCCTCCTGGTAGACGTTGTAGGGCACGTCGATGTTCACCGGGCCCGGCCGCCCGGTCACCATGGTGTCGAACCCCTGGCGCAGCGCGAGCGGCAGCATGTCCACGCGCGTGGGCTGGAACGCGCGCTTCACCACCGGGCGGATCACCGAGGGGAAATCCGCCTGGTTGTGCTTGTAGATCTCCTGGAACGGCGCGCGGTTCATCTGCGAGGTGGGCACGTTCGACGTGATGGCGAGGAACGCCGAAGAATCCGAGAGCGCGGTGGCGAGCGACATGACCAGGTTCGCCGAGCCCGGGCCGGTCGAGGTGAGCGTGGCCACCGGCTGGTGCTTTACGCGGAAGTAGCCATCGGCCATGTGGCCCGCGCACTGCTCGTGGCGCGGCGAAACGAGCTTCAGCTTATCGCGCACCGCGTACAGCGGGTCGAGGATGCCGACGTTGCCGTGCCCGCAGATGCCGAAGATATACGGCACCTTCTGCTGGATCAGGTATTCGGCGATCAGCTCGCCGCCTTTCATTCGCGCCATCGCCTAGACCGCCGCTTCGTCCGACGCGGGTGTCGTCACTACAAAGAACACGAGCCCGCCGGTGCCTGTGTTGGTGATGGCGTGGCGCACGCCGGGCGGCAGGTACACGTAGTCGTGCGGCCGCATCAGGTGCTCTTCGCCGTCGACGGTCAGCACGCCCTCCCCCTCGATCACGTAGTAGATCTGCTCCTGCACGCGGTGCGAGTGCTCCTCGACGTAGGCATTGGGGGCATAGCGCGAGATGCGGAAATCCACGCGAGCGCTGCCGCCCTTCTCCGGCCCGACCAGCATCTTGGAAAGCGCACCGCCGAAATGCCCCGGGAACTCCCGCCAGGCGACGCGTGCCATCTGCTCCACGAATGCGGCGGTGCCGCGCACTTGTTTGCGGTTCATAGTGCCCGAGTATAAGCGCGCACTAGAACTGGTACTTGCGCAACCCGCCGTCCACCGGGATCACCGCGCCCGTGATGTAGCGCGCGCGCGGCGAGGCGAGAAAGCACACCAGGTTCGCGATGTCGGCGGGCTGGCCGTACTCGCGCACCGGGATCTCGTGCTCGGCCTGCCACTTGCGGAACTCGGGGGTGTAGTTGCGCTCGATCTGCTCGCTCATGATGCGCCCCGGCGGGATGCAGTTCACGGTGATGCCGTGCTTGCCGACCTCGATCGACAGGCCCTTGGCCCAGGCGTGCATCGCCGCCTTGGCGGCAAAGGCGCCGTTCAGGCCCTCGGGCTCGCTTTTTCCCGTGATGTTGACGACGCGGCCCCACCTGCGCGCCATCATCTGCCCGAGGAGCGCGTGCGCGAGCTGGCGCTGGCGCGTGAAGTTGAGCGTCATCGCCTCCTCCCACTGTGCCTCGCTCGAATCGAGCTTGAAGGCGCGCGAGCCGCCGGCGTTGTTGACGAGGATGTCCACCGCGCCCAGGCCGTTCAGCGCCGCGTCTGCAATCTTCTGCGGCGCGCCCTCGGCCATGAAGTCCTGCTCGATGATCACCAGCTTCGCGCCGGTTTCCTTCTCCAGCGCCTCGAGTCGCTCGCGCCGGCGCGCCGTGACCGCGAGGCGCACACCCTCGGCCGCGAGCGCGAGCGCGATGCCGCGCCCGATGCCGGCGGAAGCGCCGGTGACCAGCGCAGTCTTGCCACTCAATTCCAGCTCCATGGCGCCTCAGAATTGTTGCGTGTACTGCGCCGGGTCGATGTCCGCCCCGACGACCAGCGGCCGGTCCTTGGGCCGCTTTTGCGCGAGCAGGCGCTCCAGCGCCTGCGCACTGTCCACCCGGGCGCCCTCGCAGCGCATCGCGCGCGCGAGCTGCACGATGTCGGTCGCCTCGATCAGCGTGCCCCAGCTCGGGTACTTGCGGTTCGCCTGCTTGATCTCGATGCGGTTGAGGCTGCCGTCGCAGAACACGACCACGAGCAGCGGCAGCTTCAGGCTCGCCGCGAGCCTGAGCTCGCCCTGCACCATGGCGAGCCCGCCGTCGCCGACGAAGCACACCACCGGCTGCTTCGGGTGCAGCAGTTGCGCGACGATCGCCGCGGGCAGCGAGTAGCCCATCGAGGAAAGGCCGTTCGACATGAGCACGCCCCGCGGCGCAGTGGTGGTCCAGCCCTGCCCGACGAGCAGCTTGTGCGAGCCGACGTCGGTGGTGGCGATCGCCGCGCGCGGCAGCGCCGCGCGTACCGCATCGATCACGTCGGTCGGATTGAGCTTTCCCTTCACGCGGCCTGCGTAGTAGGCGGCGCGCAGGGCATCGCGGTGGCGCTTGACCGCCGCGGCTTTCCATCTCGCCTCGCCCTTCCAGGCGCGGGCGATCGCCCCGACGATCGCCGCGATGTCGCCCACCAGCTCGGTGTCGGCGCTGTAGATCTGGTCGGTGTTCGGCACCGCGTCGATGTGCACCGCCGGCACCGAGAGTGTCCAGGGCTTGATCAGCTCCACCGCGTCGAAGCCGATGGCGACGAGCAGGTCGCAGCCCCTGAGGAACTCCCACATCAGCGCGTTGCACGCCATGTCGAGCGTGCCGGCGTAGTACGCATGGTCCTCGGCGAGCACGCCCTTCGCCATCGGCGCCACCACCACCGGGATGCCCGCCTTCTCGGCGAGCCCGGCGAGGGCGGCGTGCGCATTCGCGCGCTGCGCGGCGATGCCGGCGAGGATCACCGGCTTTTTCGCCTTCGCGAGCCGCCGGGCGACGCCGCCGTCGCCGCCGAACGCGGTCACGGCAAGCGGCGGCAGCGCCACCTTGTCGTCTTGCGCCTCGGCGCCGACCACGTCGGCGTGCGTGGTGATGTGCACCGGCCCCGGACGCTCGGCCGTCGCCGTGCGTAGCGCGCGGCGCATGACGCCCGCCACCGTGTCGGGCGCGATCTCGGTCGTCCACTTGCTCACCGGCGAAAAGAGCCGGTTGTGGTCGAGCACCTGGTGGGTGAAGGTCTGCGCGCGCTTGCGCTCGATCTGCCCGGAGAGCGCGATCATCGGCACGCGGTCGAGGTACGCGTTGGCCACCGCGTTGACGAGGTTGGAAGAGCCCGGGCCGAGCGTCGACATGCACACGCCGGGCCGGCCGGTGAGAAAGCCGTAGGCCTCGGCCATCAGGCCCGCGGTGCCCTCGCGCCGGCCGAGCACGAACTCGAGCCCTGCGCGGCGCGCGGCTTCCATGAACTCGATGTTGGGATCGCCCGGATAGCCGAAGACGTGGCCGATGCCCGCCGCCTTCAGGTACCGCACCATGACCTCGGAGACGTTCATCGCTCCGGATTGTGCCAAACTGCGCGCACTTGAGGAGGACGGGTTCATGCCGCGGGGCGTGGTCGATCTGGAAGGACTGAAGAGCCCGCCGGCCGAGGCGCTGCGGCGCATGGCGCCGCCTGCCGGGCTCCCGTTCCAGGTGCGCAAGCTCGGCCACGTGGTGCTCAAGGTGAAGGACGTGAAGCGCTCGGCCGCCTTCTATACCGGGGTGCTGGGCTTTCGCGTCTCCGACGTCTACCCCGAGAGCATGAAGAAGGGCGGCACGGTGTTCCTGCGCTGCAACGCCGACCACCACTGCCTCGAGATGTTCTGGGGGCTCGACCAGGTCGGCAGCGATGACCGCTCGCGCCCGCCCGGCCCGGACACGACGCTCGCCTCGAAATGAGCGAGTCGATCGCGTTCATCGGCTTCGGCGAGGCCGGGCAGACGATCAGCCGCGGGCTGGCGAAGGAAGCGGCGCAGCCCGCGCTCCGCGCCTACGACATCCTTTTCGGCGCGCCGGCCGGCGCGAAGCTCGAAGCGGCCGCGAAGGCGCTCGGCGTCGGCCTGGCGCGCGACCACGTGGAGGCCGTGCGCGAGGCAGGCTTGGTGATCCTCGTCGTCACCGCGTCCTCGAGCCTCGAGGCGACGAAGTCCTGCCTGCCCGGCCTGCGCAAGGGACAGCTGTTCCTCGACATGAACTCGGTCTCGCCCAAGCGCAAGCTCGAGACCGCCGCGCTCGTCGCCCCGACCGGCGCGGCCTACGTGGACTGCGCGGTGATGGCGCCGGCGGCGCCCTACCTGCACAAGGTGCCTTGCCTCGTCGGCGGTCCCGGCGCCGCCGCGCTCGCGCCGCGCGCCGCGGCGCTCGGCATGAAGATGGAATTGGTCTCCGACGAGGTCGGCCAGGCCTCCGCCATCAAGATGTTCCGCTCGATCGTGGTGAAAGGGCTGGAGGCGCTGCTCGTCGAGTCGATGACCGCCTGCGCCGAGTACGGCGTCGAGGATCGCGTCCTTGCCTCGCTCAAGGAGACCTGGCCCGGCATCGACTGGCAAAAGCTCTCGGGCTACATGATCGAGCGCGTGGTCACGCACGGCAGGCGCCGCGCGGCCGAGATGCGCGAGGTGTCGGAAACGCTGCAGAGCATCGGCATCGACCCGCTGATGGCCGCCGCCACCGCCGAGCGCCAGCAGTGGGTCGCCGACCTGGGCGTGAAGGCGTCCTCGCAGGATCGCGCCGAGCTGGTGGGCGTCATCCGCAAGGCGATGGGCAAGTGAAGGCGCTGCTCGGCGAGTATCCCTGCACGGCGCTGTTCAGGCAGCGCGCGCCGCTCGCGTTCGAGGACGTGAAACCGCCGAGCGCCGGCTTCAAGCGCGTGGTGCGGGGGCTCGAATTCGATTTCGCCGAGCTCGCCATCACCACCTTCCTGATGGCGAAAGCGGCGGGCAAGCCCTACCGCCTGCTGCCCGCGGTGGTGCTCGCGCGCATGCAGCACCCGCGCCTGGTCTGCGACCGCACGCGTCCGGTCGCGCCGCGCACGCTCGAAGGCAGGCGCGTGGCCGTGCGCTCCTACTCGGTGACCACCGGGATGTGGATCCGCGGCATCCTCGCCGAGGACCACGGCGTGGACCACCGCCGCATCACCTGGGTCACGTTCGAGGAGGCGCACGTCGCGGAGTTCCGCGATCCGCCGAACGTCGAGCGCGCGCCGGCAGGCAGGAAACCGGAGGAGATGCTGCTCGCGGGCGACGTGGACGCCGCCGTCCTGGGCGATGCGCCCGTCACCGACCCGCGCATCGTGCCGGTGATCCCGGATGCAGAGGCCGCGGCGCGCGAATGGCGCGCGCGCAAGGGCGCGATCCAGATCAATCACATGGTTGCTATCAAGCCGCACGTCGACGCGGCGCCGCTCATGCGCCTGCTCGAGGAGAGCTTTGCCGCCGCCGGCAACCCGGAGATGAACCCGATCGGGCTGGACGCGAACCGGCGCAACCTCGAGGTGGCGGTGGACTTCGTGCACCGGCAGGGCCTCGTCCCGCAACGCTACGCGGTGGAGGAACTGCTCGCGTGATCATCGACTGCCACGGCCATTACACGACCGCGCCGCAGGCGCTGTGGGACTGGCGCAGCAAGCAGGTCGCCGGCCAGGACCCGGGCCCCTTGCGGATTTCGGACGACGAGATCCGCGAGACGCTGGAACAGAACCAGCTGCGCATCCAGCGCGAGCGCGGCACCGACCTCACGTTCTTCTCGCCGCGCGCGGGCTCCATGGAGCACCACGTGGGCGACGCCAAGACGAGCGAGGCCTGGTCGCGGCAGTGCAACGACCTGATCCACCGCGTGTGCCGCCTGTATCCGCAGAACTTCGCCGCGGTGTGCCAGCTGCCGCAGTCGCCCGGCGTGCCGCCGGAGAACTGCATCCCCGAGCTCGAGCGCTGCGTCGAGGAGCTGGGCTTCATCGGCTGCAACCTCAACCCCGACCCCTCGGGCGGCTGGTGGAAAGCGCCGCCGCTCGGCGACCGCTACTGGTATCCGCTCTACGAGAAGCTCGTGGCGCTCGACGTACCCGCGATGGTGCACGTGAGCTCCTCGTGCAACCCGGCCTTCCACTTCACGGGCGCGCACTACATCAACGCCGACACCACCGCGTTCATGCAGTTCATCCAGTCGGATCCGTTCAAGGACTTCCCCACGCTCAGGTTCGTCATCCCGCACGGCGGCGGCGCGGTGCCCTACCACTGGGGCCGCTACCGCGGCCTCGCCCAGGACATGGGCAAGCCGCCCCTGACGGAGCTGCTGCTGCGCAACGTCTTCTTCGACACCTGCGTCTACCACCTGCCCGGCATCGAGCTGCTGCTGAAGGTGATCCCGGTGGACAACATCCTCTTCGCCTCCGAGATCGTCGGCGCGGTGCGCGGCGTCGATCCGCAGACCGGCCAGTACTACGACGACACGCGGCGCTACATCGACGCCGTCGGGTCGCTGAGCGCGGCCGACCGCGAGAAGATCTACTCGGCGAACGTCAGGCGCGTGTACCCGAGGTTTGCGCGGCGCGCCTGAGCGGCGGCCCGCGAGCCGATACAATCCCGGCTCTGCCATGACAACGACCTCCTCGCGCTGGCTCTGGCGGTTCGTCGTGGTGCTGATCCTCGCCGCCGGTGTCGGCGGCTTCGCGGCGCTCAACGCCCTGCGCCCCGAGCCCGCGGTGCGCGCGCCCACGACGCAGCTGCCGCTGGTGCAGGCGGCGCCGCTCGAATTCCGCGACGGCGCCCTGCGCGTCACCGGCCACGGGCTGGTGAAGGCGCGCGCCGAGGCGGTGCTGGGCGTGGAGGTGCCGGGACGTCTCGTATTCGTGAGCCCGTCGCTCGCCGCGGGGGGCGCGTTCACGCGCGGCGAGGTGTTGCTGCGGCTCGACGACGAGCCCTACCGCGCGGCGCTGGCGCAGGCCGAGGCCGAGCTCGCCTCGGCGCGCGCGGCGCTCGCCCTCGGCGAGCAGCAGCTCGAGCGCACGCGCGAGCTCATCGCCCAGGGCTTCCAGTCGCGCCAGGCGCTCGACGAGCGCTCGAGCAGCCGCGACCAGGCGGCCGCGGCGTTCGCGCGCGCCGAGGCGCTCGTGCGCCAGCGCCGCGTGGACTTCGAGCGCGCGGTGGTGCGCGCGCCTTTCGACGGCAAGGTGCTCTCGGCGCGCGTCGTGCGGGGGGAATCGGTGCAGCCCGGCAAGGAGCTTGCGCGCTTCTACGCCGACGGCGTGCTGGAGATCGCCGTCTCGCTCACCGACCGGGAGATGGCGCTGGCGGCCGATCCCTGGCGCACGGGCGCGCGCGGGCGCGGCGCGGCGGCGAGCGTCGAGGTCGAGCACGGCGGCGGCGTGTACCGCTGGCCCGCGCACGTCGACCGCGTCGAGTCCTCGGTGGACGCCGCCACGCGCACCTTCAACGTCATCGTGCGCGTGGACAACCCGGCCGAGCGCGGCAGCGCCGTGCGCGGCAACGCCGCCGCCGCGCCGCCGCTGCTGGTGGGCATGTACGCCACGGTGCACATCGTGGGCATCGACCCCGGGCGCCATGCGCTGGTCCCGCGGCGGGCGCTGCGCGAGGGCGACGCCCTGTGGCTGCTGCAGCCCGGTGGCGTGCTGAACGTGCGCCCGGTGCGCGTGCTGCAGACCTCGGGCGAGCGCGTCGCGGTGTCGGCCGAGGGCCTGCCCGAAGGCGCCCGCGTCGTGGTGAGCGACCTCAAGGTGGTGACCGACGGCATGCGCGTGCGCGAGCTCGGCGCCGGCGAGCGGCGCGCTTCCCCGTGAGGGGGCTCATTGCCTGGATGGCGCGCCACCCGGTGGCCGCCAACCTGCTGATGCTGCTCATCGTGGTGGCGGGCCTGTCGAGCGCGCTCACCATGAAGCAGGAGGTGTTTCCCCTGGTCGAGCTCGACGTGATCGAGGTGCGCGTCGCCTACCCGGGCGCGGCGCCCGACGAGGTCGAGGAAGCGATCGTGCAGAAGATCGAGGAGCAGGTCGAGGGCATCGACGGCGTCGACCGCGTGACCTCGGTCGCGGCCGAAGGCACGGGCGTGGTGCGCATCGAGCTCGCGCGCGGCGTGCAGCCCACCGTCAAGCTCGACGAAGTCAAGGCGGCGGTGGACCGCATCACCACTTTTCCCGACGAGGCCGAGCGCCCCGAAGTGTTTCAGCTGGTCACGCGCCAGCGCGTGGTCGAGCTGGCCGTGTTCGGCGAGGCGAGCGAGGCGACGCTGCGCGAGCTCGCCTACCGCATCAAGGACGACCTCACCGCCACGCCCGGCGTGTCGCTCGCGCAAGTGGCGCGCGTGCGGCCCTACGAGATCTCGGTCGAGGTGCCGAACGACGTGCTGCGCGCCTACGGCCTCACCCTGCAGGACGTCGCCGCGACGCTCAAGCGCGCGAGCCTCGACCTGCCGGCGGGCGACATCGAGGCGAGCGGCGAGTCGATCCTGCTGCGCGCGCGCGGCCGCAACTACAACCGCGCCGATTTCGAGCGCGTGATCGTGGTCTCGAGCGCCTCGGGCGCACAGGTGCGCTTGGGCGACATCGCGCGCATCGACGACGGCTTCCGCGACGACGAGCTGATCATGCGCTTCAACGGCCGCCCGGCGGCCTTCGTGCAGGTGTTCCGCGTCGGCGAGGACAAGGTGCTCGACGTGGTGGCCAAGGTGAACGACTACCTCGACACGACGCTGCGCCCGGGCCTGCCCCCGGGGCTCGAGGTGATCGTGTGGCGCGACGACTCGGCCGAGTTCCGCAACCGCCGCGACCTGCTGGTGAAGAACGGCGTGCTGGGGCTCGCGCTGGTGCTTGCGGCGCTCGCCCTGTTCCTCGACCTGCGGCTCGCGCTCTGGGTGGCCGCCGGCATCGCGGTGTCCTTCATCGGCACCTTCGCCGTGATGCCGTGGCTCGGCCTCTCGATCAACATGATGTCGCTTTTCGGCTTCATCCTCGCCATCGGCATCGTGGTCGACGACGCCATCGTCACCGGCGAGAACATCTACGCCGAGAACGAGCGCGGCACCCCGGAGATGGACGCCGCGGTGCGCGGCAGCCAGCGCGTGGTGCTGCCGGTGGCGCTCGCCGTCTCGACCACCATCGCGGCGTTCGTGCCGCTGCTGTTCGCCCCCGGGACCCTGGGCAAGTTCCTGTTCCAGATCCCGGCGGTGGTGATCATCGTGCTCGCCGTGTCGGTGCTCGAGGCGATGCTCATCCTGCCGCACCACCTCGCGCACCTGCGCGTCATCGGCTACGCGCCGCGCACCTGGATCGGCGCGCGCCTTGCCGACCTGCGGCACGCGGTGGACCGCGCGTTGCGGCGTTTCATCGAGGGCCCCCTGGACGCGGCGCTGCGCTTCGCCACGGCGCACTACGGCGTGGTCATCGCGAGCGCGTTCTCGGTGTTCCTGCTCACCGTCGGCGCGATCACCGCCGGGCACGTGCGCTTCGTGTTCTTCCCGCAGGTGGAGGGGCGCTACGTCACGGCGTCCCTCGAGCTCGCGCCAGGGGCGACCGCCGAAACCACGCTCGCCGCGGCCGAAGACATCGCGCGCGCGGGACGCGAGGCGGCGGTGAGCCTGCCCGACCCGAGCGGCCGCGATCTCGTCAGCGCCGTCTACATCACGGTGGGCCGGCAGGAGGCGGCAGGCCCTGGCGCGGTGGGCGCGCTCAGCCTGCTGCAGGGCAACAAGGCCTCGGTGGTGTTCGAGCTCCTCGACCCGGAGGTGAGGAGCATCGCCTCGGGCGACTTCGAGCGGCGCTGGCGCGATCTCGCCGGCCAGCCCCCGGCCCTGCGCAAGCTCACCTTCGCCTCCAACGTGATCCAGCTCGGCTCGCCGGTGCAGCTCGAGCTCTCCGCGCGCTCCCCCGAAGGGCTCGCGCGCGCGGTGCAGGCGCTGCAGGCGGAGCTGCGGCGCATCGACGGCGTGTCCGACGTGCGCGACGACCGCGACCCGGGCAAGCAGGAAGTGCAGTTCGAGCTCAAGCCCTCGGCGCGCGCGCTCGGCATCAGCCTGGAGTCGCTGGCCCTGCAGGTGCGGGCGGCGTTCTTCGGCGCGGAAGCGCTGCGCGTGCAGCGCGGCCGCGACGAGGTGCGCGTGTACGTGCGGCTGCCGCGCGGCGAGCGCGCGTCGCTCGCCGACCTCGGCCGCTACCGCATCCGCGCGCCTTCGGGCGCGTTCGTGCCGCTGCACGAGGTCGCCGAGCTCAAGCTCGACTACGGCCCCTCCACCATCGTGCGCCGCCACGGCCGTCGCGTATCGACCGTGTTCGCCGAGATCGACAACCGCGTGGTCACCGGCCAGCAGGTCAACGCGCGCCTCACCGGCGAGGTGATCCCGGCGCTGCAGCAGGAGATTCCCGGCCTCACCTACGCCATGGGCGGCGAGCAGCGCGAGCAGGCGCGCACGCTTCCCTCGCTCGCGCGCAACTTCGTGCTCGCCATGTTCTGCATGTACGCGCTGCTCGCGCTCGCCTTCCGTTCCTACCTGCAGCCGCTGATCGTGCTCGCCTCGATCCCGCTCGGCCTGGTCGGCGCGGTGCTCGGGCACCTCGCGCTCGGCCTGCCGATGGGCCTCACCAGCCTGTTCGGCGTCGTCGGCCTGGCCGGCATCATCGTCAACGGGTCGCTGGTGCTGATCGATTTCATCAACGAGGAGCGCGCGCGCGGCAAGCCTCCGGCCGAGGCCATCCGCGTGGCGTGCAAGGGCCGCTTCCGGCCGATCGTGCTCACCGCCGTGACCACCTTCCTCGGCATCTTCCCGCTCATCGTCGAGCGCAGCATCCAGGCGCAGTTCCTGATCCCGCTCGCCATCGCCATCGCCGCGGGCGTGCTGGTCGGCACACTCATCCAGATGCTGCTCACGCCCGCGCTCGCCATGGCGGTCGAGGACCTGCGCGCGCGCGTTGCCGGAAGCGTCCAGCGCGCGGCATAATGGGCTGCATGAAGGTCGTCATTACCTACTGCGTCCCCTGAAACTACCTGCCGCGGGCGGTCAGTCTGGCTGCCCAGATCAAGCAGGCCCTCGGCATCGAGGCCGAGCTGGCGAAAGGCGCGAACGGCGTCTTCGACGTCGCCGCCGACGGCAAGCTCGTGTTTTCCAAGCACCGCGACCAGCGCTACCCCGAGCCTGAGGAGATCATCGGCGCCCTCAAGGCGCGCCAGCGCGCCTAGCGCCCGAGGCGGCGTAATTAGTAGCGGCGCGCGCCGCCGTAGTCTTCGTCGAACAGCGAGAACGGCGGCGTGCGGCCGACCAGCGCCTCGATCAGCGCCAGCTCGACGTCCGTGTGGTTGATGAACGGTGCCGGTTCGATGCGGCCCTTCATGACGTAGCGCGGTGCGTCGTGATGCGTCGAGACGATGCGCTCCGAGATACTGGCGTCGTCGACGGCGGAAATGAGCACGTCGCCGTAGCACGTGCAGACGTAGCTGCGCTCGGGCTCGGATTCGACGTAGATGCCCGTGCCGCGGATGCCGGAGGCGGAAGTCGTGGTAACGATGCGCTTCGCGCCTGCGCCAAAGACCGAGAGCAGCGCGCCGGTGGCAAGGCGCATCGTGTTCACGATGCCGCTCACGCCCGAGAGCTCGAGGCGGCTGCTCTCGCGCAGCAGGAACGCGTCGAAGCCGACGACGAAGATGAGCTGCGCGCCCCTGCCGGTCTCGATGCGGTCGGTGGCGCCGATGCGCGTCGCGCTCGTCGCCGCCTGCCCGTTCACCGTGACCGCGCCGGTCGCCTCGTACACCGACTGGCCGGCGGGCAGCTTCTGCGGCTTGCGCCCGAAGAGCTGCGCGCGCACGGCGGGCACGCCGCCCGCCGCAAGCAGTCCCGCGGCCAGCGCCTTCAGCAGGAATGCGCGGCGCGGGTCTTCGGCATCGTTGAATCGCTTCGACATCGGCGCGTCCCTTTCGCTGAGCGGAATGACGACGTATTATCACGCGGAGCACAACTTGGGGAAAGTCACATGAGATCCACCATCGCCGTAGCCGTCGTCCTCGTGCTGGCGATGCCGCTCGCACCGGCGCGGGCCGCGGAAGGCTGGCGCTTCGGGCTCGCCGGCGAGGCCGTACACGACGACAACGCCACGCGCGGACTACTCGACGGCGCGAAGTCGGACAACATCGTGGTGCTCGAAGGCTCGGCGACGCGGAGCTTTCTGCTGTCGCCGAGTAGCGGCGCGCTGGTGCGCGCGTCGGCGCGCTACTCGCACTTCGCCGACATCAAGGACATCAGCAACCTCGCGCTCATCGGTCGCGCCGCCTGGCGCTATCAGGCCGGAACCGGCTTCAGCGCCCCGTGGTACGAGCTCGCCGGGCAGGCGCAGTTGCTGCGCCACGCCGACAGCGAACTGCGCGACGGCAGCATCGTTTCCATCGACGCGAGCGCCGGCAGCCACCTCACTGATCGCATGCGCGTGGCCGGTGGCGTCGGCTTCGACAAGCGCAGCGGCGGCGGCTCGGTGGGCCTGTACGAGTTGTCCACGAACCGCATCTGGGCCACGCTCGACCTGCGGCTTGGCGCGCGCAACACGGCATACGCGCGCCTCACGCGCGAGGCGGGCGACCACGTGTTCAGTTCGGGCTCGACCAGCGGCTTGACGGCCGTGTGGGAGGACGATCCGGCGCTGCGCGAGCCCCTGGGCCTCGCCGTGGCGAACACCTATCGGGTCGACGCGACCGCGTTGATCGTCGAGCTCGGTTTCAACTATCCGTTGAGCCGCGCGCAGGCGCTCGACTTCTCCCTTGTGCGCATCGACTCGGAGATGGACGAGGGCCTGTTGCAGGGCAACTCCTACAGCGCCACCCAGCTGCGCGCCACCTACCTCTACCGCTTCCAGTAGCTCAGGTCCCGGCGATGTAGCGCTGGAAGAAGAGCGTCACGCCGAACCCGGCGAGTGCGGCGAGCGCGAGCCCGGGCGACCCCGCGCCCGCGATCAGCAGCGCG
>DATHYT010000078.1:0-11912 GCA_035459025.1 Burkholderiales bacterium | reverse complement strand
CACGACCGGGCTGAACGGCACGCCGATGCCCGCCTTCGACGAGCTGAACGACGAGCAACGCTGGCAGCTCGTCGATTACCTCAAGTCGCTGGAGCGCAAGGGCTGGTTCTACTGGCTGTTCGTCGAGAACCCCAACCAGGTCCGGCATCCGAAGCCTGTCGCCGCGAAGGAGCAGAAGAAGTGACGGCGCGGGCACGGCTCCTCGTGCTGCTGGCGGCCGTGGTGCTCGCCGCCGGCTGCGGCGCCGGCTCGGGCGAGGGACTCGACTCGACCGGCAATCTGCTGGGCCAGTCGCAGTCCGCCGGAACGGGCAGCAGCGGAGGCGGCGGGGGCGGCGGGGGAGGCGCGGCGAGCGGGAACCCGAACGCGACGCTCGCTTGGGTGCAGAGCAACGTCTTCGGTGGCGTGTGTACCCAGTGTCATACCGGGGCCGGCGCGCCGTTCGGTGTCGACTGGAGCTCGACGGCGGGCACTTGCGCGAATGTCGGACGGCCGAGCGGCCAGATACCGACCCTCAACGAAATCACGGCCAGCAACCCGGCCACCAGCTACGTCATCTGGAAGGTCGAAGGCCAGGGTCCGCTCGGCGAGCCGATCGCGCCGCAAACCGTCCGTATGCCGATGGCCAACCCGGCGCTGGCGCCCGAAACGATCCAGAACATGAAGGACTGGATCGCTGACGGCGCCCCGGGGTGCTGACGGGCGGCGGAAAGAATCAAGAGCCGCGCGAGCGGCGGGAAGCCAAAGGGAGCAGGGGAAAGAAGATGCGGCAAACGCGGGGAGGAGTGTTGCGATCCGGAATCCGGCTGCTCGGGGCGGCGATCTCGACGTTCGGGATCTCTGCCGCCGTTCTGTCCTCGAGCGCGCACGCCGAGCCGTACCTGGCGATCCAGGAAGGCTACAAGTGCTCCAAGTGCCACGTGAACATGACCGGCGGCGGCAAGCGCACGGACTTCGCCAACGTGTACGTGCAGACGCGCCTGGCGAGCACGTTCCTCGACTGGCGGCGGATCGGCGCGAGCGAGGAGGCCAAGGACGACGAGGACAACCCGCTGAAGGCCGATTCCCAGAGCAGCTACTTCACCGGCCGGCTGAACGACTTCATCGCTCTTGGCGGCGACTTCCGGGTGCTCTTCGAGCGCAACAAGCCCCCGGCCACGGGTGCGACGGAGACCTTCACGCAGCGCAAGCACAACGTCTATCTGGAAATCAACCTGATTCCGGACCGCGTGACCTTCTACCAGACGCTTGCCGAGGGCGGCGACGCGCGGGAAATCGTGGGTTTGCTGAAGGGCGAGCTGCTCGGCGAGCCGTACTACCTCAAGGCTGGGCAGTTCTTCCTGCCCTTTGGCCTGCGGCTGCAGGACGACACGGCGTTCACGCGCTCGGCCACCGGTTTTACCTATGGCACCACGGACGTCGGTGTCGAGGCGGGTTACGAGCCGGGGCCCTGGGCGCTGCACCTCGCGTACACCAACGGAACCGGCTCGTCCATCGAGACCAATCGCGACAAGCGCGTTACGGGGTCCCTCGCTTACGTACACAAGATGTTCCGACTGGGCGGCTCGTACTCGACGAACAAGGATACCCAGAAGGTCAGGACCGAGACGGCCAGTCTGCACGGCGGCGTGCAGTTTGGGCGCGTTGGCCTGCTCGCTGAAGCGGGCTACATCGACAATCCGACCGTCGAGCAGCGCTTCGCCATCGCGGAGATCAACTTCCTGATCCGGCGGGGCCACAACCTGAAATTCACCTACGACTATTTCGACCCGTCGATTGCCGTCTTCGAGAACGCGCGCGAGCGCTTCAGCGTGGTCTACGAGCCGTTCCTGAACCAGTTCACGCAGGTGCGGCTGGGCCTGCGCGAGAACCGTGGCATTCCGCAGAACGCGGCGCAGAACGCGCAGCTCGTGTTCGGCGAGCTGCACCTGTTCTTCTGAAACCTTCGCAAAGAGGAGCGCGCCGATGTTCGATGCAACTTCTCCCGCGCCATTGAGGGAAACGGACACGGCCACCGCGGCGCGCCTCGCGGAGTTCTCCTCGGACGCGGCGTTCGTCATCGACGACCGGCAACGCGTGGCGGCCTGGAACCGCGGCGCCGAGCAGCTGCTCGGGTACGCGCCCGAGGAGGCCATCGGGCGGCGCTGCGCCGAGGTGCTGCAGGCGATCCGGCCCGGCGGCGAGCCGCTTTGCGTCCCGGCGTGCGAAGTCTTCCAGTGCTTCCGCGACTGCCAGCCGCAGGGCGTGGCAAGCTGCCGCGTGCGCCGCAAGGACGGCGGCTGGGTGGACGTGAGCTACCACTCGATCGTGCTGCCGCAGCCGCAGGGGCCGTCTCGCGGCGCGCCCGTCGCGCTGGTGCTCCTGCGCGAGCGCGATGCCCGGCACGTGCGCGCGCCGCTGGGCGGGGTGCTGCAGATCTTCGCGCTGGGCAAGTTCGGCCTGGTCGCGAACGGCCGCGGCCTCGAGGTGGAAAAGTGGAAAAGGCGCCAGGCCGTGACGCTTCTCAAGTTCCTCGTCACGCAGCTCGATCGCCCGGTGCACCGCGAGCGCATCCTGGACTGCCTGTGGCCCGACGTGGACGAGGAGCGCAGCTGGGGCCGGCTCAAGGTGACCATGTACTACCTTCGCGAGCAGCTGCGCGCCGGCGGCGCGAGCGAGGACGCGATCCAGACGGTCGGCAACGCGTACCTGCTCAAGCGCGACGCGGTGTGGGTGGACGCCGAGGGCTTCGAGAGATGCGTGGCCGAGGGGCGCGCGCTGCAGGCCAGAGGGCAGATCGAGGAGGCCCTGCGGCGCTTCGAAGAGGCGCAGCTGCTCTACCGGGGCGCGTACCTCGAGCAGGACACCCACGCCGACTGGTGCGCGGAGGAGCGCGAGCGCCTCGGCGAAATCCACATGGACATGCTGACGCTCAAGGCCGAATGCCACGCGGAGCGCGGGGAGTTCGCTGAGGCCGTCCTGGTCTGCCGCAAGGGGCTGGTGCATGACCCGTGCCGCGAGAGCTTCCACCGGGATCTGATGAGCTACCTGGCGCGGCTCGGGCGCCGCGACTGGGCGATCGCGCAGTTCCGCCACTGCCGGGAGGTGCTTGGCCGGGAGTTCGGCGTCGAGCCGATGGCGGAAACGCAGCGCCTGTACCGGGAAATCCTCGCGCAGGAAAAAGCCGAAGCCGGGGCGCCGACGGCGCCGTCGGTCATAGAGCTCAAGCCGGCGTCTTCGCGGGGCTGAAGCCGCGAGGCCGCGCCGCCTCGCCCGCGGCGTGTTACCAGACTGTCACTGCGGCATGGTACTTGGGTCGTCATGCACACCATGCAACTCGCCCAGGGCCCGCTCCAATGATCAGGTCGCAAATCACGCAATCGTTCGTCGCGCGCATCTGGCTGGAGCGCGATGCCGGTGACGACGCCAAGTGGCGCGGCCACGTCCAGCACGTTCAAGGCGGCGAGGAGATCTACTTCCAGAGCTTCGCCGAGGTGTGCGAGTTCCTCGAGCGGGTAAGCGGGGTCCCGGCCGCAAGCCTGGGCCTGGCGGCGGCCAAGCCGGTGGCCGTGGCGTCGCGCGGCGAGTCCGGCGGCCGCAAGCGCAGGGCGGGTGACTGATGCGCGGGACGTTCCATGCCGCATAGCAAGGGTGTTCCGCGCGAGTCGAACTGGGGCGCGTGGCTGTTCTTCGCGACCCTGGTGGCGATTCTCGTCTTTTTCTGGTGGATCCTGATCTACTCCGGCGGCGTCTCGGGGCACCACGGCTGACAGGGGGAGGGGGCCAATGACCAGCTTGCCGAGCGGGGCGTCCCGGAGATCTGTCTGGCGTGGGCTGCTGCCGGTGCTCCTCGCGGCGCTTCTCGCCGCGGGGGCCATCGGGCTGGCCGAGCCGGCAGGCGCGCAGGCCGCCGCGGAGCAGGGCGCCGCGGCCGAGGCCCCCGCCCAGGGCAAGGCGAAGCCGGATCCGGGTGCACCGAAGCTGCAGCGCTCGGACTACCCGAATCTCGGCGTGAGCAGCCGCAACGTGGTGTGGATCCTCGCGCAGATGCACCTGTTCTTCGGCGCCCTGGTGCTCGCGGTGCCGATCTTCGTGCTGGTGATCGAGCTGATCGGCTTCAAGACCGGCGACGACCGCTACGACGACATGGCGCACGAGTTCATGAAGGTCAGCCTGACCGCCTACGCCATCACAGCGCTGTTCGGCGGCACGCTCGCGCTGGCGCTGTTTCTGTTTTACCCGCAATTCATGGGCTATCTGATGCGGGTGTTCGGATCGCAGGTGCTCGTCTACGCGGTGCTGTTCTTCCTCGAGAGCCTGTTCCTCTACGTTTATTACTACGGCTGGGACGCGCTGCGCTACGGCAACCGCAAGTGGGTGCACCTCACGCTCGGGCTGATGCTGAACGCAGTGGGCACGACGCTGCTCGTGGTGGCGAACTCCTGGACCACGTTCATGATGGCGCCCTCCGGCGTCGACCCCGCGAGCGGCGCGGTCACCGGGAGCATCTGGGAGATCATGAAGGGGCCGCTCTGGAATCCGCTCAACCTGCACCGGTTCCTCGCCAACATCGCCTTCGGCGGCGCCGTGGTCGGCGCCTACGCGGCGTTCAAGTTCCTCGCGGCCAGGACGGCGGCCGAGAAGGCCCACTACGACTGGATGGGCTACACCTCGAATTTCACGGCGATCCTCGCGTTCCTGCCGCTGCCGTTCGCCGGCTACTGGATGATGGCCGAGGTCTACGCCTATTCGCAGCAGATGGGCATTCTCGCGATGGGCGGCATCCTGGCGTGGCTGTTCGTGATCCAGGCCGTGCTCATCTGCACCATCCTGCTGGCCGGGAACTACTACCTGTGGACCGGCATGTCGCGCACCGAGGGCGGCGCGCGCTACCGCTGGCTGATCAAGTACATCGCCGTCATCCTGGTGCTCGGCTTCCTGGTATGGGTGACGCCGCACAACGTCATCTACACCGGGGCGGAGATCGCGCGCCTGGGCGGCGGCAACCACCCGGTGCTGGGGCCGCTCGGCATCATGCCGGCGAAGAACATCGCCGTGTTCCTGATGCTGATCTACACGTTCCTGTCGTTCCAGCTCTACCGGCGCGCCGACAAGGAGATCACGGTCGCGTGGCGCGACTGGGGCAACGCGCTGATGATCGCGATCTACATCGTCGCGAGCGCGAACGTCATCTTCGCCGGCGTGTATTACGGCTACTTCACCAACACCGTCTACAAGGTGGGCTCGAGCGTCATCCAGGTGATGTCCACGGTGGTCGTGATCGTGGCCGGCGTGGTGATCGACACCCTGATGTTCAAGGGCGCGAAGACGCTGCCCGTTTACTGGGGCAAGGTGTCCGAGCGCTCGCAGTACGCGCTCTTCGCGCTGCCGATCGCCTTCACCTGGCTGATGGCGCTGATGGGCTACATCCGCTCCTCGGTGCGCACGCACTGGCACGTTTACACGGTGATGAAGGACAACTCGCCCGACAACTTCATCCCGCCGCTCGCCACCGTCGGCAACGTGGTCACGGGCGTGACGCTGCTCTTCCTCGCGTTCCTGCTGTTCATCTTCTGGATCGCCAACCTGAGCGGCACCAAGCAGGTTCCGCCCGAGCCGGCGGGCGCGCTCGCGGCCAGGGAGGCCGCGGCATGAAGGCGCTCCTGCGGCCGCTGCTGTTCAGCTTCGCCCTGATCCTGGCGTTTGCCTCGGTCACCTACGTGCTGCCGCAGATGAGAGGCGAGGCGCCCGAAGAAAAGGAAGTGAAGCTCGGCGAGCTGACCGTGGACGGGTACGCCGCCCTGGGCGAGGAACTCTACGCGGGCAAGGGGACCTGCACGCTGTGCCACAACCAGCTGGGACGGGCGCCCGACATGCTGGCCTACGACGCGGTCAAGGTGGCCGCCGAGCGCATCGCGGACCCGCGCTACAAGGGAAAGGCCAAGGAGGCCGAGAGCTACCTGCGCGAATCCATGGTCGAGCCGAGCGCCTACGTCGTGAAGGGCTTCGGCAAGAAGGGGACCGACGATACCGAGTCGCCCATGCCGGCCGTGCATCAGCCGCCGATCCAGCTCTCCGACGTCGAGATCGGCGCGATCATCGCCTACCTGCAGAAGAAGGACGGCCATCCGGTCACGGTTGCCTTGCCCAAGGAGGCGCCCGCGGCCGAAAAGAAGGCCGCCACCGCCGCGGCGCCGGCACCGGCACAGACCGCCGAGGCCGCCATCGCGAAGTTCGGCTGTGCCGCGTGCCACTCGGTCCTCGGCACCCAGTCGCCGCTCGGCCCCAGCCTCGCGGACGTGGGCAAGCGCCTGAGCGTCGAGCAGATTCGCACGAGCATCGTCGATCCCAAGGCTGTCATCGCCCAGGGCTTTCCGCCGATCATGCCGGAGTTCCCGAACATGACGCTGACGGAGCTCGATCTGCTGGTGCGTTTCCTCGCGCAGCAGAAGGGGGCGGTGAAGTGAAGCTGCGTCTGCCGGCCTTCTGGCAGGCCGTGCTGGTGCTCATCGGCGCCTGGCTCGTGTTCAGCCTCGCAGTGCCGCCGTTCATGCCGCGCTCCGTGATGGTCGCCTACATGATCATCGTGTCCGTCGGCGTGATCCTGTACTTCTCCAGCGACGAGGACCGCTGGCGCGAGTTCAAGGCGCCGATCGCCGCGACCCTGCGCAACGACAATACCTGGCCCGTGCGCTGGGCCCTGGTGATCGCGCTGCCGGTCATCCCGGGTTACCTGGTCTACGACGCGCTCAAGCCCTCGCGCGAGACGCCGCTCGAGCTGCGCCAGGTGCACCCGTCGCCGCCCGCGAGCATCCGGGTCTACGGCAAGTCCTACGACCTCGCCAAGCTCGAAAACCCGGTGCGCATGGAGGTGCTCAAGCAGCTCGAGACCAATGCGGATGCGGCGTGGCAGACCTATCGCGAGGCGGTGCAGGCGGGCAGCCAGACCTACTACCAGAACTGCTTTTACTGTCACGGCGATTTGCTGAACGGCAAAGGCCACTTCGCGAGGGGCCTGGATCCGCTGCCCACCGACTTCAGCGACGTCGGCACGATCGCGCAGCTGCAGGAATCGTTCTTGTTCTGGCGCATCACGACAGGCGGCCCCGGGCTGCCGGAGGGCGGCATGCCCTGGAACTCGGCAATGCCGGTCTGGCACGAAATGCTGTCCGAGGAAGAGGTGTGGAACGTCATCACCTTCCTCTTCGATTACGTCGACCAGGTGCCGCGCATGTGGGATCCCGGCATCTCCAAGGCGGTCACGACCATGAAGGATCAGGTTGCGGCGCAACGGGCCAAGATGGACAGCAAGGCGATCTACCAGTTGCGCTGCGCCGTCTGCCACGGCGAAGAAGGCGCGGGCGACGGGCCGGCGGCGGAGTTCCTTTCGCCGCGGCCGCGCGACTTCACCGGCGGCCTGTGGAAGTACAAGAGCTCGCCCGGCGACCTGCCCCCGCGCGATGCGGACCTCGCCGAGACGATCCGCGACGGCCTGCACGGCACCAGCATGCCGGGCTGGTCCTCGGTGCTCACCGAGCAGCAGATCGCCGGCCTCGTGGCGCTGCTCAAGCGCTTTGACCTCTCGGGCTTCTGGGCGCCGAAGGATGCGAAGAACGAGGACTTCGACTCGGAAGGGCGCTACACAAAGCCCAACGCGCGGGTGATCACGGAGGTCGAGCCCACGGACGGCCAGGTCGCCTACTCCCCCGAGTCGGTGGCAAAGGGCAAGCCGGTGTTCGAGGAGAATTGCCGCAAGTGCCACGGCGAGGCGGGGCGCGGCGACCTCACCTCGGGCAAGCTGCTCGACGATGACTGGGGCGAGCGCGTCTGGCCGCGCGACCTCACCAAGCCGTGGACCTGGCGCGCCACGCAAGCCGCGACCGAGGCCGAGCTGCTGGAGCGCAAGGACGCGCGTCGCGACGAGACCATCCGCAACATCTACAGGCGCGTGTCGATCGGCATCCGCGGCACGCCCATGCCCGCGCACCGCGCCACCCAGGAAGGCGAGGAGGACGCGATCACGCCCGAAGACCGCTGGCACGTCGCCAACTACGTCTACTCGCTGCGCGAGGGGGCCACGGGGCCGGGGGAGCGCAAGGTTCTGGAGGCGCTCGAAGTGGCGGGCGCGCTGCCGGGCAGCGCAGAAGACGCGGCCTGGAGCAAGGCCCTGCCGAGCACTTTCCGGCTGGTGCCGAACATCGTGAAGGACGGGCGGCTGTTCACGCCACTGAACGACGCCATCACGGTGCGCGCGCTCTACAACGAGCGGGAAATCGCCTTTCTCCTGGAGGTGAACGATCGCACCGAAAGCCGCCCCGGGGGCGATGTGGTCTCGCAGCTTCCGCGCAAGAGCGAGAAGTTCTTCCCGGATGCCGTGGCGATCCAGTTCCCCAAGGAGGGCGCCTACAGCACCGCGCCGGTGGAAAAGCCGCTCTACCGACATGGCGACCCGAAGCATCCCACCACCATCTGGTACTGGAACGCGGGAGCCGTCGAGCCCCTGGTCGAGCCGAGCGCGGCGCTCTTCGACGCCAGCGGCCCGGATGCGAAGCTCGTGCGGCGCACTGAGGCCCAGGACCTCAGCGCAAGCGGGCAATGGACGCAAGGGCGCTGGCGGGTGGTCATGAAGCGCCCGCGCGGCGACCTCGCCCAGCCGCCGGCAAGCGGCACCGACGTCGTTTTCCGCAAGGGTCAGTTCATCCCGGTGTCGTTCGCCAACTGGGACGGCAACAATGGCGAGGTCGGGTCCAAGCACACGCTGACGCCGTGGTTCTGGCTGCTGCTGCCGCCGGAGACGAACTACCTGCGGATCTACGGCTATTCGCTGGGCACCGTGCTCGCGTTCCTGCTCGCCGGAGTCGTCCTCGTGTGGAGCGAGCGCCGCAGGCGCCCGGCGCGCGCGTGACCCCGGGCCTGCGCCCCCATGTCACCAAGGTGTCACTGCTCGATGCTAACTATCTGCGTACAACCGGGAGAACATACATGAAAGGATCGTACGGATTCACTCTGGCTCTGGGCTGCCTGCTGGGGTTCGCGGGCGCGGCTGCCGCCGCCGACTACAAGGTCGTGAGCGGCGGCGTGAAAGGCGGCGGTACCGTGAGCGGGCGCGTGTCGCTGAGCGGCCCCGCACCCGCGCCGGCGACCCTCAAGGTCGACGAGGACAAGGAAGCCTGCGGCGGGGATCGGCCCTCCGACGAGCTTCTCGTTGGCGCGAACAGCGGGGTGCAGAACGTCGTCGTCGAGATCGAGGGCATCGGCGCCGGCAAGGACTGGGACTTCCCCGAGACCTTCACCTACGACCAGAAAAAGTGCATGTTCGCGCCGCGCATCATGCTCATCAAGCCCAACATGCCGGGCGAGGTGCTGAACAGCGACACGATCGGCCACAACTTCCACACGATCAGCAAAGGGGTCTACAACATCAACAAGAAGATCCAGCCCGGCAGCAAGCTGGTCGTGAACAAGAACAACATCCGGCGCTCGGGCCTGGTGCGCGCCAAGTGCGACATCCACTCGTGGATGGGCGGGGCGTGGTACGTGGCGGAAACGCCGTACACGGTGCTCACGGACAAGGACGGCAATTTCACCCTGAAGGACGTGCCGCCGGGCAGCTACACCCTCAAGGTCTGGCACGAAAAGCTGGGCGAGTCCGAGCAGAAAATCGTCGTCAAGGGCGGCGAGACGGCGAAGGCCGACGTCTCGATGAAGCCGTAGGGCGAACGAGGGAGCGAGGGCGTGAACTCGAGTCCCGGGAAAGCGCTTGTGCGCTGGGCGATCGTGGCGGCCGCGACCCTGGTGTTCTTCTACGCCCTGGACCACGCCCTGATGAGCGCGCAGGGGCTGCCGCTCAACTGGAACATGTCGCCGCGCGGCTAGCGCCGCGCGGCGGATTGCAGGCGCCTTTCCTGCCCGGGCGGGCTCAGTACCCGCCCTTTCGCATGCTCTCGGGCAGCCCGGCGATCATGCCCGCCTGCTTGGAGGGGTTCCCCGGGAAGAGATCGAACAGGGTCTTGTTGTCGACCTTGCGCTCGGGCCACTTTTCCTGCATGGCCTTGAGGATCGCGCGGTTATTCGGCTGCTCGCCGTTGCGGTTGAAGTAGGCGTCGCGCAGGTACTCGATCACGTCCCAATGGTCCTGGGTGAGGGTCAGCCCCTCGGCGGCGGCGATCGCTTGCGCGACGTCCTTGTCCCAGTCGTCCTGGTTCGCCAGGTAGCCGTTGTCGGTCGTCTCCAACACCTTTCCGTTCACGTCGTACGCCATCGTCCTTTCTCCTGAAACCGGGGCAAAATGGGGTTGTCGAAAAACCTTCTTACCTACGGAGCCCGCCGATGTTCGATCCAATCACGCTGCCCTTCGGCGCGAAGATGCTGTTCAACACCGTCAAGCTCAAGCCCGGCGTCAAATTCGAGGACGTCGAGCTGGCGGTGGGCGAGATGTGCAACGTCGTCAAGGAGACCTACGGCGGCGACAAGGGCGGCTTCATCGCCGGACAGGTGTTCAAGTTCTCCGGCTTCGTCTCCGACGAGGGCTCGCTCAACGCCACGCGCGAGGCCGAGGAGCACTACGTGATCGTCACCTACTGGCGCTCCTTCGAGGAGCACGAGCGCTCGCACGCCGACGCGACCTTCACCAACAGGTTCGAGGCGCTGGCGAAGATGTGCGCCGAGACCAAGGAGCTCGGTTACGACATGCTCTGGCAGGGCGAGCCGGAAGGCCAAGGCTAGTCCCACCCCTCCCGCGCGCAAGCAGCTTCAGCAAGTCCTGGCCGCGCGGCAGGCGGCCAGCGCCGGCGCGGCAGACGCGATCGGCCGGCGCTCCTTGATCCAGGCGACGATCCCGTCCCTGACGTTGTAGACCCTGGGGTATCCCGCGTGCCGCGACAGGAACTGGCTGACGGGCTGGGTGCGATTGCCGGTGCGACAGATGACGATCAGCGGCTCGCCGGGCTTGGCGATGGCTCTGACCCGATCCAGCCACGCGGCGGGATCAGCCCTGCCGCGCTCGTCGAAGAAAGTCAGCAAGTGGCTGCCGGGGACGATGCCGGTTTCCACCCACTCCGGCGTGGTGCGGATGTCGATCACCGGAATGCCCGAAGCCGCCAGCTTCGCCAGCTCGGCACTATCGATATCGACGACCTCGGCGCGGGCAGTGAAGGCGGCGAGGAGGCAGCAGCAGGCGAGAAGCAGGCGGCTCATGAAATCCTTCTCCGGGCTACCGATGCAAAGAGGGTCCCGTATCGGGCTGATTGTATTTGACTCTGTCAGTAGCCGCCCTTGCGCATGCTCTCGGGCAGCCCCGCGACCTTCCCCGCCTGCTTGGACGGATTTCCCGGGAAGAGGTCGAACAGCGTCTTGTTGTCCACCTTGCGCCCGGCCCACTTGTCCTGCATCGCCTTGAGGATGGCGCGGTTGTTGGGCTGCTCGCCGTTGTGGTTGAACCAGGCATCGCGCAGGTACTCGATCACGTCCCAGTGATCCTGGGTGAGCGTGAGCCCTTCCGCGGCGGCGATCGCCTGCGCGACGTCCTTGTCCCAGTCGTCGGCGTTCGCCAGGTAGCCGTTCTCAGTCGCTTCAAGCGTCTTGCCGTTCACTTCGTACGTCATGGTCCTGTCTCCTGAGGCCGGATCAAGTTGTCAGAAATCTTCCGGCGGCGCGGGCCGCAAATCGCCCACGTCCTTGTGGGGAATGAAGACGCCGCAGCCGAGCTTGCGCGCCGAGCCCAGTCCCTCCCGCTGGAGCAGCAACGACTGCGCGGGCGTGGCGACGGTCAGCATCAGGCTGCGCGTCCGATAACTGCCTTCCGGCGTGGCGAGCGTCACCCCGCGCCCGCAGAGCATGGTCGAAGTCGCCACGCCGAGCGCGCGCAGGGCCTCGGCCGCGGCAGATAGAAATTCCGGCTCGTCGGCCGCGCCTTCGAAGATCACGCTGCGCGA
>DATHYT010000077.1:0-2254 GCA_035459025.1 Burkholderiales bacterium | reverse complement strand
AAATAGGGACAGACCTCATTTATCCAGTCTGCGCTTGGTGCGCAGACGTCGACAAATGAGGTCTGTCCCTATTTACAGCCGAGCTTGGCTTCCCTCGCCTTGACCAGCGCGGTGATGGTTTCGTTCACCGGCGCGGCGACGCCGACCTGCTTGCCGACCCGGGGGATCGAGCCGTTGATGACGTCGATCTCGGACTTCCTGCCCGCCATCAGGTCGAGGAGCACGGAGGGGCGCGAGTTGGGGATCTTGGCGCCGAAGTCGCGCACGTAGGCGACCGGGTCCGAGAAGTCGAGCTTCACGCCCTTCTTCTTCGCCACCGCGTAGCCCTCGGCGGCGCAGGCGGCGGACACCTTCGACATCTCCGGGTCGTCCAGCACCTGCTGGATGGTGTATTCCATGACGCCGCAGGGGCCCGAATAGGCACAGTTGCAGATCAGCTTCTCCCAGATCAGCTGGTCGATGTCGTCGAACACCTTGACCTTGAACCCCGCGCCGGCCCAGGTCTCTTCGACCTTCCTCAGGCGCGGCGTGATCGGCCCGCCGAATTCTCCGAGGCGCACGAGCTCCATGCCATTGTGGTGCGCGTGCCCGGGGCCCTTCATCGAGGCGCCGAAGCCGCCCACCACGCCCACCATCACGCGCTCGCGGCCGAGGATCTCGGCCGCGGTCTCCGGGCCGCCGAGGCCGTTCTGGATCGAAAGCACCGGCGTGTCCTTGCCGAGGAGCGCCTTGATCGACTCGGCGGCCGGCGCCACGTGCATCGCCTTGGTGGCGAGCACCACGAGGTCGCAGGTGCCGGCGTCCTTCGCGTCGGTCGTGGCGTGGACCTTGACGGTCCGGTCGCCCGACTTGCCTTCGAGCCGCAGGCCGTTCCTGCGCATCGCCTCGACGTGCTCGGCCCAGCGGTCGATTGCCCAGACCTCGTGCCCGGCGGACGCGAACAGGCCCGCGTACACCGAGCCCATCGCCCCGCAGCCGACGATCGCGATCTTCATGAAGTTAAATGAGGTCTGTCCCCATTTACGCGACCTCGAACAGGCCCGCGGCGCCCATGCCGCCGCCGATGCACATGGTGACCACCACGAGCTTTGCGCCGCGGCGCTTGCCTTCGATGAGCGCATGGCCGACGAGGCGCGCGCCGCTCACGCCGTAGGGGTGCCCCACGGCGATGGCGCCGCCGTTCACGTTGAGCCGGTCGTCGGGGATGCCGAGCTTGTCGCGGCAGTAGATGACCTGCACGGCGAACGCCTCGTTCAGCTCCCACAGGTCGATGTCGGAGACCTTCTTTCCCGCCATCTCGAGCAGCTTGGGCACCGCGAACACCGGGCCGATGCCCATTTCATTGGGCTCGCAGCCGGCGACCGCGAAGCCGCGGAACACGCCGAGCGGCTTCAAGCCGCGCTTCGCGGCTTCCTTGTCGCTCATCACCACCGCGGCCGAGGCGCCGTCGGAGAACTGGCTGGCGTTGCCGGCGGCGATCACGCCGCCCTCGATCGCCGGCTTGATCTGCGACACGCCCTCGTAGGTGGTGTCGGGGCGGATGCCCTCGTCGTGCTCGACGGTGACCTCCCTCATGGTCTCCACGTTGGTGTTCTTGTCGATCACCTTCATCTTGGCGGTGATCGGCACGATCTCGTCCTTGAACTTGCCCTCGGCGCGCGCCTTGGCCGCGCGCTGCTGGCTGCGCGCGCCGTAACGGTCCTGCAGCTCGCGCGAGATGTTGTACTTCTTCGACACGTACTCCGCGGTCTGCAGCATCGGCCAGTAGATCTCGGGCTTGTGGCGGTGGATCCATTCGTCCTGGGCGTGGAACTTGTTGGCCTCGTTCTGCACCAGCGAGATCGATTCGACGCCGCCGCCGACGAAGACGGTGCCTTCGCCGGCCAGCACGCGCTGCGCCGCGAGCGCGATGGTCTGCAGTCCCGAGGAGCAGAAGCGGTTCACCGTCATGCCGGGCACCGTCACCGGGCAGCCGGCGCGAATCGCGATCTGGCGCGCGATGTTGCCGCCGGTGGCGCCTTCGGGCGTGGCGCAGCCGATGATCACGTCCTCCACCTCGTCGGCGTCCACTTTCGCGCGCTCGAGCGCGGCGTGCACCACGTGCCCGCCCATCTTGGCGCCGTGGGTGCTGTTCAGCGCGCCGCGCCAGCTCTTGCACAGCGGCGTGCGCGCCGTCGAAACGATCACTGCGTCGGTCATGGAATCTCCTCCTATCCGTTAAAGCGCTTGCCCTCTTTGGCGAGCTTCACGAGCA
>DATHYT010000076.1:0-1656 GCA_035459025.1 Burkholderiales bacterium | reverse complement strand
GCGAAGAGCGGCTACGGCGAGTACCTGCTGCGCATAGTGCAGGAGCAGGTCTTCTGATGCAGGTGCTGCCGACGGACCTTCCCGGCGTGCTGCTGCTCGAGCCGCGGGTGTTCGGCGACGCGCGCGGCTATTTCTACGAGGCTTACAACCGCCGCACCTTCCACAAGGCGACCGGCGTGGACGTGGAGTTCGTGCAGGACAACCACTCGCGATCGAGCAAGAACGTGCTGCGCGGGCTGCACTACCAGGTCCGCCAGGCGCAGGGAAAGCTGATCCGCTGTACCGCCGGGGAGGTGTGGGATGTCGCCGTCGACCTGCGCAAGGGCGCGCAGACATTCGGCAAGTGGGTGGCGTTCACGCTGTCCGCGGAGTCGAAGCGCATGGCCTGGATCCCGCCCGGCTTCGCGCACGGCTTTCTGGTGGTATCGGACGTGGCTGAGGTGCTCTACAAGACCACGGACTACTACTCGCCGGAGCACGAACGCACGCTCCTGTGGAGCGATCCGGCGCTGGCGATCAAGTGGCCGCTTGCCGGCGCCCCGGTGCTCGCCGACAAGGACAAGCGCGGCACGCCACTTGCGGCCGCGGAGGTGTTTGCTTGAGGATTCTGCTGACCGGGGCCACCGGCCAGGTTGGGTGGGAGCTGCGCAAGACCCTGGCGCCGCTCGGTGAGGTAAGGGTCTTCGACCGCTTCGGGCTCGACCTTGCAGACGCGCCCGTTCTCGTGGCGACGGTGCGCGCGCTGCAACCCGATGTCGTCGTGAATGCCGCCGCGTACACCGCGGTGGACAAGGCCGAAGCGGAGCGGGACCTCGCCTTCGCCGTCAATGCCACGGCGCCGCGAGTGCTGGCCGAAGAGGCTAGGCGGATCGGCGCGCTCCTCGTGCACTACTCGACCGACTACGTGTTCGACGGCGAGAAAGCCGACCCCTACGTGGAGGAGGATGCGACCCGCCCGATCAATGCATACGGTGCGTCCAAGCTCGCGGGGGAGCAGGCGATCCTGGCAAGCGGCTGCCGGCACCTGATTCTGCGCACGAGCTGGGTGTACGGGCCGCGCGGGAAGAACTTCTACCTGACGATGCTGCGGCTCGCGAGGGAGCGGCCGGAGCTCAAGGTCGTGGATGACCAGGTGGGAGCGCCGACTTCCAGCCTGGAAATTGCCCGCGCCACGGCGACGCTCCTGGCGAAGGGCAGTCAAGGCCTGTACCACATGAGCGCGGCCGGGGAGACCACTTGGTGCGGCTTCGCGCGCGCGATCCTCGAGCGCGCGGGGAGCGCCACGCCGGTGGTCGCCATCCGCACCGCGGAGTACCCGACGCCGGCGAAGCGGCCGCGGAACTCCCGGCTGGACTGCTCGAAGCTGCGCGCGGAGCACGGCGTGTCGCTCGCGCGGTGGGAGCGGGCGCTCGACGAGGTAACATCGGCGCCACGATGACGAAAAAGGTTGCCCTGATCACCGGCATCACCGGCCAGGACGGCGCGTATCTTGCCGAGTTCCTGCTCGGCAAGGGTTACGTGGTGCACGGCATCAAGCGCCGCGCCTCGAGCTTCAACACGCAGCGCATCGACCATCTGTACCAGGACCCGCACGAACCGGATCGGCGCCTGATCCTGCACTACGGCGACATGACCGATTCGTCGAGCCTGGCGCGC
>DATHYT010000075.1:0-26771 GCA_035459025.1 Burkholderiales bacterium | reverse complement strand
GGACCGCGGAGGGATTGCCCGTCGGCAACCAGTACATCGGGCGTTTCGGCGACGAGGCGACGCTGTTCCGCCTGGCGGCGCAGATCGAGGCCGCGCGTCCATGGACGCGGCGGCACCCGCCGGTGTGGGCGGGCTGACGCGCGCGATAGGGGAGGCGCGAACCGAGAGCACGAAGAGTGCAGGAATCCGCCCGCGACTATTTGCGGAATCCAGGGCCGGAATTTCCCGACTGGAACCCGGCGAAGGAGGAATTGAAGGCGCTGGAAAAGCTATGCCGACCTGATCGGGGCAAGTCCTCGCCTTCACCGACGGCAGCCCGGCGAGCGCCATCGCCAGTTCGCTCTCGTCGTACGGAGGGGTCGACCAGCTTGCTGGTAGACGGATCGCGCCGCGCTCCGCATTTGACCGCTTGGCGCGGGTCTCGGCGCTGCTCGAGCGCGCCTATTCGCGCAGCTTGCGCGCCTCCTTCGCCGCCGGGCGGTTGACGCTCGCGTCGAGCCAGGCGCTGAACCTGGGAAACTTTCCGAGCAGCGCAAACTTGTTGAACCACATCGAGTAGCCCACGCTCGCCACCATGAAGTCGGCCATGCCCCAGGCCTTGCCGCTGAACAAGCCGTGCTTCGCGACGTGGTCCTCCAGCACCTGCATCTTCGGCAGGATCTCCTGCTCGGCCTGCGCGGCGGCCTTCTCGTCGCGCTGCCCGGGCGGCAGCATGTGGCGGTGGCGCAGCATGACGATCATCGGCGGCTCCACGTCGTTGGCGATGTAGAACGCCCACTGCAGCATCGCCGCCTTGCCCGCCGAGTCCTTCGGCCACAGCGGGCTCTTGTATTTCTCGGCCAGGTACAGGTTGATGGCCGCCGACTCCCACACGACGAGGCCGTCGTCGTCGATGGTCGGCACGCGCTTGTTCGGGTTGAGCGCCGCGTACCAGGGCTCCTTGCAGGTCGCCCCGTCGACGTTGATGGTGACGTTGTGATGCTCGTAGGGGATGCTCGATTCCTTGCACAGCCAGGCCACGCGGAAGGCGCGCGAGCGGTACTGGCCGTAGAGCTTCAGCATGTTCTTCCTCTCGGGGGATTGATTGACAAAGACATTGTGCGAAGGGAGACTCCCCCGAGTCAACGCCAGTTCGAGGAAGCGCATGTCCAAGCCCAAGCCGCACCTGGAGTTCGTCGGAGTCGACATGAAAGCGGGCTGGGAGTCGCCGGGCGCGAACTACCCGCCCGGCTTCACGCAGAAGGTGCTCGCTTCGGACATTGACGAGAAGGCCAAGCGGGGCAGCCGCACGCGCCTGCTCAAGCTCGAGCCCGGCGCCTACTCGACCGAGCCCTTCGTGCACGATCACTGGGAGGAGGTGTTTTTGATCCAGGGAGACCTGATCGTGGGCAACGACGCGAAAGGGCAGGGCGGGCAGTCTTCGCAGGCCTTCACTTACGCCTGCCGGCCCCCGGGCGTGCACCACGGCCCGTTCGCGAGCAAGGGCGGCTGCCTGCTCTACGAGATCCACTATTACGAAACCAGCGGCAAGCAGAAGTAGGGGGCGTCATGCTGAAGACCGGAGCCGAGCACCTGAAGTCCCTGCGCGACGGGCGCGTGGTCTACATCGGCGGGGAGAAGGTGGACGACGTCACCACGCACCCTGCCTTTCGCAATGCCGCGCGCTCGATGGCTGCGATCTATGACTTGAAGGCGGCCAATCCCGAGTTCAGCATCACGGAGGGCAAGGAGAAGTTCAGCGCCTACTTCCTGCGCGCCAAGACCAAGGCGGACCTCGAGAAGCGCACGCAGCTGCACCGCGCCATCGCCGACATGAGCCACGGCCTGCTCGGCCGCTCGCCCGACCATGTCTCCAGCTTCGTCACCGGCATGGCGATGAATCCGGCGGTATTCGGCAAGTTTGCCGACAACCTCACGCGCTACTACGAGCACATGAGGCGCGAGGACGTCTACGGCGTGTACGCGGTGATCCCGCCGCAGGCGGCGCGCAATCCCGAGTTCTACGTCAAGCAGAACCTGCCCATCCCGACCCTGCGCGTGGTGCGCGAGGACGACGACGGGGTGGTGATCTCGGGCATGAAGATGCTCGCCACGGGCGCCGTCTTCGCCAACGAGATCTGGATCGGCAACCTGATCCCGCTCGCGCCCAACCAGCTCGCCGAGTCGATCACCTGCGCGATTCCCGTGAACGCGCCGGGCGTGACGCTGTGGTCGAGAAAGCCCTTCGAGTTGCACGCGCCGAACGAGTTCGACAACCCGCTCGCCTGGCGCTTCGACGAGACCGACTCGATGGTGATGTGCGACGAGGTGAAGGTGCCCTGGGAGCGCGTGTTCGTGCACAACGACGCGGTGCTCGCGCGCGACATCTACATCAAGACCCCGGGCCACTGCTACGGCAACCACCAGTCGAACGTGCGCTTCCATTCCAAGATGCAGCTGATCGTGGGGCTGGCGAGCAAGATCGCGCAGGCCTCGGGCGCGAACGAGGTGCCGGCGGTGCGCGAGGTGCTGGGACGCTTCTCGGCGCTCGAAGCCGCGCTCGGCGGCATGATCGCGGGCCAGATCCAGGACGCCGAGCAATGGCCGAAGGGCTTCATGACCTTCAACCGGCGCTACATGTACGCGGCGCTCAACTGGTGCACCGAGAGCCACTCGCAGATCATCGACGCGCTGCGCGAGCTCTGCGGCGGCGGCATCTTCCAGATGCCCGCCGACATCACCGTGATGCACGACCCGAAGCTCAAGGCGCAGTTCGAAACCTACTGGCAGACCCCGCAGCTGCCCGCGCTCGAGCGCATGAAGCTCTACAAGCTCGCCTGGGACCTGATCGGCTCGGAGTTCGCCGGCCGGCACCTGCAGTACGAGAAGTTCTACGCCGGGGCCTCGTTCATCGTGCGCAACCACAACTTCCGCGAGGCGCCCTGGGACCACTACCACAAGGTGGTCGAGGACCTGATGGCGAGCTACGACGTGCCGGCGGCCAAGGGGACGCGCAAGGTCGCCTGAGGCAGCTCGAGAATCGCCTCCAGGCCGCCCCGCGCCCGGTTGCGCAGCCTGAGCTCGCCGCCGTGCGCGCGCGCGATGTTGCGCGCGATGCCCAGGCCGAGGCCGCTGCCGCCGGTCTCGCGGCTGCGCGAGGCCTCGCCGCGGAAGAAGGGCTCGAACGCGCGCTCGAATTCCGCCGCGGACATGCCGGGCCCCTCGTCCAGCACGCGGATGGTGATGCGCCCGGGCGCCTCCTCGGCCTGCAGGGTCGCGCGCTTGCCGTAGCGCAGGGCGTTGTCGACCAGGTTGGTGAGGCAGCGGCGCAGCGCGAGCGGCCGGCCGCTGAACGGGTGCGCGATGCGGCCCTCGATCTCGACCGCGTTCCCCGTGTCCTGGAAATCGCGCTGCAGGCTTTCCAGCAGCGCCATGAGATCGACCTGCTGCACCGGCTCCGCCGCGCTCGCGTCGCGCATGAAGTCCAGCGTCTGCGTCACCATCGACTCCATGTCCTGGAGATCCTTGGCGAACTTGGCGCGCAGCGCCTCGTCGTCGAGCAGCTCGGTGCGCAGCCGCAGCCGCGTGATCGGCGTCTTCAGGTCGTGCGACATGGCCGTGAGAATGCGCGTGCGGTCGTTGATGAAGCGCTGCAGGCGCTGCTGCATCGTATTGAACGCGCGCGCCGCGCGCCGCGCCTCGAGCGGTCCGGTCTCGGCGAGCGGCGGGCGGTGGATGTCCTCGCCCAGCCGTTCCGCGGCTTCGGCGAGCGCCGAGAGCGGGCCGGTCACCCAGCGCACCGCGACCAGAGACAGCGCGACAACGGTGCCGAACAGCACGAGCAGCGCCAGCGCGAAGCGCAGCGGCACCTGCGCGGCCTCGGGGGACACGACCGAGTCGAAAGTCACCAGGGTGCCGTCACGCAGCGCGACCTGCACCAGGAAGAACGCGCCGTCCGCGTGCATCATCGGCATGCCGGGCCCGGCCATCGGATGCTGCATCATCGGCATGCGCGGCGGCGCGCGGTAGCCCGCCGGTGCGCGCGCGGGGCGCACCGCGTGCACGCGCAGGTCCCCGCCGAGCGCGTAGCCCAGGACGCTCGTGAACATGGACAGCCGCAGATCGGCCTCGGCCGGCGGCGCCGCGGGCGGCAGCGCGGGCCGCTCGAGCGAGATGACGAGCGGCGGCGCGTCGAACAACGCGGCGATGCGGCGCCGCTCCTCGGGAGTGACCGAGTCGAGCAGCCGGCTGACGTCGGCGATGCGCTGCGCCGTCTGCATGCCGCTTGCGCGGTAGAGCAGCTGGTCGCGCTCGGTCAGGTTGAGGTAAGCGGCCGCCAGCAGCGCGACCGCGAGGCCGCCGAGCAAGATGAGGACCAGCCGCCCGAACAGGCTGCGCGGCACAAGGCGCATCAGCGCTCCATCTCGACCGGCACGGCGAGCACGTAGCCCTCGCCGCGCACGGTCTTGATGATGCGCGGCTCGCCCGGGTCGTCGCCGAGGCGGTGGCGCAGCCGGCTCACCTGGTTGTCGATCGAGCGGTCGAACGGCTCGGCTTCGCGGCCGTGCGTGAGCATCATCAGCTGGTCGCGGCTCAGCACGTGATTGGGGTGCTCGAGGAAGATGCGCAGCAGGCGGAATTCCGCACCGCTCAGCGGGGTCACCACGCCCTGGCCCGACACCAGGTGCCGCGCGACCGTGTCCAGGCGCCAGGCGCCGAAGGCGAAGGCGCGCGCGTCCTCGGCGCGCAGGTTGCGCGGCAGGCTGCGATAGCGGCGCAGCACGCTCTTGATGCGCGCGAGCAGCTCGCGCGGGCTGAAGGGCTTGGCGAGGTAGTCGTCGGCGCCGATCTCCAGGCCGACGATGCGGTCGGTCTCCTCGCCCCGCGCCGTAAGCATGATCACCGGCGTATCCGCGTCGGCGCGCAGCTTGCGGCACAGCTCGAGCCCGTCCTCGCCGGGCAGCATCAGGTCGAGCACGATGAGGTCGACCTTGGCGCGCGCCAGCGCAGCCCGCATGCCCTTGCCGTCGGCGACGACGGTCGCCTTGCAGCCGTTCTTCTCCAGGTATTCGCCGAGCAGGTTGCGGATCTCCGCGTCGTCGTCGACGACCAGGATGTGGTCGGGGCTTTCCATGGGCATTCTTATAGACGCCGGCGCGGCCGTTGTGGGGCGGATTTGTAGCGTACTGTAACCGGCGCCGCTGCCGATACACGGGCGTACAAAATCACGACGCGGCGCTTACACCGGCGTGGCGTAATGGGAACCGCAGCAAGACAGGTTTCCACACTTCACGAAAAGGAGTTCCATCATGAGAAAGACCACCAAGATCGCCATGGCCGTCGGCGCCGCGCTGACGCTCGGACTGGCCACTGCGGAATTGACCGCGCACCCCTCCGACGAGGGCTGGGGCGGCTACGGAATGCACGGCTACGGGATGCACGGCGACGGAATGCGCGGCTACGGGATGCACGGCGACGGGATGCACGGCTACGGCATGGGACCCGGCGGCGGGATGGGTTACGGAATGCCGGGTTACGGCAGGGGCTACGGCGCCTATCCCGGCGCGGCCGGGGAGCGCCTCGCCGGGCTGAAGGCCGAGCTCGGCATCACCGCCGAGCAGGAGGCTGCGTGGCAGGCGTTCGTGAACAGCGCCAAGCAGCGCGAAGAGGCGCGCGAGGCGTTCTTCGCCAAGCGGCGCGAAGCGGCGGACGCCGGCACGCTGCCCGAGCGGCTTGCGCAGCGCGACGAGTTCTTCAAGCAGCATCAGGCCGAGCGGCAGGCGCAGACTGCGGCGCTGAAGGAGCTCTACGCCGCGCTCTCGCCGGAGCAGAAGGCGATCGCGGATGAGCGCTTCGGCGCCTTCGGCCCGCGGTATGGCGCGGGCTACGGCCGCGGCTTTGGTGGACGTTCTCGCTAGGCCGCGAACGAGCGGGGCGGCTGTGCAGCCGCCCCGCTTTGTTTCCTGCGCGGCGCGACAGCTGGCTAGGCGAGCGCGGCCCCGCACTTCGAGCAGAAGCGGTCGCCCGCCGCGGCAGGGCCGCCGCACTTGCGGCAGAACCTCGCGCCCGCGTTGCCGCCCGGGCCCGGGCGCTCGCGCCGCCGCCACCAGAACAGGTACACGAGACCCGAGCCGACGAGGAGCAGCGCGATGGCGCCGCTGACGAGGAACCTGCGGAACGCGTCGCGCTCTTCGCTCGAAGTGCCGGCCCCGGGACTCGACGCGGGCGTCCCGGCCTTGAGGATTTCGGCCGAAGTGCGCGGGTCCGATTTGGCGTAGCGGATCTCGATGGATCGGGCCTGTCCCTGCGGCACGGGACCGAGAAGCGCCGAGCGATAGCGCAAGCCGTCGATGCCGGTGGACAGGTCGGCGAGCGCCGGCTGTACCGCGATATCGGTCGCCGCGGCGGGCTCCTGGACCACGACCTGCAGCGCGCCCACCGCCAGGTCTCCCGGCCACACGTACTTGTAGCTGCGCGCGGGCGTGCCGGTGACGAGCGGGTCGTAGAACTCGACGTGGAAGAAACGCTCCGGCGTGGTGAAACGCAACGCGATGGCATCGGCCGCCGCCGATCGATCGTGCGCGAGATTCAGGAGCGGCCCCGTCTTCTGCGGCGCGAATGCCACCGCCGACGGCCCGCCCGAGGAGGCGGGGATGCGCAGCGTCAGCGTTACGGGCAGGCCGACGTCGCTGGCGAGCTCGCCCTTCAGGATCACCAGTGCGGCCGGGCGGTCGTATTCGGGCCAGATCTCGACCTGCAGGCTCTCCAGGCGCGGCGCATCGGCCGCGGCGCACGCAAGGCCGGGCACGAGCAATAGGGCCAGCAACAGCTTGTGCAGCATCGCCCGGAAGTATCCCATTGCGCGCGGCGCGCATATTGATCACGATCAAGCCTGTGAGCCGGATCCTGTTCCTGTATTCGACCGTAGACGGGCATACGCTCAAGATCTGCCAGCGGCTGCAGCAGATCGTGGAAGGGGCGGGACACCGCGCGGCGCTCGAAGTCCTCGAAGCGCACGCGGACATGGACCTCGAGCCCTTCGACCGGATCGTCGTCGGCGCGAGCATCCGCTACGGCAAGCACCGCCCCGAGGTCGCCGAATTCATGCGCCGGCGGCGCCGCATCCTCGAGGCCAAGCCGAGCGCCTTCTTCTCGGTCAACATCGTGGCCCGCAAGGCCGGGAAGGACACGCCGCAGACCAATCCCTACGTGGTGAAGTTCCTGCGCCAGATCGGCTGGCGACCCGCGCTGGTCGCGGTGTTCGCGGGGAAGCTCGACTATCCCAGGTACGGCTTCTGGGACCGCCAGATCATCCGCTTCATCATGCTGCTGACCCGCGGGCCTACCGACCCGCGCGCCGTGGTGGAGTTCACGGACTGGGCGGAGGTCGATGCCTTCGGGCGCCGGCTCGCCGCGATCTAGGCGCCGCACCAGTCGGCGATGATCTTCTCGTAGATCTCCACCGACTGGCGGATGCGCTCCATGCTGCAGTACTCGTCGGTCTGGTGCGCCATCTGCGGCTCGCCCGGCCCGAGCACGACGGTGGGCACGTCGCCGTAGACCTTGCGCAGGTTCGCGGCGTCCGTCATGTAGGTCGCGGTGCGCACCTCCGGCGGCTTGCCGAGGAACGGCGTGCAGATCTCGAACACGCGCTGCATCCACTCGGCCTCCGGCGCGGTCCACACCGCGGGCAGGTCCGAGAAGGTGTCGATCGCCACGTCCTCGCCCATCGCGGCGCGCAGGCGCGCGAGCAGCGCGGCGTGGTCCATGCCGGGCAGCGTGCGCACATCGACGCCGATGCGCGCGGCATCCGGCACCAGGTTGACGCCCGAGCCGCCCTCGAAGGTGCCGACGCTCAACGTCGCCGCGCCCATCACCGCATGCGGCGGCTGGCGAAAATCGAACGCCGCGAGCCCGCTCACCGCGCGCGCCGCCTTGTAGATCGCGTTCACGCCGAGCTCGGGCATCGAGCCGTGCGCCGAGACGCCGCGGAAATCGGCATGGAACTTGAGCGAGCCCTTGTGACCGACGTACGGATGGTTCGACGTGGGCTCGCCGACCACCAGGGCGCCCGCCTTGCCCATCAGCTTGGGCAGCGCGGCGAGGTGGCGCGAGCCGATGCAGCCGTTTTCCTCCGAGGCGGTGAGCACCAGCACCACGCCCGGCGTGCCCTGGAGCTTCTTCGCGAAGCGCTTCGCCGCGAGCATGATCGCCGCCACGCCCGACTTCATGTCGGAGGTGCCGCGCCCGTAGAGCTTGTCGCCGTCGGTTTCGCCCTTGAACGGATCGCGCGACCAGGCGCGCGTGCCGAGCGGCACCACGTCGAGGTGCCCGGTGAGGCACAGCGGCGCCCTGCCGCCATTGCCGCCCGCGCGCGCGACCACGCTGGTGCGGCCCGGCTCGAAATCGTGGGTCTTGACGTCGTAGCCCCAGTCCGCCAGCAGCCGTGCGGCGTGGCGCGCACAATCGGCTTCGCGCCCGGGCGGATTGACGGTGTCGTAGCCGAGCAGCGACTTGGTGAGGGTAACGGCGTCCGCTTCAGCCATTGTCGGCACGATCGTAGTCGATCTTGAGGAATTCCTGAAACGCCGGCATCAGCTCCTCGAGGTCGGCGTCGATGGAATCCGGCAGCGAATGCGCGAACAGGTCGAGCAGCACCAGCGCGTTGACGCTGCTGTCGCCCTGCTCGTCGCGGATCGCGCCCAGCCGCGCCGCCATGCCCTGGTTGACCTGCTGCAGCGCGCGGTAGTGCGCCTTCAGCCCCTCCAGCCCCGCGTCGGCGGGCTTGCCCTGGTGGCGCAGGAAATGCTGCGCGAGCAGGTAGGTCGAGACGACGCGGTAGACGGTCTCCTCGCGGCTCGAGAACGGCAGGTGGTAATGCGCCATCGGCTTCAGGAACTCGATGTGCGGGCAGTCGCTGCTCGCCGAGAGCAGGCCCATCAGGGAGCGCAACACTTTCTGCACGCTGGTGCGCTTGCTGACCGTGCGCTCATCGGATTCCACCTGCGCCGCTACGTCGTCGTACGAGCGCACCTTCTCGAACAGCGCCACCAGCGGCACCAGGCGCACCGCCATCGGGCAGCGCTTCGTGTCGGCGCTCGACAGCGGGCAGTTGGCGCACTGATGGAAGCCGAGCTCGGTCCAGTGCGGCAGTGCGTCCTGCGGCGCGCCGGCGCCCGCGTCCAGCGACTCGGTGCGGCCGTCGGGGAAGCTGAAGCGGTAGACGAGCTTCGCCACGCTAGGCCGTCGCGCTGTGCGCGCGCACCCGGGCCTCGAGCCCTTCCAGCCGGCGGTCGCGGATGCCGAGCTGGCGCAGGTGCGCCACGGTGTCGAACAGGTAGTCGCAGCAGCGGCCCATGGGGCCGGCGCCGGTGGCGAGGTAACGCGCGATGACCTCGTCCTCGAGCCCCGGCACGTAGCGCTCGTGCGCGCGGTTGGCGGCGAAGGCGATCGCCGGCTCGGGGCCCTTGGGCGTGCGCGCCAGGGTCCACACGGGGCGGTAGGACATGGTGAACATCTCGCGCCGCCAGATGACGTCGAGCTCGGTCGCCGCCGCGCGCCGCTCCAGGCGGTAGGCGACCCCGGTGCAGCTGCCGCCCGATTCCAGCGACAGCATCAGCCCGGGGCGCTCGGGGCTGCCGCGGCCGGCGCGCGACCACAGGCAGAACTGGCGATGAAAGCCGTGGATGCGCGCCGTGCGGCGCTCGACGAAATGGAACGCCGGATTCCACATCAGCGAGCCGAACGCGAACACCCAGATGCGCCCCGGGCGTGGCGCCCGGGCGAGGATCGCCTGTACCTGCGCGCTTCTCTCGGCGTCGGTGGCAAAGCGCGTGTTCGGCCCGAGCAGGGCGCGCACCGAGGCGTGCAGCGTGCCGTCGAGGATGGTCTCGCGCGTGAGCCGGAGGCCGCTCATGCCGAGGCTAGCCCGGCGCCGCCACCGACAGGCCGCGGATCTTGTGGCGCCCGATGAGCTGCGCCACCAGCCCGGAGGACTTGATGTCCTCGGCGAACTTGCGCAGGTAGGCCGCGCCCTCGGGCCGGCCCTTGGGCGTGCCGATCGCCTGCTGCACGGCGGTGAAGCGGCCCTCGAGGATCGTCGCGCCGGGGAGCTTGGCCACGTCCTCCATCAGCCGCGGCTTCAGGCCCGCGAGCACCTCGAGCTTGTCCTTGACGAACACCTGGTAGGACGCCTCGATCCCCGCGGCGGTCACCAGCGTGGCGTGCTTGATGTTGCGCTCGAGCCAGAGGTGGTAGGCGCTGCGCTCGGCGACCGCGATGCGCACGCCCTTGCGGTCCACGTCGGCGAGCGTCCGGATGGGCGAGCCCGCGGGCACGAGGTAGGTGGCCTCGATCTCGACGTAGGGGGCGGTGAAGTCGATCTCGGCGGCGCGCTGCGGCTCGGCGCCGATGAAGGCGACGTCCCACTCGCCCTTCTTCGCCCCGTCGGCGACGTCGCCGACCTTCTCGTACTTGCGCAGCTCGGCCGCGACGCCGAGCCGCTTTGCGAGCTCCTGCGCCAGGTCGGGGACGATGCCGCGGATCGTGCCGTCGGGATTGCTCTGCACGAGGAGGAAGTTGCTGAGATTGACGCCTACGCGCAGCTTGCCGGTGGGGGTGAGGTCTTTCATAGGTCAGTAGCGTACCAGCACCCGGTAGCGCAGGGTGGTGCTGCCCTCGGCGGGGACGCGAATATTCCACTCTGCGGTCCCCGCAGCGGCCTTCTTGTGTCGCTGGGTCTCCTCGAGCATCTTCCAGTCCCCCGGCACCGGCTCGCGCACCACGACGGTGACCGCCTCGCTCTTGGCGTTCTTCAGCACGATCTCGTAGGCGCTCTCGTGCACGTAGCTCCAGGGGCTGTAGGTGTCGCGGCGCTTGAAGTCGGTCTGCTTCTTGTCGGCCGTGACGTCGAACGCCTCGCCCAGCTTCAGGCGCACGGTCTCGTTTTTCGGCGTGTGGTCGATGCGGTCCTCGCCCACGAACTGGGCATTGCCGGCGGAGTCCTTCTTGTACACGCGCACCACGCCCTTGGGCATCGGTAGGCCGAGGCGCGAGGCCTCGCGGTTCTCGAACTGCACGAAGACCCCGACCTTCATCTTCTGGCCGAGGTGGCCGACGCTCGAGCGGTAGTAGTAGTCGTTGCCTTGCAGCACCAGCTCCTTTTGCACCGGCACGCTCGTGCCGCTGAGCAGCGCCACCTGCTTGGTCTGGTTGTTCTGGATCGTGGTCGGCCGCTGCAGCGTGTACAGGTGGTACTCGAACAGGGTCTCCTGCGCCATGCTCGCCGGGGCGCGCGCTTCGTCGGCGCGCATGCGCCCAACCTTGGCTGCCATGACCAACTCGTCGCGCACGCGGTTCACATCGCCGGCGACGAGTTGCAGGCGCGCCTCGGGGTAGGAGGTACCGCTGCGGTTGGTGAGCGTGACCCAGCCGTTGAGGTCCAGGGCGTCGTCCTTCGCGTTCAGCTCGGCGACGTAGTCCGCCTTCCAGGCGAGGCCGCCCGAGAGGTAGGACAGCTCCACCGTCTGGCTGCCGGCGCGGGTGCTGGCGAGCTCGCTTACGAGCGTCGGCTTGTCGCGCAGGTTCGCCGGCACGCCGTCGTAGACGATGCGTCCCGGGAGGCCGGTCTCGATGCGATCGCCGATTTTCAGCACCACACCCTGGTTGGCGGCCAGAACCGTGGCGGTTTCGATCGATTCGGCGCCGGTCTGCGGGTGCACGCGCACGATGCGCACGTCGCGCCCGACGTACTTCTCCAGCAGCTTCGCCGGCGTGAGCAGGTCGAAGTCGAAGTTCTGCTCGATGAGGCGCAGCGCGCCGGCGTGCGACAGGCTGCGCAGCAGCGCCGTTTCAGGGCGCATCTGCGCGCTGACTTCTCTGAGCGCGAGGCGGTTGGGGCCGCTATCGAGCGCGATCTTGCGCACGTCCTTGATCAGCGCCAGGTTCTCGTTATAAATCGTCACGGCGACCGACTGCTGGTCGGCGAGGGTGCTCGGTCGCTCGGTGACCGCCGCGTGGGCGGTGAGCGCCGAGCAGAAGGCCGCCGCGACGGCGGCCTGGAGGCGGAAGGATTTCACGGTGGGGCTCCTTTCGGGTTGGGTACGTGCTATTGAACGTACGCGAATCCGGAAAGGGTTAATGTTGTTGCACAATGAGGAGCGACCACCGGAGGTTCCCATGGCGAGATCGAGAGACGGCGGGTGCGTGTGCGGCGCGGTGCGCTACCGGATGAAGGCCGCGCCGCAGGTGGGGCTGGTGTGCCACTGCACCTGGTGCCAGAAGCGCTCGGGGAGCGCGTTTTCCTTCAACGCGTACTTCAGGGACGAAGATGTAGAGTTCCTGCAGGGCAAGCTGTCTCGGTACGAGCACCGCTCGGACGAGACCGGGCGCTGGCTGCGCACCGAGTTCTGTCCCGTGTGCGGTACGCCGATCACCCACACCACCGAGCTGCGCCCCGGCTTGCGCGCCATCGCGGCGGGGACGATGGACGATCCGGACAGCTTCACGATCGGCCGGCACATCTGGTCGCGCTCGGCGCGGCCGTGGGTGGCGATTCCGGAGGGGGTCGAGGTGTACGAGAAGGGCTCGCAGGACGCGACGCCGATACGGCGGTAGCCGTAAATGGGGACAGACCTCATTTAGACAACCGGCTAAATGAGGTCTGTCCCCATTTAGAACAGGTCGAAGTACTCCCGTTGCTCCCAGTCCGAGACCTCGGCGTTGAAGCGCGCGATCTCGGCCTGCTTGATGCGGCAGTAGTAGTCCACGAACCCGGCGCCGAAGCTCTCCTCGAGCACGCCATCGGCCTTCAGCGCCGCTAAAGCCTCCTCCAGCGAGCGCGGCAGCAGCGCAGCCTTCGACTCGTACGGCGTATGCTCGGGCGCGCCGGGATCGAGCTTGCGCTGCACGCCGTCCATGCCGCACACGATCTGAGAAGCAAAGTACAGGTACGGATTCGCCGCCGGCTCGCCGATGCGGTTCTCGATGCGCGTCGCGGGATCGCCGGGGCCGCCCAGCACCCGCAGCATCGCGCCGCGGTTGTCGCGGCCCCACACCACCCGCTCAGGCGCGAGGGAGTAGGGCCGGTAGCGCTTGTAGCCGTTCAGCGTGGGGGTGGCGAAGGCCGCCGACGCCGCAGCATGCTCGAGCAGTCCGGCGAGAAACCCTTTGCCCGTCGCGGAAAGGAAGTCCTTCTCCGCCGTGAACGCGTTCGCCCCCGAGCGATCGGTGAGCGACTGGTGCAGGTGCCAGCCCGAGGACATCACGTTCGGCAGCCGCGGCCGGCACATGAAGGTGGCGTGGTAGCCATGCCGCCGCAGGATCTGTTTCGCGGCGCTGCGAAAGAGCACCATCGCATCGGCCGCGGCAAGCCCGTCCTGCACGCCGAGCGTGACCTCGGCCTGGCTCGGGCCGAACTCGCACTCGAAGCTGCGCAGCGGCAGCTCGAGGCCTTCGAGCCCGGCGCGCAGCGCATCCAGCGCGGGCTCGAGCTGGTCGTGGCGCGTTTCCGAAAGCAGCTGGTAGCCGGAGGTCAGCAGCGCCACCTCGGGCGGCGAGCCGGGCTGGCCGGCGTCCTCGGGGCGCAGGCGCGGATCGACGAGGCGGAAGATGTGGAACTCGATCTCCAGGCCGGCGCGGTAGCCGTAGCCCGCGTCGGCAAGGCTCGCGAGCGCCTTCTTCAGCAGCCCGCGCGTATCGAACGGCACCGGCCTGCCGTTCGGAAACTTCAAGTCGCAGAGCACCCAGCCGGTCTTCGGCACCCAGGGCAGCACGCGAAACGTCTGCGCATCCGGAACCATCACCGCGTCGGCCGCGCCTTCGAGCTCGGGCATGCCGAAGCCCGCTCCCGCAGTGAACACCGGGAACACGGTCTTGTTGGAGGTGTCCTTGGCGAGCAGCGAGCTCGGGAAGCCGACGCCGCTCTTCAATACTGCCGCGAGCTCGGCGGCGGCGAACGTCCGGCTGCGCAGCAAGCCGTGCTGGTCGGCGAACGCGAAGCGTACCGCCTCCAGCCCGGCGGCCGCCTTCAGCAGGTCGTTCACGCCGCCTTCGCCGACCACGGCGCGCGGTTGCGCCGAGCAGCGTCGGCTTCACGGCAGTACTCGTCCCAGCGCCCGGTCGGCCCGACGCCGTCCACCGCGGGCGGTCCGGTGAGCGCGGCGGCCTGCGCCGCATCGGGCCTCATCAGCGTGCGCTCGCCCTTCGCCGCCTTCTGGATCGCGTCGACCAGGAGTCGCCGGTAGAGCACGATGCCCTTGTCCGTCGTGCCGAGGTTCTCCTTCGTGCGATCGGCGAGGCGCCCGGGCGACTCGCAGGCCCACTGGTCGTGGACGTTGATGTCGAAGCCCATGCCGGTGTAGGTCTGCTTGCGCTGCTCTTCGGCATTGAAGCCCCAACCGTTGTCGCGATTGAACACCGGCTTGTAGTCGGGCGCCGGATAGGTCTTCAGCCGCTGCTCGCGCATGGTCTTTTTGTCCACGGGCGAGGTGAAGCTGGTGAAGATCGCGTACCAGTAGCAGCCGGTGTCGTCCACCGGCACGTGCCACTGCGAGATCGTCATCTCGGCGTTCATCGGGATGACGAAGGCCTGCGGGAAGACGAGGTGCGTGGCGCGGCCGTGGGTCTTCTGCTCGTCGATCCTGCGCAGCGTCACGAGGCGAATGCCGTAATCGGTGCGCGCGACCGTGATTTCGGGCCGGTCGTACTCGCGCAGCACCTTGGAAATCGGCAGATCGGCGTCGGACGGCTTGCCGCGGAACTGCTTGCCGTAGCTCGTCGCGGTGTCCTCGTCCTCGAAGTAGCGGTGCAGGAACGAGGCGTGCGCGGGGTCGATGCCGACTTCGAGCGCCTGCAGCCAGTTGCAGTCCCAGTAGCCCTTGAAGGCGAAGGTGTGCGTGTCGGGCGCGGTGAAGCAGTCGAAGTGCGCAAACGCGGGCGGCTCGCCTGCGCCGAGGTAGGCGAAGAGCATGCCGCTTCTCTCCACTACTGGATACGACACGGGACGGATCTGCTCGCACATGCGGCTGCCCGCGGGCTCGGCGGGCGTGTCCACGCAGCGCCCGGTCGCATCGAACTTCCAGCCGTGGAAGGCGCAGCGCAGGCCGTCGGCTTCGATTCGGCCGTAGGCGAGGTCGGCGCCGCGGTGCGGGCAATGGCGCTGCATCAGCCGATAGCCGCCGGCCTTGAAGAGCACCAGCTCCTCGCCGAGCAGGCGCACGGCCTTCACCGGCCGCTCGCCGGCGAGCTCGTCGGTCAGCGCCACCGGCTGCCAGTAGTTGCGCAGCAGGTTTCCGGCGGGCGTGCCCGGGCCGACGCGGGTCATGAGCTCGTTCTGTTCCCGGCTGATCATCGCTAGACCCCCAGGTAGCGGTGCTGCACGTCGCGATTCTCGCCCAGCTCGGCCGAGCTGCCGGTCCAGACCACGCGGCCCTTCTCCAGCACGTAGTGCCGGTCGGCGATGCGCGTCAGCGCGCGCACGTCCTTGTCGATGACGAGGATCGACAGGCCTTCGGCTTTCAGCCGCTCGATCGAAAGGTAGATGTCGGCGCGCACCAGCGGCGCCAGGCCCTCGGTGGCTTCGTCGAGAATGAGCAGCTTCGGGTTGGTCATCAGCGCGCGCCCGATGGCCAGCATCTGCTGCTCGCCGCCGGAGAGCTGGTTGCCGTAGTGGCGGCGGCGTTCCTGCAGGCCGGGAAACAGGCCGAAGACGCGTTCCAGCGTCCACGCCGCTCCCGCGCCGCCGCGATTCGCGGCGGTGGCCACGAGGTTTTCGCGCACCGTGAGATTGGGAAACACCTGCCGCCCCTCGGGCACCAGGCCCAGGCCGGCCTTGGCCACGCGGTAGGAGGCCAGGCCGGAGATCGTCCTGCCCTGCATGGTGACGCGCCCGCCCTTGGGGCGCACCACGCCCATGAGCGAAAGCACCGTGGTGGTCTTGCCCATGCCGTTGCGCCCGAGCAGCGTGACCACCTCGCCGGCGGCGACCTCCAGCGACACGCCGAACAGCACCTGCTGCTGGCCGTAGGCGGTCTCGAGGTCCTCGACCTTCAGCATGAGGACTTCACTCGCATCAGGCTTCTTCCCCGAGGTAGGCGCGGCGCACTTCGGGGTTGGCGCGCACTTCGGCCGGCGCGCCGCTCGCGATGATGCGGCCGTACACCAGCACCGAAATGCGGTCGGCGAGCACGAACACGGCGTCCATGTCGTGCTCGACGAGGATGATGCTGCGCTTGCCCTTGAGGCTGGAGAGGAACTGCACCATGCGCTGCGACTCCTCCAGCCCCATCCCGGCCACCGGCTCGTCGAGCAGCAGCAGCCGCGGGCCCGTGGCGAGCGCCATCGCCACCTCGAGCTGGCGCTGCTCGCCGTGCGCGAGGTTGGCGGCGAGCACGTCGGCGCGCGCGCCGAGCCCCACCTCTTCGAGCACCGCGCGTGCCGGCTCGCGCAACGCGCGCTCCGCGCGCGCGGGGCGCCAGAAGTGGAAGCTGTGCCCGGCATGCGCCTGCACCGCGAGCGCGACGTTATCGAGCGCGGTGAAGTCGCGGTAGATGCTGGTGATCTGGAACGAGCGCGCAAAGCCGCGCTGCGCGCGTTGCGGCGCGGTGAGCCGCGTCACGTCGGCGCCCGCGAAGCGGATGCTGCCGGCGTCGGGCCGCAGGTCGCCCGCGAGCTGGCCGATGAGCGTGGTCTTGCCCGCGCCGTTCGGGCCGATGATGGCGTGCGTCTCGCCCTCGCGCAGGTCGAGGTCGACGCCGTCGGTGGCCGCGAGCGCGCCGAACGCCTTGCGCAGCCCGCGCACCTCGAGGATCGCCTCAGCCATCGCGGCCGCCTCGCGGCAGCAGCCCGGCGAGCCCGCGCCGGAAGAACAGCACCGAGAGCACCAGCAGCGGCCCGAGGATCACCTGCCAGTGCTGCGTCCAGCCGGCGAGCAGGTCCTCGATGAGTAGCAGCGCAAAGGCGCCGAGCGCCGGCCCCGGCGTGGTGCCCATGCCGCCGAGGATCACCATGAACATGATCTCGCCCGAGCGCGTCCATTCCATGAACGCCGGCGCGATGTAGGCGGTGTGGTTGGCGAGCAGCGCCCCGGCCAGCCCGCAGATCGCGCCAGAGATGACGAAGGCCACGAGCTGGTAGGCGTAGGGCGAGAAGCCGAGCGCGCGCGAGCGCGCCTCGTTCGACTTGGCCGCGCGCAGCACCATGCCGAAGCGCGAGTTCACGAGCCGGTGCACCAGAGCGATGACGCCGAGCAGCAGCGCGAGCACCACGTAGTAGAAGGCGACCGGGTCGTCGAGGTCGACCAGGCCGGAGAACTGGCTCTTCACCTTGAGGCGCATGCCGTCGTCGCCGCCGTACTCCTCGACCGACACGCCGAGGTAATACAGCATCTGCGTGAAGGCGAGGGTGATCATGATGAAGTAGATGCCCCGCGTGCGCACCGAGATGGCGCCGATCACCAGCGCCACCAGCGCGGACGCCGCGATCGCCACCGCCCACTGCAGCCAGCCGTTGTGGATGCCGTAGAAGGCGAAGATGCCGACCGCGTAGCCGCCGACCCCGAGGTACGCGGCATGGCCGAAGGACACCAGGCCGCCGTAGCCGAGGATCAGGTTGAGGCTCGCCGCGGCGATCGCGAACACCATGACGCGGCGGATGAGGTCGATGTAGTAGGGCTGGCCGCCGAGCGTTGCGATGAGCGGCACCGCGGCGAGCAGCGCCACGAGGGCGGCGAGGACGAGGGCGCGCGCGCTCATCCGCTCTTCGCCGGGAACAGGCCCTCGGGACGCATTGCGAGGACGATCGCCATCAGCAGGTAGATGAGCATCGAGGCGAGCGCCGGGCCCGCGGCCTCGGCGGCGGGCGGCGAGATGAAGTGCCCGAGCAGGGGCTTGAGGAAGGCGCGCCCGAGCGTGTCGACCACGCCGACCACCAGCGCGCCGACCAGCGCGCCGCGGATCGAGCCGATGCCGCCGATGACGATGACCACGAACACCTGGATCAGGATCAGCTCGCCCATGCCGGGCTGCACGGCGTAGATCGGCCCGGCCATCAGGCCGGCCAGCCCGGCGAGCGCGGCGCCGAAACCGAATACCACGGTGTAAAGGAGCCGGATGTTGACGCCGAGCGCGGCCACCATGGTGCGGTTGGAAGCCCCGGCGCGGATCAGCATGCCGAGGCGGGTGCGCGCCACGACGTACCAGAGGATGGCGCCGACAAGAAGGCCGACGCCGATCACCACCGCGCGGTACAGCGGATAGATCGAGCCGGGGATGATCTCGATGTGGCCCTGCAGCCACGAGGGCAGCGAGGTGTACAGCGCGGTGCGGCCCCAGATGATGGCGACCAGCTCGTTGAAGAACAGGATCAGCCCGAAGGTCGCCAGCACCTGGTCGAGGTGGTCGCGCTCGTAGAGCGTCCTGAGCGCGATCACTTCCACCAGCATGCCGACGACCAGCGTGCCGAGGAGCCCGAGCGCGACGCCGGCGAGGTAGTTGCCGGTCCATTGCGTGGCCGCCACCATCAGGTAGGCGCCGACCATGTAGAGCGAGCCGTGCGCGAGGTTGACGAGGTTCATGATGCCGAACACCAGCGTCAGCCCCGCGGCCATCAGGAACAGCATGACGCCGAACTGCACGCCGTTCAGCAGCTGCTCGAAGACCAGGATCAGGTTCATCGCGGATTGAGCACAAAAAAGGGCGCGGTGGCGCCGCGCCCTTCAGGCTTGTGGAGCCCGTGGGCTCACCACGCCATCTTGCAGTCCTGGTAGTAGGCGTCCTTGTGGTCGTCAAACACCTTCTTCTGGATCTTCATCTCGACGGCGCCGTCCTTGCCCTTCTCGGCGCGCAGCAGGAAGAAGTCCTGGATCGGCATCTGATTGACGTTCCACTTGAACGGCCCGCGGACCGAGTCGTACTCGGCCTTGCGCATCGCCGCGACCACCGCCTTGGTGTCGGCGAGGCTGCCCTTGTTCAGGCGCACCGCGGAGTCGATCAGCATCATGCCGTCGTAGCTCTGCGCGCCGTAGAACGAGGGCGTGTAGCCGTACTTCTTCTCGAAGTCGGCGACGAAGCGCTTGCTCGCCGGCACGTTCATGTCCGGGCTCCAGAAGCGCGCCTCATACTGGCCGAGCGCAGCCTCCTTGAGCGCCGGCAGCGTGGTCTCGTCCACCGTGAACACCGAGTACAGGGGGATCCGGTCGCGCAGCCCTGCCTGCACGTACTGCTTCACGAACTGGATCCCCATGCCACCCGGGTAGAACACGAAAGTCGCTTTCGGGCTCTTGGCGCGCAGCTGCGTGATCTCGGCCTGGTAATCTTGCTGGCCCGGCTTGGTGTAGATCTCCTCGGCGATGCGCCCCTTGTAGTAGCGCTTGAAGCCGGCCACCATGTCCTTGCCGGCCTGGTAGTTGGGCGCGAGGATGTACACGTCGTTGATGCCCTGCTCCTGCATGAACTTGCCCATCGCCTCGGGCGACTGGTCGTTGTTCCAGGAGGTGGAGAAGAACTGCGGGTGGCAGGCCTTGCCGGCGAGCGGGCTCGCGCCCGCGTTGGTGCCGACCATCACCTTGCCCGAGTCGGTCACCACCGGCACGACGGCCATCATCACGTGCGACCAGATGATGCCGGACATGATGTCGACCTGGTGCTTCTTCAGCATCTCCTCGGCGACCTGCACGCCGACGTCGGGCTTGAACTGGTCGTCGCCGAAGACCACCTCGACGGGCACGCCGCCCATCTTGTTGCCGAGGTGATCGAGCGCCAGCTCGACCGAGTCCTTCATGTGCTTGCCGATGACGCCGGCGGGACCTGACAGCGTGGTGATGAAGCCGATCTTGATCTTCTGCTGCGCGGACGCAAGGGGCGCAAACGCGAGCGAAGCGGCGGCCAGACCTGCGGCCAACATCCGGATAGGGGTATGCACGGGGAATCTCCTCCGATTTATGTGCGCGTCCAGTCTAGCAAGGCGCGGCGAGCGATGTCTAGGCTAGAGCCGGGGCAGCCACTCGAGCCAGCGCGGCAGGGCCCAGTTGCGCTCGCCCAGCAGGCTCATGGCCGAGGGAACGAGCACCGCCCGGACCAGGGTGGCGTCAAGGAGCACCGCCACCGCCAGGCCGAAACCGGCCTGCTGGAACATGACCAGCTCGCCGCTGGCGAAGCCGGCGAAGATCGCCACCATGATCAGCGCCGCGCCGGTGATGATCCCCGCCGAGCGCTGCAGCCCGAAGGCTACCGCGTCGTCGTTGCGGCGCGTTTGCTCGAAGCGCTCGCGGATGCGGGAGAGCAGGAACACGTGGTAGTCCATCGACAGGCCGAACAGCACAGCGAACAAAAAGAGCGGAATCCACGCCTCGATGGCCTCGGCCGGTCGGAAGCCGAGCAGGTCGGCGCCGATGCCGAGCTGGAACACCGCCACCATCAGGCCATAGGCGGCGCCGACCGAAAGCAGGTTGAGGGCGATCGCCACCAGCGGCACGGCGATCGAGCGGAACACGGCGAGCAGCAGGAGGAAGCTGGTGCCGAGGACGAAGGCGAACACCCGCGGCGTGTAGTCGGCGGTGAGGGCAAAGAAGTCGATGTAGCCGGCGGCGTTACCGGCGACCAGCACGCGTGCCGGCGCGTCGGCGAAGAGGCGCGGAATGGTGTCCTGGCGCAGCCGGCGCACCGCCTCCTGCACCGCGCCGTCCTCGGCGTCGCCGGCCATCGGCACCGCCAGTACCGCGGTGCGGCCCGCCGCGTCCGCGCGCAGGGTCGATCCGGCCGCGAGGAACTTCGCGTCCGCCGCCAGCGCCGCGCGCAGCGCGCCGAGCGCCGCCCGCGTGGCGGGCGCGCCGAGATCGCCGTCGACCACGATGCGCGTCACGGAGAGTACGCCGTAGTGGAAGTCGCGCTGCAGGATGCGGAAGCCCTGGCGCGATTCGAGGCGCTCGGGGAGGGTCTCGACGCCGGCGAAGCCGGCGTTCATGCGCAGCGTCGGCGCGGCGGCGGCGAGGAGCAGCGCGGCGGCGACGGCGAAACTCGCCAGCGGCCAGCGCATGACCGTCGCCGTCACGCCGTCCCAGAAGCCGCGCCTTCGGGCGGCGCCCGGCATCCGCGGCAGCGGCACCCGCAGCGCCTCGAGCCGGTCGCCGAGCAGCCCGATCATCGCCGGCAGCAGGGTGAAGGAAGCCAGCACCGCCGTCGCCGTCACCAGGATTGCGCCGGTGCCCAGGCTCCGGAACACGTTGGTCGGTACGAGCAGCAGGCCGGCGAGCGCGAGCACGACGGTGGCGCCGCTATAGAGCACGGCGCGCGCGGCGCTACGCCCGGCCGCGTCGATGGCATCGAGCTTGTCGCGGCCGGCGCGGCGCTCCTCGCGATAGCGCGAGAGGATGAACAGGGAGTAGTCGATACCGAGCGCCAGCCCCATCATGACGATCATGTTGGTGGCGAGGAAGTACACCGGCGACAGCTGGCCGATGAGCGCGGTCGCGGCCAGCGCGACGCCGATGGCGGCGAGCGCGACCAGCACGGGCAGGAGCGCGGCGATCACGGAGCCGAAGACGACGAGCAGCACGGCGATCGCGGCCGGCAGGCCGATCCGGACTTCGGCCTTGAGGTCGTCGCGCGCCAGCGCCGCGTAGTCCGCGCCGATGCTGGCGCGGCCCACCGAATACAGTTCAAAGCGGCCGTCGGTGCTTGCGGCGCGTGCCGCCTCGCGCACGCGCGCGATGTCCTCGCGCGGCCGACGCAGCACGAGCGGGATGAGAGTGGAGCGGCGGTCCGCCGATACAAGCGCTTCGTCGCCGGACAGGTAGTAGCTGGCGCCCCAGGACACGACCTCGGGACCGAGACCGAGGAGCTGTGCGGCTATCGCCTCCACGTGCGCGCGGTACGCCGCGTCGTCGACGGACAGAGCCGCGGAACGGACGATCAGCGTCTCGTTGGGCAGCTGCGGGGTGCCGCCGAGTGCGCGCTCGCGCAGCAGCGTGTCCGCGCGCACGGACTCCGAATCGTCCAGGCGCTCCACCGTGGTGGTGATGGCGCTGCCGGCGTAGGCGGCGATCAGCCCGGCGCACGCCAGCAGCGCCGCGAGCCAGGCCGTCAAGATGCCTCCCGGCCGGCGCGCGCAGAAGAGGGCAAGGGAGCTGGGCGGCACGCGGATTTATCGATGCGTCTCTCCGGTCGAGTCTGGCAGAGTCCGTCGAGTCGTGTCTACAGTCCGGCGAGCGGCTAGACTTGCGCCATGCTCAGGCTCTCGGGCGTCAGCAAACGGTTCGGCGGGCGCACGGTGCTGAAGGCCGTGTCCATGGAAGTCGCCCCCGGCGAGCAGGTCGCGGTGCTCGGCGAGTCGGGCATCGGCAAGTCCACGCTGCTCAACGTCATCGCCGGCCTCGAGCCGGTCGACTCGGGCTCGATCGCGTACGACGGGTTCGAGATCGCGGCGCTCTCCGACGACGCGGCCACGCAGCTGCGGCGCGAGCACTTCGGCTTCGTGTTCCAGGCGTTCCACCTGCTGCCCTACCTCACCGCGGAGCAGAACGTCGGCCTGCCGCTGGTGCTGCGCGGCCTCGACCCAGCGGAGATCCGGCGTCGCGCGCGCACGCTGATCGGCGCGGTGGGCCTGGGCGGGCGCGAAGCCGCGATGCCGCGCGAGCTCTCGGGCGGCGAGCTGCAGCGCATCGCCATCGCGCGCGCGCTGGTGGGCGAGCCAAAGCTGGTGCTGGCCGACGAGCCCACCGGCAACCTCGACCCGGACAACGCGCGCCAGGTGCTGGAAGTGCTGCGCGGGCAGGTCAAGCAGCACGGCGCCGCCGGCATCCTCGTCACGCACTCCGAAGCCGCCGCAGCGACCTGCGACCGGCGCTATCGCCTGGACGCCGACGGCCTGCGGGCGCTTTAAATGGGGACAGACCTCATTTTCTCTTGGCCGGCGTCTCGAAGGCGCTGAAGCCTGCGTTCGGTTCTCTATGGTCTCGGCTTTTCTGGCTGGGTGAATCTTCCAGCCAGAAAAGCCGAGATCGTTTTGAAAGGCAACGGCGGCGCGGTAGCGCTTGCGTCGCCGCCGGGAAAATGAGGTCTGTCCCTATTTAAAGAGCTTGCGCGCCGGGTAGAGGAGGGCCTTGTTGCCGAGGTCCTCCTCGATGCGCAGGCCCTCGTTCCACTTCGCCATGCGCTCGGAGCGCGCGAAGCTGCCCACCTTGAGCTGGGGTACGCCCCAGCCCACCGCCAGGTGCACGATCGAGACGTCCTCGGTCTCGCCCGAGCGCGCCGACACGATGCCGCGCATGCCCTTGTCCTTTGCGCCGGTCCAGCAGGCGAGCGTTTCGGTGACGGTGCCGACCTGGTTGGGCTTGAGCAGCACGGCGTTGGCGAGCTCGGGATCGAGCTTCGCCGCGCGCGTCACGAACAGGTCGTCGCCGACGATCTGCACGCGCGCGCCTGCCGCGCGCGTGAAGGCGCGCATCGCATCGTGGTCGTCCTCGGCGAACGGGTCCTCGATCGAGACGATCGGATAGGCATCGAGCCAGCGCATGAGCATGGCGTGCAGCTGCTCGGCGCTGAGCGAACGGTTCTCGAGCGCGAGGTGGTAGCGCCCGCCGCGGTGGAACTGCGTCGCCGCCACGTCGAGCGCGATGGCGACGTCCGCACCGGGCTCGAAGCCGGCGTCGCTGATCGCGCCGACCAGCTCGGCGAGGCCTTCCTCGTTGGACTTGAAGGAAGGCCACCAGCCGCCTTCGTCGGCGACCCCGTGCCGCGCGCCTTTCTTCGCCAGGCGCGCCCCTGCCGCGCGGTACACCTCGGCAATCCACTCCAGGCTCTCGGCAAAGCTGCCGGCGCCGGGACACATGACCAGGTAGTCCTGGATGTCGACGCGGCCGTGCGCGTGCGCGCCCCCGCCGTAGATCTGCACCTGCGGCACCGGCATGGCGACGCGGCGCTCGCCGGCGAGGTGGCGCCACAGCGGCCGCTTCGCCGCCGCCGCCGACGCCTGCAGGCAGGCGAGCGACACCGCGACGATGGCGTTGGCGCCGAAGCGCGATCTGTCCGGCGTGCCGTCGAGCGCGACCAGCTTCTCGTCGACCGCCTCCTGGAAGCGCGCATCCACCCCGAGAAGCGCCTCGCGCATCGGGCCGTTCACGTTGCGCACGGCGGCATCGGCCGGCAGCGCCTTCGCTTCGCCCGCCCCGGTGGAGGCGCCCGCGGGGGCGATGGCGCGGCCGCGCGCGCCCTTGAGCACCACTTCGGCTTCGACCGTGGCGCGGCCGCGCGAGTCCCACACGCGCCGCGCGCGGACGTCTACGATCCGTGCCATGCGCTGCGCACTGCGGCGAGTGTCGTGGGCGGGGCGACGAGCAGCGTGCGTGCGACCGAGCGCACCCGCGCCTTCTGCGCCTCCTCGGTCACGTATTCCACCGGCGACTTGCCGTCGACGCGCGCAAGAAGCAGCCCGGGCAGCAGGCTCGCTGCGCGCGCTTCCAGCCCGGCGGGGCCGTGGACCGAGAGATAGCCCGCCGCAAGCGCGTCGAAGCACGCCATGAACCGCTCGGCGGCTTGCGGCACCCACAGGCACTTCAGCAGGAGGTGGTTCAGGCAGAAAGCGAGGTCGAACGCCGGATCGCCGTACCACGCGCATTCGGCATCGAGAAAGACCGGGCCTTGCGGGCCGGCGAGGATGTTCTTCGGGCTGACGTCGCCATGCACCAGCGCGGTGCGCGTCGCGGCTGTGCGCTCGGCGAGATGCCGCAGCCGAGCAGCGAGGTCGGGGTGGCGGCGCGCGGTGGCGAGGAGGTAGGGCTCCAGGCGGATGGCGTGAAAGCCCTCGTCGGTCGCGAACTCTTTCGCGAGGCCCGCATCGCCCGCGCTGGCGGCATGGATGCGCGCGAGCCGCGTCCCCACCTGGCGCGCGAAGCTAGGGTCGGCGCGGCCCGCGCGCAGCTCATGCTTCCAGAGCGTAAAGCGCTCGCCGCCCAGGTCTTCCATGGCACACAGTCCCGCCGCGTCGTGCGCCAGCACACGCGGCGCGCTCCCCGGCGCTAGGCGCGCCGCCACCTGCATCCAGCGCCATTCAAAGCGATTGCGCTCGACCGGCGCCTCCCAGAGCTGCGCCACGCGCAGGCGCGGCAGCGCTCGCTTCACGCACGCCGGCCCGCGACGCAGCTCGACCTTCCAGATGTCCGAAGACACGCCGCCGGTCAGCACGCTCGCCGCGGGCGTTTCGTCCGCAGCGGCGAGCCCGGCACCGCGCAGGAACGCGAGCACCGGGTCAGGGAGCGAGTCGCTCAATCGACCAGCCCCCGGCGCCGCGCCGGTAGAGCAAGCGGTCGTGCAGCCGGTCGGCGCGTCCCTGCCAGAACTCGATTGCCTCGGGCAGCAGGCGGTAGCCGCCCCAATGCGGAGGGCGCGGCGGCTGATCGCCGTACTTCGCGCGCATCGCCTCCAGTGCGCGCTCCAGCGTGGGGCGGTCGGCCACGGTCTCGCTTTGTGCCGCGGCCCATGCCGACAGGCGGGCGCCGAGCGGCCGGCTGGCAAAGTAGTCGTCGGACTCCTGCGACGACACCTGCGCGACGCGGCCCTCGATGCGCACCTGCCGCTCGAGCTCTGCCCACAGGAACGACAGGCAGGCGAGCGGCTGCCCCGCCAGCTCCCGGCCCTTGCGGCTGCGGTAGTTCGTATAGAACACGAAGCCGCCCTGTTCCAGGCCCTTCAGCAGCACGACGCGCGCCGTGGGCGCGCCCGAGGCGGCGACGGTCGCCAGCGTCATGGCGTTGGCGAGCGGCAGCTCGGCGGCGAGCGCGTCCTGGAGCCAGCGCTCGAACTGCACCAGGGGATCGGCATGCGCCTGCGCCTCCGCAAGGCCCATGCGCATGTATTCCTGGCGCAGGTCGGCGATGTTCATGGCGGCCATTCTATAAGAATGAAGGCGGAAATCAGCGGGTTGCTGCTCTCGGCGGCGACGGCCGGGCCATGCCGCGCGCGTCAAGTGCGCGCGCGTGTCCGCAATGAGCGACATGCGCCGCGACGCGCGGCAGGCGCAGGGGAAAATCGCGCCGTACTCCCTCGTGGTCATTGACATGCCCCTCTGGATTCGGCATCTTTCGCTCACCGCCGCACCGCGGCGGCAATATCCGGATCTCGAGATTTCCGTTCAGAGGAGAGACACGATGGCGAAAAAGAAGGCGAAGAAGGCGGGCAAGAAGCGCAAGCCGAATGCAGCGTTCATGAAGGCGATGAATCCGAGCGCGACGCTCTCGGCCGTCATCGGCTCGAGCGCCATGCCGCGCACCGAAGTGACCAAGAAGATCTGGGGCTACATCAAGCGCAATGGGCTGCAGGACAAGAAGAACCGCCGCATGATCAATGCCGACGACAAGCTGAAGGCCGTATTCGGCGGCAAGTCGCAGGTGTCGATGTTCGAGATGACCAAGCTGGTCAGCAAGCACCTCAAGTAACCTATTTCAGGCGGAGTTACGGGAAGGCCGGGCCGCGCAAGCGCCCGGCCTTTTCCATTCCTGGGAGGCGCGGATGTTCTGGGTGAAGAAGGAAGACGAGCCGAAGTTCAATCAGGCGGTGCAGATGCTCACCGAGGTGTTCGGCAAGACGTTTGCCGGCGACATGCTGATCACCTTCAACCGCAACATGAGCTTCCTGGACGACGCCAAGTTCATGGAGGCGTTCGACGGCAGCGTCTCGAACCCGGTCGAGCGCACCCTGATCTGGCGCCTGCACGTGCTGTGCTGGAACGCGCTCAACAGCCTGCGCGTCGAAGGCGACTTCGTGGAGTGCGGCGTGTTCCAGGGCTTTTGCAGCGCGGTCGCG
>DATHYT010000074.1:0-83803 GCA_035459025.1 Burkholderiales bacterium | reverse complement strand
GCTTGCACCTCCGCGACCCGGATGAGCGCATTGGCCGCCTGCATCTTCGCCGCCGACTCGGGAGCAAAGAGCTCCGAGCGCGTGCCGCGCACGACGAGCGTGGGCGCGCGCAGCCGCGCGAGCGCCTTCCACATGTCCACGCGCGGCCGCGGCGCGGTCCCGGCGAGCACCTTGCGCGCCTGGTCGCGAAACCAGGTGTCGCGCTTCACGGCGTAGCCGCCCTCGACTTTCAGCAGGTACGCGGCGAAGCGCACGCGCGCTTCACGCGGCGCGCCGAAGTGCGCCATGGCCGCTTCGACCGACGCAAAGACTTCCGGCACGGCGACGAGGCGCTCGGCCGCGCGGCGCAGGCCCTCGGCCGCGTACTCGGGCGCGTAGTCGACGAGCGCGAGCCCGGCGACGCGCCGCGGGTGGCGCGAGGCGTAGTAGCAGGCGATGCGCGCGCCCATCGAGTGGCCGACGACGATGGCGCGCGCCCAGCCGAGGTGATCGAGCAGCGCGCCGATGTCGCCGGCCATCGCCGGCACCGAGTAGTCGCCCGACCAGTCCGAGTCGCCGAAGCCGCGCATGTCGAGGCACGCCGCCTCGCGCCCGAGGGCGGAGGCGACCGGCACCCAGTCGTACGAGAACGCGGCCATGCCGTGCACGAAGACGAGCGGCAGGGCGGCGGGGAGCCTGGGGACTGGCCTCTGCAGGGCCGGGCCGCGAAGGCCGCGCAGCTTCGGCCTGCCGCCGTTCACCAGCCGGTAGGCGAGCTGCAGCTCGCCCGAGCGGAAGCGCCGCACGCTCACGGCACGGACGGATCGAGCGCGGGCAGGTCCCTCGGCCGGGCGGAGACGGGGGCGGAGCCGGGCGCGTGCCCGTCCGCCGCGCGGGTGGACCGGTCCCGCTCTAAGGTGTAGTCGCCTCTCAGGTTGGCGGTTGCGTTGGTACTGGCGTTCATCGGAGGCACTGCCTTATCGGGTTCTCTATGGTCTCGCCTTTTCTGCCGGGAGAATCATCCGGCAGAAAAGGCGAGATGTATAAGGGCCAAGACCGCGATAAATAGGGACAGACCTCATTTATTTACCCCTTCGGCGTCGGCTTCACCACCCCCGCTGCCTCGCCGAAGCCGATCGGCACCGCGCCTTGGGCCTCGCAGCGGCCGCGCTGGATCACTTCGTCGCCGTCGGCGAGGAACGCGCGGGTCTCGCCGCCGGGGAGCTGGAGCGGGGTCTTGCCGCCCTGGGTCAGCTCGAGCATCGAGCCCGCGCTGCCGGGCTCGGTGCCCGAGAGGGTGCCCGAGCCGAGGAGGTCGCCCGGCTGCAGGTTGCAGCCGTTGGAGCTCTGGTGCGCGACGATCTGCGCGATCGTCCAATAGGCGTCGCGGAAGCTGCATCTGGACAGGCGCGCAGGCGCGAGCTTCTTCGCGCGCATCTGCGCGCTGCTCAGGGTCATGTCGGTGCCGATGGCATAGCCGCCTTGTTGCTGGTCGGCTTCGTCCGTGAGGTGGGGCAGCGGCCGCGGGTCTTCGCCTACGCGCGGGAAGGCCGGGCAGCGGAAGGGCTCGAGCGCTTCCAGGGTCACGATCCAGGGCGAGACGGTGGTGGCGAAGCTCTTGGCGAGGAAGGGGCCGAGCGGCTGGTACTCCCAGGCCTGGATGTCGCGCGCCGACCAGTCGTTCAGCAGCACCACGCCGAACACGTGATCGAGCGCGCGCCGGATGCCGACGGGCTTGCCGAGCGGGTTGCCGGGGCCGATGACGATGCCGAGCTCGACCTCGTAGTCGAGGCGCCGCGACGGGCCGAAGGAGGGCGCCGCGGCCTCCGGGGCCTTGGTCTGGCCGTTGGGGCGCACGATCGGCGTGCCCGAAACTACTACTGAAGAGGCGCGGCCGTGGTAGCCGATCGGCACCCACTTGTAGTTCGGTAGCAGCGGCGCGTCGGGCCGCAACATCCTGCCCACCGCGAGCGCGTGGTGGATGCCGGCGTAGAAGTCGCTGTAGTCGCCGATCTGCACGGGCAGGAAGAGCTCGGCCTTGTTCATCGGCACGAGGTATTTCGAGAAGCGCTTCGCCTTCGACTTGTCGGAAAGCGCGAGCTGCAGCACGCGGCGCAGTTGCCGCCACACCGGGCGGCCGGCGGCGGCGAGCTTGTTCAGGTTTGGCCCAGTCCTGAGGCCGACCGCGGCGAGGTCGAAAATCTGGTCGCCGATCGCCACGCCGCCGCGCGGCGCCTCGTTCGCGCCCTTTCGCCGGAACACGCCGAACGGCAGGTTCTGGATCGGAAAGTCGGTCGCCGGATCGTTCGCCGACTCGACCCAGCTCCTCAGCCTACGCGTTTGCATAAATGGGGACAGACCTCATTATTCCGCTATGTTGAAAATGAGGTCTGTCCCTATTTAAAGCCGTCCCACACGCGGTCATAGTTCTTCTGCAGCTCTTTCGCAGCGAGCGCGGCCTTGGTGGGGCGGAAGACGTAGCGCGACTCCCACATGAACGCGAGGGTGTCCTCGATCTTGTGCGGCTTCAGCACCGCCTTGGAGGCCTTGTCGTAGGACGCGACATCCGGCCCGTGCGCGCTCATGCAGTTGTGGATCGACACGCCGCCCGGCAGGAACCCCTCGGCCTTCGCGTCGTACACGCCGCGCACCAGCCCCATCAGCTCGCTCATCACGTTGCGGTGGAACCAGGGCGGGCGGAAGGTGTGCTCGGCGACCATCCAGCGCGGCGGGAAGATGACGAAGTCGCAGTTGGCGACGCCCGGCTGGCCCGAGGGCGAAGTAAGCACGGTGAAGATCGACGGATCCGGGTGGTCGAAGCTCACGGTGTTGATCGCCATGAAGCGCGCGAGGTCGTACTTGTACGGAGTGTAGTTTCCGTGCCATGCCACCACGTCGAGCGGCGAGTGGCTGCACGCAGCGCCCCACAACCCGCCATGGAACTTGGCCACGATCTGACACTTGGCCGCCTTGTCTTCGTAGGCCGCGACTGGGGCGAGGAAGTCGCGCTTCTGCGCGAGGCCCTGCGAGCCGATGGGGCCGAGCTCGGGTAGCCGGAAGGGCGCGCCGTAGTTCTCGCACAGGTAGCCGCGCACCGCGCCGTTCCCTTCGAGGCGGAACTTGGTGCCGCGGGGTACGACAGCGACCTCGCCGGGCGCGACCTCGAGTCGGCCGAGTTCGGTGGCGAGCAGGATCGCGCCCTGTTGCGGCACGAACATCAGCTCGCCATCGGCGCTGTAGAAATAACGGTTCTTCATCGGGCGGTTGGCGCGGTACACGTGCACCGCGATGCCCGATTGCGCGGCGGCGTCGCCCGAGCCGGCGATGGTGAAGAGTCCGTCAATAAAGTCGGTCGGCTTGGCCGGGACGGGCAGCGGGTCCCAGCGCAGGCGGTTCGGCGAGGCTTCCACCTCGTCGAACGGCCCGGAGCGCAGCAGCCCCTGGCCCAGTTGCTTGAATGGGCCGTGCATCGCCGAAGGGCGCAGGCGGTAAAGCCAGCTGGAAAGATTTTCGTGCCGCGGCGCGGTGAACGCGCTGCCCGAGAGCACCTCGGGATAAAGACCTCTGGGTGTCTTCTGCGGCGAATTCTGCCCAACCGGCAGCGCGCCTTTCTCCGCCTCGGACGAAAAGGTGTTACCGAACCCGGACTGATAGCGCATATTCTGCTGGCATATTAAATGGGGACAGACCTCATTATTCCGCTATGTTGAAAATGAGGTCTGTCCCTATTTAAGGACGCCGCGGCGCATCTGGTCGAGCTCGATGGATTCGAACAGTGCCTTGAAGTTGCCCTCGCCGAAGCCTTCGTCACCCTTCCTCTGGATGAACTCGAAGAAGATCGGGCCGAGCTGGTTCTCGGAGAAGATCTGCAGCAGGAGCGCGCCCTTCTTGCCGTCGACGAGGATCTTCCTCTTCTTCAGCGCGGCGATGTTCTCGCCGTGGCCCGGAATGCGCTTGTCGATGAGCTCGTAGTAGGTGTCCACGGTGTCGAGGAGCTTCACGCCGTTCGCGCGCAGCGCGTCCACCGTCCTGAACAGGTCGGTCGAGCCGAGCGCCACGTGCTGGATGCCCTCGCCGTGGTACAGGTCCAGGTACTCCTGGATCTGGCCCGCTTTTTCGGTGCCTTCCTCGTTGATCGGGATACGGATCTTGCCGCAGGGGCTGGTCATGGCCTTCGACTTCACGCCGGTCACCTGGCCCTCGATGTCGAAGTAGCGGATCTCCTTGAAGTTGAACAGCCGCTCGTAAAAGTCGGCCCACTCCTTCATGCGCCCCTTGTGCACGTTGTGCGTGAGGTGGTCGATGACCGTGAGGCCGTACCCGGCAGGATTCAGCTCAGCGCCGGGGAGCGGCTCGAAGTCGACGTCGTAGAAGCCGATGTTGCCGATGTCGCCTTCTTGCTTTCCGCCCTTGCCGCGCCAGCGGTCGATGAGGTAGATGAGCGAATCGCCGATGCCCTTGATCGCCGGGATGTTGAGTTCCCCCGGCCCGGCGGTTCCAGCGTAACCCCAGGCGCCGAGATCTACCGCGCGCTCGTAGGCCCTCTTCGCGTCCTGCACGCGAAACGCGATGGCGCAGATGCTCGGCCCGTGCAATCGGGCAAAGCGCTGCGCGAACGAGTCCGGCTCCGCGTTGACGATGAAGTTGACGCCACCCTGCCGATACAGCACCACGTTCTTGTGCCTGTGGCGGGCGACGGCCCTGAACCCCAAGCGCTCGAAAAGCGCCCCCATGACCTGCGGGTCCGGGGCTGCGTACTCGATGAACTCGAAGCCGTCCGTGCCCATCGGGTTGTCCCAGCGCTCGGCCATGCGGCATTTTAAATGGGGACAGACCTCATTTTTCTTCCCCGCTGTCAACCGGGCGACGGGTGTGGCCGTTTCAAGGGCATGCCCAGAACCGGTCGCCTCGTGGTCCCGGGTGTCGCCTTGCATATCAGGCAGCGGGGACACAACCGGCAAGCGTGCTTTTTCGGTGGCGAAGACTATGCCTTATACCTCGGCCTGCTCGGCTACTTCGCCCGCGAGCACGCATGCACCGTGCACGCATACTGTCTCATGACCAACCACGTGCACCTTCTGCTGACGCCGCAAACCGATAGCGGCAGCGCGCTGATGATGAAGTCCCTGGCACAGTGCTACACGCAGCACATCAACCGCGCCCACCGGCGCACGGGCAGTCTGTGGGACAGCCGCTTCCGCTCGTGCCTGGTGGATTCGGAGCGCTATGCGCTCGCCTGTTATCGGTACGTGGAACTGAACCCTGTCAGCGCCGGTATGGTGCGGCACCCGCGGGAGTACCCCTGGTCGAGCTATCGCGCAAACGCGGACGGAAGAGCGGATCCCCTGATCCGGCCGCACCCCGCGTTTCCCGGTGCGGAGCCCTATCGCCGGCTGTTTGACGAGGCGCTCGATCAGAACCTGGTCGACGAGCTCAGGAAGGCTACCAACGGAGGATTTGCCGCGGGAGCGCCGCGTGCCCGGAAGGGTCGCCCCAGGAGAAATGCTGGGCCGCAGGAAAATGAGGTCTGTCCCCATTTAGTCCGGGCGGTCTAGACCGTATGGTGGATGCCAGGAGGCCGGCCGTGGTCTAGGCTGTCTGCGCAAAGGGGAACCGTGGCGACCCAGCCGACCGCAGGGGGCGGTGCGCAGGGTGCCGTGCCCAAGGACGATTTCGTCTGGGTGCTCGGCACCCTTTGCGCATTGCACCGTGTCCCCTTTGATGCCGATCTGTTCCTGAGGCAGTTTCCCCCGCCGTACTCCGTAGAGAAGCTGCTCGGCGCGCTCGGCGCGCTCGGCTTTCACGCCGGCCAGGCGAGCACCGCGTCGATCGGCGCGCGCACCACGTGCCCGTGCATCGCGTTCGAGCGCGCCGAGGCCGAATCGGGCGAGCCGCAGCTCAGGGTCGCGATCGTCGCGAAGTGCGATACCGGTCAGGCCGTGGTCTTCAAGTCGTCCTCGCGGGACCCCGTTAGCGTTCCTCTTGCAAGATTTGACGAAGCCTTCGTCCCGGTGCTGGTGCTTCTGCGGCGCGACCTCAACGAGCCCGCTGACCCCGACGCCAAGCGCGCCCGGCCCGCCGCCTTTGGCTTCGGCTGGTTCGTCCCCGAACTGCTCCGGCACAAGCCCATCTGGCGCGACGTGCTCGTCGCGTCCCTGGCGATCCAGGTCGCGGGGCTCGCCACGCCGCTCTTCACGCAGGTGGTGATCGACAAGGTGATCGTGCACCACACGCAGAGCACGCTGTGGGCCGTGGGCGTGGCGCTGGGGATGTTCATGCTGTTCGGCGCCGTCATGACATGGCTTCGGCAATACTTGGTCGTGCACACCGGGAACCGGGTCGACGCGGTGCTCGGCCAGTCGGTGTTCCGGCACCTGTTTCGCCTGCCGATGCCGTACTTCGAGCACCGCACGACCGGCGTGCTGGTCGCGCGGCTGCAGGGCGTCGAGCAGATCCGGGACTTCGTTTCCGGGGCGGCGGTCGCGCTGCTGCTCGACTGCCCGTTCCTGTTCGTCTTCCTGGCGGTGATGTTCTGGTACAGCTGGCAGCTGACGCTGATCGCCCTCGCGGTCCTGCTGGCGATCGCGATCCTGAGCCTGGCCGTGACGCCGATGTTTCGCGTGAAGCTCGACCGCCAGTTCCTCACCGGTGCGCGCAACACGGCGTTCGTCACCGAATACGTCTCGGGCATGGCGACCGTGAAGTCGCTTCAGCTCGAGCCGGTTCTCGAGGAGCGCTACGGCGACCAGCTCGCGCAGTATCTTGCCGCCGGCTTCGAGACGCGCCAGCTCGCCAACACCTACAACGTGCTCGCGAACACGCTGGAGCAGGTCATGACGCTCGCCATCCTGGTGATGGGGGCGCTCCTCGTGATCGACAGCTCCGCGCGGGCGGCCGCCGGCGCCGGCGCGTTCACCATCGGGATGCTGGTCGCGTTCCAGATGTTCGCGTCGCGCCTGTCGCAGCCGCTGCTGCGGTTGGTCGGCCTGTGGCAGCAGTTCCAGCAGGCGCGGGTGGCGGTGCGGCGCCTGGGAGACATCATGGACATGCCGGCGGAGCCGCACGCGCTCGTGCCGCAGCGAGCGAGCAGCGCGCAGGCGGGGCAGATCGAGCTGAAGGCGGTCTCCTTCCGCTACTCGGAGCAGCATCCGTGGCTCTACCGGAACCTCAACCTGGCCATCCGGCCGGGCCAGCTCACGGTGCTCGTCGGGCCGAGCGGCTGCGGCAAGAGCACGCTGGCGAAGCTGCTGCTCGGGTTCTACCTGCCTACGGATGGGCGCATCCTGATCGACGGGCAGGACATCCGCACCATGAACGCAAACGAATTGCGCGCCGGGTTCGGCGTGGTGCCGCAGGAGACAACGTTGTTTTCAGGAACCGTGTTCGACAACCTGCAGATGGCGAATCCCCATGCGAGCTTCGAGCAGATCGTCGAGGCGTGCCGCATGGCGGAGATCCACGACGTGATCGAGGCGCTGCCGCAGGGCTACCAGGCGCCGCTCGGCGAGCACGGCGTGGGGCTGTCCGGCGGGCAGCGGCAGCGCATCGCGATTGCGCGGGCACTGCTGAAGCGGCCGAAGGTGCTGATCTTCGACGAGGCGACGAGCAACCTGGATGCGCCCACGGCGGAGAGCATCGCGCGGACGGTGAACCAGTTGAAGGGTATGGTGACGATCATCTTCATCGCGCACCAGTTGCCGAGGGGGTTGAAGGTGGACGAGGTGGTGCAGTTCACGCCGCGGGCGGCGGCGAAGGCGGAGGCGGGGCCGCAGGCGCCGACGCAGGTGAGTGTGGTGGAGGATCGCGGGGGGGAAGGGTGAGTCGGCCGCGGACAGGAGTAGGCGCGCGCGCGGCGGCTTCACCCTCGCCGCCGCAAGGCGGCGACCGCTGCCGCCAGCGGAGCGAGATTCTTCGTGATGATGTCCCAGACCAGATCCAGGTCCAGGTGATAGTACTTGTGCGCAATCACGTCCCGCATGCCCGTGATGTCCGTCCAGGGGATGCCGGATTGCGTAGACAGCGACTCCCTGTCGATGTGCTTCACGGCTTCGCCGATGATCAGCAGGTTGAGGATCACGGCCTGCTGGTGCACGCGACTGGCAAGGAAGGCCTTCTTTCCGCCCCCCGTGTCCTCGCGGATGCGGGCGATGGCCTCCGCGATGTGCTGCAGGCGGGCCTGCCGCGCGGCGGCGGGGTCTCCGGTCCTCAAAGGGGCGTCGCCTCCGCGAGAGCGCGCGAACGGACCTCGGGCGGCAGCCCGGCCGGCGTCACGACATCCACCTTGCGGCCGAGGAGCGCCGCGAGCTCGCGCTGGAAGCCGATGAGATCGATGAGGCTCGTGCCCTTGTGCGCGTCGACGAGCAGGTCCACGTCGCTCGCGTCGTCGGCCTCGCCCCGCGCGACCGAGCCGAACACCCGGAGATTGTGCAGGCCGCGCTTCTTCGCCAGCGCCTGGATGCGCGATCGCTCGGCCGCCAGCTGCGCCGCGATCTCGTTGTTCGTCGCGCGGGTGAGCTCGGCGAGGTGCCGCCGCACGAGCTCGCTGATCGAGGTGTCGTGCCGGGCGGCATACACCTTGGCGGCCTTGAGCAGGGCCGCGTCGAGCTGGATCGTCAGGTTGGGCATGGCGGGGGCTCCACGTGGAAGCGTGATAGTACCACGGGAACATGTGGGATGCGGGCGGCCAGCTTTTGTCGCGCCTAGCGACGTGGGGCTCAAGCGGTGGCGCGGGGCGGAGACGGGGTCGCAGGCGCCGGCGGTGAGTGTGGTGGACGATGGAGGAGCGAAAAGGTGAGAAGAGTTCTTTCCTTGCAGTTGGCGTTGGTCTGTGTGCTCACCACACAGCAGGGAGTGATCGCTGCGCAACCGGCGCCCGAGAGCCTCGAACCGCTGCCGAGCGAGCCCAGCAAGAGAGTCTTCTACGGTGAGTACTACAACCCCGAGCAGTACGCGAGGTGCCTGGAACGACGCGCCAAAGAGAATCGTGATCCCCGGATAGATGGTTGCTACATCTACAGAGAGCGCCTCGAGCCGCTGGACCCCAAGAGACGCGACGAATTCGGCGAGTTCTACGACCCCAAGAGGTATCACGATTGCAGGGCTGGCGTAGAAGCGCGAGACACACAGTGCGAGTATTTAAAGCTCAGGCGTGGCGTGCAGCGCGAGATATGGCCTTTCGCCGACGTTCCAAAACCAAAGCTTCCCGAGCCGCCAAGTCCTCCGGTCTACAAGTGGCACATGAACGCGAAGAGGTACTTCGACGCATTGTGCAAGGCGGAGGCGGGCGAGTTCATCTACAAGACCGTAGATGGCGTCGAGGGTATTTACCAGATCCGGCCCAGGGGACGGGCAGGCACCTACACCCTGCGCGACCGCTACGTGATGGAGGATCCATACGGGTACACGGAAGGCGAGGCTGAGAGCGCGCCGACTATCTTTCTCGGGCCGAAGAAATACCGCTTCTTCGAAGCTCCAGTTGAGCGGGAGTGGACTCGCGACCGGGGATTGGATGGAAAGTACTACGACGCCTCCATCTTCCTGAGGCCCGCCCCGGGCGACAAGGTCGCTCGGTACTTTGGCTACGACGATCGCAGCACCAAGAGCCTGAAAAAGGAATACGACTCCAAGCTTAGGACCCGCTACGGTTACACGTGGCGGGAGATCCGGCGCCCGCACGACCGCGAGAACGCGATTGTTGGAGGTGAGTTGATCGTTCTGGATCTGCGGACAAACGAGGTGTTGGGCATAAGGCGGGGTTTCATCATCAGCGGTAATGTCCGCAATGTTAAGTCAGGGATTCAATGGGAGATCGGAGCGGTTTGCCCGCGTCTTACCGATCGCCCTGGTAGGCCTAAGGATTCCGATTTTACGTACTGGTTTGTAGCAAAAGTGCTGCGCCCGGCGCCGCATGGGAAGGAAGGCTGATGTCGGCGAACGCGAACGACGTTAGACGACGCACCAAGGAAGTCGTTGTGGCGATCACCGTGGCGGGGGCGCTCGCCATTGCTCAGGTCCTCCAGGCCCGAGATGCGACTGAGAGCAAGAGCCCACACCAGGAGTTCGCCGCTTATCGCGAGGCGGCGTGGGCGCATTTTCGGAAGCGATGCAAGGAGGACAGTAGAGAGACCATTCATCGTGTTGTCGAGAACGTCGAAGCGATCTTTTTGATAAGGATGCGCGAAAAGCCGACGGACCGTGAGCTTGGTGATCAGTACTGGATGGGCGATCCCTATGGCTATTCGTCATACGAAGCGAATCATCCGATTGCAACCTATCTCTTCGACAGAACTGGCAAGACCATCACCGGGAAAGTACTCAGTCCGATTAAGGGGTACAAGTACGTCGAGGTACAGGACCCAGAGTACAAACCTGGCACGGAAGTGCCACGCTACCTCCGATATACATTGGGCACTGTCGTTGTACTCAACTCTGTGACTAAGGAACCTGAAAGTAGGGTTCGGCCGATCCCAAGCAGAGCTAACGTCCTTCGTAGTCGCTACGGTGTTACGTGGGAAGACGTCTCAACGAGCGAGGACCGCGCACACTGGGTCGCGGGGGGCAAGCTGACTGTGCTTGACCTGCAAACAAATGAAGTCGTCGCCGAGCGGGTCGGTTTCGTCATTGATCCGCAACTGGGCAGCAGCCGTCAGGGTCGGCGGCCTTGGCTTGCCGTTGGCTTTGTTCCTGAGGCGTTCTGTCCAAAGTTCGAGAATCGCTTCGATCGAAATAAGGAGTTTGTCGCGAAGGTTCTGAGAGCGTCGGGGGGGCTCAATGGCCGGTAATCGCTCGCTAGAGCTGCTGACGTTCAGCAATCTGCAGATGGCGACTGAGGCTTTTCTAGAAGTCTTGCCGGAACCTTCAGATCCACAGTATCGGGACCGTCTAGTCCAAGCGCTTCGCGATGGCAACGGCCATGCGAGTCGATTCCCTTTGATTTTGGCTGTCGAGTTTGCCGACACCTTTGAAGTAATCGCACATAGGGAGAACACGTCTACGGGATTCAGTGGAACTCTATTCCGCTCGAAGATCACGGATCTGTCTCGGGGGCTGGTGTCTGGCGAGTACGCGCTGTCGTTTCGCTCAACAGAGTTTGTTGACGATGTGATACGGGATGCGACGGGCACTGGCGAATTAGAGATCCGACAGCTTGGATGGGCCTTCGGGCAGATTGCCGATATGGAGGCCTGGTATCGGGAGCTCAGGGCAGCCGGAGATCTCGACAAAGACCGCGGTCTACCGTCAAGCGCTACGTTCAATGTAACCGGTTACTCGCTTGGTGGTCATCTCGCTACGGCGTTCTCGATACTTCGTCGCGAAGAAGCGAAGCACGCTGGAGTCGAATCTCCCATCAAGCATACCTATACCTTCAATGGGGCAGGAACTGGGGGTATCCGCTTCGGACAGGAACTGGCCGCAATCATCCAGAATTTTGAGCGAGAGCGCGTCCGAGCCGTGGGAACTGTTGCGCTTACACGCAGTTCGGCCATCGGATCGGCGCTGGATCGCGTGAACAAGGTGTTTGCGGAAGCACGGCGCCTGAATTCCTTCAAGGACAAGGCGAACACCTTTCGAGGTGGCGTCGTGCCGTCGATCGGCGCTTTTGGCGATGGCGCCTATCAACTCGCGGCACTTGCCGCCTCCGTCTGGACGACGCCGTCGGCTAACTTCTGGTCGATCTTCGACTCAACTAATCCGATACCTCTCAAGAGGGTATTTGCGCGCACCAGCGCCTTTCCGAATATGACCGAGATTTACGGTGCGGAAGGGGGCGAATCGGGGTCGAGCCTGGCGGCAGGCCGATTCTCCTTTGTTTCGTTTGGTGGCCTGCATTGGAGCAAGGAAGAGAACTCGTTCGGCGTATACATCGAGGATCAGCCACTTGAGCGCGGAGATTATGTGCTGATCCGCGATCGTGCAAAGCTACTCGAGAATCCGGGAAGAAATGACTTCGCAAATAGTCACAGTCTCGTACTGCTTGTCGATTCGCTCGCGCTACAGGCCGCGCTCACGCTTCTCGATCCAGAACTCACCCAGGCGCAGATTGAGGGCATTTTTAGAGGGGCGTCCAACGCAAGAGCGCAGACGGTGAGAGGTGCCGATGGTGAAGCCGAAGGCGACACTCTGGAGAAGGTGCTGGATGGACTAAGAAGAATCTTCCTTGGCCCGCAGGTCAACTCGACGCTGGCAAGCTTAGCCGGCAATACGTGGCATGACCTAGAAAGGCGGCAGGAATTCCACGCCAAACTTAAAGCACTCACGTCGAGCGTGCGATTTGTTGCGTGGGCGGGGCAGGCGCGAGTCGAGTCCTTGCCGGCGGATGTCACCAAGATCGAAGAGGGCGCACGGCGCGATATGGCCTACCGCTATGCGCTTAGGGAACTCAATCCCTTTGTCGTCACAGGTGTCCCGGGGTTGTACGACGACTTCAACCGAAGCGGCGAGCTAGATTTGTTCAATCCGGAAACAGGAGAAGGAGAATTCACTGAACAGTATCTGCAGTCGCGGGCCGCTATGCTTGCCGCGGCGCTCGATACGAATGTCAGGAACTCAGGATTCAGTCTAGTCCAGACCGGGCTTCAGAGCGTCCTATATCAAAACCTTCGTCTATCTTCTGATGGAGTCGCCGAAACTACCAGCGTAGCTTTTGATTCGCTTACGGGGATCCACACTGCAAGGACCAAGGACAGCCTCTTGTATGGTGATCGTGAGCGGTTCATGTTGCAGCTCTACGGAAGACAGGAAGGCGCAAGCAGCGGATACAAGGTTCTCTTTGGACACGACGCCTCTCCTGGTGCCGCGACGGACGACGCAGAGTCCCCCGAAGGCGGACACAATTTGCTTATTGGAGGCCCGGGCGCCGACAAGATGTTCGGTGGTAGTGGAAGCGACGTGCTTCAGGGCAACTTGGGCAACGACTATCTCCAAGGCGACGCGGGTAATGACCAGATAAGAGGAGGGGGCGGCGACGATACGCTTGTCGGAGGTCAGGGCAACGACACGCTAGACGGGGGAACTGGTGTCGATAAGTACTATTTCTACAAGGGGGGTGGTTCCGACACAGTACTGGATGAATCAGAGATCTTCTCTGGACAGAAGCTGCAGCTTGGTGAGATCTACTTCGGCGGTGTCAACGGCGACGTGAGAATCGCTGGCGACTTCACCCCGACGGACCCCGACCGCAAACACTTCACCTACACCGACCCGCACAACACGCTGTACCGCGCCTCCTATCTGGGCGACGTCGCTACCGCCACGCCCGGCAAGCTCGTGCTTTGGCGCGACGACGACGGCTCGAACATCGTCACCCTGACGAACTTCATCTCCGGCGACTTCGGCATCGAGCTGGGCCTCAACGCCCCACAACGCCCCTATACCGACAAGCAAGGCACCGAGCTACCCGACAACGACTTCCTCGCCGGCCCGCACGCAGGCTCACTCTCTTCCGACTCGCCCGACCAGAAGGTCTTCGGCCTGGGCGGCGCCGACTACATCCATGTAAGCCATGCGAACGCGCAGGCGATCGGCGGCGACGGCAATGACTACCTGACGAATGCCGAAGGCGACCAGAGCCTCTTCGGAGATGCTGGACGCGACATCCTCGTCGCGACCGCGGGCGAGGATCGACTCTACGGCGGTGCGGACGACGACGCGCTGCAGGGCGGCGCGGACGACGACTACCTGGACGGCGAGGAAGGCAACGACATCCTCGACGGCGGAGCGGGCGCGGACGTCATCGTCGGCGGGCCAGGCCATGACCTCATCTTCGGTGGAGGCGCCGTCTTCGTAGTGATCAGCAACTGGGACGCCTTCGCCGACGGTAGCCTCGATTGGGGTGCGTTCGACAGTGTTGGCACCATCTCCCTGCGCGGCCTCACAGGTGTATCGAACATAGAAGGCGACGAAGGCGACGTGATCACGGGCGGCGCCGGGCGCGACGTGGTGTTTGCCGGAGACGGCCTGGACACGGTGTCCGGTGGGGAAGACGAGGACTATCTCGTCGGACAAGCGGGCAACGACTCGATATCCGGGGACGAGGGAGATGACTTCCTATATGGAGACGGCGCGGAAGGCGACCTGACGGCCGGCGTCGGCTTCTTCTCGGTGTTCACGCTCCCGCACGCGCACGGCGACGACACCCTGCGCGGCGGAGCGGGCAACGACTTCTTGAGCGGCGACGGCGGCGCCGACGTTCTCTACGGCGGGGCGGACAACGACACGCTGATTGGCGATTCGTCGAACGTTCCAGAAGAATTCCACGGCGCCGACTACCTCGACGGCGGCGACGGCAACGACATCCTCCTCGGCTACGGCAAGAACGACTCGCTGTTCGGCGGCGCGGGCGACGACGAGCTCGGCGGCGACTCGAACACCATCGCCGACAGCCTGCACGGCGACGACTATCTCGACGGCGAGGACGGGAACGACACGCTGCACGGCGACGGCGGCGCGGACCGGCTCTTCGGCGGCGCGGGCGACGACATCCTCGACGGCGACGCTTCGAACGTCGCCTTCGAGTTTCACGGCGACGACTACCTGGACGGCGAGGACGGCAACGACGCGCTGCAGGGCGGCGGCGGCGCGGACCAGCTCTTCGGCGGCGCGGGCAACGACAGCCTCGTAGGCGACGGTCCCGGTGTGCCGGTCGAGTTCGCCGGCGCGGACTACCTGGATGGCGAAGCGGGCAACGACGTACTGGAGGGCGGAGCCGGCGACGACACACTGATCGGCGGCCCGGGCAACGACATCCTGCGGGGGCAGGCGGGCGACGACCTCTACATCGTCACCGCTGGCGACCAGCAGGACTTCATCGATGACCGCGAGGGCTCGAACACGCTGCGCTTCGACTCGGCGACGTTCGCCGGTATCACGATCGGGCAAGCTGCCGGCAGCGACGGCAACGCGTACCTTTCGCTTCGCTACGGCACGACCGACGTAGTCTTTGTGCGCGACGGGCTGGTGAATGGATCCTTCCGCTACGAGTTCTCCGACGGTTCCTTGAAGACCGCCGCGGATATGCGCGCCGAGTTCGATCTGTTCGCGGAGCAGTTCGGCACTTCCGCGGCCGACACGATGACGGGCACGGCGCTCGCCGATTTCTTTTTCCCCGGCGGCGGCAACGACACGATCATTTTCGGGCCCGGATCGGGCTACGACCGCGTTTCGGGCTTCGGCCAGACCACGGGGGCGTTCTCCGGGCTGGACGTGGTGCGCGTCGCGGGAGGGCTCACCGCGGCCGACCTCGACATCCGGCGCGGGCTGAGCGGCGAGCTGACGCTCACCATCCGCGATTCGGGCGATGTCCTGCGCATCGACAACTGGAGCAGCTCTGCCTCGGGCGCGCACGCGGGTAACCAGGTGGTGTTCGACGACGGCAGCGGGCTCAACGCGGCCGGCCTGATGGCGCTCGCGCTCGCGCCCACCGACGGCGCGGACGTTCTCATCGGCGGTACGGGGCCGGACACGATCGACGGCGGCGCGGGCGATGACCGGCTCTTCGGCAACAACAACGCGAACCCGGTCAACGCCGGCGCCGATCACAACGTGCTCCTCGGCGGCGACGGGAACGACGTCCTGCAGGGCGGCTTCGGCGACGACGTCCTCGACGGCGGCACGGGCGACGACACGCTGACCGGCGGCGCGGGCGCCGACACGTTCCGCTGGGGCCTGGGCGACGGCAACGATACGGTCACCGACGCGGGAAGCAGCGATGTCGTGGAAATCAAGGCGGGTCTTTCGCCCGCCGATCTGACCCTCACGCAGGGCTCGATCGTCATCACCGTGAACGCGACCGGCGAGAACCTGACCCTGAGCGCGCTGGTCGGCGAGCTGCGCTTTGCCGACGGAACGGTGTGGGACGCGTCGATGATCAACGAGATGGCGAATCACGCCACGCCTTTCGACGATCTCCTGCGCGGCATGGCGACGAGCGATGTGCTGCACGGCCTGGACGGGAACGATGTGCTCGAGGGATTCGCCGGCGACGACGTCCTTTCGGGCGGCGACGGCGCGGACACGCTCATCGGGGGTGCAGGCGCCGACGAGCTCGCGGGCGGCGCCGGGGATGACGTGCTGGAGGGTGACGGCGGCAGCGACGTGCTGGTCGGCGGTCCCGGCGACGACCTGCTCAACGGCGGCGCGGGGCACGACGTCTACGTCTTCGCGCCGGGGGACGGCATCGATCGACTGCTCGACCTCGCCTCCGCCGGGCTGGAGGAGGGAAGCGGCCACGTGATCGAGTTCGCCGCCGGCGTCGCGCCCGCCGACGTCGACATTCGATCCGACGGCACGACGCTGTTCGTCGACTACGGCTCCGGGATGGTGCAGGTGCCCCTTACAGGCGGGGATCACTACGCGCACGGGATCGGGCTCGTGCGCTTCGCCGACGGGTCGCGCTGGGAGGACGAAGCGCTTCGGGCACGGATCAGGATCGTGCCGCGCGAGTTCCTCGGCACTGCGGCCGCCGAGAGCTTCTTTGGCGGCGGCGGAGCCGATGTGATCGACGCGGGGGCCGGAGACGACACCCTGGTCGGCAACGCGGGCGACGACATCCTGGACGGCGGCGCGGGCCACGATGTGCTCGCGGGCGGCGAGGGGAACGATGTGCTGTACGGCGGTGAAGGGCTCGACACGCTCGGCGGGGGCAACGGCGACGACTACCTCGACGGCGGCCCCGGCAACGACCAGTTGAACGGCGGCCTCGGCAGCGACACCTACCGCTTCGGTCGCGACACGGGACATGACACGGCGTTCGACGCCTTTCCCGACCCCTTCCTGAAGTGGACGCGGCCGGGCGACCTCGACGTGATCCTCGTGGATCCGGATCTTTCGCCCGCGGACGTCGCCGTATCCAGGGTCGGCGACAACCTGCTGCTCGAGACGCCGGGCTCCGCGTCGAGCCTTTCGATGGGCAACTGGTTCGCGAGCGAGCTCGGTCTGGGGCCGCTCGCGGTGCGCTTCGCCGACGGCACCGAGTGGGACAGCGCAACACTCGCCTTGCTCGTCGGCTACGTGCCCGCGGCCTCGCTCGACGACACGCTCGCCGGCACGCCGGGAAACGACGTACTCGCGGGCGGCTACGGCAATGACACCTACCTCTTCGGCTTCGGTTCCGGGAACGACACGATCCAGGAGCCCGGTAATACGCTCGACGGGGCGCTGAACCGTGCGACCGCCGGCGCACGCGACACCATCCGGTTCGGCCCCGGCGTCACGCCGCAGGACGTGCGCGTGGCCTTCGACGGCATCGTCCCCACCTTTTACCTCGATGCCACCGGCGACTCGCTCACGGTCTCGAGCTGGAGCGACGTGATCGGCCGGGTCGAACTTGCCGAATTCGAGGACGGCACGGTCTGGGATCTCGGCAGGTTCGATTTCTGGCCTGGCACCGTAACCGGGAGCAAGCGCCACATCGGCGCCGGCGGCACTTCGACCCTGGGAATCCACGACGAGCTGTTCTTCGGCCAGGGCGCGAGCGATTTCGTCAACGACCAGAGCGGCCACGGCACGCTCTACGGCGGCGCCGGCAACGACAACTTCAGCACGGGCAGTGGCGACGATCAGCTCGACGGCGGGGCAGGCAACGACACCCTCGTACCCGGCAGTGGCGACAACCGCATCCGCTTCGGCCGCGGCTTCGGCCAGGACACGCTCCACCGGTCGAGCGCAGTCGAGAACCTCGGCGTCGAGACGATCGTGCTCGGCCAGGAAATCACTCCGGAGCAGGTGCGCCTGCGCCGCGGCCCAAGCTCGGCGCTGATCCTCGAGTTGGTCGGCACGCCCGACTCGCTCGTCATCAATGGCCCGCTGCGCGGCCTCGCCGGCCGCGACCGCCTGCGGCTGGAGTTCGCCGACGGGACGCTGTGGGGCGCCGACCAGATCGAGGCGCACATACAGACGGTGGCGTTGATTGAGGGCGGGACCGGCAACAACACTCTCACAGGTGGAGAAGGCGACGACCTGTTCATCGGCGGCATGGGCAACGACACCATCACCGGCGGCGGCGGGAACGACACCTACGTCTTCTGGCGCGGCGACGGCAGCGACACGATCAACGGCCGGTTCCCGCGAATCATGTTCGGCGAGGGCATCGCCCCCGGGGACGTGACCCTGACCGGGGTGAACTTCGCGTTCGGGCAGCGCAACCTCCAGGTCACGATCTCCGGCAACGGCGGGCAGCTGACGCTATTGAACTGGTTCGACCAGTCGCGCATCGACGGCAGCTTCGAGTTCGCCGACGGCACGGTCTGGGACGCGGCGTTCGTCGGCGCGCGCATCCCGTACGCCTGGACCTCGGGGCAGAGCGGGTTTTTCTTCGGTACCCCTGGCGCAGATACGTACTCTGCCGGCGCGGCGAACGACACGATGCGCGGCCAGGAGGGCGACGACACGCTTTCGGGGAACGCGGGCAACGACCAGATCTTCGGCGGGGAGGGCGACGACACCCTTGACGGCGGTGCTGGCGACGATGCGCTTCAAGGCGAGGCGGGCGACGACTTGCTGTTCGGCGGCGAGGGCAGCGACATCCTCACTGGCGGGTCGGGGGCCGACACGCTGCTTGGCGGTACAGGGAAGGATCAGCTGGGCGGCGGTGCCGGCGCTGACAGGCTCGAAGGCGGCGACGGTGACGACCTTCTCGAAGGCGGGCGAGGCGATGACCTGCTCGACGGCGGTGCGGGAGACGACGGCCTCTATGGCGGCGCCGGCTCCGATACCTATGTGTTCGGTGTCGGGTCCGGCCATGACACGCTGCTCGACTTCGACGGGAGCGGCGCGGACGTGGACACCGTCGTCCTGGGCGAAGGCATCGCGGCCGGCGACCTTGCCCTCACGCGCCGGGGCGGCGACATCCTGCTGACGGTGGCGGCGAGCGGGGACAGCCTCGCCATACGTTCCTTCGGGCGGCCTGGGTATGGGGTGGAGCGCGTGCTGTTCGCGGACGGATCCGAGTGGAGCGGTGCGGATCTCGCGGCGCTTGCGCCGATGGCGACCGCCGCGGAGCGCGCCGACGTCCTCTACGGCACCGGGGCTGCCGACGCCATCGCGGGTCTCGGGGGAGACGACTTCATCGACGCCGGCGCGGGCGACGACACGCTGGATGGCGGATTGGGCGATGACATCCTGGTGGGCGGTGCGGGCAACGACGTCCTGCAGGGGGGCGCGGGCGCGAACCATCTCACCGGCGGCGAGGGGCAAGATCTCTTCCTCACCGGCGCCGGTTTCGGCAGCGACTCGATCGTCGATCTCGGCGTCGGGGACACGCTGCTCTTCGGCGCCGGCATCGCGCCGGCGCAGGTGCGCATCGCGCGCGACGTCGAGCACCTCTACCTGGAGGTGGACTCGGCCGGCCGGTACGTGACGCTGGAGAACTGGTTCGGGCAAGGTGCGGCGGGTGCCGTGGCGTTTGCCGACGGCACGGTGTGGGACGGCGCCTCCCTCAAGGCGATAGTGGATGCGCCGACCGAAGGCGACGACTTCATCGTCGGGACTGACGCGGCGGACATCATTGCGACGCTGGGTGGTTTCGACGTCGTCTTCGCCGGCGATGGCGACGACCATATTTCGGGCGGCACCGGCTCGGACACGCTGGACGGCGAGGATGGCGACGACGTCCTCCTGGGCGAAGCCGGCTACGACCTGTTGAGCGGTGGCCCGGGCAACGACATGCTCGACGGCGGCGTCGGCGATGACGAGCTGCGTGGTGGTCTCGGCGGCGACACGTACGTGTTCAAGCTCGGCTACGGGTCGGACCTCATCGTCGAGAACGATCCGAATGCCGGCAACGCGGATTCGATCGTCTTCGACGCCTTGCCTTCGGACGTGACGGTCGCAAGGGCGGTCTCGGACGTGCGGTTCACTCTTGCGGGCGGCGCTGACCAGCTGACAGTGCAGAACTGGTTCAACGGCAGCGCGATGCAGATCGAGGCGGTGCGCTTTGCCGACGGAACAGTATGGGACGCGGCAATGGTGACCGCGCTCGCGACAGGCCAGCCGCTGAAAGCTCCAGGGACAACCGCCAGCGGCACTGTTCTTGCCGAATCGTCTACGGAAACGGCCCCGCGGGGCGACACCGTGACTCCTGCAGCTGCAATGCTCGGCCTTGTCGCCGACTTGACCCCGGCGGCCGATTTCTTCCGCGGCTCGGGCGGCGATGACGTGCTGGACGGGCTCGGCGGCGACGACACGCTATTGGGCGGGCCCGGCAACGACACGCTGCGGGGAGGCGATGGCGACGATTACCTTGTTGGTGAGGCCGGCAACGATACGCTGGACGGCGGTATCGGGCGCGACATTCTCGAAGGGGGTGCTGGCGACGATCGCTACGTGTTTGGTGCCGGGTACGGGCAGGATTGGGCGCTCGACGTCGGCGGTTCGGATGAAGTGATCTTCGACTCGACCATCGCGCCTGCCGCGGTCGTGTTCACGCGCGATCTCTCCAACCTGTACGTAGGCGCGGGCGCGGATCGCCTGACGCTCGTCGACTGGTTCTATCGCGCGGACACCCGCATCGAGATGTTCCGGTTCGCCGACGGCAGCTCGCTCGACGAGGCCGCGGTGCGCCTTGCGTTGCAGGTGTCGGCGGCGAGTAGTGCGGACGACACCATCTTCGCTTCAGACCGGGGCGAGACCCTCCTCGGGCTCGCGGGCGAGGACACCCTGTACGGCGAGGGCGGCGACGATGTCCTCGACGGCGGCACCGGCTCCGACTACATGCTCGGCGGCAAAGGGAACGACACCTACTACGTGGACAACCGGCTCGACCGGGTCACCGAAGCCCCCGACGAAGGCACCGACACGGTGTTCGCCTCTGCGAGCCACGCCCTGGCGCCCCACGTCGAGAACCTGGTGCTCACCGGGACGGCGCCGCTGAGCGCGACCGGAAACGACGGCAACAACGTGATCGACGGCAATGCGGGTGCGAACACCTTGCGCGGGGGTCGCGGCGACGACTGGCTGCGCGGCGGTGCGGGGAACGATGCGTACTTGTACGACCAGGGCGACGGCAACGACGTCGTCGATGACGTCGACGCGACGCCTGGAAACGCCGACGAAGTGCGCTTCGGCCAGGGGATCACGAGCGCTGCGGTTCGCGTAAGGCGCGACGATCAGGACGTACGGCTCGTGGTCCAGGGCGGCGGCGAGGTGCGGCTGCGCAGCTGGTTTGATACCGCCTCGCGCATCGAGGCCGTGCGCTTCGCCGACGGCACCGCGTGGGATGCGGCAATGATCGAGTTCCTCGCCAGCCAGCCGGTGAACGATCCGCCGGTTCTGTCGCGCCCGATCGACGACGTTTCGACGCTGGAGGACGAGGCTTTCGTGCACGTGCTCCAGCCGGGGACGTTCGTGGACCCCGACACCGCGGACACGCTGACGTTCGCTGCGTCGCGCGCGGACGGGTCCGAGCTGCCGGCCTGGCTTGCCTTTGACCCGGAGAGCGCGGCGTTCTCCGGCCTGCCCGGGAACGCTGATGTGGGTGAGTACGCGATCCGGGTGACGGCGACGGACGGCGCAAGCCAGTCGGCGAGCGACGAGTTCGTGCTGACCGTGATCAACGTCAACGACGCGCCCGAGCTCGCGCTTCCGGTGGCCGATCAGTCCGTCTCGGTGGGATCCGGCTTCGCGCTGTCGCTGGAGGCAGGCATGTTCACCGACGTTGATCCCGGTGACGCGCTTACCTATGCGGCAACGCGGGCTGACGGCTCGGCGCTGCCGGAGTGGCTGGTCTTCGATGCGGCATCGAGGAGCTTCTCGGGCACGCCGGCCGCCTCCGATGCCGGACCCTTGGACGTGCGCGTCACGGCGACCGACCTCGCGGGCGTATCGGCGAGCGACGAATTCCGCATCACTGTGGTGGGCGAGGAACCCTCCGGAAAGCACCTCATCGGCACGAGCCGTGGCGATGTGCTGGTCGGCACGCCATACGACGATACGATCGAGGGCCGCCAGGGCGGCGACCTGTTGATCGGACTCGCGGGCAGCGACGTCATCGAGGGTGGCAAGGACGACGACCTGATCCTTGGCGGAAATGGCGATGACGCCTATCTCTTCGCCAGAGGCGATGGCGATGACCTGATCATCGAGACGGGAGGACACGATGTGCTGCGCTTCGGCGCGGGTATCTCCCGGCACGATGTGGCGGTGATGCGCGACCGGGGCGACCTGGTTCTCAGGTTGAAGGGGTATGGGGGCAGCGTCACCGTCCGCAACTGGTTCGACTCGGATTCCAGGCGCGTCGAGCGCGTGGAGTTTGCCGATGGCAGCTCGTGGGGCGAGGCTGAGCTCTGGTGGCAGGCGAAGCGACATACCGTGGGCAGCTGGTCGGACGACCGGCGCGACGGGGAGTGGAACGACGAGAAACGTCGGCATCAATGGCATGACCGGGGCGGCGACGGCCATCGCGGGAGATCGAGCGGCGAGGACTATGGTGCTCGCGACGCGCGCGCGTTGATTGCTCGCCGCCTCGAGGCCGCTGCGCGCTACGACTTCGGCGCCGTCGCTGACTACCTCCGGCAGCAGGCAGAGCAACGCGCGGAGGCGAGGACCTGGGCGCGCGTAGCCGGGCAGTGGGCCGAGGTCCAGAGCGCCCTCGGCTGCCTGGAGCAGAGTCACCAAGAAGCGAGCCACGGGGCGCAGGACGGTCGCGATCGAGACCATTTGCTCGCGCACGGCGACACCGGGTGGGGCCACGCATCCTCGACCGGCCGTCGTCACGCGTACGCGGGCTTGCAGTCGTTCACCGGGCTTGGTGAAGGCTTCAGGAATCTCGGATGAGCAAGCAAGCCGAAGACGGCGATCCGCCTTCGCTCGAAAGGGCGCTGCTGAGTCTTGGCGCGCGCATCCGTGCCGATGCGCGCGAGTTCCGTCCGGCAATCGTCCGCCTGCAGGAGTCTCCGCCCTCGCCGCTCGGGCGCCGGGTGCTTTGGGCGGCGTTGATCTTTGTTGCATCGCTGCTTGCATGGTCCGTTTTCGGCAGGCTGGATGTGGTCGCTGTCGCCGAGGGTCGGCTCGTGCCGGACAGCTACCTGAAGATCGTTCAGCCGGCGGACGCGGGCGTCGTCAAGGAGATTCTCGTTCGGGAGGGCCAGACCGTCAGCGCGGGCCAGGTGCTGATGCGCATGGACGCGGCGCTATCCGATTCGGACCTCAAGGCACTCACCGCCGAGGTCGGCGGCAAGCGACTCGCGCTACGCCGCATCGATGCGGAGCTTGTCGGCTCGCCCCTGACGCGCAGGGCGGACGAACCCGCGGCGCAGTTCACCCACGTACTGGCCCAGTATCACGCGAACCGCCAAGCTTACGAAACAGCCCTCGCCCAGGAACGCGCGACTCTCGACAAGGCGCGCTTCGAGCTCCGGGCCGCTGAGGAAGTCCGTGACAAGCTGCGAAGCGTGCTACCGCACTACCGCAGCCAGGAGGCCGCGTACGAGAAGCTCACGCGTGACGGCTTTGCCGGACGCCTGATGTATACCGACAAGCAGCGCGAGCGCATCGAAAAAGAGCAGGATTTGCGTGCGCAGGAGGCGGCGATTGCATCGGCCAGCGCCACCATCGCGCAGCAGAAAAGGCGAATCGCGCAGCTCACGGCCGACTATCGGCGGCGGCTGCAGACCGAGCGGGTGGAAGTCGCCTCCCAGCTCGAGCGCCTGACGCTGGATCTCGCGAAGCAGGAGCACCGCCACAACTATCTCGAACTGCGCGCGCCCGCCGAGGGTCAGGTCAAGGATCTGGCGACGCACACGATCGGCGCCGTGGTCAGCCCGGGCACCATCCTGATGACCCTGGTACCGAAGGACGAAGCGCTGCGCGCCGAGGTCTGGGTGCAGAACGACGACATCGGCTTCGTGCGCGAGCAGCAACCGGTGAAACTCAAGCTCGCCGCGTTCACGTTCCAGAAGTACGGCATGCTGCAAGGCACGGTCGCGCACCTGAGTGCGGACGCTTCCGAGCAGGCGGGGGCGGGGCCGGAAACGGCGAGCGCCTCAACGGCCCCTGCGCGCGGCGCCCTGGCGTACCGGACGCTCGTCGATCTGAAGACTCAGACGCTGGAGGCCGATGGCGTCACCCATCGACTCTCTCCGGGCATGCAGGTCACTGCCGAGATCCACCTCGGCACGCGCACGGTGCTCGAGTATCTCCTTTCCCCCGTACGCAAGGGCTTCCACGAAGCGGCGCGCGAGCGCTAAAACGGAAAATGGGGACAGACCTCATTTTTCTTTCTTGAGGACGAAGTGCAGCAAAGAAAAATGAGGTCTGTCCCTATTTAAACATCGTCCCCGGCAGCCACAGCGCCAGCTGCGGCCAGGCCATGACGATGCCCAAACACACGAATATCAAGACGACGTAAGGCAACGCTCCTCTAATAATCTCCCCGATCGGCGCCTTGGTCACCGCCTTGATGGTGAAGAGGTTCATGCCCACCGGCGGCGTGATCAGCGCCAGCTCCAGATTGATCATCAGCAGCACCCCATACCAGATGGGGTGAATCCCTAAATGCGTCATCGCCGGCAGGATCACCGGCGTGGTGATCAGGATGATGGCGATCGTTTCCAGGAACATGCCCAGGACGAACAGCAGCGCCATCATCGCCAGCAGGAACCCGAGCACGCCGATGTCCTGCTGCACCACCACCTGCACGATCTCGTGCGGCACGCGCATCTTGGTCAGCACGAACCCGAGCACGGTGGCGCCGGCGAGGATCATGAAGAGCATGGCGGAGGTGCGGCTCGCGTCCATCGCCGAGTCCCAGATCTCGCGCCAGCCGATGGTGCGGTAGACCGCGACGCCCACCACCAGCGCGAGCATCGCCCCCGCGCCCGCCGCTTCGGTGGCGGTAAACACGCCCGCGTACATGCCGCCCAGGACGAGCGCCGGGAGCGAGAGCGCCCATACCGACTTGCGCAGCGCGCTGAGCGCCTCGCGAAAGCCGGCGCGGGGCTCGCGGCGCACGGCGCGCGCCCCGAGCGCTGCGGCGAGCATCGTGTACACGGCGAAGATCGCCGCCATCAGCAGGCCCGGGATCAGCCCCGCCATGAACAGGCCGCCGATCGAGGAATCGGTGACCACGCCGTAGAGCACCATCGGCCCCGAGGGCGGGATGAGGATGCCGAGCGTGCCGCCCGCGGCGACCAGGCCGTAGGCCGCGCGCGGCGTGTAGCCGAAGCGGATCATCTGCGGGATCGCCACCGAGCCGATGGTGAGCGCGGTGGCGACGCTCGAGCCCGAGATCGCGGCGAAGATGGTGCAGGCGGCGATGGTGGCCAGCCCCACGCCGCCCGGCAGGTGGCGCGTGAGGGTGTAGGCGGTGCCGTAGAGGTCGTCCACGATCCTGCTGCGGATCATGACGTGCGCCATGAACGCAAAGAGCGGGATCGCGACGAGGAGGTACCGGTTCAGCTCGCCGAAGATCACCTCGGTGACCGAGCCCAGGCCCCCCTGCGTGGCGATGAGCAGGCCGCCCCCGAAGAGCGTGAGCCCGGCGAAGATCGGCAGGCCCGTGAAGAGCAGCAGCACGAGCCCCGCGAGGATGAGCGCGATCGTCACTCGGGCTTGTCCGTGGCCTCTTGGGGCTTGATCACCGGCGGCAGGCCCGCGGCGAGGCGCGCGAGCGCTTCGAGCGCGGCGAGCGCGAGCAGCAGCCCGCCGAGCGGCAAGAGGAGCTGCAGCCAGAACACCGGGATCTCGACACGCCCCTCGGCGACGATGCCGAGCTGCTTCGCGAACATCGCGGTGCGCCAGCCGTTCACGATCAGGATCAGCGCCACCGCCAGCGCGCCGAGCGCGGCCCAGGCGTCGGCCCAGCGCCGCGCGCGCGGCGAAAGCCGCGCGGTGAGCAGATCCACGCCGATGTGCTCGCCGCGCCGCAGCACCTGCGCCGCGGCGAGCATGACGATGCCGACCAGCATGAAGCCGACGACGTCGTCGACCCACACCGGCGCGCGGTTGAACACGTAGCGCATCACCACCGCCCAGGCGATGAGCGCGAGCGAGACGAGCACGCCCGCGGCCGAGAGCGCCGCCGCGCCGTCGGCGAGGGCGCCGATGACGCGCGCGGCGCGCGCGGCGGCAGCGGCCGCGCGGGTCATGCCGCGGCGCTCAGAGGCCGCGGATCAGCTCGAGAAGCCGCGGTGCGTCCGGGCTCGAGGCGCTGAAGGCCTTGATCACCGCGGGCTGCATCGCGTCGGCCATCACCTTCTTCTGCCCCGCGCTGAGCTCGGTGACGTTCATGCCCTTGTCCCTGAGCTGCTGCAGGTGCTCGGGCGGGATCGCGTCGTCCTTGGGCATGACGCGCGCCTCGGCCTTCTCCAGCGCGTCGAGGATGCCCTTCTTCACGTCGGCGGGGAGCTTCTCCCACCACTCCGGGTTCACGATCAGGTTGTCGTAGGCGAGGATGATGTTCGAGGCGACGCCGAACTTCTGCACCTCGTAGAAGCGCCGGCTGTGCGCCGCCTGCACGCCGGTGAAGCCGGCGTCGATGACGCCGGTCTGCAGTGCCTGGTACACCTCCGAGCCCGGCATCGCAGAGGGCGCTGCCCCCATCGCGACGAGGCCTTCGTCCCAGAGCTTGGACAGGCCGCGGATCTTCACGCCCTTGAAATCCTCGGGCTTGATGAGCGGCGCCTTGGCGGAAGTGAAGATGCCATCGTTCGCGTCCACCAGCCAGGCGATGTTCTTCACGCCCTTTTCCAGCATCTTCGCGTCCAGCATCCTCGCCGCCTCCGAGCCGGGGAACTTCTTCATCTTGTCCACCGAGCTCATGAAGTACGGGATGATGGTGACGTTCATCTCGGGGATCGTGCCGCCCCACTGGAACGAGAGCACGATCGCCGACTCGATCTTGCCGCCGGCGACCGCGGCGTGGTGCTGGTTCGGCTTGTAGAGCTGCGCGGCGCCGAAGATCTGCACCTCGACCTTGCCGTTGGTGTTCGCCTTCACGTCGGCCGCGAACTGCTCCATGTTCTTCGCCGAGTGGTGCGCCGGCGGGAACTGGTGCGACAGGCGCATGGTGATGTCGGCGGCCTGCGCGCCCGCCGCGACGAGCGTGGCGAACGCCGCCAGGCCGAACTTTGCCTTCAGGTTCATTTCGTGCCCTCCTTGAGTTTCTGCCAGACCGGCCGGAAATCGTACGTTGCGTAGAACTCGGTGTTGAACGCGCCCCAGGCGAACTTCTCCAGCGTCAGGTTCACGTCGCGCAGTCGGCTCGCCGGCACGCGCAGCGTCACCACCTGCCCGATGCCCATCATCACGTACCAGGACTCGACCTCGATGCCCTGCGGCGGGAACTGCTTCCAGAACCCGGCCGCGTCGAGCTTGGCGTTGATCTCGCCCAGGTTCTTGTCCTGCTGGTGCTTCAGGAACACCGTGAGCAGGATCTCGTCCTCAGTCGCCATGCGCCACCTCCCACCAAAAATTATAAATGGGGACAGACCTCATTTTCCCCGTTGTCGCCTGTCGGGCGCGCGGCGCCCCGATGAAAAATGAGGTCTGTCCCCATTTAACTTAGGCGCAGCGGCAGCTTGCGGAAGCCGCGGAAGCGCACGCGCCGATCCCGCTCCGGCGCTCCCGCGAGCTCGATGCGGCCGAACCGCGCGAGCAGCCGCGCGAGCGCGATGCGGCCCTCCATGCGCGCGACGTTCATGCCGACGCACACGTGGTCGCCCTGGCCGAAGGCGAGGTGGCGGTTGGGCTTGCGGCCGACGTCGAAGCGCTCGGGCTCGGGAAACTGCGCCGGATCGCGGTTCGCCGCGCCGATGCCGATGGTGATCAGCGTGCCCTCGGGCAGCGTGCCGGCGGCGAGCGCGAGCGGCGCGGTGAGGCGGCGGTTATTGAGCTGGATCGGGCCGTCGTAGCGCAGCATCTCCTCGATCGCGCTCGGCACGAGCGACGGATCGGCGCGCAGCCGGGCGAGCTCCCCGGGGTTGTTGAGCAGCGCCCATACGCCGTTGCCGATCAGGTTGGTGGTGGTCTCGTGCCCGGCGTTGAGCAGGAAGATGCACTGGTGGTAGAGCTCCTTCTCGGTGAGCTGCTCGCCGTCCTTCTCGCCCTGGATGAGGCGCGTCAGCACATCGGACTCGTAGTCGCCGGGGTGCTTGCGCCGCGCGGCGACCAGCCGCTTCAGCAAGTCGATGAACTCGCGCACCGCGCGGTTGCCCGCCTCGAGCATCTCCGGCGTGAGCTTCGGCTCCAGGCCCGAGAGGATGGCGACCGACCAGCCGCGCAGCGGCCCGCGCTCCTCGCGCGGGATGTCGAGCAGGTTGCCGATGACCTCGATCGGGATCTGCGCGGCGAAGTCGTCGATGAAATTCACTTCGCGCTTCGCGGCCATCTCCTCCAGCAGCGTGTCGACGAGGCGCGCCACGTTGGGCTCCATGCGCGCGATCGCCTTCTGGTTCACCGCGCCCATGAGGATGCGCCTGACCTTCGTGTGCAGCGGCGGGTCGTTGAAGACGAGGCTCGTGGTGTGGTGCTCGTAGAGCGGCGAATCGCCGAGCTTCGGCCCGAACTCGGCCTTCTTGTCCGAGCTCGCCTGCGGCGCGCGGTATACGGCGAGCGCGTCCTCGTAGCGCGCGAGGAACACGCCGCCGCCTTCCAGCGCGTGCACCGGGTCGCGCTCGCGCAGCGCCGCGTACCACGGGTACGGGTCGTCGAGAAAGTCCGCCGGCACGCGCGTGAGCTGAAAGTCGCGGATCGCGTCGGCCGAGGGCATTCGGCTATTATGCCGCCATGCAACGCGTGCCCAACACCGAGTTCCCGCCGGAGCTCAAGAAGCGCCTCGAGGAGCTCTGGGGCTCGCCACCGAACCTGTACCGCGCGCTCGCCAACCACGCGCCGCTCGCCGCCGCGTGGACCGAGTTCGCGCGCGCCATCCGCTATGAAAGCCGCACGCCGCGCACTCTGCGCGAGCTGGTGATCCTGCGCGGGGCGCAGCTCATGCGCTCCGAGTACGAGTGGGCGCAGCACCTGAAGATGGCGAGGAAGGCCGGCGTGCGCGAAGCGCAGATCGCGGCGCTCGCGCTCTGGCGCGACTCGGGCGAGTTCGACGCGACGGAGAAGGCGGCGCTCGCACTGGCCGAGGCGGTGACGCGCGCCGACGTCACGGACGAGGTGTACGCGGCGGTGTCGAAGCACTTCGACCATGCCACCTACGTCGAGCTCGCGCTCACCGCGGCGTTCTACGCCATGGTCGGGCGCATGCTCGACGCGATGCGCGTGCAGCTCGAGCCCGAGTTCCGCGACTTCCAGCCGAAGCTGCCCTAGAGCGCGTGAGCGCCGGAGCGCCGCGGCAGTACCGCTATTACGAGTTCGTGATGGCGGCGTTCGTCACGGTGCTGATCTGCGCCAACCTGATCGGGCCGGCGAAGATCTCGCAGGTGGAGCTGCCGCTGGTCGGCACGCTCGTCTTCGGCGCCGGGGTGCTGTTCTTCCCGATCTCGTACGTCTTCGGCGACATCCTCACCGAGGTCTACGGCTACGCGCGCGCGCGGCGCGTGATCTGGGCGGGCTTCGGCGGGCTCGCGTTCGCTTCCTTCATGGCTTACGTGGTGGTGGCGCTGCCGCCGGCGCCGTTCTGGAAGAACCAGCAAGCCTACGAGATCGCTTTCGGCCAGGCCTGGCGGATCGCCGGCGCCTCGATGATCGCGTACTTCTGCGGCGAGTTCGTCAATTCGTTCGTGCTCGCCAAGATGAAGATCATGACGGCGGGCCGCTGGCTGTGGACGCGCACCATCGGCTCGACCATCGCGGGCGAGGCCGTGGACTCGGCGCTGTTCTACCCGCTCGCGTTCTACGGCACCGGCATCATCCCGGACGACAAGCTCCTCGCGGTGATGGCGTTCCAGTTCGTCGCCAAGGTGCTGGTCGAGGTGGCATTCACGCCGCTCACCTACAAGATCGTGGGGCTCCTCAAGCGCGCCGAGCGCGAGGACTTCTACGACCGCAACACCGACTTCACGCCGTTCAGCCTCAGGACATAGCGACAAATCAATCCCGGCAGCCGCGGGCGCCGCTCTTGCGGTTCCTGACGCATCAGCGGGTCCGCGCGTCGGTTCGGCCATTGCATTGCAGCGTGCGGTAGCGGATTCTTGGCATACCAATGTCCTATCTCAATTGAAGATGGTAGCCGAGCGACTGCCCGTGCCGCGCCTCGGACAGTCCGCGCCGTTGCGCGTGCTGCTGATCGAAGACAACAAGGCCGACGCGATGGTGGCGCAGGCTGCGATCGAAAAAGCGGCGATCGGTCGCGCCGAAGTCCTGCGCGCCGAGAGCATCGCGCGGGGGCTCGGCATCGCGGGCGCCGCGGAAGTGCACCTCGTGCTGCTCGACCTCAACTTGCCCGACAGCCGCGGCCTCGCCACGCTGGAGCGCATGCGGGCGGCGGTGCGCTGCCCGGTGATCGTCGTCACCGCCGAGGAGCGCCCGGGGCTCGACGAGGAGGCGCTGGAAATGGGCGCCTTCGAGATCCTGCACAAGGGCAAGCTCGGCGCAAACGCCATCGCCCGCGTGCTGCGGCTCGCCGAGGGCCAGCGCAAGGTGCAGGCCTCGCTCGAGAGCGCCGAGCAGCGCTACCGCAAGCTCGTGGAGATCGCGCCGGACGCGATCTTCGTGCATGCGGACTGGCGCATCGCGCTCGTCAACCCGGCGATGCTGCGCCTGTTTGGCGCCACGCGCCCGGACGAGCTGCTCGGGCGCGAGGTGCTCGAGCTGATCGCGCCGGCAGCGCGCGGCGTGGCGCGCGAGCGCATTCGTGGCCTCTACGAGTCGGCGCAGTCGGTGCAGCTGCGGGAGGTCGAGTACGTGCGGCGCGACGGCACGCCGTTCAGCAGCGAGGTCACGGCGGTGTCGTTCACCTTCGACGGCCGCCCCGCGGTGCAGGTGGTGGCGCGCGACATCACCGAGCGCAAGAGCGCGGAGCTCGCGCTGCGCAGGAGCGAAGAGCGCTTTCGCGGCCTGACCGAGCTATCGTCGGACTGGTACTGGGAGCAGGACAAGGCGCTGCGGTTCACCTACGTGTCGCCGGGATTCGAGGAGCGCTCCAAGCACGACCCGGCGCTGGTGCTCGGCAAGCGGCGCTGGGATTTCGACAACGTCATGCCGGAATCGGGCACCTGGGACGACCACCGGAAGGTGCTGGAGGCGCGGCGGCCGTTCCGCGACTTCGAGCAGATCACCGTGCGCCCGGACGGCGCGCGCGTGCACATCTCGAGCAGCGGCGAGCCGGTCTACGACGAGAGCGGGGCTTTCACCGGCTACCGCGGCGTGAGCAGCAACATCTCGGTGCGCAAGGCGGCCGAGGCGCGCCTGGAGCAGCTCGCGCAGTTCGACTCGGTGACCGGGCTCGCCAATCGCAACCTGCTGCATGAGCGCCTGGAGCACGCCGTCGTGCAGTCGCGGCGCCGCGGCCGCGGCGCGGGCGTGCTCTATGTCAACCTGGATCGCTTCAAGCTGGTGAACGACACGCACGGGCACCACGTGGGCGACGATCTGCTGCGTCACGTCGGCCGCCGGCTGCAGGACTGCGTGCGCCGTGACGACACCGTGTCGCGCCTCGGCAGCGACGAGTACGCGGTGGTGATCGCGGATCTCGCGCGCGCCGACGACGCCGCGCTCGTGGCGCAGAAGCTCCTCGACGCGCTCGCCGCGCCGTTCGACCTGGGCGGACGCGAAACCTTCATCACCGCGAGCATCGGCGTCGCGACGTTCCCGACCGACGGCGAGAGCGCCGAAGCGCTGCTGAAGTGCGCCGACATCGCCATGGGCCGCGCCAAGGAATCGGCGCGCAACACGTTCTGCTTCTACACCGCGGAGCTCAATGCGCGCGCGGCCTCCAAGCTGCAGCTCAATTCCGACCTGCGGCGCGCGCTCGAGCGCGGCGAGTTCCTGCTGCACTACCAGCCCAAGGTGCGCCTGGCGAGCGGGCAGATGATCGGCATGGAGGCGCTGCTGCGCTGGCAGCACGCGCAGCGCGGCATGGTGGCGCCGCTGGAATTCATCCCGGCGCTCGAAGAAAGCGGCCAGATCGTGCCGGTGGGCGACTGGGTGATCGCGCAAGCCTGCCGGCAGCTCGCCGAATGGTTGCGCGCGGGCCTGCAGTCGGCGCCGGTGGCGGTCAACCTCTCGGCGCGCCAGTTTCGCCGCCGCGACCTCGACCGCGTGATCAAGGACATGCTTGCCGAGCACGGCGTGGCGCCCGGGATGCTCGAGCTGGAGATCACCGAGAGCAGCCTGATGGACGATCCCAAGGACGCGATCCGCCAGCTGCACGCGCTGCGCGAGGCGGGCCTGCGCATTTCGGTGGACGACTTCGGCACCGGCTACTCGAGCCTGTCGTACCTGACGCGCCTGCCGGTCTCCACACTCAAGATCGACCGCGCCTTCGTCAATGCGGCGATCCGCGAGCCCAGCTCGGCGGCGATCGTGCGCATGGTGATCGACATGGCGCTGCGCCTGCGCTTCGACGTCGTGGCCGAGGGCATCGAGAGCGAGGAGCACGTGGCGTTCCTGCGCGAGCACGGCTGCGAGCAGGGCCAGGGCTATCACTTCGGCCGGCCGATCCCCGCCGCCGAGATGGCCCGCCGCCTTAAATAGGGACAGACCTCATTTTTCGTTGTCCGCGCATCAAGCGCGGGCGGAAAAATGAGGTCTGTCCCTATTTAAGCCCCGCGCAGCAGGCGCGGGCGGAAAAATGAGGTCTGTCCCTATTTTGCCTCGTAGACCCAGCGCAGGAGGGCGTCGTTGGCGGCTTCGGCCTCTGGCGCGTTGGGGTGGTTCATGAGCATGACGACGATCTGGCGCCGGCCCTTCGCGTCGAGGAGGTAGCCGGCCAGCGCGCGCGCGTCCGAGAGCAGCCCCGTCTTCATGTGCGCTTGTCCCGCGACCGGCTCGCCGTGCAGGCGCTTTCTCATCGTGCCGTCCAGCGCTGCGAGCGGCAGCGAGGCGATGTACTCGGGCATCACCGCGCTCTTCCACGCCGCCTGCAGCACCGCGGCGAGGGTCGCCGCGCTCGCGCGGTCGGTGCGCGAGAGCCCCGAGCCGTTCTCGATCGAGAGCTCGGGCGCGGCGATGCCCTTCAGGTTCAGCCAGTGGCGCAGCACCTGCTGCGCCTGGTGCAGCTGCGCCGGCGGCTCGTAGCCCGCGGTGGCCAGCGTGAGAAAGAGCTGCCGTGCCATCACGTTGTTGGAGAACTTGTTGACGTCGCGCACGATCTCGGCGAGCGGCGCCGATTCGTGCGTGTGCAGCAGCTGCGCCGCCTCCGGGACCGCGCCTTCGCGCGCGCGCCCGCTCCAGGCGCCGCCCATTTCCGACCACAGCTCGCGCAGCACGCCGCCGACGTGCTCGTCGGGCGGCAGGAAGGCGACGTTGAGGTCCTTTTCGCCGCAGGCGATCGGGTAGCGTCCCTCGAAGGCGGCGCGCGGCGGCGGGCCGGGCTCGAAGCTGGCCTGCAGCAGGGTGCGGAACGCGCGCCCCTCGAAGCAGGGGCCGGAAGACAGGCGCAGGCTGTTCTTCACCTCGAGCGCCGGCGGGCGCGGCTCGGCGTAGATGCGCACGCCCGCGCCGTCGGCGAGCGGCACGAAGGCAAAGCGCAGCGCCTTGTAGTGCACGAGAAGCGCATCCGGCAGCACGTTGTAGGGCCGCAGCGCCTCGCCGTCGAAGTCGCCCGGATCGCCCGCCAGCGGCGCAAAGAAGCGGCGATCGATCAGCACGTCGCCGCGGATCTCGCGCAGGCCCTTGCCGCGCAGCGTGCGCAACAGCATCCAGAAGCTCTCGTAGTCGAGCTTCGGGTCGCCGTAGCCTTTCAGGACGAGGTCGCCTTCGAGCACGCCATCGCGCAGCGGCCCGGCGGCGTAGACCTCGGTCTTCCAGTGGTAGGCCGGCCCGAGAAGCTCGAGCGCCGCGAGTGTGGTGAACAGCTTCATCGCCGAGGCAGGATTCATCGCCGCCTCGGCGTTCATGCTCACCGCAGGGCGGGCGGCGCCTACCTCCTGCACGACGACCGCGACCGCCCGGAGCGGCACGGAAGCCGCGCGCAGCGCCTCGGCCACCGGCTTGGGGAGTCCGCTCGCCGCTGCGGTGGACGGCAGCGGCGCCAGCAGCAGGACGGCGGCGAGCGCCAGACGGCAGAAGCGGGGCACGCGCGAATTCTAGTGGGCGCGACGCGACCGGCCCTTGTATTCCCCCGTCCTCGCCCCTATCATTAGCACTCGCTTGAGGCGAGTGCTAGCAAGCCTCTCGTATTTGGCGGGTTGCACAACTGCAACCCATTGACTTACAACATAAATGTCTGGAGACCTGTATGAAGATCCGTCCTCTTCATGATCGCGTCATCGTCAAGCGCATCGACGAGGAGCGCAAGACCGCGTCTGGAATCGTGATTCCCGACACGGCCGCCGAGAAACCCGACCAGGGCGAAGTCCTGGCCGTCGGCAAAGGCAAGAAAACCGATGACGGCAAGCTGATCCAGCTCGACGTCAAGGTGGGAGACAAAGTGCTGTTCGGCAAGTACTCCGGACAGACCGTGAAGGTGAAGGGCGACGAGCTGCTCGTGATGCGCGAAGAAGACATCATGGGCGTGCTCGAAGGCGCCTGAGCGTCAACACGAACCTTTTTCTGATCTAGGAGAATTCGCAATGCCTGCCAAAGAAGTACGCTTTCACGACAGCGCGCGCACCCGCATGGTCCATGGAATGAACATCCTGGCCGACGCTGTCAAAGTCACCCTCGGCCCCAAGGGCCGCAACGTCGTGCTCGAGCGCTCGTTCGGCGCCCCCACCGTCACCAAGGACGGCGTATCGGTGGCCAAGGAAATCGAGCTCAAGGACAAGTTCGAGAACATGGGCGCGCAGATGGTGAAGGAAGTCGCCTCCAAGACCTCGGACGTTGCCGGCGACGGCACCACCACCGCCACCGTGCTGGCGCAAGCCATCGTGCGCGAGGGCATGAAGTTCGTCGCCTCGGGCATGAATCCGATGGACCTGAAGCGCGGCATCGACAAGGCCGTGATCGCGGTCACCGATGAGCTGAAGAAGATCTCGCAGCCCTGCAAGACGTCCAAGGAAATCGCCCAGGTCGGCTCGATCTCGGCGAACTCCGATTCCGACATCGGCAAGATCATCGCCGACGCCATGGACAAGGTCGGCAAGGAAGGCGTGATCACGGTCGAGGACGGCAAGAGCCTGCAGAACGAGCTCGAAGTCGTCGAGGGCATGCAGTTCGACCGCGGCTACCTGTCGCCCTACTTCATCAACAACCCCGAGAAGCAGATCGCGGTGCTCGATGACCCGTACCTGCTCCTGCACGACAAGAAGATCAGCTCGATCCGCGAGCTGCTGCCGATCCTCGAGCAGGTGGCGAAATCGGGCAAGCCGCTGGTCATCATCGCCGAGGAAGTCGAAGGCGAGGCGCTCGCCACCCTGGTGGTGAACAACATCCGCGGCATCCTCAAGACCGTGGCCGTGAAGGCGCCGGGCTTCGGCGATCGCAGGAAGGCGATGCTGGAAGACATGGCGATCCTCACCGGCGGCACGGTGATCAGCGAAGAGCTCGGCCTGAAGCTGGAGAACGCGACGCTGAAGGACCTCGGCAAGGCGAAGAAGATCGAGGCCGGCAAGGAAAACACCACCATCATCGATGGCGCCGGCGTGAAGAAGGACATCGAGGGACGCGTCAAGCAGATCCGCGTGCAGGTTGAAGAGGCGACCAGCGACTACGACAAGGAAAAGCTCCAGGAGCGCGTGGCGAAGCTCGCCGGCGGCGTGGCGCTGATCAAGGTCGGCGCGGCCACCGAAGTCGAGATGAAGGAGAAGAAGGCGCGCGTCGAAGACGCGCTGCACGCAACCCGCGCGGCCGTGGAAGAGGGCATCGTCCCCGGCGGCGGCGTGGCGTTCCTGCGCGCGAGGAAGGCGCTCGAAGGCAAGCTCAAGGGCGAAAACCACGACCAGGACGCCGGCATCAAGATCGTGATGCGCGCACTCGAGGAACCGACGCGCCAGATCGTCGAAAATAGCGGCGCCGAGCCGTCCGTGGTCCTCAACAAGATCATGGAAGGCAAAGGCGTGAACTACGGCTTCAACGCGCAGACCGACGAGTACGGCGACCTGGTGGATATGGGCGTGATCGATCCCACCAAGGTGGCGCGCACGGCGCTGCAGAACGCCTCCTCCGTGGCCGGCCTGATGCTCACCACCGACGCGATGGTGGCGGAGCTGGTGGAGGAGAAGAAGGGCGGCGGCCATGCGCATCCGGACATGGGCGGCATGGGCGGCATGGGTGGCATGGACATGTAACCCCTAGGGACAGGGGAAACCGAGGTTTCCCCCGTACCGCCATCCTGAAAACCGAAGAGGGGCCCGAGCGGGCCCCTCTTCTTTTATAATCCGCGCTCTTCCCGGCAGGCCAAGTAGCTCAGTTGGTAGAGCAGCGGACTGAAAATCCGTGTGTCGCTGGTTCGATTCCGGCCTTGGCCACCAACCTTTCCGCGCGCGAGACCGCCCCGATGAAGGCGCGCCGGAGGACATCGCGCTACGGCGACGAGGTGCCCCGGCCTTCGTAAGAGCTTGATCTAACGCAATTGGCGAGGGGGCTTGCTTCTATAATGCGCAATTGGCGCATTCGATGACCCTCTTCGCCCTCGGCCTCAGCCACACCACCGCGCCGCTGCCGGTGCGCGAGCGCGTGGTGTTCCACGTCGAAAGGCTCTACGACGCACTCGGCGAGCTGACGCGCGGCCAGCGGGTGGCCGAAGCCGCCATTCTCTCCACCTGCAACCGCACCGAGCTGTACCTGTCGGCGGGCGAGCCGCAGACCGCGGCCGAATGGTTCGCGCGCTACCACAGCCTGCAGCCCGAGGAGCTGCGGCCCTACCTGTACACCCTGCCGCAGGACCAGGCCGTGCGCCACACCTTCCGCGTCGCCGCGGGGCTGGATTCGATGGTGTTCGGCGAGCCGCAGATCCTGGGGCAGCTCAAGGACGCGGTGCGCACCGCGGAAGCCGCGGGCACGCTCGGCACGGTGCTGCACAAGCTGTTTCAGCGCACCTTCGCGGTGGCCAAGGAGGTGCGCAGCACCACGCCGATCGGCGCCAGCAGCGTTTCCATGGCGGCGGCGGCGGTCAAGCTCGCGGCGCGCATCTTCCCGAGCCTGCGGGAGCAAAAGGTGCTGTTCATCGGCGCGGGCGAGATGATCGAGCTCTGCGCCACGCACTTTGCGGCGCAGGCGCCGGCGCGCATCGCGGTGGCCAACCGCACGCTGGAGCGCGCGCAGGCGCTCGCGCACCGCTTCGCCGGGCACGCGGTCGAGCTGCGCGCGCTCGCCGAGCACCTGCAGGACTACGACATCGTCATCTCCTGCACCGCGTCCTCGCTCCCCATCCTCGGCAAGGGCCTGGTCGAGCGCGCGCTGCGCGCGCGCAAGCGCCGCCCCATGTTCATGGTGGACCTCGCCGTGCCGCGCGACATCGAGGTCGAGGTGGCGGAGCTCAACGACGTGTTCCTCTACACGGTCGACGACCTGCACGCCATCGTGCAGGGCAACCTCGACGCGCGCCGCTCGGCGCTGGAGCAGGCCGAGGCCATCATCGAGACGCAGGTCGGGCAGTTCATGCACTGGATGGCCGCGCGCGCCTCGGTGCCGTTGATCCGCCAGCTGCGCGACCAGGGGGAGGCGGCGCGCCAGCACGAGCTCGAGCGCGCGCTCAGGCACCTGCAGCGCGGCGACGACCCGAAGGCGGTGCTCGAAGCGCTGTCGCAGGGCCTCACCAACAAGCTGCTGCACGCGCCGACGCAGGCGCTGAACGAGGCCGCCGGCGACGAGCGCCAGGCGCTCTCGGCGCTCATCGAACGCCTGTACCGCTCCCGGTGAAGCCGTCGCTGCGCGCCAAGCTCGAGCGCACGCTCGTGCGCTTGGAGGAGTTGAACCGCCTGCTCGCCGCCGAGGACGCGACGCGCGACCTCGGCCAGTTCAAGAACCTGTCGCGCGAGTATGCCGAGGCTTCGGGGCTCGCCGCGCTGTACGCGCGCTACCGCCAGGCCGAGGCCGACGCGCAGGCCGCGCAGGACATGGCCGGCGACGCGGCCATGAAGGGCTTCGCCGACGAAGAGCTGAAGGGCGCGCGCGCCCAGATGCAGCGGCTGGAGGACGAGCTGCAGAAGCAGCTGCTGCCCAGGGACCCGAACGACGAGCGCAGCATCTTCCTCGAGGTGCGCGCCGGCACCGGCGGCGACGAGTCGGCCCTGTTCGCGGGCGACCTGCTGCGCATGTACACACGCTATGCCGAGCGCCAGGGCTGGCCGGTGGAGCTCATTTCCGAGAGTGCCTCCGAGCTCGGCGGCTACAAGGAGGTGATCGTGCGCATCGGCGCGCAAGGGGCGTATTCGCGCCTGAAGTTCGAGTCGGGCGCGCACCGCGTGCAGCGCGTGCCCGCGACCGAGGCGCAAGGGCGCATCCACACCTCGGCCTGCACGGTGGCGGTGCTGCCCGAGGCCGAGGCGCTCGACGACGTGGTGCTGAATCCCGCGGAGCTGCGCATCGACACCTTCCGCGCCTCGGGCGCGGGCGGCCAGCACGTCAACAAGACCGAGTCGGCGATCCGCGTCACGCACCTGCCGACCGGCATCGTGGTCGAGTGCCAGGACTCGCGCTCGCAGCACAAGAACCGCGAAAAGGCGCTGGGCGTGCTCGCCGCGCGCATCAAGGACAAGCAGACGCGCGAGCAGGAGGCGAAGACCGCCTCGGCGCGGAAGTCGCTCGTCGGCTCGGGCGACCGCTCGGAGCGCATCCGCACCTACAACTTCCCGCAGGGCCGCGTCACCGACCACCGCATCAACCTGACGCTGTACAAGATCGACCGCATCATGGACGGGGAGCTGGGCGAGCTGCTCGATGCGCTCGCGGCGGAGCATCAGGCCGAGCAGCTGGCGCAGCTCGCCGAAGAAGCCGCTTGAAGGTGGCGCAGGCCCTCGCGGCGCTCGAGGCGCGCGAGGCGCGCTTGCTGCTCGCCGCGGCAACGGGGTATTCGGAGGCGAGCGTGCTCGCGCATCCGGAGCGCGAGCTGCCCGCCGAGGCCGAGGCGAAGTTCCGCGACTACGCGGCGCGGCGGGCGCGCGGCGAACCTATCGCCTACATCCTCGGCGTGAAGGAGTTCTACGGCTTGCCGCTCGCGGTCAATCCGGCGGTGCTCATTCCGCGTCCCGAAACCGAGCTGCTGGTGGAGCTCGCGCTCGGGCTGGCGCCCGCGAGCGTGCTCGATCTGGGCACCGGCAGCGGCGCGATTGCGCTGGCGCTGAAGCGCCATCAGCCGGCGGCCAGGGTGGTGGCGGTGGAAAGGAGCGCCGCGGCGCTCGCCGTGGCGCAGCGGAACGCCCTCCGGCTCGGCCTGGAGGTCGAGTTCCGCCACGGCCTGTGGTACGAGCCGGTGGCGGGCGAGCGTTTCGACGCGGTGGTCTCGAATCCCCCTTACGTGAGTGAGGATGATCCGCACCTCGCCGAAGGCGACGTGCGCTTCGAGCCGCGCTCGGCGCTGGCCGCGGGGCCCGACGGCCTGGAGTCGATCCGGGAGATCGCGGCTGGCGCGGCGGCGCACCTCCGCCCGGGCGGGCGCCTGCTGCTCGAGCACGGCCTGGGGCAGGACGCGGAGGTCAGAAAGCTGCTGCGCGAGGCGGGTCTTGAAGACGTGCGCAGCTGGCCCGATCTTGCAGGCATTGCCCGGGTCTCGGGCGGCGGACTAGAATCGTGACTATGGACACCCAACAGCGCATCAAAGAGCAGGTCGCCTCCAACCCGGTGGTGCTTTTCATGAAGGGCACGCCGCAGATGCCGCAGTGCGGCTTCTCGGCCCTCGCGGTGCAGGCGCTGCAGGCTTGCGGCGTCTCGAGCTTCGCCAGCGTCGACGTGCTCGCCGATCCCGAGATCCGCCAGGGCATCAAGGAATACGCCAACTGGCCCACCATCCCGCAGCTCTACGTCAACGGCGAATTCGTCGGCGGCGCGGACATCCTGCGCGAGATGTACCAGTCGGGCGAGCTGCAGAAGCTGCTCGAAGGGGTGAAGCAGCAGGCCTAGATCGCGGTCTGCGTACCTACGGGCTGCTTGCAAAGGGGCGCTCGAGCGCTCCACCTTGGCCTGTGGGCGCCAAGGACTCCGGCGGGAACGGGGCCTGGGCTACCGGCCCCGAAGCCGCCTGAGGTGTCAGAGCAGATCCTGACCTACAACCCCGGCCCGGACATCGCCTGAATCTGCTTCGCGAGGAGCGGATGGATTGTCTTGTTTGTTGGCCGGCAAGAAAACGCCCCAACAAGTGGGGCGGGTAAGTGCCGCGATTGTTCCGGGTTCGCTAATACTTGAGCTTCATCTTCGAGACTTGATCCTGCGTTATGCCGGGAACGTCGCCTCTCGCCTTCCAGCGGTTGAGTACCCACGCGTCCTCGCCTACCCAGTCCTTGAAGAGCTTGAAATTCTTTTGCCGCTCTTCGTCGCTCGAACCGAGGAAGACATACATGTTGCCCGGCTTGCCGCTCTTGCTTGCCTTGCCGTCGTCGAGTCTGCGCATCAATGCGCCCGTATCCGGCCAGCCGACGAAGTAGATCGTATCGGCATAGGTATCCATCCGCGGGCCTTTCATGGCCGCCTCGTATTTCTTCACGTCTTCCTTGAAGTCGCCATAGTACGGTGCGCCGGAGCCGTGGCAGCCAAGGCATTTCTGCTCCATCAGCGGTCGGATATCCTTTCGATAGGTCACGTCTGTAGCGGCGGACGGGGCGCTGACGGAAAAGGCCGCCAGGGCCGCGATTCCCAGAGCAAATGGCTTCATTGATTTTCTCCTGCAGCTTGGTTGGACTGCTTCTAGTTCTCGTGTTACTCGGAGACATCTACCAGAACATCCGGGGCCCGATTTTGACCGAGGTTAAGGTTGAGGCAACTCCGCCATCCTCCCTGAGCAGATTAGGCTTGCGTCGGGTCACGATGGAAATCACGCCAGCATACGGACAAGAAAATCAGTGGCGGCGCATCGCGCTCACACGCCCGAGAGCCGGGCGTTGGCCATGGTCAGGCGCTCGACCAGGATCTCCATGAAGGCGCGGTCGAACTTGTAGCGGCAGGCGTCGGACGCCTGCGTGAGCTTCTGCGTCGGCACGGAGATGATCTTCGATTCCTCCATCACCGTGACGTCGGCCCCGCGCAGCTGCTCCTCCTTGGACAGGTAGGCCATCTCGCCGAAGCACTCGCCCGCGGACAGGATGTTGAGCAGCTTGCCCTTGCGCGTCACGCGCACCTGGCCGTCGGCGAGGATGCAGAAGAAGTTCCCGGGCTCGCCCTCCTTCATCAGCAGCTCGCCGGCGGCGGCGGTGCGCCAGTTGGAGATGCGCGCCACTTCCCAGAGCTCGGCGTCGGTGAAGTTGATGAAGAAGGCGAGCCTTCGCAGCGACTCGAACTTGTCGGAATCGGCGAACTGCTCGCGCTTGCCGCTGAGGCGCTCGTTGCGGAACACCTCCGCCAGGTCGAGCGAGAAGTCCTCCCAGTTCGCGTAGCGCTGCGCCAGGTCCTTGGCCATGGCGCGCTTCACGATCGCGTCGAGCGCCGCCGGGATCTGCGGCCGGTAGGACGAGGGCGGCTGCGGCTCGACGTTGGCGATCTGGTAGATCAGGCTGAAGTTGTTGGTGGCCTGGAACGGCAGGCGCCCGGCGAGCAGCTGGTACATGACCACGCCGAGCGAGTAGATGTCGGTGCGGTGGTCGAGCGCATGCTCCTTGACCTGCTCGGGCGACATGTAGGCCGGCGAGCCGATGGCCGAGACCTGCGTGATGTCGCCGCTCGCGATGAGCGCGGCGCCGAAGTCCGAGACCTTGACGTCGGTCTCGCCCGTGTACAGGATGTTGGCGGGCTTCAGATCGCGGTGCGTGATGCCCATCTTGTGCGCGAATTCCAGCGCGCGCGTGCACTTGAACACGATCTCCACCACGCGGTCGATCGGCAGCAGGTCCTGCGCGTCGCCGTGGCGCTCGAGCGTGCCGCCGTCGACGTACTCCATGACGATGTACTGCTCGCGGTCGTTGGCGACCGCGTCGTAGATCTGGCAGATGTGCGGGTGCTGGAGCTTGCCGGCGAGCGAGGCCTCGGTGATGAAGAGCTTGCGGAACAGGCGCCCCTTGTCCTTGTTCTGGGACACGTCCGGGATCACCACCTTGACGGCGACGTTGCGGCTGTAGAACGGGTCATTGCACAGGTACACCACGCTCGTCGCGCCGCGCCCGATCTCCTGCAGCACCGGGTACTTGCCGATGCGCTCGGGCATCGCCACCACGGCCTCGTTCATGCCTTGCCGCGCCGCGCGCGCGCCACCGCCGCCCTGACCTGGCGCGGCGCGGTGCCGCCGGGGTGGTCGCGCGCTGCCACCGAGCCCTCCAGCGACAGGCACTCGTACACGTCGTCGCCGATCACGCTCGAGAAGCGCTTGAGCACCGCGAGCGGCAGGCCCGAGAGATCGCAGCCCACGCTTTCGGCCTCGCGCACCGCGCGCGCCACCACGCTGTGCGCGTCGCGAAACGGCACGCCCTTTCTCACCAGATAGTCGGCGAGGTCGGTGGCGGTGGCGAAGCCCTCGAGCGCCGCCGCGCGCATCGCCTCGGGCACCGGCTCGAGGCCCGCCACCAGCTCGGCGAACACGGTGAGCGCGTCGCGCAGCGTGTCCGCGGCGTCGAACAGCGGCTCCTTATCTTCCTGGTTGTCCTTGTTGTAGGCGAGCGGCTGCGCCTTCATCAGCATCAGCAACGTCATCAGGCTGCCGGCGACGCGCGCGCTCTTGCCCCGCACCAGCTCGGGTACGTCGGGGTTCTTCTTCTGCGGCATGATCGAGCTGCCGGTGCAGAAGCGGTCGGGCAGGCGCACGAAGCCGAAGCGCGGGCTCATCCACAGCACCAGCTCCTCGGCGAGGCGCGACAGGTGCGTCATGGCGAGGGCGGCATCCGCGCAGAACTCGATGGCGAAGTCGCGATCGGACACCGCGTCGAGCGAGTTGGCGGCGACGCTCTCGAAGCCGAGCTCGCGCGCCACGCGCGCGCGGTCGATGGCAAAGGTGGTGCCGGCGAGCGCCGCGGCGCCCAGCGGCAGGACATTGACGCGCCGGCGGCACTCGGCGAAGCGCGCGCGGTCGCGCGCGAGCATCTCGTAGTAGGCCATCAGGTGATGGCCGAAGGTCACCGGCTGCGCCACCTGCAGGTGCGTGAAGCCCGGCATCACCAGCGCCGCGTGGCGCTCGGCCTGCACGAGCAGCGCCTCCTGCAGCCGGCCGATCGCGCCGTCCATGGCGTCGATCTCGGCGCGCAGCCACAGGCGCACGTCGGTCGCCACCTGGTCGTTTCTCGAGCGCGCGGTGTGCAGGCGCTTGCCGGCCTCGCCGACCCGCTCGATCAGGCGGCGCTCGATGTTGGTGTGCACGTCCTCGGCGTCCAGCGACCAGGCGAATTCGCCCGCCTCGATCTCCTTGCGGATCGCCGCCATGCCGCGCTCGATGTCGGCAAGGTCGTCCCGGGCGATGATGCCGCAGGCGGCGAGCATGCGCGCATGCGCGAGCGACGCCTGGATATCGACCGCCGCGAGCCTCCGGTCGAAGGCCACCGAGGCGGTGAAGCGCTTCACCAGGTCGTCGAGCGGCTCGGCGAAGCGCGGCGACCAGGGCGCCGCGGGACGCCCCGCCCCGGCTCTAGGGCGCGACTTCCGCTTGGTGCGAGGAGGGGCCATGGGGCATACTTGGTCGCGGCGCGCCGCGCTATGCCAATGAGTATAAAGCAAAACTTCACGAGCGACGCCCTGCCGGACTTCCGCAACCTGGGCGTGGTGGCGCGCATCCTGCTTGGCGTCAACGCGCTTGCCTTCGCGGCGGTGCTCGCGGCGGCGCCGAGCTGGGGCGCGGCGCTCGAGCGTTTCCTGCTGGTGGCGGCGCGCCTCGAGCCGGCGCTTGCCGTGACGCTGGTCGTGCTCTACGCGCTGTCGCCCGCGCTCGCGCGGCTGCCGTACTGGCAGGGCGGCTTCGCGGTGGTGACGCTCACGCTCGCGGTCAGCGGCACGCTGCACGTGGCGAGCGCGGCGGCGGGCGACGCGCTGGCGGGCCTTGCGCGCACGCTCGCGCTCGCGGCGATCGCGGCGCTGCTGCTGCTCGCGTACCTGCGCCTGCTCACGCGCGCCTATTCGCCGGCGCTGGCGGAGGCGCGGCTGCAGGCGCTGCAGTCGCGCATCCGCCCGCATTTCCTGTTCAATAGCCTGAACGCGGTGCTGTCGCTGATCCGCCGGGACCCGCGCCGCGCGGAGCAGGCGCTGGAGGACCTGTCGGACCTGTTCCGCGTGCTGATGCAGGACAACCGCAACTTCGTGCCGCTCGGCGACGAGATCGCGCTGCTCGAGCGCTACGCGAGCCTCGAGCAGCTGCGCCTGGGCGAGCGGCTGAAGGTGGTGTGGGAGCTGGAAGGCGCGCCGCGCGACGCGCTGATGCCGCCGATGATCCTGCAGCCGCTGCTCGAGAACGCGATCTACCACGGCGTCGAGCCGGGCGCGGGCGAGGGGCGTGTCGTGGTGCACATCGAGCGGCGCGGCACGCGCGTCTTCGCGCGCATCGAGAATCCGTACATCGAGCAGCATGCGCACCGTGCCGGCAACCGCATGGCGCTCGAGAACATCCGCGAGCGGCTGCAGCTATTCTTCGACATCGAGGCGCGCGTCGACATGCGCGTCGCCGGCGAGCGCTACGTGGTGGAGATCGCGATGCCGTACCGCCCGGGAAAGGATTGAGGCAATGCTGCGCGTATTCATCGCTGACGACGAGACCCCGGCGCGCGAGCGCCTGAAGGAGCTGCTCGCCGACATCGCCGCCGAGCTGCCCACCGAGGTGGTGGGCGAGGCGGCGAGCGGGCTCGACGCGGTGGCGCAGCTGCCGGCGAGCCGCGCCCAGGTGCTGCTGCTCGACATCGAGATGCCCGGCATGCGCGGGCTGGAGGTGGCGCGCCATCTCTCCGGCCTGGAGCTCGCGCCCGCGGTGGTGTTCGTCACGGCGCACGACCGCCACGCGGTGGAGGCCTTCGAGCTGAACGCGCTGGACTACCTGCTCAAGCCGGTGCGCGCCGCGCGCCTCGCGGCGGCGCTGAAAAAGGCGAGCGCGGACGGGCCCCCGGAGCGCGAGCGGCTGGCGAAGGCGGCGGGGCAGGCGCGCGAATACCTGTCGGTGACCGAGCGCAACCGCATCCACCTCGTGCCGGTGCGCGACATCGTCTACCTGCGCGCCGAGCTCAAGTACGTGACCCTGCGCACGCGCGCGGGCGAGCACCTGATCGAGGAGTCGCTGGTGGCGCTGGAGCGCGAGTTCGCCGAGCGGCTGGTGCGCGTGCACCGCAACTGCCTGGTGGCGCGCGCCGCGGTGCGCGGCTTCGAGCGCTCGGCCGAGGGCGGCGAGGAGCCGCGCTGGAACGTGGTGCTCGAGGGCGTGCCCGAGCGCCTGCCGGTCAGCCGCCGGCAGTGGGCCGAGGTGCGCGTGCTGGCGAAGGAGGGCTGAATGCGCGCGCGACTCACGATCGCGACGCGCCGCAGCCGGCTGGCGCTGTGGCAGGCCGAGCACGTCAAGGCGCGGCTCGAGGCCGAGCACCGCGGGCTGGAAGTGGCCTTGCTGCCGCTCTCGACGCGCGGCGACGAGCTGCTCGAAGTGCGCCTCGACAAGGTCGGCGGCAAGGGCCTGTTCGTGAAGGAGCTCGAGCAGGCACTCGCCGATGGCCGCGCCGACCTCGCGGTGCACTCGATGAAGGACGTGCCCGTGGCGCTGCCCGCGGGCTTCGTGCTCGCGGCGACGCTCGAGCGCGAGGATGCGCGCGACGCACTGGTGAGCAACGCTTACGCGGAGCTCGCGGCGCTGCCGCCCGGTGCGCGCGTCGGCACCTCGAGCCTGCGCCGCGCAGCCCAGGTCGCCGCGCGCTATCCGCGGCTCGAGCTCGCGACGCTTCGCGGCAACGTCGAGACGCGGCTCGCCAAGCTCGACCGCGGTGAGTACGACGCCGTGCTGCTCGCAGCCGCCGGGCTGAAGCGCCTCGGGCTCGAAGCGCGCATCCGGTGCTGCCTGCCGGTCGACGAGAGCCTGCCCGCGCCGGGGCAGGCGGCGCTCGGCATCGAGTGCCTCGCCTCGCGCGCCGACGTCGCGGCGCTGCTCGCGCCGCTCGCGCACGCCGCGAGCGCCGCCTGCGTGCGCGCCGAGCGCGCGGTGAGCCTCGCGCTCGGCGGCAGCTGCACCATTCCGCTGGGCGCTTATGCCGAGCTCGCCGGGGCGCGGCTGCGCCTGCGCGCGCTGGTCGCCGCGCCCGACGGCACGCGGATCGCGTACGCCGATTGCACCGGCGCCGCCGCCGACCCGGAAGCGCTCGGCGCGCAGGCGGCAAGCGTGCTGCGCGCGCAGGGCGCCGACGAGATCCTGGCGGCGCTGGCTAAGTGAAGGTGAGCGCGCTCGCGGGCCGGCGCATCCTGGTGACGCGCCCGCGCGAGCTGGCGCAGGGACTCGCCGCGCTCATCGCCGAGGCGGGCGGCGAGCCGGTGCTCTACCCGGCGATCGAGATCCGCGATCCCGAGGACGCGGGCGCGGCACGCGCGGCGCTCGCGCGCATCGAGGAATTCGATCTGGCCGTCTTCGTCAGCCCGAGCGCGGTGCGCAAGGCGCTCGAGCTGCTCGGGCGGCCGTGGCCGGCGCGCGTGCGCGCGGCCGCGCTCGGCGCCGGCACGCGCCGCGAGCTCGAGGCGCGCGGCGTGGGTGACGTCGTCGCGCCGGAAGACGGCGCCGACAGCGAGGCGCTGCTCGCGCTGGCACCGCTGCAGCAGGTGACGGGCGCGCGCGTGCTGATCCTGCGCGGTGCTGGCGGGCGCGAGCTGCTCGGTGCCGCGCTCGCGGCGCGCGGCGCGCGCGTCGACACCGTCGAGTGCTACCGGCGCGCGCGCCCGGCACCGTCGGCGGCGCCCACGGCAACGCTCGATGCGGTGTGCGCGAACTCGGGTGAGACGCTGGAGAACCTCGCCGCGCTGCTCGGGCTGACGCGGTTGCGGGCGACGCCGCTGTTCGTGCCGCACGAGCGCGTGGCGCGGCTGGCGCGCGACATGGGCTTTGCTGCGGTCGAGGTCGCCGGTCCGGGCGACGCGCAGATGCTGGCGCGCCTGCTTGCATACTTCGGCGGCGCGAAGTAAAAGACCTGTATGGAGACGAACGAGCAGACCGCGGCGCCGGAACAGCCGCCGGCACCGCCCGAGCCGGCGCGCGCGGCGCCGGAGAAGCACGCCGGCGGCGGCATCGGCTGGCGCGTGCTGGCGGGCGTGCTGATCGTCGCCGCGCTCGGCGCGTCGGGCTGGGTGTATTACGACTCGCGCCAGCGGATTGCCGCCACGCAGGAAGAGCTGGCGCGGCGCCTGAAGGGCATCGACGAGGATGCGCGCGAGGCGCGCGCCGGGGCGCGCGAGGCGCAGGAGTCGGCACGCGAGATGCAGGGCAAGCTCGGCGCGCTCGAAGCGCGCCTTGCCGACGCGCAGAGCCAGCAGGTGGCCCTGGAGACGCTGTATCAGGAGCTTTCGCGCAACCGCGACGAGTGGCAGCTCGCCGAGATAGAGCAGGTGCTCGCCATCGCGCAGCAGCAGCTGCAGCTTTCGGGCAACGTGCGCGCGGGGCTGCTCGCGCTGCAGCTCGCCGAGAGCCGCCTGGCGCGCGCCGACCGTCCGCAGTTCCAGCCGGTGCGCCGGGCGCTCGCGCGCGACATCGAGCGCCTGAAGTCGCTGCCGCGGGCCGATATCGCCGGCATGGCGCAGCGCCTCGATGGCGTGGTCGAGACGATCGATACTCTGCCGCTCGCCTATGACGGCCGGCTCGAGCGCGAGGCGCCGCCGGCAGCCGCGCCCGCGGCCTCGGGCGCGGGCTTCATGGCGCAGTTCGGCGCCGGGCTGTGGCGCGACCTGAAGGAGCTGGTGATCGTGCGGCGCGTGGATGCGCCGCAGCCGCCGCTGCTGCCGCCCGAGCAGGCCTATTTCCTGCGCGAGAACCTGCGCCTGAGGCTGCTCAATGCGCGCCTTGCGCTGCTCTCGCGCAACCAAGCGGGCTTCGAGCAGGACGTGGGCGCAGCCCGGCGCTGGCTGCTGCGTTACTACGATGCGCGCGCGCGGTCCACGCAGGAGGCGCTCGCGCAGCTCGAGCAGCTGCAGGGCTCGCCGATCAGCTTCGAGCCGCCGTCGATCACCGACAGCCTCGACGCGGTGCGCAATTTCAAGGCGCGCCGCGACCGCGCCGCGGGATGAAGGGCCTGTTCTGGCTGCTGGCGGTGTTCGCCGCGGCGGCGGCGCTCGCCGTGTTCGGCCACCTGGACCGCGGCTACGTGCAGTTCGCGTACGCCGAGTGGCGCGTGGAGATGTCGCTGCTGCTCTACGCGGTGCTGGCGCTGCTCGCGTTCATTGGCGCGTTCATCGCCGTGCGCATGCTGCAGCACACCGTGGCGCTGCCGGCGTACGTGCGCGCGTACCGCGCGCGGCGGCGCCGCGAGCGCGCGCAGGCGGCGCTCGCATCGGCGCTGCAGGCCTGGCTCGAGGGCCGCTATGCGCGCGCCGAGAAGGAGGCGACGCGCGCCTTCGACGGCGCGGCATCGCCCGGCCTGGCGGCGATCATCGCCGCGCGCGCCGCGCACGAGCTGGGCGCGCCCGAGCGGCGCGAGCAGTGGATGACGCGCGCGCAGGAAGCGGGCCAGCGCGGCGCCGCCATGCTGTCGCGCGCGGTGATGGCGCTCGGCGAGCGCGACTACGGCAGCGCGGCCGACGCGCTGCACAGCCTGCAGGGCTCGGGGGCGCGGCAGTTCGCGACGTTGCGGCTGCTGCTGCGCGCGGAGCGGGGCTTGCGCAACTGGGAAGAGGTGCTGCGCCTCACCCAGCAGCTCGCCAAGCGCGATGCCATCGCCCCGGGCGTCGCCGAGGAGTACCGTGTGCAGGCGCATGTCGAGCTGCTGGCGCAGGCAGCGGCCGATCGCGGCACCTTCGAGGAGCGCTGGCGCAAGATCCCCTCGCGCGAGCAATCCATCGCGCGCATCGCGGGCGCGGCGGCGCGCCACGCGCTCGCGCTCGGGCTGACGAACCTGGCGCGCGACGCGGTGGAGAAGGCGCTCGCCAAGGAATGGGCGCCGGCGCTCGCCGCGCTGTACGGCGAGCTGCCCGGGATGGAGCAGCCCGCACGCGGCGAAGAAGCGCGCCGGCGCATCGAGCGCGCGGAGAAGTGGCTGCTCGAGCACGAGTCGGACCCGCAGCTGCTCGCCGCGCTGGGGCGCCTGTGCGCGCACGCCGAGCTCTGGGGCAAGGCGCAGAATTACCTGGAGGCGAGCCTGTCGTTCGAGGAGTCGCGCGCCACGCACCTGGAGCTCGCGCGCCTGCTCGACCGGCTGGAGCGCAGCGCGGAGGCGCAGCCGCATTACCGCCGCGCGGCGGAGCTGCCCTAGACCCAGTCCCTCGGCTTCAGGAATTCGCCGTAGAGCCTTGCCTCGGGCGAGCCGGCCGCGGGCACCCAGTCATAGCGCCACGCCACGCGCGGCGGCAGCGACATCAGGATCGCCTCGGTCCTGCCGCCCGACTGCAGGCCGAACAGCGTCCCCCGGTCGTACACCAGGTTGAACTCCACGTAGCGCCCGCGCCGGTAGGCCTGGAACTCGCGCTCGCGCTCGCCGTAGGGCGTTTGCCTGCGTTTCTCCACGATCGGCGCGTAAGCCGTCAGGAAATGGTCGCCCACCGAGCGCACCAGCGCGAAGCAGGCGTCGAAGTCCGGCTCGTTCAGATCGTCGAAGAAGATGCCGCCGATGCCGCGGGGCTCCTGCCGATGCTTCAGGTAGAAGTACTCGTCGCACCAGCGCTTGAATCCGGGGTAGCGCGCGCCGACGGCCGCCTTGCAGGTCGCATGAAAGTGCCGCGCGTCCTCCTCGAACCCGTAGTACGGCGTGAGGTCCATGCCGCCGCCGAACCACCACACGTCGCCGGCGGCAAAGCAGCGCACGTTCATGTGCACCGTAGGGCAATACGGATTCCTCGGATGCAGCACGAGCGACACGCCCATCGCCTCGAACGCGCGGCCGGCGAGCTGCGGGCGCGTCGCGCTCGCCGAGGGCGGCAGGCGCGCACCCTGCACGCTGGAGAAGTTGACGCCGCCGCGCTCGAGGAGCGCGCCGTCCTCGATGACGCAGGCGCGCCCGCCGCCGCCTTCGGGCCGCGACCAGCGGTCTTCGCGGAACTTGCCGCCGTCGAGCGCTTCCAGCCGGGCGACGATCGCGCCCTGCAGGCCGAGGAAGTAGTCGCTGACGGCGGCGAGGTTCACCTGTGCAGCGCGCGGTGGCCGATGTCTTTGCGGTACTGCATGCCGTCGAAGCGGATGCGCTCCACGGCCGCGTAGGCGCGGCTGCGCGCCGCGCGCAGGTTGTCGCCGAGCGCGGTGACGCAGAGCACGCGCCCGCCGCTCGCAACGAGGTCCTTGCCCTGGGTGCGCGTGCCGGCCTGGAACACGCGGCAGTCGTCCGCGGGCGCCGGGATGCCCTCGATGCGGTCCCCCTGTCGCGGCGCCTCGGGGTAGCCGTGCGCGGCGAGCACCACGCCGAGCGCCGCGCGCCGGTCCCATTCGGCCTCGGCATTTTCGAGCCGGCCCTCGAGCGCGGCGTCGAGCAGCGCGAGCAGGTCCGATTTCAGCCGCAGCAGGATCGGCTGCGCCTCGGGGTCGCCGAGGCGGCAGTTGAATTCCAGCGTCTTCGGCGCGCCCGACGCATCGATCATCAGGCCGGCGTACAGAAACCCGGTGTAGGGCGTGCCGTCCTTCGCCATGCCGGCGATGGCGGGCCGGATGATCTCGCGCATCACGCGCGCGTGCACCTTGGGCGTGACCACCGGCGCAGGCGAGTACGCGCCCATGCCGCCGGTGTTCGGGCCGGTGTCGCCGTCGCGCAGGCGCTTGTGGTCCTGGCTGGTGGCGAGCGCGAGCACGTGGGCGCCGTCGGCGATGACGATGAAGCTCGCTTCCTCGCCCTGCAGGCACTGCTCGATCACCAGCTTGCCGCCGAGCCGGTCGATCGCCGCGTGCGCCTCGGCGACCGATTGCGCCACCACCACCCCCTTGCCCGAGGCGAGACCGTCGGCCTTGACCACGATGGGCGCGCCTTCCTTCTCGACGTAGGCCTTGGCCGCGGCGGCGTCCTCGAACGTGGCGTAGCGCGCGGTGGGGATGCCGTGGCGCGCCATGAAGCGCTTGGCGAAGTCCTTGGAGCTTTCCAGCTGCGCAGCGGCGCGCGTCGGGCCGAAGATGCGCAGCCCAGCCTCGCGGAACGCGTCGACCACGCCGGCGGCGAGCGGTGCCTCGGGGCCGACCACCGTGAGGTAGATGCTCTCCTTCCTGGCGAAGGCAACGAGCTCGTCGATTCCGGCAAGCGGCACGTTCTCCGCGTCCGGCTCGGCCGCGGTGCCGCCGTTGCCCGGGGCCACATAGACTTTCTGCACGCGCGGGCTCTGCGACAGCTTCCACGCCAGCGCGTGCTCCCGTCCACCCGACCCGATAACCAGAAGCTTCATGCTCTTTCCGAAAGTTGGGCATTGCGATGCAGCGCTTGTGCTGCTTCGCAATGCATCGTTGTTCTCAGTGGCGGAAGTGGCGCACGCCGGTGAACACCATGGCCACCTTGCGCGCGTCGGCCGCGGCGATCACCTCGTCGTCGCGCACGCTGCCGCCGGGCTGGATCACCGCGACGGCGCCCGCCTTGGCCACCGCGTCGAGGCCGTCGCGGAACGGAAAGAAGGCGTCCGAGGCGGCAACCGAGCCCTTCAGCGTCAGCCCGGCCGCCTTCGCCTTGATCGCGGCGATGCGCGCGCTGTCGATGCGGCTCATCTGGCCCGCGCCGACGCCCACCGTCATGCCGCCCCTGACGAAAACGATGGCATTGGACTTCACGAACTTCGCCACGCGCCAGGCGAACAGCAGATCGGCGAGCTGTGCCTTGCCGGGCTTTCGCCTGGTCACCACCTTCAGGTCGCCGGCCGCAAGCTCGTGCGCGTCGGCGCTTTGCACCAGCAGCCCGCCGCCCACGCGCTTGAGATCCAGTGCATTGGGCGCACGCGCGAGCGGAACTTCCAGCACGCGCAGATTGGCCTTGCCTGCGAACGCGGCGCGCGCCGCGGCGTCGACGCGCGGCGCGATGATCACTTCCGCAAACTGCCTGCCGATCTGCGCGGCGGCCGCAGCGTCCAGCGCGCGGTTGAAGGCGATGATGCCGCCGAAAGCCGAGGTCGGGTCGGTCTTGAACGCCTTGCGGTAGGCCTCGAGCGCGCTCCTGGCGATCGCCACGCCGCAGGGGTTGGCGTGCTTGACGATGACGCAAGCGGGCTCGCCGAAGCTCTTCACGCACTCCCAGGCGGCGTCGGCGTCGGCGACGTTGTTGTAGGACAGCGCCTTGCCCTGCAGCTGCCGGTAACCGGCGATGCCGCCGGGCTGCGGCGCCGTGTCGCGGTAGAACGCCGCGGCCTGGTGCGGGTTCTCGCCGTAGCGCATGTCCTGCAGCTTCGCGAACTGCAGCGACAGCACCCCGGGAAACGCACCGCGTGCACCTTTCGCGTCGAGCGAGGAGAGGTAGTTGGCGATCGCGCCGTCGTAGGCGGCGGTGTGGGCGAAGGCCTTGGTGGCGAGCGCGAAGCGCGTCGGCGCCGAGACCTCGCCGGTGGCGCGCAGCTCCTCCAGCACCCGCGCGTAGTCGGCGGGATCCACCACCACGGCGACGCCGGCGTGGTTCTTGGCCGCCGAGCGCAGCATCGCGGGCCCGCCGATGTCGATGTTCTCGATGGCGTCCTCGAGCCGGCTGTCCGGATCGGCGACCGTGGCCTGGAACGGATACAGGTTGACGACCACGAGGTCGATGGGCGCGATGCCCGCCTGCTCGATCGCCGCCACGTGCGCGGCGCTGTCGCGCCGCGCCAGGATGCCGCCGTGGATCTTCGGGTGCAGCGTCTTCACGCGCCCGTCGAGCATCTCGGGAAAGCCGGTGTGCGCCGAGACCTCGGTGGCCGCCACGCCCGCCTTCTCCAGGAGCTTCGCCGTGCCGCCGGTGGACAGGATCTCGACGCCCAGGCCCGCGAGCGCGCGCGCGAACTCCGCGATCCCCGACTTGTCCGAGACGCTGATCAGCGCCCGCTTGAGCTTGCTCACCCTTTGATGCGCAGCTGCTGCATCTTCTTGCGCAGCGTGTTGCGGTCGATGCCGAGCATCGCGGCGGCGCGCGACTGGTTGCCCTCGGCCCGGCCGAGCACCAGCTCGATCATCGGCTTCTCCACGTGCTTGAGCACCATGTCGTAGATCGCGGTGGGATGCTCGCCGTCCATGTCCTTGAAGTAGCGCTCGAGAGAGCGCCTGACGGCATCGCCGAGCTCGCTGCCGCGGCTCATGCGGCAAGCCTCGCGAAATAGTCGTTCACCGCCGCGCGCTGCGTCGCCGCGGCTTGCAGGCGCACCACCGCCTGGCGGAAGCGCTCGCCCTCGGGCAGCGCCTTCGTATACCAGCCAAGGTGCTTGCGCGCCACGCGCAGTCCCTGCTCTTCGCCGTAGAGGCCGTACAGGCCCTCGAGGTGCTCGCGCACCACGGCCTCGATTTCCGCGGGCCCCGGGGGCGCGAGCGTCGCGCCGGTGGCGAGGAAGTGCTCGATCTCGCGGAAGATCCAGGGCCGGCCGAAGGCGGCGCGGCCGATCATCAAGCCGTCGGCGCCCGTGCGCTCGAGCACGGCGTGCGCCTGTTGCGGGGTCTCGATGTCGCCGTTGGCGATCACCGGCAGCTTCACGCTTGCCTTCACCTCGCCGATGGTGTCGTACTCGGCGTGCCCGGCGAAGCCGCAGGCGCGCGTACGGCCGTGGACGGCGAGCAACTGCACGCCGCAGTCCTCGGCGATCTTCGCGATGCGCACGGCGTTGCGCCGCACGGGCGCGGGGCCGGTGCGGATCTTCAGCGTCACCGGCACGTCGACGGCCGCGACCACCGCCTCCAGGATGCGCGCCACCAGCGCCTCGTCCTCGAGCAGCGCCGAGCCGGCGTACACGTTGCAGACCTTCTTCGCCGGGCAGCCCATGTTGATGTCGATGATCTGTGCGCCGCGCTCGACGTTGTAGACCGCGGCCGCGGCCATCATCGCCGGCTCGGCGCCGGCGATCTGCACCGACACCGGGCCCGGCTCGCCGGCGTGATCCACGCGCAGCCGTGACTTCCGCGAGCCGCGCAGCTCGGGGCGCGAGGACACCATCTCCGAGGTCGCTAGGCCCGCGCCGTAGCGGCGCGCGAGGATGCGGAACGGCCGGTCGGTGACCCCCGCCATCGGGGCAGCGAACAACGCATTGCGCAGGACGTGCGCGCCGAGCTGCATAGGACGTTCAGGGTTCCGATCGCGAAGGGAAACAAAATTCTATAAAAGTTCAGGGCAGCGCGGAAGGCCCGAAGATCATGCGCCGCGCAAAAAAGCGCCGCGCGGGCGGCAGGATGTCAAGACTCGTCAGCGCGAGGCCGCGCGCGGCGCGCGCGAGCGGATGCGCGCCGAGAAAGGCGCGCGCCAGGAACTCGGTGGCGCCGATCGTCGCCCCGGCGTCGACGCGGCGCAGCGCCGCAAAGCGCGCGAGCACGCCCGGGTCGCCCGCGTCCTCGGCTTCATGCAAGGCCTGCGCCAGATCCCAGGCGTCGCGCAGGCCGAGGTTCAGGCCCTGGCCCGCCACGGGATGCAGCGTTTGCGCCGCGTTGCCGATGTAGACCTCACGGCCCTTGACCCGGGACGCGCGCACGCGCAGCGCGAGGGGTACCTGCGCGCGCTCGTGCACCGCGGTGAAGCGCCCGGCACGCTCGCCGCACGCCGCCTGCAGCAGCGCGAGGAATTCCTGCGGCGCGGCAGCCGCGAGGGCGGCCGCACGCTGCGCACGCGCGCTCCAGATGAGCGCCCAGGACCCGGCGAGCGGCAGCAACGCGAGCGGTCCCTCGGCGGTAAAGCGCTCGAAGGCCTCGGCGCGGGGCGCGGGCTCGGCCGCGACGCGCGCCACCACCGCGTCGTGCGCGTAGCGCCGCTCCCGCAGGTCCGCGGCCGTCCCTTCGGCATGCACCGTGCAGCGCGCCGCAGTCCCGTCGTCGGCGTCGATGGCGAGGCGCGCGCGCAGCGCGGCGAGCAGCTCGGCGTACTGCGTGACGTAGCCGAGCGCGGGCACGCCGGCGTCGGCCGCGTCCATGCGCGTGCGGCCGAAGGCGCCCGCCTGCGAGACGCGGATGCTCATGATCGGCGTCACGGGAAAGTCGCCCCAGACACCGGCGCGCTCCAGGATCAGCCGGCTGGCGTGCGACAGCGCGATGGGGCGAAAGGCCGCGCGGACGGCGGGCTGCGGGTCGACGAGGCGCACGGCGTGGCGCGATCCGCGCAGCGCCAGCGCCAGGGTGCAGCCGACCGGGCCCGCCCCGCGAACGAGAATGTCAGCGCCGGCCGTCACGGATCAGCGCCTCGATCTCGGCCATCGCCTTGGGCGCCGCGGCGGTCAGCACCTCGCACTCGGCCGCGGTGACGTGTACGTCGTCCTCGATCCTCACGCCGATGTCGCGCAGGCGCTCGGGCACGTCGTCCGCGGCGCGGATGTACAGCCCCGGCTCCACGGTGAGCGTCATGCCGGGCTCGAGCCTGCGCCACGCGCCCGCACGCTTGTATTCGCCCGCGTCGTGCACATCCATGCCCAGCCAGTGCCCCGTGCGGTGCATGTAGAAGCGCTTGTAGGTCTCCTTCTCCAGCGCTTCGTCCAGGCTGCCGGCCAGCAGCTTCAGGTCGAGCATGCCCTGCGCCAGCACGCGCACCGCGGCGTCGTGCGGCTCGTTCCAGGCATTGCCCGCGCGCACCTTGCCCATCGCCGCGCGCTGCGCCGCGAGCACGATCTCGTAGACCTCGCGCTGTGCGCCGCTGAAGCGCCCGTTGACCGGGAAGGTGCGCGTGATGTCGGCGGCGTAGCCCTCGAGCTCGCAGCCGGCGTCGATGAGCAGGAGCGTCCCGTCGGCGAGCGCCGCGTCGTTCTGCACGTAGTGCAGCACGCAGGCGTTGGCGCCTCCGGCGACGATTGGCGTATAGGCCGGAAACTGCGCGCCGTTCACCCGGAACTCGTGCAGCAGCTCGGCTTCGACTTCGTACTCGCGGCGCCCCGGGCGCGCGGCGAGCATGGCGCGGCGGTGCGCTGCCGCGGAGATCGCCGCCGCGCGGCGCATCACGGCGAGCTCGTGCGCGTCCTTTACCAGGCGCATTTCGTCGAGCGGCGCGCGCACGTCGTGCAGCGTCTGCGGCGCGGCGACGCCCGCGCGGGCCTTGGCGCGCACGGCGTTCAGCCAGCGCATGGCGCGCGCGTCCCACTCGGCGTCGGCGCCTACCGGATACCACAGCGCGGAACGGTCGGCGAGCAGTGCCGGCATCGCCTCGTCGAGCGCGGCGACGGGGTGCGCCTCGTCGAAGCCGTAGCGCTCGCGCGCGTTCTCGGGCCCGTGGCGAAAGCCGTCCCAGGTCTCGCGCTCGGGGTTCTTCTCGCGGCAATAGAGCAGGGCGCGCGGTTCGGCGCCGCCGGCGAGCACCAGCACCGCCTCGGGCTCCTGGAAGCCGGTGAGGTAGTAAAAGTAGCTGTCGTGGCGGTAGGGGTAGTGCGAGTCGCGGTTGCGCGCGCGCTCCGGCGCGGTCGGGATCACGGCGACGCCCTCGCCGAGGGCCGCGGCAAGGCGTCGCCGGCGCTCGGCGTGCACCGCGACATCCGCTTTGAGATCGTTCGCCTTCATGTCCTTTCCCCGGTTTCGGCGAGCCGCGCCTCGAGCTCGGCCAGGCGCTCGGCCGTGCCGACGTCGTGCCACGCGCCGGCGTGCAGCTCGCCCGAGAGCCGTCCCGCCGCAGCGGCCGCACGCAGCAGTGGCGCGAGCTGCGCCCGCTCGCCCGAGCGCACCGGCGCAACGAGCGCCGGGTCGATGAGCGCGATACCCGTGTAAGTGTAGCGCGGGGCGGCGGCGTTTCCCGCCGCGCCCGCCTCGAGCGAGAAGTCGCCCGCGGGATGGTGCGGCGGATTGGGCGTCAGCACCAGGTGGGCGAGGTGCGCGCCGAGCGCGCGGCGGCGAAGCGCCGCCAGGTCGAAGTCGCAGAAGACATCGCTGTTCACCAGCGCGAAGGGTGCCGGGCCGAGGAGTTCGCGCGCCTGCGCGATGCCGCCCGCCGATTCGAGCGGCTCGGCCTCGCGCGAATAAGCGAGGGCGAGGCCGAACGCGCGGCCGTCGCCCAGGCGCGCCTCGATGCGCTCGCCGAGCCAGCTCACGTTGATCACCACCTCGCGAAAGCCCGCGCGCGCCAGGCGCTCGAGCTGCCAGGCGATGAGCGGCTTGCCGCCGGCCTCGACCAGCGCCTTGGGCACCGCGTCGGTGAGGGGCCGCAGGCGCGTGCCCAGGCCCGCCGCGAGGACCATGGCCTTCATGCGTGCAGCTCGTCCAGCAGCCGCGCGAGCGGCGCGAGCGCGACGTAGCGCCGCGCCGCCGCGCGCGCGTAGCCGAGAAAGCGCGGCGCATCGGCGACGTATCTTGCCTTGCCGTCGCGGTAGGTGAGGCGCGCGAAGATGCCGAGCACCTTCAGGTGCCGCTGCAGCCCCATCCATTCCTGCGCGCGCCAGTGCTCCGCGAAGTCGGCGGCCACCGGCAGGCCCGCGCGCTTCGCGCCTTCCCAGTAGCGCACCGACCAGTCGAGCACGCGCGCCTCATCCCAGCTGAGGAACGCGTCGCGCGTGAGCGAGGCGATGTCGTAGGTGATGGGCCCGATGACCGCGTCCTGGAAATCGAGCACGCCGGGGTTCGGCTCGCTCAGCATGAGGTTTCTCGGCATGTAGTCGCGATGCACGTACACCGGCGGCTGCGCCAGGGCGCTCGCCACGAGCGCCGCGCACAGCGCTTCCCATTGGGCGCGTTGCGCGGCCGACAGCTCGCGCTTGAGATGCCGGCCCACGTACCAGTCCGGAAACAGCGCGAGCTCGCGGCGCAGCAGCGCCTCGTCGTACGGCGGCAGCGTCGCGTCGCGCGTCGCCTGCTGCCACTTGAGGAGCGCGGCGATCGCGTCGCGCATCAGCGCATCGGCGTTCGCGTCGTTCAGCGCGTCGAGGTAGGTGACGGTGCCCAGATCGGTGAGCAGGAGGAACCCCTGCGCCAGATCCTCGGCGTGCACTTCGGGCGCGTTCACGCCCGCGGCGCGCAGCAGCCGCGCCACGTGCACGAACGCGGCACAGTCCTCGTGCTCGGGAGGCGCGTCCATGGCGATCAAGCTGCGCCCATCGGCGCGGGTGACGCGGAAGTAGCGGCGAAAGCTGGCGTCGGCGGAAGCGACGCTGAGGGTGAACTCCGGGCCGCCGAGCGGCCCGGCGAGCCAGCGCGTGAGCGCAGCGAGCCTGTGATCCACGAGTTGCGTTGCGCCTGGCGCGGAATTGTGCGATTTTACACGCAAAGGTCCGGTCTCTCTCCCTCGTTCATGCAGCGTTTTCCAGCGCGTAAGCTGGCCACCCAGGTTGCCGGCTGCGCGTCGCTGCTGGCGGCGTGCGCCGCGTTTGCGCAGATGCCGGCGCCCGAGGCCCGCGAGCCGGCGACCATCGACGCGCAGTCGATCGAGGGCATCTCGGGCCTGGAAGTGACGGCGCGCGGCGGCGTCGAGTTCCGGCAGGGCGAGTCCCAGATCTACGCCGAGTACCTCAAGTTCAACCGCGAGTTCGGCCGTCTCGAGGCCGACGGCGGCGTGCGCGTCGCGCAGGGCACAGACCGCTTCTTCGGGCCGCGCCTCATCTACGACACGACCGACGACACCGGCGTCATGGAAGCGCCCACCTTCCTCATGCGGCGCAAGCAGACCGCGCGCGGCGGCGCCGAGCGCATCGAGTTCAGGGGGCGCGGACGCTACCTTTTCAGCGGCGCGCATTTCACCACCTGCGAGCCGGGCAACGACGACTGGCGGCTCGAGGCGAGCGAGCTCGAGCTCGACTACACCGAGGAAACGGGCGTGGCGCGCGGCGCGCGCCTGCGCTTCTTCGATGTCCCGATCCTCGGCACGCCGTACTTCAGCTTCCCGCTGGAGAACCGGCGCAAGAGCGGGCTGCTGCCGCCGCACTACGCGCAGACCACGCTGCGCGGGGGTGAGCTCACGGTGCCGTTCTACTGGAACATCGCACCCGAGCAGGACGCGACCCTCACCCCGACGTTCATGTCCAAGCGCGGCGAGCAGCTGAAGACCCTGTACCGCTACCTCGGCCGCAGCTTCAACGGCGAGGCGCGCCTGGAGTACCTGCCCGAGGACAAGCTGCTCGGTCGCTCGCGCACCGGCTATTCGGTGCAGCACGAGCACCGCTTTACCCCGGCGCTCACCGCCAAGGTCGACGTGAACCACGTGTCCGACGACCGCTATTTCGTCGACCTGTACAGCGACGTGCGCCAGGTTGCCACCGGCAACCTGCAGCGCGACGGCTATCTGCAGTACGGGCGCAGCTTCGGCGGCACCGGCCTCAGCCTGCAGGGGCGGGTGCAGCGCTTCCAGACGCTGCAGGACCCGCTCGCGCCGATCGTGCCGCCGTACCACCGCGTGCCGCAGCTCAACCTGTCGGTCGCGCGCAACGACATGGGCGGGCTGCTCGACGGCGCGCTGCCGATCGAGTACGCGCGCTTCACGCACCCGACGCTGGTCGAAGGCGAGCGCAGCACCGTCAACCCGGTGCTCAGCATGCCGCTCACCGCGCCCGGCTACTTCCTCACGCCGCGGTTCGGCGCGCGCCATTCGCGCTACGAGCTGAGCCGCACCGCCGCCGGCCAGCCCGAGCGCCAGACGGTGAGCATTCCCTGGCTGAGCCTGGACGCCGGGCTGCTTTTCGACCGCGGCACGGACTGGTTCGGCGAGCGGCTGACGCAAACGCTCGAGCCGCGCCTGTTCTACGTCTACGCGCCGTTCCGCGAGCAATCGCAGCTGCCGCTATTCGATACGGCGCTGGCGGACTTCAACTACGCGCAGCTGTTTTCGGAAAACCGCTTCGTCGGCGGCGACCGCTTTGGCGACGCCAACCAGATCACCTGGGCGCTCACCTCGCGCCTGCTGAACGAGCGCGGCGAGGAGCGCCTGCGCGCCACCCTCGGGCAGCGCTACTACTTCGCCGAGGAGCGCGTCGGCCTCACCGCGTCCTCGACGCTGCGTACCTCGACCGAGTCCGACTGGCTCGCCTCGGCCGGCGGGCGCTTCGCGCGCCACTGGACCTTCGACGGCGCGCTGCAGTACAACCCGCGCAACTCGCGCACCGAACGCTACGGCCTGCAGCTGCGCTACGCGCCCGAGATCGCCAAGGTGCTGAATTTCAGCTACCGCTTCAACCGGGAGCAGGTGCGGCAATGGGATCTTTCGGCCCAGTGGCCGGTCCAGGGCGGCTGGTATGCGATCGGACGATACAATTACTCGCTGCGCGACCGCCGCTTGCTGGAAGCGCTGGGTGGCATCGAGTACAACGGCGGCTGCTGGGTGTTCCGGGCGGTGGCGCAGCGCGTGCAGGCGGCAACCGACGTGACCTCGAAAGCGATTCTGTTCCAGCTCGAATTCAATGGCCTCGGCCAGATCGGCTCCAGCGAAACGGTGAACCTGTTCCGCCGCAACGTCCCGGGCTACTCGGTGACCAATCCGCGCGACCAGACGCTGGTGCCCCCCAGCCTGCAGCCGGCGGCGCCCTTCGAGGGGGCGAACTGAATGACGCGGCCCGCCGCCGGCCTGCTGCTCGCGCTCGCCGCGCTCGTCCCGGCCGCCGCGGCGGCGCGCGACGCAGTGCTCGTCGATCGGGTGGTCGCCGTCGTGAACAAGGACGTGATCACGCTGACCGAACTCGCCCAGCGCACCGAGCGCGCCGCCGCCGAGCTGCGGCGCCAGCGCATCGCGGCGCCGGAGCGTGGCGTGCTGCAGCGCCAGGTGCTGGAGCGGCTGGTGCTCGACAAGGCGCAGCTGCAGCTCGCCGAGAGCACGGGGCTGCGCGTCGACGAGCTGCAGCTCGATCGCGCGGTGCAGCGCGTCGCGCAGAACAACGGCATGGCGCTGGCCGAGTTCCGCCGCGTGCTGGAGCGCGACGGCATCGACTTCGAGGAGTTCCGCGCCGAGCTGCGCCAGCAGATCCTGCTCGCACGCCTGCGCGACCGCGAGGTGGAGGACCGCGTGCAGGTGAGCGAGGCCGAGATCGACGCCTTCCTGGAAGACAACAAGGCGGGCCTGGCGGATGCGGTCGAATACGACGCGGCGCACATCCTGGTGCGCGTGCCGGAGCAGGCGAGCCCCGAGCAGGTGGCGCAGGCCCGCGCGCGCGCCGCGCGCGTGCGCGAGGAGGCGCGTGCGGGCGCCGACTTCGCGCGCCTCGCCGCCAGCCATTCGGACGCCGGCGACGCGCTGCAGGGCGGCGCGCTGGGCTGGCGCACCCCGGGGCGGCTGCCGGAACTGTTCGCCGAGGCGCTGCGCGACATGCAGCCGGGCACGGTGAGCGAGCTGTTGCGCAGCCCGGCGGGCTTTCACGTCGTCAAGCTGCTCGGACGGCGCGGCGCGGGCGCCGCCGCGGCGGTGACGCAGACGCGCGCGCGCCACATCCTGGTCAAGACCAACGAGATCGTGTCCGAGGAGGACGCGCGCCGGCGCCTGGGGGGCCTGCGCGAGCGCATCTCGGCGGGGGCCGATTTCGCCGAGCTCGCGCGGCTCAATTCCGAGGATGGCACCGCGGCGCGCGGCGGCGAGCTCGGCTGGGTGTATCCCGGCGACACGGTGCCCGAGTTCGAGCGCGCCATGAACGCGCTCGGCCCCGGCGAGCTCAGCCCGCCGGTACGCACGCCGTTCGGCTTCCACCTGATCCAGGTGCTGGAGCGGCGCGCCGCCGACGTGAGCGCCGAGCGCCAGCGCCTGCAGGCGCGCCAGGCGCTGCGCGAAAGAAAGGCCGACGAGGCCTACCAGGACTGGCTGCGCCAGCTTCGCGACCGCACCTACGTCGAGCTGCGGCTCGAAGAGCGCTGAGCGTGGCGACGATCGCCCTCACGTCGGGCGAGCCGGCGGGCGTCGGCCCGGAGCTGTGCGTCGCGGCGGCGCGCGTTTTCCGCGGCGCGCGGCTCGTGGCGATCGGCGACCGCTCGCTGCTGCGGGGCTGCGCGAACATCGAGCACGTGCCGCTCGCGGCGCCGCGCAGGGCGGGGCGGCTCGACCCGGCGAACAGCCGCTACGTGCTGGCGCTCCTCGATCGCGCGGCGGCCGGGTGCCTCGCCGGCGAGTACGACGCGATGGTGACGGCGCCGGTGCACAAGGGCGCGATCAACGACGCCGGCATCGCGTTCACCGGGCACACCGAGTACCTGGCGGCGAAGGCGGGCGCACCGCACGTGGTGATGATGCTGGTGGGCGGGGGCCTGCGGGTCGCGCTCGCCACCACCCACCTGCCGCTCGCGGCGGTGCCGCGCGCCATCACGCGCGACGGGCTGCTCGCGACGCTGCGCGTCGTGCACGCCGGCCTGCAAAAGCGCTTCGGCATCCGCCGTCCGCGCATCCTGGTCGCCGGCCTCAATCCGCACAGCGGCGAGTCGGGTCACCTCGGCACCGAGGAGCGCGACACGATCGAGCCGGCCATCGCCGCGGCGCGCAAGCTCGGCATCGCGGCCGAGGGGCCGATCCCGGCCGATACGCTGTTCGTGCCGGCGCGGCTCAAAGCCGCCGACTGCGCGCTCGCGCTGTATCACGACCAGGGCTTGCCGGTGCTGAAGTACGCAAGCTTCGGCCGCGGCGTCAACGTCACGCTCGGCCTGCCGTTCGTGCGCACTTCGGTGGACCACGGCACTGCGCTCGATATCGCCGGCAAGGGGCGCGCCGACGTTGGCAGCCTGCTCGAGGCGCTCAAGCTTGCGCGCAAGCTCGCATCGGCCGCGTAAGAGGTTCGGCCAGCATTTCCTGCACGACGCCGCGGTGGTGCGGCGCATCGTCGAGGCGGTGGCGCCGTCCGCGGACGATTTCATCGTCGAGATCGGCCCCGGCGAGGGCGTGCTGACGCGGCCGCTCGCCGCGCGCGCCGCGCGGCTGGAGGCGATCGAGATCGACCGCGACCTCGCCGCGGCGCTGGCCGCCGAGCGCATCAAGGTGCACGTCGCAGACGCGCTCGAGTTCGACTTCGGCGCTCTGCCGCCGGGGGCGCGCGTCGTCGGCAACCTGCCCTACAACATCTCGACGCCGCTGCTGTTCCACCTTGCGCGCTTCGCGGACCGGTTGCGCGACCTGCATTTCATGCTGCAACGCGAGGTGGTGGAGCGCATGGTCGCGCCGCCCTCGACGGCGGCCTACGGGCGGCTCTCGGTGATGTTGCAGGCACGTTTCACCATGCAGAAGCTGTTCCGCGTCGCCGCCGGCGCGTTTCGCCCGCCGCCGCAAGTGGAATCGGCGGTGGTGCGGCTGGTCCCCCTCGCCGAGCCGCTCGACCGGGACGTCGAGGGCTTCGCCGAGCTCGTGCGCCGGGCGTTCAGTGCCCGGCGCAAGACCCTGCGCAATGCGCTCGGGCTGCCCGCTGAGGCGCTCGAGGCGCTCGGCATCGACGCCCGGCTGCGGCCGGAGAATCTGTCCCCGGCCGACTACGTGCGCATTGCGCGGCGCACCATTTCGACACTTTGTTGAGAGCCGGCAGGCGTGCCGAGTACAATCCGCTCGCACCCAGACTCGAGGAGACGCTCAGATGAAAGCCGGACATGTGCTCGCGCTACTTACAACGGCCGCCCTGGCGGGCTGCCAGACGATGTCGGACGAGCCGCTGCGCGCGTCGGCGGGCTTGGAGCCGACCAAGGGCAACAAGGTAGTCGGCGAGGTGAATTTCGAGCAGGCCGGCGGCAAGGTGCGCGTCACCGCGCAGCTCATTCGCCTGGCGCCGAACCAGGAGTTCGGCTTTCACATCCACGAGGTGGGCGATTGCAGCTCGGGCGACGGCTTGAGCGCCAAGGGGCACTTCAATCCCTATGGCAAGCCGCACGGGCCGCAGGGCAGCGAGCACCATGCGGGCGACATGCCGAATCTCAAGGCCGACGCCAAGGGCAAGGCGAAGCTGAGCGCCGATCTTGACATCGTCACGCTGACCGCGGGCCCGGCGAACATCGTCGGGCGCGCGGTGATCGTGCACGCCGATCCCGACGACTACAAGACGCAACCCACGGGCAATGCGGGCGCGCGCCTGGCGTGCGGGGTGATCAAGGCGAACTGAGCGGGTTCGGGACTAAAGGAAAAAGGGGCGCCGCTGGCGCCCTTTTCTATTTCTTGCGCTCGATAAACTCGATCTTGTAGCCGTCGGGATCCTCGACGAAGGCGATCACCGTGGTGCCGCCCTTCACCGGTCCCGCCGCGCGCGTGACCTTGCCGCCCTTCGCGGCCACGGCCTCGCACATGGCCGCGGCGTTGTCCACCTCGATGGCGACGTGGCCGTAGGCCGTGCCCAGGTCGTAGTTGTCGGTGCCGTAGTTGTAGGTGAGCTCGAGCACCGAGGCCCGCGACTCGTCGTCGTAGCCGACGAAGGCGAGCGAGTACTTCTGCTCGGGACGATCGGTGGTGCGCAGCACCTTCATCCCGAGCACCTCCGTATAGAACTTCACGGAGCGCTCCATGTTTCCGACGCGCAGCATGGTGTGGAGGATTCGCATGGTGCCGGCAGTCTACAACGTCCGCTGCTCGCCCTCGATCCAGGCCTCGGCCTGCGCGCTGATCTGTTTCGCATCGCGGCCTTCGGTCGGGATCGGCGGGCCGATGCGCACGGTAACGTTGCCGGCGCGCTTGACGAAGGCGTTGCGCGGCCACAGGCGCCCGGCGTTGTGGGCCACCGGCACCACGGGCACGCCGCACTGCGCCGCGAGCCAGGCGCCGCCCTGCTGGTACTCGCGCTTCTCGCCGACGCGCACCCGCGTGCCCTCGGGAAAGATCACCACCCAGAAGCCCTGCGCCAGGCGCTCGCGGCCGCGGCGCGCGATGTCGCGGAGCGCCGCGCGGCCGTTGGCGCGGTCGATGGCGATCGGGCTCATCAGCGCGAGCCCCCAGCCGAAGAACGGGATCCACAGCAGCTCCTTCTTCAGCACCAGCACCTGCGGCGGGAAGATCTCCTGGAAGGCGAGCGTCTCCCAGGCCGACTGGTGCTTGGCGAGGATCACCGCGGGGTTGGCGGGCAGGTGCTCGCGCCCTTCCACGGTCCAGCGGATGCCGACAATCGCGCGCGCAAGGCGCACCACCAGGCGCGACCAGCCGGAGATGACGCGGTAGCGCACGAGGCGCGGCAGGGGAAAGGTGGCGAGCGCAATGAGCGCGTAGGGCGGGGTCACGACCACCAGCGCCAGGGCGAACAGCGCCGAGCGCAGGAGCGTCACGGCGCGGCCTTGGCGGCGAACGCGGCGAGGTTGTCGAACACCTCGGTGCCGGGCGGCAGGCCGCCGGCGGCGCGCGTTTGCTTGCCCTTGCCCGTCAGCACCAGGACCGGCCGCGCGCCGACCGCGGCCGCCGCCTGCAGGTCGCGCAGCGCATCGCCCACCACCGGCACGCCTTCCAGCGGCGCGTTCATGCGCCGCGCGATCTCGAGCAGCATGCCGGGCCTGGGCTTGCGGCAGGCGCAGTCCGCATCGCCCGCGTGCGGGCAGAAGAAGATCGCGTCGATGCGCCCGCCCGCCTGCTGCACCGCGCGCTGCATGGCGTCGTGGATGGCGTTGAGCGTGGTCATGTCGAACAGGCCGCGCGCGATCCCCGACTGGTTGGTGGCCACCACGACGCGATGGCCCGACTGGGTAAGGCGCGCGATCGCCTCCAGGCTGCCCTTGATCGGCTTCCATTCCGCGGGCGACTTGATGTACTGGTCGCTGTCGTGATTGATGGTGCCGTCGCGGTCCAACACCACGAGCTTCATGCGGCGAGCTTCGACAGGTCGGCGATGCGGTTCATGGTGGCGTGCAGCCGGCTGAGAAAGCCGATGCGGTTGCGCTTCACGCGCTCGTCCTTGTCCATCACCAGCACCTTGTCGAAGAACGCGTCGACGGGGGACTTGAGCGCGGCGAGCGATTTCAGCGCGCCGGTGTAGTCGCCCGCCTTGAAGGCGCTCTCGTACTGCGGCAGCAGGGCGGCGAAGGCGTCGGCGAGGGCGCTTTCCTCGGGCAGGCTGAACAGCGACGCGTCGAACTCCGCCGGCACGCCGTCGGCCTGCTTGAGTATGTTGGCGATGCGCTTGTTGGCCGCCGCGAGGCTGGGGGCCTCGGGCAGCCTGGCGAACGCGCGCACGGCGTCGAGCTGCTTCGGAATCTGGTCGAGGCGCACGAACATGTGACCCAGCACCGACTCGATCTCGTTCGCGCCGTAACCGCGCTCGGCGAGATAGCTGCGCATGCGCTCGCGCATGAACTGCTGCACCGCCACGTGCGACTGGCCGATGTCCTTGGGCAGCACCTGGTAGGCGTCGTGCACCAGGTCGTGCAGCGACGCCGGCAGCGCGCGCTCGACCAGGATGCGGATCACGCCGAGCGCCGCGCGGCGCAGGCCGTAGGGATCCTTCTCGCCGGTGGGCTGCTGGCCGATGCCGAAGAATCCCGCCAGCTGGTAGAGCTTGTCGGCGAGCGCCACTGCGCAGCCCACCGGGCTGCGCGGCAGCTCGTCGCCGGCGAAGCGCGGGCGGTAGTGCGCGCCGATCGCCTCGGCCACCTCGGGCGCCTCGCCGTCCTGCAGCGCGTAGTGGCGTCCCATGACGCCCTGCAGCTCGGGAAACTCGCCCACCATGCCGGTCAGCAGGTCCGCCTTGGAGAGCTCGGCGGCGCGCTCGGCCAGGGCGTCGTCCGCGCCGAGCCGGCGCGCGATCATGCCGGCGAGGATCTTCATGCGCTGCACGCGATCGAGCTGGGTGCCGAGCTTGTGGTGGAACACCACCCGGGCGAGCTGCGGCACCCGCTCCTCGAGCCGGTGCTTGCGGTCCTGCTCGAGGAAGAAGCGCGCGTCCTCGAGGCGCGGGCGCACCACGCGCTCGTTGCCGCCAACGATGTGGCGGGGATCCGCGACGCGCATGTTGGAGACGATGAGGAATTTCGGCAGCAGCGCGCCGCGCCCATCGAACAGGGGGAAGTACTTCTGGTTCTGGCGCAGCGTGAGCGCGAGGCACTCCTGCGGGATCGCCAGGAACGCCCGGTCGAAGGCGCCGGCGTAGACGCTCGGGTGCTCGACCAGGGCGGTGACCTCGTCGAGCAGGTCGCGGTACTCGCCGAGCGTGGCGCGCTGGACGGCGGCCTCGGCAAGGAGCAGCCGCTCGATCTCCGCGCGGCGCACCTCGAAGTCGGCCAGCACCGTGCCGTCGTCGCGCAGTTGCGCCTCGTAGGCGTCGGCGTCGCGCAGCGTGATCCAGCCCTTGGACATGAAGCGGTGGCCGCGCGTGCGCCGGCCCGCCTCCAGGCCGAACACGGCCCCCGGCATGACCTTGGCCCCGTGCAGCATGACCAGCGCGTGCACCGGGCGCACGAACTGCGCCTCGCCCTCGCCCCAGCGCATCGTCTTCGGGATCGGCAGCGCCGCGAGCGCGGCAGCGACCTTGTGCGCCAGGACCTCGGCAAGCTTCGCGCCGGGCACGGTGCGCTCGACCATGTAGATGAAGCCCCTGGTGGACTCGAAGCGCGTGAGATCGTCGGGCGCGACGCCATGCTTGCGCGCGAACCCGGCGACCGCCTCCGGCGCGGCCTTGAGCGAGGGTCCCTGCACGCGCTCGCGCACCTCGGGCGCCACCGCCAGCACGCGCGAGATGGATACGGCGAGCCGCCGTGGCGTGGCGAAGTAGCGCGCGCTGCTTCCCGTGCCGCGCAGGCCGGCGCTCTCCAGATCGTTGGTGAGATTGTCGCGGAAGCCGCGCGCCAGCGCCTCCAGCGACTTCGGCGGCAGCTCCTCGGTCAGCAGCTCGACGAGCAGCGTTTCCGACCGCGGCGCAACGGCGGGTTTGCGTGCCATGGTGCTAGCGCCGGCCCAGGGTCAAGGGAAAGCCGAGCTTCTCGCGCGATTCGTGGTAGGCCTGCGCCACGGCGCGCGCCAGCGCGCGCACGCGCGCGATGTACGCGGCGCGCTCGGTGACCGAGATCGCGCCGCGCGCATCGAGCAGGTTGAACGCGTGCGAGCATTGCAGCACCCGCTCGTAGGCCGGCAGCGTGCACTGCGCCTCGATCAGGCGCTTCGCCTCGGCCTCGAACTCGCCGAAGTGGCGCGTGAGGAGCTCGGTGTTGGCGAGCTCGAAGTTGTAGCGCGACTGCTCGACTTCGTTCTGGTGGTAGATGTCGCCATAAGAGACGCCCGGCGTCCACACCAGGTCGTACACGGACTCCTTGCCCTGCAGGTACATCGCCAGGCGCTCCAGGCCGTAGGTGATCTCGCCGAGCACCGGCTTGCAGGCGAGCGAGCCCACCTCCTGGAAGTAGGTGAACTGCGTGACCTCCATGCCGTCCAGCCACACTTCCCAGCCCAGTCCCCAGGCGCCGAGCGTGGGCGACTCCCAGTCGTCCTCGACGAAGCGGATGTCGTGCTCGAGCGCGTCGATGCCGAGCGCGGCGAGCGAAGCGAGGTAGCGCTCCTGGATGTCCGCGGGCGAGGGCTTCAGCGCCACCTGGTACTGGTAGTAGTGCTGCAGGCGGTTGGGGTTCTCGCCGTAGCGTCCGTCTTTCGGTCGGCGCGAGGGCTGCACGTAGGCGGCGTTCCAGGGCTCCGGGCCGATGGCGCGCAGGAAGGTCGCGGTGTGGAAGGTGCCCGCGCCCATCTCCATGTCGTAGGGCTGCAACAGCACGCACCCCTGGTCATCCCAGAACTTCGACAGGCGCTGGATCAGCTGCTGGAACGTGAGCATGTCGGACGGCATCTTACCGGCTGCGCATGCGCAGCGCGACGAGGCCAAGCACGAGCGCACACAGGGCGAGCGCCGGCCAGTCGCCGAAGCGCACGTAAGGCGTGGCGCCGGCGTAGCCCTGCACCTCGACGTCGAGGCGGCCTTCGGCGAACGGGGCGAGGCGCGCCAGCACGCGGCCGTCGCGGTCGATCGCCGCGGTGAGGCCAGTGTTGGTCGCGGCGAGGTGCATGCGCCCGGTCTCGAGGGCGCGCGCGCGCGCAATCTGCAAGTGCTGCGCCGGGGCGAGCGAGTCGCCGAACCAGGCCACGTTGGAGACGTTGACGAGCAGCGTCGCCGCGGGCAGCTGGCGGATGAGCTCGGCGCCATAGGCGTCCTCGTAGCAGATGTTGACGCCGACGCGCTGGCCGGCGACTTCCAGCGGGCGCGGGCGCGCCGGGCCGCGCGAGAAGTCGGCGAGCGGGATCGACAGCACGCGCACCACCCAGCCGAAGCCCGGCGGCACGAACTCGCCGAAGGGCACGAGGTGCGACTTGTAGTAGAGCTGGCGCGGCGACACGCCGAGCGAGAGCACGGCGTTGTAGTACTCGCCCGGCGCGACGCGCACCGGCACGCCGAGCAGCAGGTCGCCGTCGTTGTTCTTTGCCGCCGCCTCGAGCCGCGCGAGATAGGCGGGATCGACGCTGTCGAGCATGCGCGGCACCGCGGTCTCGGGCAGGACGATGAGCCGTGCGCGGCTGCCTTCCGCGAGGCGGGCGTAGGTGTCCAGCGTGCGCGCGTACTGTAGCGGATCGAACTTCAGGTTTTGCGGCACGTTGCCCTGCAGCACGCTGGCGGCGAACGGCGCGCCGGTGGGCGCCGTCCAGGGCACGTCGCGCAGCACGGCGCCGGCGACGCCGATGACGGCGAAGGCCACGGCGGCGCGCCAGCGCGCCTGGCCGAGCGCCACGCACCACAGCAGGCCCGCCCCTACCGCCGTCGCGAACGACGCGCCGTAGGCGCCGCCGAGGGGCGAGAAGCCCGCAAGCGGCGTGCCGACGGCGGCGCTGCCGAGCGTGAGCCAGGGAAACCCCGTGAACAGCGTCGCGCGCAAGGCTTCGGCGAGCGTCCAGGCCGCCGGGATCAGGAGCGCGGCGCGCAGCGCCGGCGTTGCGCGCAGCTTCGCCTGCGCCCAGCCGGCGAGCGCCGGATACAGGGCGAGGATGGCGCAAAAGCCGAGCGTGGCGAACGCGGCGAGCGGCGCCGGCATGGCGCCGAAGCGGTGCAGGCTCACGTAGACCCACGATACGCCCGCGAGAAACATGCCCAGGCCGAACACGAAGCCGATGCCGGCGGCGGCGCGCGCGCTGCGCGCCGTGACCCAGAGGTGGGTGAGCACCGCAAGCGCGATCAGCGCGACCGGCAGCAGGTCGAACGGGGAAAAGGCCAGCACCATCGCCGCGCCGGCGAGGAACGCGACGAGGGGGCGGCGGCGCTTCACTTCGGCTTGTCGACGAGCAGCGTGTACACGCGCCGGCTGTCGGCGCGCAGCACCTGGATCTTGAGGCCGTCCACGGCGAGCGTCTCGCCGCGGCGCGGCACGCGGCCGAGCTGCGCGATCACCAGCCCGGCCACGGTGTCGTGCTCCTGGTCGGAAAAGCGCGTGCCGAAGGCGGCGTTGAAGTCGGCGATCTGGGTGAGCGCCTTGACGCGGTAGCGCCCGCTCGATTCGAGCAGGATGTTGTCGCTCGCCTCGTCGAAGTCGTACTCGTCCTCGATGTCGCCGACGATCTGCTCCAGCACGTCCTCGATGGTCACGAGGCCCGCGACGCCGCCGTACTCGTCGACCACGATGGCCATGTGGTTGCGGCTGGCGCGGAACTCGCGCAGCAGCACGTTGAGGCGCTTGGACTCGGGCACGAACACCGCCGGGCGCAGCATCTCGCGCACGTTGAACTCCTCCTCGCCCGCGTAGTGGCGCAGCAGGTCCTTGGCGAGCAGGATGCCGATCACGTCGTCGCGGTTCTGGTCGATCACCGGGAAGCGCGAGTGCGCGGTGGAGATGACCTGCGGGATGAAGTCCTCGACCTTCTGGTGGATGTCGATCACGTCCATCTGGGCGCGCGGGATCATGATGTCGCGCACCGGCATCTCCGAGACCGTGAGCGCGCCCTCGATCATGGTGAGGGCGTCGGCGTCGAGGAGGTTCCTCTGGTAGGCCGACCGCAGCAGCGCGAGCAGCTGCGCGCGGTCCTCGGGCTCGCGCAGGATGAGCGAGGACAGGCGCTCGAGCAGGCTAGGTCGGGAGGGGTCGTTCATGCCGCGCGGGTCATTCTACCGTGTAGGGGTCGCCGAACCCGAGGCGCGCGAGGAGCATCGTCTCGCGGCGCTCCATGCGCCGCGCGTCCGCGGCGCGGGCGTGGTCGAGCCCGCGCAGGTGCAGCATGCCGTGCACCACGAGGTGCGCGTAGTGCGCGGCAAGCGTCTTGCCCTGCGCGCGCGCTTCGCGCGCGATCACCGGGTGGCACAGGACCACGTCGCCGTGGCGCTTCGAGTACGCGAACGACAGCACGTTGGTGGCGGTGTCGCGCTTGCGGAACGCGCGGTTGAGAAGCCGCGCCTCGGCGGCGCCGACGACGCGCAGCGTCACTTCGGTGCCGGGGGCGGCGGCGGCACGCGCCCAGGCGCGCAGTCGCGCCGCGGACGGCGCACCGCGCGCCGCGCGCTGCACGGCGATGCTACTTCGTGGGCGGCGCTTCGGAGTACTTTTCGTACGCATCGATGATGCGCGCGACGAGCGGGTGGCGCACGACGTCCGCCGCGGTGAAGTCGGTGAAGGCGATGCCGCGCACCTCGGCGAGGATGCGGCGCGATTCGATGAGGCCGCTCTTTTGCCCGCGCGCCAGGTCGATCTGCGTCACGTCGCCGTTCACCACCGCCTTGGCGCCGAAGCCGATGCGCGTGAGGAACATCTTCATCTGCTCGGGCGTCGTGTTCTGCGCCTCGTCGAGGATGACGAAGGCGTGGTTCAGCGTGCGCCCGCGCATGTAGGCGAGGGGCGCCAGCTCGATGGTGCCGCGCTCGAGCAGCTTGGCCACCTTCTCGAAGCCCATCAGGTCGTAGAGCGCGTCGTACAGCGGCCGCAGGTACGGGTCGACCTTCTGCGCCAGGTCCCCCGGCAGGAAGCCGAGGCGCTCGCCGGCTTCGACCGCGGGCCGCACCAGGACGATGCGCTTCACCTTGTCGCGCTCGAGCGCGTCCACCGCGCAGGCCACCGCCAGGTAGGTCTTGCCGGTGCCCGCCGGGCCGATGCCGAAGGTGATGTCGTGCGCGAGGATGTGCTCGATGTACTGCACCTGGCGCGGCGTGCGCCCGTGCAGGTCGGCGCGCCGCGTGAGCAGCGCCGGCCCGGGCTCGGGCGGCTCGGGCGGCTTGCCCTGCGCGAGCTCCGTGAGCCCGAGCTGCACGTCGTCCAGGCTCAGCTCGGCCGCAGCCTTGTCGTAGAAGTGCTCCAGCGCGCGCGCCGCGCGCTCGGCCTGCCGCGGCTCGCCGCGCACCGTGAAGCGCGCGCCGCGCCGCGCGATCGACACGTCGAGCGCCGACTCGATCTGGCGCAGGTTGGCATCCAGCGCGCCGCACAGGCGCGCCAGACGCAGGTTGTCCACCGGATCGAGACGGACTTCGACCGGCTTGCTAGGCATCCAGGCGCTCGCCGCGCAGCGAATGCGCGCGCGCGGCCGTGATGCGCACGTCGGCGAAGCGCCCGGCGAGCGCGGCGTCGCCGGGAAAATTGACCACGCGGTTGTTGCCGGTGCGCCCGGCGAGCTCGCCCGCGTCCTTCCTCGACGGGCCCTCGACGAGCACGCGCTCGAGGCCGCCCACCATGGCTTCGCTCACCGCGCGCGCCTGCGCGTCGAGCAGCGCCTGCAGCCGCTGCAAGCGCTCGAGCTTGTGTTCCCGCGGCGTCGCATCGTCGAGCTCGGCCGCGGGCGTGCCGGGACGCGGGCTGTAGAGGAAAGAGAACGAGCCGTCGAAGCCGAGCTCGCGTGCGAGCGCGAGCGTGGCGGCGAAATCGGCCTCGGTCTCGCCGGGGAAGCCGACGATGAAGTCCGAGGTGAGGCTCACCTCCGGCCGCGCCTTCTTCAGCCGGCGCACGATCGAGCGGTACTCGAGCGCGGTATAGCCGCGCTTCATGGCGGCGAGCACGCGGTCGGCGCCCGATTGCACCGGCAGGTGCACGTGCGGTGCGAGCTGCGGCAGCTCCGCATGCACGTCGATCAGGCGCTGCGTGAACTCGCGCGGGTGCGACGTGGTGTAGCGAATGCGGCCGATGCCGTCGATCTCGGCCACGTAGCGCAGGAGCTCCGCGAAGTCGGCCGGCGCACCGCCGATCTCGCCGCGCCAGGCGTTCACGTTCTGGCCGAGGAGCGTCACCTCGCGCACGCCGCGTCCGGCGAGCGCGGCAATCTCGCCCATCAGGTCCTCGAACGGCCGCGAGATTTCCTCGCCGCGCGTATAGGGCACCACGCAGAAGCTGCAATACTTGCTGCAGCCCTCCATGATGGAGACGAAGGCGCTCGCCGCGGCGGCCGGCGGCTCGGGCAGGCGGTCGAACTTCTCGATCTCGGGGAAGCTGACGTCCACCTGCGCCGCGCCGCTCGCGCGCCGGCGCGCGAGGAGCTCGGGCAGGCGGTGCAGCGTCTGCGGGCCGAACACCACGTCCACGAACGGCGCACGCGCGACGATGCCCGCGCCCTCCTGGCTCGCGACGCAGCCGCCCACGGCGATCATCAGGCGCGGGTTGTCGCGCTTGAGGTGCTTCACGCGCCCGAGGTCGGCGAACACCTTCTCCTGCGCCTTCTCGCGCACCGAGCAGGTGTTGAACACGATGACGTCGGCCTCGTCGGGCTGCGCCGCGGGCGCGAGCCCTTCGGCCTCGGCCAGCACCCCGGCGATCATCGCCGAGTCGACCTCGTTCATCTGGCAGCCGTAGGTGCGAAGGAACAGCTTGCCGCTCACTTGAGCGCCTCCTGCGCGCTGAGGATCCACACCGCGGCCACTTCACCCTGCGCGTTCAGCGTGTACCTGACCAGGCTGCCCGCGGGAATCGCGGCGGGCAGCACAATGCGGTTGTGGGCGTCGCGCACCTGCGCGCCGCGCGCGAGCACTGCCGGCTTGCCGTCGATCTGCACCACCATCTCCTGCACGTGGCGGATCTTGCCGGGCTTGGTGTGCGCGGGCAGCGTGCGCAGCTGCGCGTGCGCCGGTGCGGCAAGGCAGACAATGAGGGCGGCGACGACCAGCGAACGCGTCATCGGAGCGCGGCGGGAGGACAGTGATGACAGGCGGCCATTGTATCAAGGGGCCGGGCGTGTCGCGGACCCTTGGACCGAGCATCGCCGCCAGCGCCAGGCACGCTCGGGCGCTCGCCGAGTTACCGCCCCACGCGCTCTCCCGCCGTGGCCTGGAGGATGCGCTGCCCGCCGCGGGCGTCCGCCATCCGGTCGCGCTCTTCCTGCGCCTTCAGCCGCGCGATCTTCGGGCAGAAGGTCGCCTTGAGCGTGCTCGAAATAGGCACATCTGGCAGCCACGCGGATCTGCCGTCGCCGGAGCGGGCCTGGCTGCGCAGATTCACCGCCTGGCCGAGCCGCATGCGGCGCGGGTTGTCGCAGTCATGTAGCACGTACGCGGCCATCGGGGACATGGCCGACGGATCGGAGCGCGCGAGCTTCAGCCACACCGCGAATCCGGAACGGTCCCGCAGCACCCTGAGCGACGGCTTCGCGATGTAGGTTTCGAGGCCGGACGCGGTTTCGTGGGCGAAGGACCAGTCGGCGTCCGCAGGGACTGCGGGAACGTCGGGATAGCTTTCGGCTGCGCTTGCCGGAAGCGCGGTGAGGAGCAGCGCGAGCACGAGCCCCGAGCACATCACGCTCCAGCCGCGCGCCGCGGTTGCGGGGCGGTGCAAATCACGGCGTTGTCCTGCCTGTTGCATGCCTCCATGTTGCGCCTCGTCGCCTCGGGCAAGCCAGCGAACGCGCGCTCCTTTTCACACTTTGACGAGCCGTCGTGCCGCGTGAGGAATGGTCAGAAAAAAAGCCCACGATTCTCGCGGGCTCTTGATTTTCGGGTGGTGGCGAATCAGGGACTCGAACCCCGGACACACGGATTATGATTCCGCTGCTCTAACCAGCTGAGCTAATTCGCCACGCATGGCGGATTTTAATCCAGAATACGCGCCATGGATGCAGACCTCGCCATCGTCGGTGCGGGCGTCGCGGGCGCGGCGCTGGCGCGCGCCGCGCGCGATTTGAGCGTCGCCCTGGTGGCCGACGAGGCCGCGGCCCCGGCGCCGCCGGCGCATGGCTTTGACTCGCGCGTCTACGCGATCACGCCGGGCAACGCGCGCTTTCTCGCCGCGCTTGGCGCGTGGCCCGAGCGCCGCGCGCCGGTGCATGCCATGCGCGTTTTCGGAGACGACGGCCGCTCGCTCCTCGCGTTCGATGCGTACCGGGCGGGGGTCGCCGAGCTCGCCTGGATCGTGGAGGACGGCGCGCTGCAGCGTGCGCTGCGCGCCTCGCTGCAGCACGCCGAGCAGGTCCGCATCCTCGCCCCCGAGCGCCTGGAGCGGCTGGAGGTCACGCCGGAGGCGGCGCAGCTTCAGATGTGCGGCGGGCGCACGCTCGACGCGCGGCTCGTCGTCGGCGCGGACGGCGCGCACTCGATGGTGCGCGAGCACGCCGGCATTGCCGCGACCGATGCGACGTATCCGCAGCGCGCCGTGGTCGCGAATTTCGCGTGCGAGCGCGCGCACCGCAATGTGGCCTACCAGTGGTTCCAGGGCGGCCCGGTGCTGGCGCTGCTGCCGCTGCCGGGCGATCACGTCTCGATGGTCTGGTCCACCGGCGAAGAAGACGCGGCGCGGCTGCTCGAGCTCGAGCCGCAGGCGCTCGCCGACGCCGTCGCCGCGGCGAGCGGCCACGCGCTCGGCGCACTGCGCGTGGTCACCCCGGCGCGCGCTTTCCCGCTGCGCCGCCTTGCGGCGCGCCGCATGGTGGCGCCGCGCGTGGCGCTGGCGGGCGACGCCGCGCACGTCATCCACCCGCTCGCCGGGCAGGGCGCGAACCTCGGCCTGCAGGACGCGCGCGAGCTGGCCGCGGTGCTCGCGGCGCGCGAGCCGCGGCGCGATCCCGGCGATCTGCGCCTCCTGCGCCGCTACGAGAGAGCGCGCGCGGGCGAAATCGGCGCCATGGACGCAACGGTGCACGGCCTGTATCGCCTGTTCCGGGCGCAGACGCGCTCCCTTGCACTCCTGCGCAACGCCGGATTGAACCTGACCGACCGCGTGCCGGTCATAAAGAATCTCCTCATCCGGCAGGCCATGGCGTGAACAAATTCCTGATTGCAGTGGTGGCGGTGCTGTTCGTGGCGGCGGGCGCGTTCGCCGACGAAGCGAAGATCCGCCGTGTGGTGGAGGCGGCGCTCGGCGGCGTGCAGGTCGAGGGCGTGCAGCCCGCCCCCGTGCCGGGCCTGTACGAGGTGCGCTTCCAGGGGCGCGGCGGCCCGCAGATCCTGTACACCGACGCGGAGGCGAACTACATCATCGAAGGCAACCTGTACGATACGCGCAGCCGCAAGAACGTGACCGAGGAGCGGCTGAACAAGCTCACGGCGATCCGCTTCGAGACGCTGCCGCTCGAGCTGGCGGTGAAGGTGAAGCGCGGCAACGGCAAGCGCGTGCTCGCCATGTTCTCGGATCCCTACTGCCCCGCGTGCCGCCAGTTCGAGCAGACGCTGGCGCAGGTGGACGACATCACCATCTACTACTTCATGTACCCGGTGATCCGGCCGGAGCTTGCGGATCATTCCAGGGCGGTCTGGTGCTCGGCGGATCGCGCCAAGGCCTGGCTCGCGCTCGCCGCGCGCGCCAAGGCGCAGGTGCCGACCGGAAAAGCCGATTGCGAGACGCCGATCGAGCGCGTGCTGGAGCTCGGCCGTTCGCTCGGCGTGAATTCGACGCCGACGCTCTTTTTCGCCACGGGCGAGCGCGCGCGCGGCGGCATGCAGCTGCCGGACCTGCGCGCGAAGCTCGACGAGGCCGCGCGCGCCAGGTAGGCGCTAGGGCAGCGGCCGCGGCAGCGGCGCGCCGCGCGGCCACAGCACCCACAGGCGCCCGGGCTGGCGCATGCGCCCGGCGAGCGCGCCCGCTTCGGCGCCCGAGCCCCAGAAGAAGTCCGCGCGCACCGCGCCGCGGATCGCGCCGCCCGTGTCCTGCGCCATCACCAGCCGCTCGAGCGGCTGCGCCGAGAGCGGATAGGTCGTGGCGAGAAACACGGGCGCACCCAGCGGCACGAACTTGGGGTCCACCGCGATGCTGTAGCCGGCCTCCAGCGGCACGCCGTGGGCGCCGATCGGCCCGTCCACCGCGGGCAGCTCCCGAAAGAACACGTAGCTCGCGTTGTGGCTGAGCGCCTCCTGCAGGCGCGCGGGGTTGGCGGCGGCCCAGGCCTTGATGCCCTGCATGGAAGCCTGCTCGAGAGGCAGCTCGCCGCGCTCGACGAGGTGCCGGCCGAGCGAGCGGTAGGGGTGCCCGTTCTGCTCGGCGAAGCCGACGCGGATGCGCTCGCCCGAGGCGAGCTGGATCTGGCCGGAGCCCTGCACCTGCAGGAAGAAAAGCTCGACCGGATCCGCGACCCAGGCGATCACGGGCGCCGGCAGGGCGCCGTTGCGCGTCAGGATCTCGCCGCGGGAGTAGTAGGGCCGCAGCCGCCGGCCGTCGAGCCGCCCGCGCAGGCGCATGCCGCGCAGCTCCGGATACTGCGACGCGAGATCCACCACGACCAGATCGTCCGGCACGCCGTGCACCGGCTGCGCAAAGCGCGCGCTCGGGCCGCGGCTGCCTTCGAGCACGGGCTCGTAGTAGCCGGTGACCATACCCTCGCGCGCGCCGTCGGGCGCGACCAGCGCATAGGCCTCGAAGGCGTCTTGGTAGAAGGCGCGCGCGGCGGCCTCGTCGCCGGCGGGCAGCCGCCGCGCGGCCTCGCACGCTTCGTGCATGACCTGCCCGGGGGCGACGCGCGCGCAGCCCGCAACGAACGCGCGCACGCTCGCGGCCAGCGGCGCGGCGCTCCAGCCCGGGAGCGCGGCAAACGCGACCGGCTCATAGCGCGCGTCCGTGGCGGGCTTGGGCGGCGGGCAGGGGCAGGGCGGCGGCACCTGCGCGCACGCGCCCAGTAGAATCAGCCCCACGATGTGGGTCGTGATCCTCGAAATGCTGGTGGCGCTGGCGCTGCTCATCCTCATCGTGTGGTGGACCTGGCCGCGAAAGACCGGAGACGACGAGTAAGTCTCAGTGCAGCACCCGCGGTACCGACAGCGTGAACTCCGGGATCGGCGCCTCGAAGCGCGTGCCGTCCTCGGCCACCATCTGGTAGGCGCCGCGCATGGTGCCGACCGGCGTCGCGATCGCGGTGCCGCTGGTGTACTCGAAGCTCTCGCCGGGCTTCAACATCGGCTGCGCGCCGACCACGCCGAGGCCGCGCACCTCCTGCACCAGGCCCTGCGCGTCGGTAATGATCCAGTGCCGGCTGATCAGCTGCGCGGCGACGCTGCCGGCGTTACGGATGGTGATGGTGTAGGCGAACACGTAGCGGCCGGCGCTTTCGTCGGATTGGTCGGCGAGGTACCGCGTCGCCGCGCCGACGGCAACTTCATAGCGCTTCTCCTGACCCATGGGCGCATTGTAAACTCGCGCCGCCATGACCATCCGCATCGCGCCCAGCATCCTGTCGGCGGATTTTGCCAGGCTGGGGGAGGAAGTACGCGCGGTGCAGGCCGCCGGCGCCGACCTGCTGCATTTCGACGTCATGGACAACCACTATGTGCCCAACCTCACCGTCGGCCCGCTCGTGTGCGCGGCGCTGAAGCCCCATGTGCGCCTGCCGATCGACGTGCACCTGATGGTGAAGCCCGTGGATCGCATCATTCCCGAGTTCGCCAGGGCCGGCGCGAGCATCATCAGCTTCCATCCCGAGGCCACCGAGCACGTCGATCGCACCGTCGGCCTGATCAAGGAACTCGGCTGCCGCGCGGGGCTGGTCCTCAACCCGGCGACGCCGCTCGGCTGCCTCGACCACACGCTGGACAAGCTCGACCTGGTGCTGCTCATGTCGGTCAACCCGGGCTTCGGCGGCCAGCAGTTCATTCGCAGCGTGCTGCCGAAGATTGCCGAGGTGCGCCGGCGCATCGAGCGCCTCGGGCGCGAGGTCTGGCTGGAAGTCGACGGCGGCGTGAAGACCGACAACATTGCGGAGATCGCGGCCGCGGGGGCGGACACCTTCGTCGCCGGGTCCGCCATCTTCGGCGCCAAGGACTACGCCGCGACCATCCGCGAGATGCGCCGGCGCGTCGAGGCTGGTATAGTTCCCACGCCGTGACCCACGTGCGCTCTCTCCGCTGGCAGGTCTGGCGCCCCTGGCGCCGCTAGCTCCCCACGCGTCCCGCGCGGCTCGGCGACGCGTCACCCCCGAGGCCGCACGGCAGTCCCCTTGAAGTAAGTTGCAGCGGAGAGATTCATGACCGAGTCCGAGTTCGAGCGGCTCGCGCAACAAGGCTATACCCGCATTCCGGTGCTTGCCGAGGCGCGCGCCGACCTCTACACGCCGCTCGCGGTGTACCTGAAGCTCGCCGGCGGGCCGCACAGCTACCTGCTGGAGTCCGTCGTCGGCGGCGAGCGCTTCGGGCGCTACTCGTTCATCGGCCTGCCCTGTGCCGAGCGCATCGAGGCGCGCGGCGCCTCGGTGCGGCGCCTGCTGCGCGATGCCCGCGGTGCCGACGTGTGCCTCGAGGAAGCGCAGGGCGATCCGTTCGAGTTCGTGCGCGCCTACCTCAGGCGCCACCGCGTGGCGCCGGCGCCCGGGGCGCTGAAGTTCCCCGGCGGCCTGGCCGGCTATTTCGGGTACGAGTGCGTGCGCCACGTGGAGCCGCGCGCGCTTGGCGCCGCCAAGCCCGATGCGCTGGGCACGCCCGACATGCTGCTGCTGGTGTCCGACGAGCTGGCGGTGGTGGACAACGTGATGGGCAAGCTGCATCTCGTCGTCTATGCCGACCCGCGGCAATCCGGCGCCTGGCGCGCGGCAAGCGAGCGGCTCGAGCGCCTGCGCGCGCGGCTCGCCGCGCCGCTGCCCGAGCACATGGTGCTCGCGCAGCCGCGTGAAGAAGGCGCGAGCGCGCCGCTCAGCCGCTCGGTGACCGAGGCGCAGTTTCTCGCCGCCGTGCAGCGCACGAAGGAGTACATCTTCGCCGGCGACTGCATGCAGGCGCAGATCTCGCAGCGCACCTCGCGCGCCTTCGGCGCGCCGCCGATCAGCCTGTACCGCGCGCTGCGCAGCCTCAATCCCTCGCCCTACATGTTCTACTTCGATTTCGGCGACCACCACGTGATCGGCGCCTCGCCCGAGATCATGGTGCGCGTCGCCGGGGACCGGATCACCCTGCGCCCGATCGCCGGCACGCGGCCGCGCGGCGCGACGCCCGAGGACGACACGCGCATCGCCGCGGAGCTGCTCGCCGACCCGAAGGAGCGCGCCGAGCACGTGATGCTGATCGATCTGGGCAGGAACGACGTCGGCCGCGTCGCCGCCACGGGCAGCGTGCAGGTGACCGAGAAGATGGTGGTGGAGCGCTATTCGCACGTGATGCACATCGTCTCCAACGTCGAAGGACGCTGCGCGCCGGGGGTGGACGCGCTCGACGTGTTCAAGGCGAGCTTTCCGGCGGGCACCGTCACCGGTGCGCCCAAGGTGCGCGCGATGCAGATCATCGACGAGCTCGAGCCCGTGAAGCGCGGCGTCTATAGCGGCGCGGTCGGCTACCTCGGCTTCAACGGCGACATGGACGTGGCGATCGCCATCCGCACCGCGGTGGTGAAGGACGGGCAGCTGCACGTGCAGGCGGCCGCGGGCGTGGTGGCCGACTCCGATCCGCAGTCCGAGTGGCAGGAGACGCAGCACAAGGCGCGCGCCATCCTGCGCGCGGCCGAGGTGGCCACGGCGGAGGCACCGTGATCCTGGTGCTCGACAATTACGATTCGTTCACCTACAACCTCGTGCAGTACCTGGGCGAGCTCGGCGCCGAGGTGAAGGTGGCGCGCAACGACGAGCTGAGCGTCGACGAGATCGAGGCGCTCGCGCCCGAGCGCGTGGTCATCTCGCCGGGCCCGTGCACGCCGAACGAGGCGGGCATCTCGCTCGCGCTCGTCGCGCGCCTGGCGGGCAAGGTGCCGATCCTCGGGGTGTGCCTCGGCCACCAGGCCATCGGCCAGGCCTTCGGCGGCAAGGTGGTGCGCGCGCGGCAGGTGATGCACGGCAAGGTGTCGCGCATCCGCCACGACGGCCGCGGCGTGTTCGCGGGCGTACCCGACGAGTTCGTCGCCACGCGCTATCACTCGCTGGTGGTGGAGCGCGCAACGCTGCCCGCGGTGCTCGAAGTGACGGCGCAGGCCGAAGACGGCGAGATCATGGGCTTGCGCCATGCCGCGCTGGCCGTCGAGGGCGTGCAGTTCCATCCGGAGGCGCTGCTCACCGAGCACGGCCACCGGATGCTCGAGAATTTCCTCAGGGGAGACAGCCGATGAAACAGATCACGGTCGCCGAGGCGATCCAGAGAACGGTGGAGCACCGCGAGGTGTTCCACGACGAGATGCTGCACGTGATGCGCCAGATCATGCGCGGCGAGCTCACGCCGGCGCAGATCGCGGGCTTCGTCGTCGGGCTGCGCGTGAAGAAGGAGACCATCGGCGAGATCGCCGCGGCGGCGCAGGTGATGCGCGAGTTCGCGACGCCGGTCAAGGTGAGCGACGCGACGCACCTGGTCGACACCTGCGGCACCGGCGGCGACGCCGCGCACACCTTCAACGTGTCCACGGCCTCGGCGTTCGTCGCCGCGGCGGCCGGGGCGCGCGTCGCCAAGCACATGGGGCGCTCGGTATCCTCGGCCTCGGGCAGCGCGGAGGTGCTGGAGGCGCTCGGCGCGAACATCGCGCTGACGCCGGAGCAGACCGGGCAGGCGATCAACGCGCTCGGCCTGGGGTTCATGTTCGCCCCGGCGCACCACGCGGCGATGAAGCACGCCGCGCCGGTGAGAAAGGACCTCGGCGTGCGCACGATCTTCAACATCCTCGGGCCGCTCACCAATCCCGCGGGCGCGGCCAACCAGGTGATGGGCGTGTTCCACCCCGACCTGGTCGGCATCCAGGTGCGCGTGCTGCAGCGCCTGGGCTCCAAGCACGTGATGACGGTCTACGGGCTGGAGGGCCTGGACGAGATCTCGATCTCCGGAGAAACCATGGTCGGCGAGCTGGTGAACGGCGAGATCCGGGAGTACACGATGCATCCGCAGCAGTTCGGCATCGAGCTCTACGACCGGCGCGCCATCCAGGTCAACACCGTGGACGAGTCCAGGCAGATGATCCTCGCGGTGCTCGAGGGGCAGCCCGGGCCGGCCCTCAACATCGTGCTGCTCAACGCCGGCGCGGCGATCTACGTGGCGGGCGTCGCCGACTCGATGCAAGCGGGCATCGACCGCGCGCGGCGCGCCGTCGCCAAGGGCGAGGCGCGTGCGAAGCTCGACGAGTTCGTGGCGTTCACGAAGCAGGTGGCGGCGAAGGCCTGAGCGCATGGCCGACGTCCTGCAGCGCATCCTCGAAACCAAGCGCGCGGAGGTTCGCGCCGCCAAGGCCGCGCTGCCGCCCGCCGAGATCGAGCGCCGCGCGCGCGCGGCGCCGCCGGCGCGCGATTTCGTCGGCGCGCTGCACGCGAAGATCGCCGCCGGCCGGCCCGCGGTGATCGCCGAATCGAAGCGCGCGAGCCCGTCCAAGGGCCTGCTGCGCGATCCCTACGACCCGGCCGCGATCGCGCGCAGCTACGAGCGCGGCGGCGCGGCCTGCCTGTCGGTGCTCACCGACCGCGAGTACTTCCAGGGCGCGCCGGAACACCTTGCCGCGGCGCGCGCCGCATGCGCGCTGCCGGTGCTGCGCAAGGATTTCATGCTCGATCCCTATCAGGTCGTCGAAGCACGCGCGATGGGCGCGGACTGCATCCTCCTCATCGCGGCGGCGATCGACCTGCCCGTGATGCGCGAGCTGGAGGACGCCGCGCTCGCGCTCGGCATGGCGGTGCTGGTCGAAGTGCACGACGGCGCGGAGCTCGACCGGGCGCTCCAGCTGCGCACGCCGCTCGTCGGCATCAACAATCGCGACCTGCGCACCTTCGAAACGCGGCTCGAGACGACGCTGCGATTGCATGCGCGCGTGAGCGCGCCGCGCCTTGTCGTCTCCGAAAGCGGCATCGCGGCACGAGGGGACGTCTCCAAGCTGTGGCAGGCGGGAGTGCGGGCGTACCTCGTCGGCGAGGCGCTCATGCGTGCGGAGGACCCCGGTACAGCACTGAGCGAGCTGCTCGGCGTCAAGGTAACATATTGATTTATAACATTCTTGTTGGAATTTTGGCTCTGTTGTAACCACGCAACATAATAGGCTTCCCAATGCGAAGAAACACACGCCAGCGTTGCTTCGGCGCAATGGCGCGCGCGACAATTAAAGTAACTTCTCACGTGAGGGGTTGAAAGCTGGGGGGCGCAAGCAACCCGGATTTTTTTCCAACAAGTCGGGAGACTATCCAAATGCAAAAGAAACTTTTGACGATGGCGGTTGCGGGCGCGCTGGCGATGCCCGTGGCGGCTCTCGCCGACGTGACGGTGTACGGCACGATCGACACGGGCATTCGCAACCAGTCGAAGGCGAGTGTGGCTGGCGGCGACGAGAGCAACCTGGTTGTGACGGACGGCCTGCGCACTACGAACCGCTTGGGCTTCAAGGGTTCGGAAGACCTGGGCGGCGGGCTGATGGCCAACTTCACGATGGAAGGCCAGCACCAGTCGGACGACGGCGCGCGCG
>DATHYT010000073.1:0-1127 GCA_035459025.1 Burkholderiales bacterium | reverse complement strand
CCGCGCTGCGGCCGGCCGCTGCTCGACCGCACGGTCATCATCGCGAATACCTCGAACATGCCGGTTGCCGCGCGCGAGGCCAGCATCTACACCGGCATCAGCGTGGCCGAGTATTTCCGCGACCAGGGATTGCACGTCGCACTGATGGCGGATTCGACCACGCGCTGGGCCGAAGCCCTGCGCGAGATCTCCGGCCGCCTCGGCGAGCTGCCCGCCGAGCAGGGTTACCCGGCCTACCTGAATTCGCGGCTCGCCGAATTCTACGAACGCGCCGCGCGAGTCGAGACGCTCGGCGCCGGGCAGGGCTCGGTCACGATCATCGGCGCCGTCAGCCCGCCCGCGGGCGATTTCTCGGAGCCCGTCACGAGCCAGACCAAGCGATTCGTTCGCTGCTTCTGGGCGCTGGACCGCGATCGCGCGCAGGCACGTTTCTTCCCGGCGATCCACCCGCTCACGTCCTACTCCGAGGACGCCGATGCGCTGACACGCTGGTGGCAGACGCAGGGCAACGCGGACTGGACACGGCATCGCCGCGAGATCCTGACGCTGCTGGAGGAGCGCGCGCGTCTCGAACGTATGGCGCGCATCATCGGCAAGGACGCGCTGCCGCCGAAACAGCAGCTCACGCTGCTGTGCGCGAATCTCGTTAACGAGGGCCTGCTGCGCCAGTCTGCCTTCTCCACGGTCGATCGCTACTGTTCGCCGCCGCGCCAGACCGCGTTGCTGCGCGCCATCCTGCATTTCATCGAGCGCGCAAGAAGTGTGCTCGACCAGGGCGTGGCGCTCGACGATATTGCGAGCATGGCCGTGCTCAGGCGACTGCAACGCGCCAGCGAGGACATTCCGGAGGATCACATCGATCGCTTCCGCTCCGTGATGCACAGCCTCGACGACGAATTCGACGCCTTGTTGAAGCGAGCCGCACATGCGAACTGAGCTGACGGCATCGGGTCTTGCACAGCGGGTCGAGGGACCGCTCCTGTTCCTGCGCCGCGCAGTCAACGTCGGCGTCAACGAAGCCCTGAAGATCATCGGCGGCGACGGCCGCACGCGACTCGGCCGCGTCGCGACGCTCGAGGAGGACAGGATGATCGTCGAGGTGCTCGAGTCGACCACGGGGCTCGGCG
>DATHYT010000072.1:0-6783 GCA_035459025.1 Burkholderiales bacterium | reverse complement strand
CCCGAGCACCGGCCCGGGCACCAGCAGCAGGAACAGGTACTGCACCGGCAGCCACGCGGCGGCGGCGTTCAGCAGCTCGATCGCCGGGACGGTGATGGCGAAGCCGATGCAGTTGGCGATGGTCAGCGCCGAGCCGACGAGCGCGCGCGGCGCGTTGGCGGCGTTCAGCGCCGAGAACTGCGGCGAGTCGCCGACTACCGCGACGCCCCAGACGAGCAGAAAGGCGAGAAACACCGGCGCCGGCGCGAGGAAGGCGAGCGGCGAGAGCAGGCAGCAGGCGCCCGAGGTGCCGAGCTGCGCCACGGCGACGCGCGCGCTGCCCAGCCGCAGCGAGACCCGGCCGCCCACGGCGCAGCCCAGGAACCCCGCGGCGATGACGGCGAACGCCCACAGCGAGACGTTGTCCACCGCGCCGCGCGCGGCAAGCGCCACGGGCACGAACGCCCAGAACGCATACAGCTCCCACATGTGGCCGAAGTAGCCGAAGGCGGAGGCGCGGAACGGCGGCGAGCGGAACACGGTGGCGAGCGCCGCAGGGTCGAACTTCGTTCCCCGGGAGAGGTGCGGGCCGTCGGGCACCAGCGCGTACATCAGGACGCCCCCGAGGGCCGCGCAGCCCGATACCCCGAGCATGACCGTCTCCCAGGGCCACGCCTGCCCGAGGCCCCTGAGCAGGTGCGGAAACGCGGTGCCAAGGACCAGCGCGCCCACCAGGAGCCCGAGGGCATGGCCGAGGTCCTTCTGGAACCAGCCCGAGGCGATCTTCATGCCCACCGGGTAGATGCCGGCGAGAAAGAACCCGGTGGCGAAGCGCGTGACGAGAAGCATCGAGAGGCTGCCGTCGGCCGCATACGCGGCGAGGTTGGCGAGCGCGCCCGCGAGCGCGCAGGCGAGGTAGACCAGCCGGGGCGAGAAGCGGTCGGCGATCGCGAGGAACGCGAACACCAGCGTGCCGGCGATGAAGCCGAGCTGCACCGCGGAGGTGACGTAGCCGAGCGCCGCCGCCGGCAGGCCCCAGGCGCGCTGCAGCTCGGGAAGCACGGCGTTGCCCGCGAACCAGATCGACGCGCCAGCGAACTGCGCCGCGACGATGACCGGGAGGATGCGCGCGGGCCGTGGCTGCGTGGGGGTCACGCGGCTGAGGCTATCATTGGCCCTGCATGACGCCCAAGCACGAAACCGCGCGCGCCTGGATCGGCGCGGCCGAACGCGTCGTCGTCCTCACCGGCGCCGGCATCTCCACCGATTCCGGCATTCCCGACTTCCGCGGGCCGCAGGGCGTATGGACGAAGAACCCCAAGGCCGAGAAGCTCTCCGACATCCGCTACTACATGAGCGACCCGGAGGTGCGGCGCCTGTCCTGGCAGAGCCGGCTCGAGCACAGCGCCTGGCGCGCGCAGCCCAACGCCGGGCACCGCGCCCTGGCCGAGCTGGAAAAGCGCGGCCGGCTGCACGCGCTCATCACGCAGAACATCGACGAGCTGCACCAGATCGCCGGCAACTCGCGCGAGAAGGTGATCGAGGTGCACGGCACCATGCGCCAGGTGGTGTGCATGAGCTGCGACGAGCGCGCGCCGATGGAGCGGGCGCTCGCGCGCGTGCGCGCGGGGGAGGCCGACCCGCCGTGCCGCAGCTGCGGCGGAATCCTCAAGAGCGCCACCATCTCCTTCGGCCAGGCGCTGGTGCCCGAGGTGATCGACCGCGCCATGCAGGCGGCGGCCAGCGCCGACGTGTTCCTGTCGGTCGGCACCAGCCTGCAGGTCTATCCGATCGCCGGCGCGGTGCAGATCGCGAAGAGCGCGGGCGCGCGGCTGGTCATCATCAACGCCGAGCCCACGCCGTTCGACGATTTGGCCGACGCGGTGTTCAACGAGTCGATCAGCGAGGTGCTGCCGAGGCTCCTCGGCTAGCCCCGGCCTACGAAGGGCATCTTGGTCGCCATCACCGTCATGGTGAGGACGTTCGATTCCTTCGGCAGCCCCGCCATGTAGACGATGGCGTCGGCCACGTGCTGCACGTCCATGCGCGGCTCGGCCATCGTGGTGCCGTTCGCCTGCGGCACGCCCTTGGTCATCCTCTCGGTCATCGGCGTGGCGGCGTTGCCGATGTCGATCTGGCAGCCGCAGATGTCGTAGGCGCGGCCATCCAGCGCGATGCACTTGGTGAGGCCCGTCACCGCGTGCTTGGTCGAGGTGTAGGCGACGGAGAAGGGCCGCGGCGCGTGCGCCGAGATCGAGCCGTTGTTGATGATGCGCCCGCCCTGCGGAATCTGCTTCCGGAAGATGCGGAACGCCTCCTGCGCGCACAGGAACATGCCGTTCAGGTTCACGTCCACCACTTCCTTCCACTTCTCGTAGGGTAGCTCGTCCATCGGCACGGGCGGTGCGCCCATGCCGGCGTTGTTGAAGAGCAGGTCCAGGCGCCCGAACTTCTCCAGCGTCTTCGCGAAGAGGTTCTTCACCGAATCGGGCTTGCTGACGTCGGTAGCGACCGCGAGCGCGTTCGCGGCGCCGCAGCCGGCGACGATCTTCTCCAGGAGCTCGGCGCGCCGCGCGGCGAAGGCGACCTTCCAGCCGGCCTCGACCAGCGCCCGGCCCGCGGCCTCGCCGATGCCCGTGGAGGCGCCGGTGACCACGGCGACTTTGTGCTGTGCGGCCATGCTAATTTCTCCTCATGGTGAAGCGGGCGATGCTACCGCAAGTGCGGCTGCGCCGGCACCGCCCGGGCGACCTGGGCTGGGTGGTGCAGCGCCACGGCGAGCTGTACTGGAAGGAGTACGGCTACGACGAGCGCTTCGAGGCGCTCGTTGCCGCAATCGCGGCGCGGTTCGTGGAGAAGTTCGATCCGCGGCGCGAGCGCTGCTGGATCGCCGAGCGCAGGGGCGAACGTCTCGGGGCCGTGCTGGTGGTCAAGCAGTCGCCGGGCGTGGCGAAGCTGCGGCTGCTGATCGTGGAGCCGAAGGCGCGGGGGCTGGGCCTGGGCATGCGCCTGGTCAAAGCGTGCATTGGTTTCGCCCGCGCGGCCGGATACAGGAAACTGGTGCTGTGGACGCAGAGCGAATTGGCGGCCGCGCGGGCGATCTATGAAAAGCTTGGGTTCCGCCTGGTGAGGCGCGAGCGGCACGCCAGTTTCGGGAAACGGCTCATCGGAGAGTACTGGGAGCTAGCGCTTTAGCGCCGCGGCGAGCGCCGCGATTTCGTCGGAAGCAGACGGCTTCGCCGGGAACTCGCGCCTGGCTTCGCGGTACCAGTAGCGCGCATTCGACGTATCGCCCTCCATCAAATGCACGATGCCGTGCGCCCAGCAGGCGAGCGGCGATTCCTCGTCCTTCTGCACGATCACGTGCGCCGCCTCCCAGTCGCCTTTGCGCAGCAGCGCGAGCGCCTTCGCGAGCTCGTCCGTCTTCATGACGGCGGCGGTTGCCCGTCGGAGGGGCCTTTCAGCTCCACCGTGTTGCCCTCGGGGTCGGTGACGTAGATGGAGATGCCGTTGCCTTCCGCGCCGTAACGCTTGCGGATCTCGCCGACCTCGATGCCGTGGCGCTCGAGGTGGGCGACGATCGCGTCCTGGTCGAAGGGCTCTACGCGCAGGCAGAGGTGATCCAGGTTGCGGCCCTCGCGGCCGGGTGCAGCGCCGCCCGCTTTGCCGAGCTTTCCCTCCACCGTGACGAGGTCGATCATCGAGCGGCCGACCTTCAGGTGCGACATGCCGAACTCGGGACGCCAGGCGACGTGCGTCGCGCCGAGCACGTCGCAGTAGAAGCGGCGCATGGCCTCGATGTCGCGCACGCGCAGCACGAGGTGGTCGATGTCGCGAATCGGGATCATGGCCCGCTAATATAGCGTGTGGGCAGCTATCCCTATCTTCCCCTGGAGCGTGTCGTGTTTGGCCAGCCCGCGGCGCAAGCCGCGGCGGAAGAAGTGGCGCGCATCGGCGCGCGCAAGGTGTTCGTCGTCGCCTCGCGGTCCCTGTCGCGCAAGACGCCCGTAGTCCGCGACATCGAGCAGGCGCTCGGCGAGCGCTATGCGGGCCGGTTCGACGAGTGCATCGCGCACACGCCCTGGCCGAGCGTGATCGCGGCGGCGGACGCGGTGCGCAAGGCGCAGCCCGAGCTGATCCTCACGGTGGGCGGGGGCACGCCGATCGACACGGTGAAGATCCTCCAGATCTGCCTCGCGCACGGCATCACGCGCGCCGAGGACCTGGAGGGGCAGGGCGCGGCGAAGAAGCCCTCGCCGGTGCGCCAGGTCGCCATCCCGACGACGCTCTCGGGCGCCGAGTTCTCCAACCTGGGCGGCGGCACCGACGTGCGCTCGCGCATCAAGCACTCGTTCACCGGTCCGGACATCGGCCCGCGCTCGGTGATCCTCGACCCGGCGATCACGCTGCACACGCCCGAGTGGCTGTGGCTGTCCACCGGCATTCGCGGCGTCGATCACGCCGCCGAGGCATTGTGCTCGGTGGACGCCCATCCGTACTGCGACGGACTCGCGCTGCACGCGCTGCGGCTGTTCGCCGAGGCGCTGCCGCGCACCCAGGCGGCGCCGCAGGACCTCGAGGCGCGCCTGCTGTGCCAGCAGGCGTCCTGGCTCGCCGCCTCCACCATCGCACGCGTCAACTACGGTGCCAGCCACGGCATCGGCCACGCGCTCGGCGCGGCGGCCGACGTGCCGCACGGGCATACGAGCTGCATCATGCTGCCGCACGTGCTGCGCTACAACGCGCCGGCGACGCGGGACAGGCAGCGACTGATCTCGGAAGCGCTGGGGCAGGCGGGATCGCCCGCCGGCGATGCGGTCGCGAAGCTCGTCGCCGCGCTTGGCCAACCGTCGACGTTGCGGCAGGCGGGCGTAAAGCGCGAGCAACTGCCCGCCGTCGCCGCCGCGTCGATGAAGAACCGCTGGGTGCTCGCCAACCCGCAGCCGATCCGCTCGGAACAGGACGTGATGCGGCTGCTGGAGGCCGCCTGGTGACCTACGACGAGGTGCGCCGTTCGTTCCGCTGGCAGCTGCCCGGGACGTTCAACTTCGCCGCCGACGTCGTCGATGCGTGGGCAAAGGACGCGCAGAAGCTCGCGCTCTTGTGGTGCGACGAGTCCGGGCGGCAGGAGCGCTACACCTTCGCGAGGATTTCCGAGCTGTCCCGCCGGCTGGGCAGCGTGCTGCGGGCCCGCGGCCTGCGCAAAGGCGATCGCTGCATCGTCATGCTGCCGCGCCTGCCGCAGTGGCAGATCGCCATGCTGCGACGGGTGCTGCGCGGGCGCTGATCGCGAACCGCGATCGGCGCGCCGGGTTGTCTATCATTCGGCCTGCTGGTCCACGACCTTACGGACGGATCCCATGACCGGACTGACTGAACTGGCTTCACTGGACGCGACGGCCCAGGCAGACCTCGTCCGCCGGCGCGAGGTGACCCCGCCCGAGCTGCTCGAGGCCGCCATCGCGCGAGTGGAAAAGGTGAACCCCGCGATCAACGCGGTCGTTCTCAAGATGTACGAGCAGGCCCGGGCCGCGGCGCGCGCGCCGCTGCCGGCGGGTCCGTTGTCGGGCGTGCCGTTCCTGGTCAAGGATTTCCTCGCCGAGTACGCCGGCGTGCCGTTCACCGAAGGCACGGCCTACCTGGGCAACTACGTCCCGGCCGAGGACAGCGAGCTGGTGCGCCGGTACAAGCGCGCGGGGCTGGTCTTCTTCGGCAAGACCAACACGCCGGAACTCGCGGTCGGCCCGACCACCGAGCCGCGCCTTTTCGGGCCGACCCGCAATCCCTGGGACACCGGCCGCACCGCGGGCGGCTCGAGCGGCGGCGCGGCGGCCGCGGTTGCCGCCGGCATGGTGCCGATGGCGCACGGCAACGACGCCGGCGGCTCGATCCGCGTGCCCGCCGCGTGCTGCGGCGTGTTCGGACTCAAGCCCAGCCGGGCGCGCGTGCCGCTCGGCCCGCATTACGGCGATCTGATGAGCGGGCTGGTGGCCGAGCATGCCCTGACCCGCTCGGTGCGCGACAGCGCGGCGTTGCTCGACGCGGTTTCCGGCCCGGCGCTGGGCGATCCGTACTGGGCGCCGCCGCCGGCGCGGCCGTTCGCCGCGGAAATCGGCACTCCGCCCGGCAAGCTGCGCATCGCGTTTTCCAGCCGCACCCTCGCCGGCGCCGAGATCTCTCCGCACTGCGTGGCTGCGGTCGAAGACGCCGCCAGGCTCTGCGCGCATCTCGGCCACGAGGTGGTCGAGGCGATGCCCAAGATCGATGCCGAGCGCTTCTTCCTGGCCTTCACCTCGGTGCTGAGCGCGGGCTTCAGCTGGGCCATCGACGACTGGGCGCGGCGCCTGGGCCGTGCGCCGAGCGAAGACCTGTTCGAGCCGTTCGTATGGGCGTTCACCGGCCGCGGCCGTCAAATCACTGCGCCGCAATACCTGCTCGCGGTGCAGGACTTGCAACGGATCTCGCGCACGATCGCCCATTTCTTCGCCGACCACGACGTATGGCTGACGCCGATGCTGGGCGAGCCGCCGGTGGCGCTCGGCACCTTCGCCTACCGGGCCGGGACCGATCCCTTCGAGCTGCGTCGCAAGATGGCCCGGTTCACGCCGTTCTCGTATTTCGCGAATGCGACCGGACAACCCGCCATGGCGGTGCCGACGTATTGGACCGCGGAGGGATTGCCCGTCGGCAACCAGTACATCGGGCGTTTCGGCGACGAGGCGACGCTGTTCCGCCTGGCGGCGCAGATCGAGGCCGCGCGTCCATGGACGCGGCGGCACCCGCCGGTGTGGGCGGGCTGACGCG
>DATHYT010000071.1:0-13130 GCA_035459025.1 Burkholderiales bacterium | reverse complement strand
GCGACAGGTCCACGCCCAGCTTGCCCGAGCCGCAGAGCAGGTTTGCCGCCGCCGGTCCGCAGCGACCCGCGGGAATCGTGTCGCCCGGGTACTCGGTATTCATGCCGCCATTCCCGTACACCGTGATGCCCACGGACATATTCGGGTTGACTATGCGGTTGTAGCCGAATTCCGGGATGAGGAAGCTGCTGGCACCGTTGCCGTCGGCGGCGCCGTCGACGTTGCCAAAGCCAAGGCCGGTGCTGCCCGTGCGGCTGGCCGAGCGGTCCGGCCGGAACCAGTCGATGCCCAGATCCATGCGGCTGCCCGCGAATGCCATGGTGGCGGGATTGTTCGCGCCGCCGAACGTATCGTCGGTCATCGCCGTGGAAGTGCCGGCGCGGCCTTTCGACTTCATGCCGTAGCCGTGCGAGAAGTAGCCATCGGTGGCCTGCGCCGCTAGCGGCGCCAGCGCCGCCGCAACGAGCAGCAGCTTCCTGATCATCTTTCCCTCTCCTGTTAGTGGAACCCGCTCAAATGAACAGACTCACGTCGGCGTCGCGCGCCATCGGCAGGAAGGTGGCGGCGCCCACGTAGTCCTTTACTTCCGGAATGAAGTCATCGCGCGTGTAGCCGAACAGGTCCACCGTCATCTGGCAGCCGATCAGCTTCACGCCGCCCTCGAGGCTGGCGCTGCGCAGCTCTTCGATGCCGGCCACGCCCTTGTTGTGGATGGTCTGCTTCATGAGCGTCGTCGCCAGGTTCTCGAAACCCGGCACGACCGCCTGCACGGCATTGGGAATGTTCCAGTTGATGCCCTTGAACCACTCCGGCCCGAAGGGCATCTTCATCGGCATGCCCGGGTTGCCGAGCGGGCTCACCTTGAGGTCGCTGATGTCCTTGCGCAGCAGCCCCAGCCCGTAGAAGGTGAAGAACATGGATACGTTCCAGCCGAGCGCGGCCGCGGTGCTGGCGAGGATGAACGGCGGGTAGGCCCAGTCGAGCGTGCCCTTGGTGGCGATGATGGTCATCGAGGGCGTCTGCTTCTCGCGCAGCTCGGCGAGCTTCTTGGGCAGCAGCGCGTCGAGGCGCTCGTTGATCAGGCGATCGAGATCGGATGCGTCGGACATGCGGGGCTCCTTGAGAAGTGGGACGCTAATACTGGGCCGGAGTATGCGCCAGATTGTTCCTCTGATGGGGTCGCAGGAATCGCTTATGGTGCGGCGCACTAACACCGAAAGTTGAGGCCACCATACCCCCTGGCGTATATTGCCGCGCATGACGCGTCCCAGCATGCACGCCCCGCAGGACAAGAAGGCGATGGATGCCCGCCTGGCGCGCATCGAGGGACAGGTGCGGGCGGTGCGCCGCATGATCGAGGCCGACCAGACCTGCGAGGACATCGCGCAGCAGCTCGCGGCGGCGCGCAAGGCGCTCGACCGCGCGTTCTACGAGATGGTGTCCTGCATGATCCGCAGCGAATCGCCCACGGAGCTGCAGGCGCGCCGGGCGCAGGCCGGGCGCGTGGCCGAGCTGCTGGCGCGCTTCGGCTGATGACTTCGACCCCCGGAAACCTTAGGATTCGCCCATGAACTTCGACAAAGAACTCGACGCCCGCGGGCTGAATTGCCCGCTTCCCATCCTGCGCGCCAAGAAGGCGCTCAACGACATGACCTCGGGGCAGGTGCTCAAGATCGTCGCCACCGACCCCGGCTCGGTGAAGGACTTCCAGGCGTTTTCCAAGCAGACCGGCAACGACCTGCTGTCGCAGTCCGAGGCCGAAAAAGAGTTCGTTTTCTTCCTGAAGCGCAAGTAGCGCGCGCCGCGCCTCAGGCCACGCTGCCGAAGCCCCGGTCGGTCGCGCCGGCGGGCGCCTTGAGTCCCGCGATGCGGCAGCCCTGAGCCACCGGCCCGCCCGGAAACAGCAGATACAGGCGGCGGATCCCGCCCTGGCGGTGGAATTTCTCGTCCAGCGCGTCGTGCACCTCGCGCAGGTTGATCGCGGTGGGCTCGTGCCGCGCGAAGTACTCCTGCAGCGCGCGCACCGCCGCCCAATGCTCGTCGCCGAGCTCGAGTCCTTCCTGCGTCGCGGTTTCCAGCGCGCGCGCGCGCGTCCAGCCCTCCGGCGCGTGCGGAAACGCCGGGTCCGGCGCGGCAGCGGCGCCTCCCGCCCGGATCTCGTCGATCAGGCTCATGTCGTCCTCAGCGCTTGCGGATGTGGAACTCGTACTCGCCCGGGGCGCGCTCGCGCGCATCGGCGAGCTCGAGCCCGGTGGCCTTCACCCAGCTGTGCACGTCCGAGCGTATCCCCGGGCAGTCGCTCACCAGCTGCAGCACTTCGCCCGCCTGCATGCGCCGGAGCAGCTTCTTCGCCTCGAGCACGGGGCCGGGGCAGGTCGCGCCGCGCACGTCGAGCACGGCGTGCGGCGTGACCCGCCGCGCCCTTCATGTCGAGCGTGACGCGGGCTTTCGGTTTGGCGGTTCTGGCCATGCGCGTCGATGCTAAAGTCAGTATATACGCGCCATGATGCTGCGCAATCTCCCCGAGCTGGCCAACGCGGTGCAGCGCAACTGCGACATCTCCGATGCGCGCTACGCCGGCGACTACGGGATGTGCACTTTCCTGCTCAAGATGCGCGAGTACTACCGCTGGGAGCACGAGCTGCCGCTCACGCGCGCGCTGCCCAGCGCGGAGCTGGGCGACTGGCTGAGCGCGCGCGAAGCGCGCTGGCGCGCGCTGGAGGACGCGGAGTTCGAGCCGCTGCCGCTGCAGAGTGGCGCCGCGGATCCGATGGCGGCCGACGCCGCCAACCGCGAGCTCCTGCCCCGGGGCCTGGTCTACAGCGCGGGCTACGGGCGCTGGCACAAGCCGGTGTTCTTCCTCGGCGAGCTGCTGCGCGCGGAGGAGCGGGACGGCTATCGGGTGATCGTTTCGTCCTGCGAGCACGCGCGCGAGCTTGCCGCGCCGCCGGCGATGCTGCAGGGGCGCACCATCTTCGTGCGCCTGGAGTCGGTGCGGCGCTATCTGTGGGAGAAGGTCGAGGAATGGCAGTGGCGCAAGCTCGACCGGCGCATGACCCGGGTGCTCGCGGGCTACGACTTCGTCGCCGACCCGGAAAGCGCGCTCGCACGCATGGCCGAGAACGAGATGGAAAGCATGATCCTGCACGAGCTCGGCGAAGCGCGCGCGGGCGAGCTGCTGGGCGGGGCGTGGCAGGACATGATCGTCTCGGTGGCGCGCACGCCCGCCGAGGTCGAGGCGCGCGCGGTGCGCGACCTGCTCGCCGACTGCCTGTCGACGCTGCCCGTGCTCATCGCGCGCGAGAACCTGCCGGCGCTGCATTTCTACTTCGCCACCTTCGATGCGCCGCGGCGCGAGCTGTTTCCGCTGGCGCTCGAGGCCTACGAGCACTTCCTCGGCACCGGCTCGCTCGAGCGGCTGGCGCGCGTCGCCGGCGAAGGCCGGGAGCGCTTCCTGGCCGAGGCGCGCGCTCTCCTTTAGGAAGGGGCCACGGGGGGACCCGGGTTCCCCTGTGCCGGAACCGTCTGCTCGACCAGCTTCGCCGCCAGGCGCACCATTTCCGGCGCCACGATATCGATCATCTGCTCGACCACCCACTTGTTGTCGCCCTCGGCCATGGCGTCGGCGACGCGGCTGGCAAAGTAGCGCAGGCACGCATAGTCCGGCGCGCCGTCGCGGTATTCGAACTCGGCGTACTCGCCAAAGCGCGCGTTCAGCGCGTCGATGAAGGGCCGGCGGTACGCGCCGGGCCCGAACAGGTCCATCTGGTTGTTCTCCATGGTCGCGGCGAGGTGGCGCACCACCTCGGCGACCAGGCGCGCGCGGTCGGCCTCGGCAAGCCTGCCGTACACCGCGCGGTCGACGAGCTGGACCAGGAAGGCGATGAACTCCGTGATCACCTCGGTCGTCATGCGGTCCGAGCCGAAGCGAAAGCCCTCCCGCTCCATGTGGCGGAAAATCTCCACCGCGATCTTCCAGAGGTTGGCGCCGATCACGCCGGCGCGCTCGGCGAGCGTGCGCTCGCCCTTTTTGCGCCAGCGCGTCTTGACGAGCGCAATTTGCGGACGGCTGCTGATGATGGCCATGCGGGGGATAATAGACGCGGGAGGACCTGATGTCAGGACTGGATATGGAGCTGGCGAGCGGCATCGCCGCCTTCGAGGCGAAGGAGTTCGCGCGCGCCATGCAGCTGCTCGCGCCGCTCGCCGAGCGCGGCGCGCCCGAGGCGCAGTACCGCCTCGCCATCATGGCGCAGGTGGGCCTGGGCGTGGTGAAGAACTGCGCCGGCGCCGTGAAATGGATGCGCGCCGCGGCCGAGCAGGGCTACGCCCTTGCGCAGCACGGGCTCGCGTTCATGTACCTGCAGGGCGAGTGCACCAAGGCCGATCCGGCGGAGGCGGCGAAGTGGTTTCGCCTCGCCGCCGAGCAGGGCCTGGCGGGCTCGCAGGCGACGCTCGCGTCGCTGTACGAGAAGGGCGTCGGCGTGGCGCAGGACGCGGCCGAGGCCGCCAGGTGGCGCGCGCGCGCCGAGAAGGACGCGGGCGCTACTTCCTGATCCAGGCCTCGAAGCCCGCGGCGTTCTTCTGCATGCCGTGCGCGTAGCCCGCCTCGTAGGCTTCGGTGGCGCGCTGGTCCTCGCGCTTGGGGTTGTGCAGGAAGCCCGAGGCCCAGCCGTTGATGTACTCCGCATCGACCCGCTTCTTCTCCATGCGGTCGATGGTCTCGTAGTAGAGCTTGTCCATGGGTTTGGATTTCCAGGTTTTGCGGTCCGCATATGGTAATAAAAGGCGCATGCGTTTCAAGGTGATCGTTGGCGAGCAGGCCTACGCGGTGGAGGTGCCGGAGCGCCTGCTCGAGCAGGCGCGCGAGTTCCACGACAAGCTGGATGCCGACATGGACCGCGGCTGGCAGATGAGCCGCGAGTTCGTCGCGCACCCCGACCGGCTGCAGCGCTGCCAGATCGCTGCCGACCGGCTGCTCACCGGCCTCATGCAGGGCAACGAGGCCACGGCGATGCTTATGGCCTCATACATCGCGCTGCGCATGCCGGGCGTGGTGGGCGTGGACATCGACGCCGGGGGCGAGATGCGCAACACGGAGCTGCTGTACGCCTAGGCGATGGCGTTCGAGAACACCCGTATCCGCGAGCTGAAGCCGCTCAGCTTCATCTACGAGCTGCCGCGCGCGCTGCCCGCCGACCTCTGCCGCGAGGCGATCCGGCGCTTCGAGGCGAGCGCCGCGCAGCACCTGCCCGGGCGCATCGGCGCGGCGGCCGAGGAGGCGCCGCAGGTCAAGCGCTCCACCGACCTGCGCCTCAGCGGGCGCGAGGACTGGCAGGACATCGACCAAGCGCTCGCCCGGCAGCTCGCCGCCGTGGTCGGCGCCTTCGCGCGCGAGTTCCCGTTCTTCGCCGCCAATTCGTTCAAGGACCTGGGCTACAACCTGCAGCGCACGCGGCCCGGCGAGTACTACCATTGGCACGTGGACGGGGGACCGGGCGAGTTCGGCGCGCGCCAGCTGGTGGCGATCTGGTACCTGAACGACGTGCCGGGACCGGGCGGCGAGACCGAGTTCCCGCTGCAGGAGGTCGCGGTGCGGCCGGAGGAGGGCAAGCTGCTGCTCTTTCCGCCGTTCTGGACGCACGTGCACCGCGGCGTCACGCTGCGCGAGGGCGTGAAATACATCGCCACCACCTGGATCTGCTTCGCCTGAGGCCGCATGCTGCTCACCGCGCCCGGCGTGCTGAAGCCCGACGAGATCGCGCTCGCGCGCGAGTGGCTCGCGAGCGTGCGCTTCGTGGACGGCAAGGCCTCGGCGGGCGCGGCGGCGCGGCGCGTGAAGAAGAACCTCGAGGCCGAGCGCGGCGCCGGGCTCGAGCGGCTCGACGAGATGGTGATGGGCAACCTCGCGCGCCATCCCGCGTACCGCGGCGGCGCGCTGCCGCTGCACGCCGCGACGCCGCTTTACGTGCGCTATGCGCCCGGCATGCAGTACGGCGAGCACCTCGACGACCCGATCATGGGCGCGGGCGGCGTCATGTACCGCTCGGACGTCGCGGTGACGCTCTTTCTCAGCGCGCCCGAGGCGTACGAGGGTGGCGAGCTCGTGATCCGCGGCGCATTCGGCGAGACGTCCGTCAAGCTGCCGGCGGGCGACGCGGTGCTCTACCCGGCGGGCACGCTGCACCACGTGAACGCGGTGACGCGCGGCGAGCGCCTCGTCGCCGTGACCTGGGTGCAGAGCGCGGTGCGCGATGCCGCGCGGCGCGAGCTGCTCTACGGCCTGAACCTCGCGCGCGAGAGCCTGCTGCGGGACGCACCGGAGGCCGAGGCGACGGCCCAGGTGAACGCCGCGTATCTGAATCTCATGCGCATGTGGTCGGAGCTGTGAGGGGCGCGCGCCTGCTGCGCGCCCGATCGCTCGCCCGCGCTCGCTGAGCCCGAGGTCACAGCCTGCGTCGTCGGCGCGGGCGCCATTCCTGCCGAGTCGCGCGCGCAGGCCGCCAGCGGCGTGCACAGCGAAGAGTTCGCGCGAGCGCAGCAGCTCGTCGCGCGCGGCGATCACGCGGGCGCGGAGGCACGCTTCGACCGCATCCTTGCGCAGCAGCCGGGAAATGTGGATGCCCTGGCGGGCCGCGGCCACGCGCGGGCGTTCCAGAAGAAATACGACGGCGCGAACGCCGATTTCCGGGCGGTACTCGCGAGGCAGCCCGGGCACCTCGGCGCCCTGATCGGCCTCGCCCACGCGCACGCGTGGGCAGGCGAGCACGACGCCGCGAGCTGCCGGGACCGGTGGAGCAGGACATCTACCGCGTCGAGCAGCTCTTCTTTCTCGAGCGCGGACACCTCGTCAAGCTCGGCGGCTGGCGCGGGCCCCGCGACGACGGGGTGACGGAGTCCCTGTGGTACGCCGGGCTGGGGCTGGCGCTCACCGGCGCGTGGCGATTCGAGCCGACCTACTTTTCTTCGCGCACCGGGGTCGGCGATGACCGCGAGCGGCGGCTCCCGCTCGCGTCCAGGTCGTGCCGCGCGCCGACCGCAGGGGCTACAAGGCCGGCAACATCAACCACGGCCTGGCGACCGCCGCGACGCGCGAGCCCTTCTTCGCGCTGGTGGACGCGGACGAGCTCCTGCCGCCCGACTTCCTGTCGCGTCTCGTGCCGCGCATGCTGGCCGACGAGCGCTGCGGTTTCGTGCAGGCGATTCACCGCGGCAACCCGGGCGACGCGAGCCCCCTGGCGCGCGCGCTCGGCGTGGGCATCGACGTGCACTGGCGCTGGTACCACCCGCTGCGCAACCACTTCGGCTTCGTGATGCTGCTCGGGCACGGCGTGTTCGCCGACGACGTCGTCTGTTTCGAGAACTTCCCGCCCGACATGCGCGCGTTCCGCGTGCGCCACATGAAGTGGACGCGCGGCACCTGCGAGTTCCTCTACCGCAAGATGCGCTACCTGCTCGGCTCGCCGCACGTGCCCTGGGTCGAGAAGATCGACATCCTGTTCCCGACCCTGGGATTGCCGCTCTCGCTCTTTTTCTTCGTCTTCGTGCTCGACGTGAACGTGGCGCTCCCGGCGCTGTTCGGGCGCGAGCACCTGCTGACCCTCGCCCTGGGCACGCGCGAGCTCGTCTTCCCGGTGATGACGCTCGACGGGCGATTCGGCAGCGTGACCGGCTTCGACTTCTACGCGATCACGGTGCTCGCGCTGACCGCCCCGGTGCTCTCGTTTCTCGTCGAAATGTGGCGCACACCGCGCCGGCTGCTCGAGTTCCTCAGCCACAGCGTCGCCGTGTACGGGGCGCTGGGGCCCGTGTCGTGCATCGGCGTGGTGTGCTTCTCGCTCACGCGCCAGGCGGTGTTTCACGTGACCGCCGACCGCACGCGCGCGTCCCTCGCCGGCACGCTCGCCTCGGGCCTCGCGCCGCTCGAGAGCCTGTTTCCCGCCGTGCGGCGCTTTCTCGTGCGCAGCCATCCGGATCACCCCGCGGTCCAGGCCATCGAGGTGGCGCTGGGCGCGTTCTTCGTGCTCGTCGCGCTGCGCACGTTCCAGGTGTCGTTCCTCGGACTGGCGCTCGCGTACCTGCTGCACCCGCTGATGCACCACCTGCCGTGGGAAAGCCGCTTTCTGCGCGTGGCCGTCCACGTTCCCGCGGTGCTCATGATCGGCGGGCTCGGTCTCGGAACGCTCTCCTTGATCGGCATCCAGCCCGTCTTCCTGAACTTCGGCGTGCACTTCTGAGCCGGCGCGACGAGGCGGCGGCCGGTCACGCCGCACGCCTTGCATGGCTTTCCCGAGAAGTCCGTGGACGCGGGCATGCACGACCCCCGGGCCGGGCGCGCGGCGCGCGAGCAACTTGTCGCCGTCTTGCGGCGCTGGCTGCGTGCTTCGGCCGCGGCGGGAACGGTGGCCGACCCTGCCATGCGTCCGCGGTTCTGGGACATAATGGACCGGTATTCGGAAAGCCGGCAGGGGGACTGGGGAAGCGATGTTGGTCGAGAAGTGGCTTGTCGTCGGCGCATCGCTCTGCACGCTCGTCGCGGGGAGTGCGCTGGCGCAGAGCCCGGTCCGCGCCGATGCCGAAGAGAAGCGCCGGCTGATCGAGCAGAAGATCAGGCTCGTCGAAACCATGATCAATTCGCCGGCCGCGCGCGGCGCGGCCGGGTCGGGAGATCCCGAGGCGCCGGCCTTGATCGAGCGCAGCCGGGAAGCGGCGCGGGCGGCCAAGGCCGCGATCGTCGACGGCCGCCTCGACGAGGCAAGCCGGGCCGCCGACGAGGCGCTGAAATCGGCGGCGAACGCGTCGCGGCGCCTCTCGAGCCGCGGCGCCGGGCTTTCGGAGAGCGCGCAGCGCCAGAATTTCCGCGACCTGCGCGAGCAGATCGTGGGGTACCGGGCGTCGGTGGAGGAGATGGCGGGCGACGAGCGCCTGGGTTCGCGCGCGCGCGCGCTCCTCGCGCACATCGACTCGCAAACCGGCGAGTCGACGGCGCTCGCCGAAGCGGGGCGCTGGGGCGATGCGAACCGCAAGCTCGCCGAAACCTATCGCGACACGGTGCGGGGCGTCGCCAGCCTGCGTGCCGGTCAGGAGATCGTGCTGTCGCTGAAATTCGAGACCGCGGCCGACGAGCTTGCCTACGAGCAACGGCGCTTCCGCAGCAGTCAAATCATGGTAGACCGGCTGGTGGACGAAGGGCGCGCGGGGGCCGAGCGGCGCAGGCTGGTCGATGAGTTCGTCGGCGCGGGCCGCAGGCTCAAGGAGGAGGCGGACACGCTGGCGAAGTCGGGCAGCCACCGCGAGGCCGTCGCGCTCATGGAGCGCGCCAACAGCCAACTCAATCGGGCGCTGCAGGTGATGGGCGTGCCAATCTTCTGAACGCAAGGAAGCCCATCCTGCGCATCCTCGCCATGGCCGCGCTGCTGTGCGGCGTCCACGCGCTCGCCTGGGCGGACGAGCCGACGTCGCTGGTCAATCGCGCCGGCGAGCAGCGCATGCTGTCTCAGCGCATGGTGAAGTTCTACTGCCAGGTGGGCCTGGGCGTCGTCCCCGCGCAGTCGCAGGCCGGCATGCTGGATTCGATGCAGCGCTTCGAAGCGAATCTCGATGTGCTCGGACCCGCGGCGAAGCGCACACCCGCCACCGCACAGGCCTACGGGCGCCTCGCGCTCGCGTGGCGGCCGGTCCGCGCGGCGGCGGCGAAGTCGGCGACGCCCGAGTCCGCGCGGGCGCTCTCGCGGCTCGCCGAGGACGTGCTCGCTGCCGCGGAGGCGCTGACGCGCGCCATGGAGGAGGCCTCCGGCCAGCTGATCAGCCAGGCCGTCAATCTTGCCGGGCGCCAGCGCATGTTGTCGCAGCGCGTGGCCAAAACCTACATGCTGCGCTCCTGGGGTGTCGACTCGGCGGCGGTGCGCGAGGAGATGGCCGCCGCGACGAGCGAGTTCAACGGCGCGCTGGCGCTGCTCATGGCGCGGCCGGAGAACACGCAGGAAATCCGCGGCGAGCTGCAGGACCTTGCGTTGCAATGGGAGTGGCTGCAGAGCGCGGTCTCGGCCGAGGGCGCGACTTCCTACCGCCTGATCGTGGCGGAGGCTTCGGAAGCAATCCTCGCCTCGGCCGACCGTATCACGCGACTCTACGATCGCATCGCACGGCGCTGACGAGCAAGGCCGCCAGTTCGTCGAGCGCCGCGCCGATCCGGAGACTCGGCCCGAAACGACTCGGGCCACTTGCTAGCGGGCCCGGCGCCGTCCCCTGGCGCCGGGCAACGGCTACTTTTCCTCCTTCGACTTTCGCCGCATGTCCGCCGAATGCGCGCGCTTGAACGTCTGCATGTCCTTGAAGCGACCCTTGCTGTCGCGCACGGCGTACAGCCTGGTGCCCTTGCTGCTCCGGTGCGTAGTGCGTCTTGCTTTGGCCATGGTCTGCCCCCCCCGTCGGATGCGATGTGGTCATGCCATCGGTTTCGCGGCGCACGGGCGATCGAACCCCGCGCACCGCGGGAAAATATGCGCCGAGCTGAATTCAGCGATCGCTTCTTGAGGACGCGCCCCTGAGCCGCTCGTCCGTCGCCGCCCCCGGCCGAGCTCGTTCCATGGCGCGGGCCGCGACGAAGTTCCTATGCCTAAGGGGTCATTGCCGGGGGCACGTAGCGCACGCCGTGCCCTCCAGCCGGTGGCGCGACATGTCTTTGCGCTAAGTCAACACGCCAAGAGCTCCCTGGGTATAAATAGGAAAATTAAGACCCACGAATCTTGGGCTACGGGCGGCCGCATGGACCGGGACGTGGAATGTGCACGAATCGTCGCCAGCACGGCGAGCCCGGCGTTCGCCATCGACGAAGCGGGACGGATTGCCGCGTGGAATCCGGAGGCCGAGCAATTCTTTGGTTTTGGCGCAGCCAATGTCGTAGGCCGCTTCTGCTGGGATACGGTCGGTGGACTGGATCCCTATCTAAACCTGTACTGTGGCCCACACTGCGCGTTGCTCGAAATGGCGCGGCAGCGGCGAGCGATCCATGCTTGCGAGCTGCTCTTTCGCAATGCCGAAGGCAAGCGCCGGCGCGCTCACGTCAGCTCGTTTATCGTCGCAGGGCGATCCCCGGCGGAGATGGTTATTGTCCACTTCCTTCAGCTGGCGCCACACGACGCGACGGGCGAGAACTATCGCCTCAACGGTGACGGTACGGAGACCGGAAATCCCCTGCTCACGGAGCGGCAGCTTCAAGTGCTGCGTCTTATGGCGCACGGCCATACGACCCGGGAAATCGCCCGCGAGCTGAGGATCAGCGTCGGGACGGTGCGCAACCACTGCGGCAAGATCCTGCAGGCGCTGCAGGCGCACACGCGACTGCAAGCGGTGGACGCAGCGCGCGCGCTGCACATGCTCGGCTGATTTTCGCCCCCGGCGGGAGATCGTGCGCGCATGCGCATGTGCCGATTTGCACATGTGCTCTATGGCAACTGCCGCTGGCAAGAGCCAAGCCGGGCGGGCGCCGCTGCGCCATTTGGCTAGCCCGAGTTGCGCCGTTTGGCGCGTTTCCGGCGTCGCGAAGGAGGAGTAGATCTGTACGCGATGCAGTACAGCCACAGACCGAAGCTAAGGAGCCACGCCATGAAACGCACAATCCTCTCAGTTGCGATCGGCAGCCTGCTGGCGCTGCCGGCCATCGCGACATACGCACAGAACTGTGAAATCGATGCGGGCAACCTTCCCAAGGATGTCCAGTGCACCAAGACGCGCGAGCAGGTGCGTGCTGAACTGCTCGCCGCCCAGCGGGCGGGCGAGGTGATCGTCAACGCGGAGCTGGGCACGACCGCCGGCGCCGTGTCGACGCAGACCGCGGGCATGACGCGCGACCAGGTGCGTGCCGAGCTGCTCGCCGCCCAACGCGCGGGCGAGGTGATCGTCAACGCGGAGCTGGGCACGACCGCCGGCCCCATGTCGACGCAGACGGCGCGTATGGCGCGTTCCCAGGCGCTAGCCGCGGTGCCGGCCTTCGCCACTGACAACTACGAAATCGACGCGGGCAACATTCCCGGGGAGGTCTCGTCCAGCATGACGCGCGAACAGGTGCGCGCCGAGCTGATCGCCGCCCAACGGGCGGGCGACGTGATCGTCAACGCGGAGCTGGGCACGACCGCCGGCGCCATGTCGACGCAGACCGCGGCCATGACGCGCGACCAGGTGCGCGCCGAGCTGCTCGCCGCGCAACGGGCGGGCGAGCACATGATCAACGCCGAACTGGGCGCCCAAGCCGGCCAGCTCTATGCAAGGGCTGGTGAAACGTATCCCGTCAGCGCGACGTCTCCCCACTACGTGCTCATCAACCTGGGGTCGGCATCCAACGACCTGGCCGTTTACCCTTCCCAGATGACGCTGAAGGCGGGGGTGGTCTATCAGTTCGTGGTCAGCAATCCAAGCACGGACACGCACGTGTTGGCAGCGCCCGAGCTCGCGGCAAGCGCAAACACCACGGAGTTGACAAGACTGTCAACATGGCCGCAACGGGCCGCAGAAAGAATCGTTGACCCCACCGCGACCCTCAGTAAGGGTATTTGGGTGCTGCCAGGCCAAGTGTTGGAGTGGACGTTTACGCCGACAAAGGTAGGCAGCTACAAGTTTGGATGCGAAAGCCGCGCCCACTCAGCGGCAGGAATGTTCTCGACGGTAACCGTGACGCTTTGATCGCGCTTCGAGCGGGATCAGATAGGCGGGTCCGATCCGGGCGCCGGCCCTCCTCAGGGGGCCGGCGCCGCCTGCCTGTCCAGGAAGGCTCGACGCGGCAAGGCAAGGCCGAAGACGGGATTCGCAAGTTCCAGGTTGCGATTGCCGGAACTCAATGCAGCGCGCGGGGCGGCAGGAACACGCCGGGCGCGGACTGGAACATCACCTCCGCACGCGCGTCATCGAGCAAGAGGAGGTCGTTTGCCCTGTCGCCGTTGAGATCCCCTGCACCTAGGCGGCTGCTGGAGAACGGCAATGGCATGCTGCTCGCGAGCGTAAAGGTGCCGGCCCCGTTGCTTGTCATCAGGTTGGCGCGCGACCTGACGATCGGGGCCGCGTACGGCCCACCGGGCTCCGGCCAGAAGCCAACGAGCCCCGCGTCGGGCAGGCCGTCCTGATTGAGGTCGGCC
>DATHYT010000070.1:0-3926 GCA_035459025.1 Burkholderiales bacterium | reverse complement strand
CGCAATCGTCTGGCCGGTCTTCTTCGCGATGCCGACGAGGTGCGCCACGTGGCGGACCAGGTTCTCCACGACGGCGTCGATGCGCCCTTCGGCCCAGGGCTTGAAGGTGCAGGGCACGGTGCTGACGCTGCCGTGCTGGCCCGCGGGGAGCAGCGCCGCGAGGATGTCGGCGAGGTGATCGGTGTAGGCGAGGCGCTCGGGCTCGCTCCAGTCCGGGCGGTAGGCATTCTCCTTCACCGCGCGGCCGTGGAACGGCCCGTAGGGAAAGCCGTTCAGCGTAAAGACGTAGTAGCCGCCCTCGTCGAGATATCGCTTGAGCGCGGCAAGCGCCCGGGAATCGCGCAAGCCCTCGGCCGCCGCGTGCCCGAGGCGCAGGCCCACGCCGAGCGGCCGCTCCGGCGATACCGCGGCTTTGATCGGCGCGAGATGCTTTTCCAGCCCCGCGCGCACCTCCGCGAGCGCTTCGCCCGCGTGGATGTTGGTGCAGTAGGTGAGGTGCCCGAGCCCGCCGAGGTGCATCAGTCGCCCGCGCGCTGCCGCAGCCAGGCCATGGCCTCGCGCATGCGCTCGACGTCGATTGCGTGCACCTCGACGCCCCTGCCGATGCCGGCGAGCAGCGTGATGGTGAGCTCGCCGCCGAGATGCTCCTGGAAGTCCTTCAGGCCCTCGAGGATCGTCCATTCGCCGTTGACGCCGGTCTTGGCGAGCGCCGGGTGCCAGAGGGTAAAGCCCAGGTACTCGAGCAGCGCGCAGAGGCGCTCTTCCTCGCCCGCGGGCAGCAGCCCCGCGAGCACCGAGTAGCGCGCATCGAGCGCCATGCCGATCGCCACCGCCTCGCCGTGGCGCACGTGGTGGCGCGTGAGGCTCTCCAGCTTGTGCGCCGACCAGTGGCCGTAATCGAGCGGGCGCGCGCTGCCCATCTCGAACGGGTCGCCCCCCTGGCCGATCTGGCGCATGTGCAGCTCGGCGCAGCGCCGGATCATGTACGCCATCGCCGGGCGCTCGAACGTGGCGAGCTCGTCCATGTGGTGCTCGATCCAGGCGAAGAACTCGGCATCGCGGATGAGCGCCACCTTCACCGCCTCGGCCATGCCCGCGATCTTGTCGCGCTCGGGCAGCGTGAGCACGAATTCCAGGTCGTTCAGCACCGCGAACGGCGGCGCGAACGTGCCGACGAAATTCTTCACGCCCTGCAGGTTGACGCCGTTCTTCACGCCGACGCCGGAATCGTTCTGCGCCAGCACCGTGGTCGGGATGCGCACGTGGCGCACGCCGCGGTGCGTCGTGGCGGCGACCAGCCCCACGGCGTCGAGCACCGCCCCGCCGCCCACCGCGATCACGTACGAATGGCGGTCGAGGTGCAGCTCAAAGAGCTTCTGCTGCATGCTCTCGACGAAATGCAGCTCGGTCTTGATCTTCTCGCCGCCGGGCACCGCGACCGGCGCGCAGGCGAGCTCGATCGCGTCGCGGTGGCGCCCGGCGTAGGTGCGGATCGCCGCCAGCAGCCCCTCGCCCAGGCCGTCGTCCACAAAGAACACCGCCCGGTGGCGCTTGGCGGGCTCGAGGCGGCACAGGACGTCGCGCAGCGCCGGGTTCTCCGGGTCGAACACGCCCTCGGTGAACACCACGGGAAACTCGTACGGCACGGCGAAGCGCTGCCAGTGCGTGGTGGTGCGCGCCCGCGTAGAATGCGTCATATGCGCTATGTCCTGATGCTGCTCGGATTGCTGATGGTGGCATTTGCGGGCGTCCAGTACAACGACCCGGACGGCCTGCTGTGGGCTTGCATATATTTCGTGCCCGCGGCATGGGCGTTCGCCGCCGCGTTCCGCCCGGCAGTGGTGCGCTCGCTGACCGCGGAGCGGCTGCTGTGGGCGACGGTGGCGGCCGGCGTCGGCACCATGGTGATCTACTGGCCCACCGTGCCGCACTTCTGGCGCAAGGACGTGTGGTGGGTGGAGGAGACCGCGCGCGAAGGCATGGGCGTCATGGTCGGCTTTGCCGTCCTCGTCGTCGTGCTCGCCGCCTCTATGGCGAGAAATCGCCGCTCTTGATGTAGGCGACGACCGCTTTTCTCTGTTGCACGGAGAACACGTCCTTCCACCCCGGCATCTTGCCGAAGCCGTAGGTCACCCGGTCGTAGATGAAATCCGGCGCCAGCTGCCCCGGCTTGAGCTTGGGCGCCTTGCCGGGGTAGGCGGCCGCACCATGGCAGTGCCGGCACTGGTTGTCCCAGACTTCGCGGCCGGCGGCGATGTTCTTCTTGTTCGACAGGTAGGCCTTGTCGAACACCGGCGTGTCCTCGCCCCACGCCGTCGCGGCGGCCAGTGCGCACGCCAGCGCGATCGCCACAAGCCCCGTAAATCGAGTATTCCTCATGCTGCAAATCCACTCCCGAAAGAAAGCCGCCGCGCCGCTGGCGCGGTGCGGCGGCGTGGTTCACTGCCCGATGCTTACTGCGCGACGATCTTGTAGATCGTGTCGAGCGAGCCGTTCGGGCCGGTGGTGATCGAGGTCAGCGCATAGACCTCGCCGTTCGCGTCCTGCGCGAACGCCAGCACGTAGGGGAGCTTCCCTTTCATGTTGGTCACTTCGGCGACCTCCATGCTCCACTTGCCGCCGCTGTTGGTGGCGATGAAGATCTGGCCGTCCATCTCGGCAAACGACTTGCTCCAGTCGCCGAAGATGTACTTGCCCTTGAGCGCCGCCTGCTTGCCCTGGTAGACGTAGCCGCCCGTCACCGAGATGCCCTTGCAGCCTTGCGGCTTCGCGGTGCAGTTCTGGTACTCGAGGATCGGGCCGGTCAATCCGCCCTTGTCGCAACTCGCGGGATGGTTGTCGGGCTTGAGGTAGTCGAAGCAGTGCGTCGCTTCCATCCTGCGCCAGCCCATGTTCTGGCCCTTGGCGATGATGTTGACCTCCTCGTAGCTGTTCTGCTGCACGTCGGCGCAGAACAGCTGCCCGCTGCCGGTGTCGAACGAGCAGCGCCACGGATTGCGCAGTCCCGAGGCCCAGATCTCGGGCTTGGCGTTGCGGTCGTTCACGAACGGATTGTCCGACGGAATGCCGTAGGGCTTGTCGCCGGTGCGCGCATCGACGTCGATGCGCAGGATCTTGCCCAGCAACGTGGACATGTCCTGGCCGTTGCCGATGGCGGGGTTATGACCGATGCCCCAGTCGTTGGCGTAGCCGCCGTCGCCCATCGAGACGTACAGCTTGCCGTCCTTGCCGAAGCCGATCCAGTGTCCGTTGTGGTTGAACTGCGGCCAAGGCGTGGACAGGATGCGCCGCGCCGAGCTCGGGTCCGCTGCGTTCGGGTCGCTCTTGGACACCGTGTACTCCTCGACCACGTTGCTGTGCGAGTACCACAGCATCTGCCCGAGGTCGGACTGGTAATCGAGGTGCGCGCTGTAGGCGACGTAGAACTTGCCGTTCGACTTGTAGTTCGGATGGAATGCGATGCCGAGCAGGCCGCGCTCGTCGAAGTCGTGGAGCAGGGCCGGGATCTTGCTGCGGATGTCGAGGAACGGCGTCGGGCGGAGCTTGCCGCCCTCGAGGATCTTGACGCGGCCGTTCTGCTCGATGATGAACATGCGGCTGTCGCCCGCCGGCTGCACCATGGCGAGCGGCGTGTTGACGGCCGTGACCAGGGGTTCAAGCTTTATCTTGGGGCCTGCAGCAACCGCTGTCCCGCCTGCCACGGCGAGCAGCAGCGCGGCAGAAAATGCCCCGCCAACTTTCGCGAATTTCATGTTGCCTCCTCCTCATGATTTAGAACGAGCCTCGGCCTTCAGCGCGCCGCCCGCCTCCCGGCGGGAGGGGCGGAGTATAAAAAAAAACTTTACGATTTTCTACAACTGGCTCGTGGCGCGACTATCGGATACGGTTTGGATATGCGGAACGCGCCGCCCGGCGTGTCCGTTTAC
>DATHYT010000069.1:0-14084 GCA_035459025.1 Burkholderiales bacterium | reverse complement strand
CCTTGGTGGAAGAGAAGAGAACGAAGTAACCGAGAACCACCCAGACCGTGGCGGGCAGCACACTGAAGAAGAAGCACATGGCATGACCTCCATAGCCAGGCAAATGCCCGACGACTTGGCGTCACGTCGCGGCAAGGACAGGGTGGCCCTGCCGCCAAGAACTCCAGAACTTCTCTGGTTACTCTCTTCCAGAAACAACATGTTGACCGGCATCAAGGCCGATCGAAGAAAAGCTGCGGCGGGGACGGATGGTAGGCCGTGGCGGATTCGAACCGCCGACCAACGGATTAAGAGTCGAAGCTGACGCCACTCGTAGCGCTTGCCAATGGGCCTTTCATTTCGGGGAGGAACAGCGGCAATCCGCGGAATTGGCTGTTCCGCTGACACGAATTCGGCACTTTCGCTCTACCGCTTGGGTTCGGACGGGAGCGGTCGGCTGCGTATCCCTGGTGTATGGAAATTTCCTGGCGCGGGTGCAGCGCAGTGCTTGCGAGCGGGCGCACACCGGGCATAGATTGGAAGCTAACCGGCCTGACCCTTTTCGGCCCGGACTGGAAGGAAATGAGTCATGCCTGCTCCATACACAGGCGGCTGCCAATGCGGTGCCGTCCGGTACGAAATGACCGCGGAACCGGACGCTGCCTATGTTTGTCACTGCACTGATTGTCAAAAGCAGTCTGGCAGCGCCTTTGCTATGGCGATTCGCGTTCCCAAGGAGCAATTTCGGTTACTGAGCGGAACGTTGAAGAAGTTTGTCCGCCGCTGCGACAGTGGTCGCACCATGGATTGCCTGTTCTGCCCAGAATGTGGGACGCGCATCTACCACGTGTCGGAACGGTTCTCGAACTACCGCAGCGTCAAGCCTGGAACGCTGGACGATCAACGCTGGAACAAGCCGACGCATCACCTTTTTGTCCGGAGCAAGCTGCCGTGGGTGCTGATCCCCGAGGGCGTCGTCGCCGCCGAGGGAATGACCCCGGATCTCGGCTGGCTCGGCAAACGCCCAAGCTAGAGTTCGAGCGCTGATTGATTGGTAGGCCGTGGCGGATTCGAACCGCCGACCAACGGATTAAAAGTCCGCTGCTCTACCAGCTGAGCTAACGGCCCCCATGGGAAGGGCGCGATTTTATCAGCCCTCGCCCCCGCTTCGCCACCCGTTCAGCGCTGATAGCGCGTCGAATCGGGAATTCCGGCGTCCGCGAAGCCCTTCTTGCGGATGCGGCACGCATCGCACGCGCCGCACGCGCGCCCCGCAGCATCCGGTTGGTAGCAGGTGACGGTCTCGGCCGCATCCACCCCCAGCTCCATCGCCAGCTTCACGATTTCCTTCTTCGGCAGATCCACCAGCGGCGCACGAATCGAGATCCGCCGCCCCTCCACCGCCGCCTTGGTCGCCAGGTTCGCCATCGCCTCGTACGCCTTCAAGTACTCGGGCCGGCAATCCGGATAGCCCGAGTAGTCCACCGCGTTCGCCCCCATGAAGACGTGCTGCGCCTGGAGCACCTCCGCCCAGGCCAGGGCAAGGGACAGCAGGATGGTGTTCCGCGCGGGGACATAAGTGACGGGGATCCCGGAGGTCGCCCCCTGGTCCGGAACCCCAATTTTCTTGTCGGTGAGCGCCGAGCCGCCGAACTGGGCGAGATCCAGCTTCACCACCCGGTGCTCGAGGGCCCCCAGCCGCTTGGCGACCTTCGCCGCTGCAGCCAATTCAGCCCCGTGGCGCTGTCCGTAATCTACCGAGAGAGCGTAGCACTCGTACCCCTCGCGACGCGCCCAGCCGAGCGCAGTCGCAGAGTCGAGCCCCCCGGATACGAGGACGACGGCCTTCAGCGCTTGACCGACTGCTGCAGCCGCAGCCGCGCCTGGTCGGCCGCGGTGCTGCCGGGGTACTTGGCCAGCACCTCCTGCAGCGTCGCCTGCGCCGACTTCACGTCGCCCATCGCCTCCTGGGCGCTCGCGATCGACAGCATCGCGTCCGCGGCCTTGGGATCGAGCGGCCACTGCTGGATCACCTTCTGCAGCGCGCCGATGGCGTTCCTGTAATCGCGCCGGCCCGAGTAGCCCATGCCGATCCAGTACTGCGCGTTCGGCGCCAGCTTGCCGTTCGGGTACTTCACCAGCAGCTGCCCGAGCAGGTCGATCGCCGCCGAGTAGTTCCCCACCTTGAACTGGTTGAGCGCACTCTCGTAGGCGCGCCTTTCCTCCTCGGAGGGCCCGGCCTCGGGCGGCGGCCTCGCCGCGACGGCCGCCTGCTGCTCGATCGCGCTCTCGAGCTTGCGCAGCCGCGTGTCGATGTCGACGTAGAGGTCCTTCTGCCGCTTCTCGGCGACCTCCATCTGGTAGATCAGCACCTCGATCTGGCCGCGCTGCTTGGCGAGATCCGCGCGCAGCGCCTCGAGCTGGCCGGCGAGGTCGAGGATCGCGCGCCGCTCGATCGAGGTCGCTTCCAGCGCCTTCATGCGCTCGCCGAGCCGCTGCTCCATCTGCTGCAGCTGCAGCAGCGTCTCGGTGCGCACTTCCTCGATGCGCCGGCGCGCCTGGTCGTCGCCGCCGAACAGCTGCGCCTGGGCGGTGCCGGCCAGCGCCACGAGCAGCGCCGCGGCGACGCCACGCACGGCGTTCATGTCAGTACTCGCCCGTGTACAGCATGTCGCTGCGGCGGTTGCGCGTCCAGGCCTCCTCGGTGTGGCCGAGCTCCTTGGGCTTTTCCTCGCCCAGGCTGACGGCCTCGACCTGCTCCTCGCGCGCGCCCAGGAGCAGCAGCATGCGCTTCACGCCCTCGGAGCGGCGCTGGCCGAGCGCGATGTTGTACTCGCGGCTGCCGCGCTCGTCGGTGTTGCCCTGAACCAGCATCTTCAGCTCGGGCTGCCCGCGCAGGTAGGCCGCGTGCGCCTCGATCAGCGGCTTGAACTCGTCCTTGATGTCGTAGCGGTCGAAGTCGTAGTACACCGAGCGCGCCGCCAGGACGCTTGCCGGGTCGCGGTGCGGCGGGACACCCGGCGTGGGTGCGGGCTTGCCGCCCGTCAGGTCGACGCCGGTGACCGGCTTCGAGGGCACGCCCTGCGTGCCGGGGCCGGGCGCCGGCTGCACGGCGCCGGGCTTGCGGTCCTCCACGCCCGCCGGCGGCTGCGTGCCGGGCGTTTCCGTGGTCGCGCACGCCGCGAGCGTCGCGGCGATGAGGATGCTCAGAAGTATTCGCATGATCGACCTCCTTCTCATGGATTTAGGGGTCCCCAGGCCGGCTCGCGCACGTCGCCGGCCGTGACCGAGAGTCGCTGCTTGACGCGCCCGTCGGCGGAAACCGCCGTGAGCACGCCGCGCCCCGCTACGATGGTCGCCAGCAGGATCAGGCGGCCGTTGGGGGCGAAGCTGGGCGACTCGTCGAGGTCGCTGTCGGTGAGGATCTGGGTCTGGCGCGTGGCGAGCTCGAGCAGTGCCAACTGGAACCTGCCGCCGTTGCGCGCGATGTAAGCAAGGCTGCTACCGTCCGGGTTGACGCGGGGCGAAACGTTGTAGCCGCCCTCGAACGTGACGCGCTGCGCGTCGCCGCCGCGCAGCGCCATGCGGTAGATCTGCGGGCTGCCGCCGCGGTCCGAGGTGAAGTAGAGCCAGTCGCCGTCGGGCGAGAAGAACGGCTCGGTATCGATGCCGGCCGAGCGCGTGAAGCGCTGCAGGTTGCTGCCGTCGGGGTCGATCAGGTAGATCTGCGAGTTGCCGTCGCGCGTGAGCGCGAGCGCGAGGCGCTTGCCGTCGGGCGACCAGGCCGGCGCCGAGTTCGAGCCCTTGAAATTGGCCACGATTCGTTGCTTGGGCACCTCGACGTCCTGCACGTAGACGATCGGCTTCTTGTTCTGGAACGAGACGTAGGCGAGGCGCTTGCCGTCGGGCGACCAGGCCGGCGAGATGATCGGCTCGTTCGAGACCAGCATCGCCTGCTCGTTGGCGCCGTCGGCGTCCGCCACCTGCAGCTCGTAGCGCTCGCCGCGCTTCACCACGTACGCGATGCGCGTGGAAAACACGCCCTTCTCGCCGGTGAGCTTCTCGTACACGTAGTCGGCGATGCGGTGCGCGGTGGCGCGCACCTGCTCGCGCGTCAGCGTGTAAGCGACGCCGCCGAGCGCCGTCTGCTTCACCACGTCGTAGAGGCGAAAGCGCACCTCGTAGCGCCCATCGGGGCGCGCGGCCACCGAGCCGAGCACCAGCGCGTCGGCGAGCCGCGCGCGCCACTCGGCGTAGTTCACGACGGACGCCTCGGTCGGCTGCGGCACGAGGCGCGGGATTTCCAGGCTGCGGAACAGCCCGCTCCGCTCCAGGTCGGCGCGCACGATGGCGCCGATGGTGGCGCCCGAGGGGTCGAGCAGCGCGCCCTCGCCGGCGAGCGGCGCGATCGCGATCGGGATGCGCTGCGCGCCGGCGCCGGTGATCTCGATCGAGAGCTGCGCGTGGGCCGAGCACGCGGCGAAGGCGAAGAGGACTGCCGCGAGCAGGTTTCGCATCGGCCTGATTATATTTCAGTCCTTCGGGTGGAACGTGAGTTTGAGGTCGCGCTCGAACAGGCCCGGGGTGTCGGGCTTCGGCAACGGCGAGGACTTGAGGATCGCGCGCATCACCGCATCGTCGTACGCCTGGTGCCCGCTCGAGATCACGAGCTTCGCCTCCAGCACCTCGCCCGTCGGCAGCTGCGTCACCAGCACCAGCGCCTCGGGATTGCCCTGGATGTCGGGCGGCAGCACGATGTTGCCGCGGATCTTGCCGCGGATCTTGTCGATCCACGTCTGCATGGCGCGATTGCGCGCCGCCTGCTGCTCGCGCAGCAGCTGGTCGCGGATCTGCTGGCGCTCGCGATCGGCGGCGCGGCGCTGATCCTCGCGCTGCAGCGCCTCGGCGAGCAGGCGCTGCGCCATGGTCTCGTCGGGCGGCGGCGCGGGCTCGGGCTTGGCCACCGGCTTGGGCTCGGGCCGGGGCTCCGGTTTCGGCTCGGGCCTGGGCTTGGGCTTGGGCTTCGCCTTCAGCGCGATGTCGGGCTTCTCGATGCGCGGCTCGGGCTTCGGCGCCGGCGGCGGGGGCGGCTCGACCTTGGGCGGCGGCTTGACCTTGGGCGGCGGCGCGGGCTGCGCCACCGGCTGCGGCGGCGCCTGCCACAGCTCGACCATCACCACGTCGGGCGCGCGGCTCTGCCAGTGCACGCCGAGCATCAGTGCCGCTACCAGCAGCACGTGCACCGCCAGCGCCAGCATCGCCGAGGGACCGAAGAAATGCTCGCGCGGCGCCTCGAACAGCAAGCCGCTCGCCGCCTTCGCCGCCATCACTTCGCCGGCTGCACCAGCAGGCCGATGCGCCGGATCTGCTGCCGCTGCAGCTCGTCCATCACGTTGAGCACCGCCTCGTACTTCACGTCCTTGTCGGCGGCGATGAGCACCGGGCGGTCCGGGCTCTTCGCCTGGCGCTCGCGCACCGCGCGTGCGAGCTCGCCGCGCGCGAGGCGCCGCTCCTCGGCCAGGGCCCCTTGCGCGTCGCGCACGCGCAGCGTGACGCTCTTGTCCTCGCGGATCACGATCTCCAGCACGGTGGCGGGCGCGTTGGCCGCCTTCGACACCGAGGGCAGGTCCACCACGCCCGGCGTGATGAGCGGCGCAGTCACCATGAAGATGACGAGCAGCACCAGCATCACGTCGACGTACGGCACGATGTTGATCTCGTGCATCGGCCGGCGCGACCGTTGCGGCGCGGGCATCGCTACTTCACCGCTTGGCGGTGAAGGATGTTGGAGAACTCTTCCATGAAGCTCTCGAAGCGGATCGAGAGGCGGTCGATCAGGTACGAGTAGCGGTTGTACGCGACCACCGCGGGAATGGCGGCGAAGAGCCCCAGCGCCGTGGCCACCAGCGCCTCGGCGATGCCGGGCGCGACCTGCGCGAGCGTCGCCTGCTGCACGTTGGCCAGGCTCCTGAACGCATGCATGATGCCCCACACCGTGCCGAACAGGCCCACGTACGGGCTCACCGAGCCCGTGGAGGCGAGAAACGCGAGATGGCGCTCGAGGTGGTCCATCTCGCGCTGGTAGGTGGCGCGCATGGCGCGGCGCGCGCCGTCCACCATGTCGCTCGCGTCGCCGCTCGGGCGCTGGTTGCGCAGCTTCACGAACTCGCGAAAGCCGGACTCGAAGATGCGCTCGAGGCTGCCGATGGAGTGGCGGTTGTTCACCGCGCCCTGGTACAGCAGGTTGAGGTCGTTGCCGCCCCAGAACTCGCGCTCGAAGCGCTCGGTCTGCGAGCGCGCGCGGCGGATCGTGAACCACTTGCTGAAGATGTAGAGCCACGACATGAAGGAGACCACGACCAGCAGCGCCATGACCGCCTTGACCACCGGGCTCGCGCCCATGATCAGGATCCAGATGTCGAGGTCGGTAGTGACGTTCATGGGTTTAACCGCCTAGTTGCGCGGCGAGCGCCGCGGGGATGGGGGTGGGCTTGAAATCGTCGCGGCGCACGCACGCGACTTGGACCCGGCCTTCGGCCATCGGTTCCACGCCGCACAGCGCGCGCTGGCGCAGCCACAGGTAAGTGCGTTTCCGCTCGGTGCATTCCACGGTGATGCTCAGCTCGTCGTCCAGTCGCGCGCCGCGCAGGAAATCGATCTCGGCCCGCCGCACCACGAACTGCAGCCCGTCCTCGCGCGCCAGGCGCAGGTGGTCGACGCCGAGGCTGCGCAGCCACTCGGTGCGCGCGCGCTCGAAAAAGCGCAGGTAGTTCGCATAGTAGACGACTCCGCCGAAATCGGTGTCTTCGTAGTAGACCCGCAGCGGCCAGCTGAACACTTACGCGAGCAAGTCGTGCCCGCCCGACGGCGCGGCGAGGCCGAAGTGGCGGTAGGCGGCGAGCGTGGCGACGCGCCCGCGCGGCGTGCGCTGCAGATAGCCCTGCTGGATGAGATACGGCTCGAGCACGTCCTCGATGGTGTCGGCGTCCTCGCCGATGGCGTGCGCGAGGTTCTCCACGCCCACGGGCCCGCCGCCGAACTTCTCGATCACGGCAAGCAGGAGCTTGCGGTCCATCACGTCCAGGCCGAGCACGTCCACGTCGAGCATGCCGAGCGCGGCCTCGGCGACGCTCTTCGACACTGCGCCCGCGGCCTTCACCTGCGCATAGTCGCGCACGCGGCGCAGCAGCCGGTTCGCCACGCGCGGCGTGCCGCGCGCGCGGCGCGCGATCTCGACGCCGCCCTCTTCGGCCAGCGCCACTTCGAGCAGGCCCGCCGAGCGGCGCACGATCGCGGCGAGCTCGGTCTCGTTGTAGAACTCGAGGCGCGCGACGATGCCGAAGCGGTCGCGCAAGGGGTTGGTGAGCATGCCGGCGCGCGTGGTCGCGCCCACCAGCGTGAAGGGCGGCAGGTCGAGCTTGATCGAGCGCGCCGCCGGCCCCTCGCCGATCATGATGTCGATCTGGTAGTCCTCGAGCGCCGGGTACAGGATCTCCTCCACCACCGGCGACAGGCGGTGGATCTCGTCGATGAACAGCACGTCGCGCGGCTCCAGGTTGGTGAGCAGCGCGGCAAGGTCGCCCGGGCGCTCGAGCACCGGGCCCGAGGTCTGGCGCAGGTTGACCCCCATCTCGCGCGCGATGATGTGCGCGAGCGTGGTCTTGCCCAGCCCCGGCGGGCCGAACAGCAGCACGTGGTCGAGCGCCTCGTTCCTGCCGCGCGCGGCCTCGATGAAGATGGCGAGCTGGTCGCGCGTCTTCGCCTGCCCGACGTAGTCGGCGAGCCGCGTCGGGCGCAGCGAACGCTCGAACTGCTCTTCCTGGGGGGAGGCGGGGGCCGCCGCGATCAAGCGATCGCTCTCGATGGCCATGACGTGATTTTGCCAGACCCGGGCCGTTCACCCCTTGTCGATTGTGCGGCGCAGGCATAGCATTTCGGTGATGTCCGCCGCCCGCGCGCTCGCCGCCGCCTTCGCCGCCCTCTGGGCCTCGGGTGTGCTCGCGCAAGCGAAGGCGCCGGACAACGGCTGGTACCTCGGCGGCGGCATCCGCCCGGTGATGCCGGCGATCGAGGATAGCGACATCGGTTACCGGCATTTCGGCGGCTACCGCTTCTCCCGTCACTGGGGCGTCGAGCTTGGCTACTCCGACCTCGGGCGCGGGCCCGAGAGCACCGAGCCGGCGTTCCTCGCCCAGCAGAAGACCGGCGCCCAGACGAGCGCCTGGACGCTGGCCGGGACCGGCGTGCTGCCGATCGGCGAAGCCTTCTCCGTGCAGGGCCGTCTCGGCTTCTCGGTGACTTCGCCCGATGCCACGTTCTTGGCGCCCTCGACCGGAATCAGCTCTGCTTTTCCGCGTTACCGGCCCACGGTGCTCTGGGGCTTCGGCGGTCAGTACGACGTGACGGGCAGCATCGGCCTGCGCCTCGATTACAACAATTTCGGTCGGCTCTCGGACGACCCGAACGGCACGCGCTCCGACCTCTGGTCGATCAACGCGGTAGTGCGCTTTTAGCCCTCAGGGCTTGGCGAGCGTCTTGAGCGCGGCGCGGATGCCTTCCGCGACGCTCAGCCCGGGGGCCAGGCCCCGGGTCGCCGCGAGCGCCTCCTTGTCGTTGTAGCCGAGCGCGAGCAGCGCGTTCAGCACGTCCGCGCCGGCGGCAGTGGTGCCCGCCGGCCTCGCCTCCGCGAGCTTGCCCTTCAGCTCCAGCAGCAGCCGCTCGGCGGTCTTCTTGCCAATTCCTGGGATCTTCGTCAGGCGCGCGGCGTCCTGCATGGCGACGGCCTGCGATAGCTCGGCGACCGACAGCCCCGAGAGCACGGAGAGCGCGGTGCGTGCGCCCACACCCGCGATGCGGATGAGCTGGCGGAAAGCGCTGCGCTCCTCCAGCGTGGAGAAGCCGTAGAGCGCCTGCGCGTCCTCGCGCACGGCGAGGTGGGTGTGCAGGGTGACCGGCTCGCCCGTAGCCGGCAGGCTGTAGAACGTGCTCATCGGCACGTCCACCTCGTAGGCGACGCCGTTACAGTCGACCATCACCTGAGGCGGGTGCTTGGCGACGAGCTTCCCAGTGAGCCGGCCGATCACGCCAGCCTCCCGCGCCGCATGCGCAGCCCGCGCGTCGACAGGCGCCCGAGGCGCGCGCCGTGCGCGTGGCAGATGGCGCAGGCGAGCGCGTCGGCGGCGTCCGGGCTCGGGTCGCCCGCGAGCGCGAGCAGCCGCTTCACCATGTGCTGGACCTGCGACTTTCCCGCCTGGCCGTTGCCGACCACCGATTGCTTGACCTGCAGCGCCGTGTACTCGGCGACCGGCAGCCCGGCGAGCACCGCGGCGCAGATCGCGGCGCCGCGCGCCTGGCCGAGCGCGAGCGTCGACTGGGGATTGACGTTGACGAACACCTTTTCCACCACCACCTGCTGCGGCCGGTGCGCCGCGATCACCTCGGCGAGGCCCTCGAGCAGCGTCTTCAGGCGCTCGGCGAGCTCGCCGCGCCCCGATTTCACGCAGCCGCTCGCGACATAGGCGAGGCGCTGGCCGTTCTTGTCGACGACACCGAAGCCCGTGACCTGCAAGCCGGGATCGATGCCCAGGATCCTCACGCGTCCTCGAACACCGCGGTGGTGTAGACGTCCTGCACGTCGTCCAGCGATTCGAGCGCATCGAGCAGGCTCTTCATGCGCTGCGCGTCGCTGCCGGCGAGCGCGGCTTCGGTGGTCGGCTTGAGCGTCACCTCGGCGAGCTCGGGCTTGAGCCCTGCCTTGTCGAACGCCGCCTTCACGGCGAGGAACTCGTGCGGCGGGCACACGACCTCGATCGAGCCGTCGTCGTTGGCCTGCACGTCCTCGGCGCCGGCCTCCAGCGCCGCGTCCATGATCTTCTCTTCGCTCGCGCCGGGCGCGAACACGAACTGCCCGCAGTGCTTGAACAGGAACGCGACCGAGCCGTCCGAGCCGAGGTTGCCGCCGTTCTTGGTGAACGCGTGGCGCACTTCGGCCACGGTGCGGGTGCGGTTGTCGGTGAGGCAGGCGGCAATTACCGCCGCGCCGCCCGGACCGTAGCCCTCATAGCGCACTTCCTCGTACGACACGCCCTCCAGCTGTCCGGAGCCGCGCTTGACGGCGTTCAGCACGCTGTCCTTGGCCATGTTCGCCTCGCGCGCCTTGTCCATGGCGAGCCGCAGCCGCGGGTTGGTGGCGGCATCGCCCCCGCCCAGTTTCGCGGCGACGGTGATCTCCTTGATCAGGCGCGTGAACACCTTGCCCTTCTTCGCATCGGCCGCGGCCTTGCGGTGCTTGATGTTCGCCCATTTGCTGTGACCGGCCATGCGATAATTTTACCGTCCATGCCCGCTCCGCTCCTCGTCGCGAAGAACGCCAAGGCGGAGCTCCACCTCCTGCCGGCGCTGGCCAACCGGCACGGGCTCGTCACCGGCGCCACCGGCACCGGCAAGACCGTCACCCTGCAGACCCTCGCCGAGCAGTTCTCGCGCGCGGGCGTGCCCGTGTTCATGGCCGACGTGAAGGGCGACCTCTCGGGCATGGCGAAGGCGGGCGGCGGCAACGCCAAGGTCGCCGAGCGCGCCAAGCTCCTCGAGCTCGAGCTGCGGCACGAGGCCTGCCCGGTCGTGTTCTGGGACGTGTTCGGCAAGCGCGGCCACCCGGTGCGCGCCACGATTTCGGACATGGGGCCGCTGCTCCTTTCCCGCATGCTCGGGCTGAACGACACGCAGGAAGGCGTGCTCAACCTCGTCTTCAGGATCGCCGACGAGGCGGGGCTGCTGCTCCTCGACGTGAAGGACCTGCGCGCCATGCTGCAGCACGTGGGCGAGAACGCAGCGCAGTTCACGACCCATTACGGCAATGTCTCCGCGGCCTCGATCGGCGCCATTCAGCGCGGACTGCTCACGCTCGAGAACCAGGGCGCGGCGCAGTTCTTCGGCGAGCCGATGCTGAACATCGCCGACCTGATGCAGGTCGAGAGTGGCAAGGGGGCGGTCAACATCCTCGCCGCCGACCAGCTGATGAACTCGCCCAAGCTCTACGGCACGTTTCTCTTGTGGATGCTGGCCGAGCTCTTCGAGCAACTGCCCGAGGTGGGCGACCCGGACAAGCCGAAGATCGTGTTCTTCTTCGACGAGGCGCACCTGCTTTTCGAAGACGCGCCCAAAGCGCTGCTCGACAAGATCGAGCAGGTGGTGCGGCTCATCCGCTCCAAGGGCGTGGGCGTGTACTTCGTGACCCAGAACCCTCTCGACATCCCCGAATCGGTGCTCGGGCAGCTCGGCAACCGCGTGCAGCACGCCCTTCGCGCCTTCACGCCGAAGGACCAGAAGGCGGTGAAATCCGCCGCCGAGACCATGCGGCCCAACCCGAAGCTGAAGATCGCCGAGGCGATCACCGAGCTCGGCGTGGGCGAAGCGCTGGTGAGCCTGCTCGACGAGAAGGGCCGGCCCGGCATCACCGAGCGCGCCTTCGTGGTGCCGCCGGGCAGCCAGCTCGGCCCGCTCGCCGAGGCCGAGCGCGCGGCCGCGATCAGCGCCTCGCCCATCGCCGGCCACTACGAGAAGGCGGTGGACCGCGAATCGGCGTACGAGAAGCTCAAGGCGCGCGCCGACCAGGTGGCGCAGGAGCAGGCCGCCGCCAAGCCGAAGGAATCGAGCATGGCCTCCGACATCCTGTTCGGCAAGACCGGCCCGCGCGGCGGCCGCCAGTCGCAGGGCCTGATCGAGGCGATGGCGAAAAGCGCGGCCCGCACCGTAGGCTCGCAGGTGGGACGCGAGCTCATCCGCGGCGTGCTCGGGTCGCTCCTCGGCAAGCGTCGTTGAGTCCGGCCGCGTACCGCGGCTGGGGCATGCTGTTCGCGCTCGGCGGCACCGTCGCCTTCGCCTTCCGCCCGGTGCTGATCAAGCTGGGCTACGAGGCCGCGCCGGTGAGCGCGACGACGCTCCTTTTCCTGCGCATGACGCTGTCGCTGCCGTTCTTCGCCGCGGTGGCGTGGTGGCTAAGGCACGAGCCACGGCTCGCGCGGCGCGATTGGGCGGGCATCGTCGGCCTGGGGTTCCTCGGCTACTACCTCGCGAGCCTGCTCGACTTCCTCGGCCTGCAGTACGTGCCGGCGGGCCTGGGGCGGCTGATCATGTTCCTGTATCCGACGCTGGTCGTGATCCTCTCGGCGCTGTTCCTCGCGCGGCGCCCGACGGGTCGCGAGATCGCGGCGCTCGCGATGACCTACGCCGGCATTGCGCTCGTGCTCGCGCGCCAGCTCGGCGTCGAGCCCGAGCATCGCCTCTTCCTGTGGGGCGCGGCGCTCATCTTCGGCTCGGCGATGTCCTACGCGGTGTACCTCGTCACCGGCAGCCAGCTCGTGAAGCGCGTCGGCTCGATGCGCTTCACCGCCTACACGATGATGGTGTCGACGGTGCCCGCGCTCGTGCAGTTCGCGCTGCTCGAGCGCCCCGCCGCGCTGCAGCTGCCGGGCGAGGTGTGGCTGTACGCGATCCTGCTCGCCACGGTGTGCACGGTGCTCCCCGTGTTTCTCGTCGCCGAGGCGCTGAAGCGGATCGGCGCGAACCACTTCGCGCTCATCGGCGGGCTCGGGCCCGTCACCACGGTGCTCGCCGATTTCGCGCTGCTCGAAGGCGCGCTCGGGCCGCTGCAGCTCCTCGGCGGAGCGCTGGTGATTGCCGGTGTATTGTTCGTATCCCTCAAGAAAGGCTGAACACCATGGACCTCGGCATCAAAGGCAAGAACGCGCTCGTGTGCGCGGCATCGAAGGGACTGGGCAAGGGCTGCGCCATGGCGCTCGCGCGCGAAGGCGTGAACCTCGTCATCACCGCGCGCGGCAAGGAGGCGCTGGAGGCCACGGCGGAGGAGATCCGGAAGAGCACCGGCGCCAAGGTCACGTCGGTCGCCGGTGACATCACTACCGAGGAGGGCCGCAAGGCCGCCCTCGCCGCTTGCCCGAACGTCGACATCCTGGTGAACAACGCGGGCGGGCCGCCGCCGGGGGACTTCCGCAACTGGTCGCGCGAGGACTGGATCAAGGCGGTGGACGCGAACATGCTCACGCCGATCGAGCTCATCAAGGCGACGATCGACGGCATGATCTCGAGGAAGTTCGGCCGCATCATCAACATCACCTCGGGCGCGGTGAAGATGCCGATCGCCGAGCTGGGGTTGTCCAACGGCGCGCGTACGGGGCTGACCGGTTTTGTCGCGGGGCTCTCGCGCCAGGTGGCGCAGCACAACGTGACCATCAACGGGCTGCTGCCCGGGCCTTTCGACACCGACCGCCTGCGCGGCAACATGGAGTTCAACGCAAAGAAGCTGGGAACGACGGCCGCCGAGCTCGCCAAGCAGCGCGCCGCCGCCAACCCCTCGAAGCGCTTCGGCAACATCGACGAGTTCGGCGCGACCTGCGCCTTCCTCGCCAGCGTGCACGCCGGCTACATCACCGGCCAGAACGTGCTGATGGACGGCGGGGCGTTCCCGGGGACGTTCTAGCTAGAACGGATAAGGCGTCGCCTTGTCCTGGATCGTCACCCACTGCCACTGGGTGAACTCCTCCCAGTTGGCTACGCCACCATGGCGCCCGCCGTTTCCTGACGCCCCTCTTCCACCGAACGGCACCCAGGGCTCGTCGGCGACCGTCTGGTCGTTGACGTGGACGATGCCGGTCTTCAGCTTCGCGGTGAACTGCATCGCGCGCTCGATCGACTGGGTGATGACGCCGGTCGAGAGGCCGTACTCGCTCGCGTTTGACATCGCGATCGCTTCCTCGTCGGTGTCGAAGGTCAGCACGGAGAGCACCGGCCCGAACACTTCCTCGCTGTACACGCGCATCGCCGGCGTCACGTTCTCCAGCACCGTGGGTGCGTAGAACAGCTTGTCGTAGGTGCCGCCCGCGCGCAGCACCGCGCCTTTCGCCACGGCGTCCTTCACGATGCCGTCGATGCGCTCGATCTGCCGGCTGTTGATGATCGGCCCGAGCGCGCAGGGCCCGGCGCTCGGATCGCCCACCGGCAGGTGCTTGGCCTTGGCGACGAGCCGCTCGGTCAGGTCGCGCGCGATCTTCCTTTGCGCGAGCACCGTGCCGGTCGCCATGCAGATC
>DATHYT010000068.1:0-113582 GCA_035459025.1 Burkholderiales bacterium | reverse complement strand
GGTGAGCCTGACGGTGAACCGGGTAAGCGGGGCGGAGTTCGAGGTGAATCTGATTCCGCATACGTTGAAGGTGACCACGCTGTCGCGGCTGAAGCCGGGGGCGGAGGTGAACATGGAGGCGGATCTGGTGGCGCGGTATGTGGAGGGATTTGCGAAGGCTGCGCAGGCCGTGCAGCGCTGAGGGGCACGGGGATGTTCGGCCGTCAGTGCTGGTGGATCACCGGCGCCTCCTCCGGAATCGGCGCAGCCCTCGCACGGGCGCTGGCCGCCCGGGGCGCGAGCGTCATCCTCTCCGGTCGCAACCTCGAGGCGCTCGAGGCCGTGGCGCGCGACTGCCGGGTGTCCCTGGTGCTTCCGTTCGAAGCCACCGACTTCGACAAGATCCCGGGCATCGCCGACCAAGCCTGGTCCTGGCAAGGCCGCATCGACGCCCTGGTCAACAACGCCGGCGTGTCGCAGCGCTCGCTGGCGACCGAAACCGCTTTCGCCGTCTACGAGAAGATGATCGCCGTCGATCTGCTGGGGCCGATCGCGCTGACGCAGGCGCTCCTGCCGAGAATGGTGAAAGCCGGCGGCGGCCGGGTCATCGCTATCGCGAGCGTCGCCGGCCTCGCCGGCATTCCTTTGCGCTCCGCCTACTGCGCCGCCAAGCACGGGCTGGTCGGCTATCACGACGCGGTGCGCGCCGAGAACGAGCACCTCGGCATCCAGGTGCACGTCATCGCGCCGGGCTCGGTCAGGACCGACGTCTCGCGGAACGCGCTCACCGCCGACGGCTCGAAGCGGGGTGTGAGCGACAAGGCGATCGACAACGGCATGCCGCCGAAGGAGGTGGCCGAGGAAATCCTGAAGGCCGTCGAGTCGGGCAAGCGCGAGCTGATCCTCGCGAGAGGGGCGGAGTACGAGATCCCGCTGCAGCGCCGCAAGGATCCCGACGCGCTGTTCGACCGGATGTCGGCGATGGTGCGCGCGGGCTACGCGAAGAAGCTCGCCGCGGGCAAGGGCGAGAGCTGAAGAGAAGTTCCCGGACTGACGCGCCCTCCTGGTGCGTGTACGGCCCAGAAAAGTCTGGCGTCGTGTTCCTGAACGCCGAGCAGGGCTACGGCGGTGCGGCTTCCCCCGGCACCGCCGCTTCTATTCGCGCGCCAGCACCACGGCGAGCTCCGCGATGCCCGCCGGATGCGTCGTCCGCGGATACGGCGGCTTCGGCCAGCCCCAGCGCGGCTCGGGAAAGAGCGCGCGCATGCCGTTCACGTCGCAGTGGTACGGCGGACCCTGGATGAAGCCCTGCGCCGCGTCCGCGCGCGGCAGCTGAAGAAAGAGCGCAAACAGTTTCCCGCCGGGCCTGATCCATTGGTGCAGCCGGTCCGCGTACTCGCGCCACCGGTCTGGATAGAGCGCGCACAGGCAAGTCTGCTCGTAGATGGCGTCGAACGGCCGGTCGGGCTCCCACGCGAGCACGTCGGCCCGTACGATCGCCGCGTCGACCTCGGCCTCGCTGATCCTGCGGTGCGTACGCGCGATCGCTTCGTCGGCGTAATCGAGCCCCGTGACCTCGAACTTCGCCATGGCGAGCTCGGCGACCTCGTGGCCTGAGCCGCAGCCCGGCACGAGGATGCGGCAGGGCTGGAGCGCGCCTGAGGCAAGCCACGCGCCGAGCTGCGGGCTGGATGCGCCCCGGTCCCACGGCGTGTTTCCCGTAGAGAAGCGCTCCTCCCAGAAGTCCTTGGTCGGCCCCGTCATGTGAGCGCCAATCCTATATCCTCGGGCGCCACATGCAGATCCGATTCGACCCGGCGCTCCCGGTCAGCGAAAGACGCAAGGACATCGCCGCGGCCATCGCCGCGCACCCGGTAACTATCGTGTGCGGCGAGACCGGCTCGGGCAAGACCACGCAGCTGCCGAAGATCCTGCTCGAGATGGGGCGCGGCGAGAGGCGGCAGATCGGCCACACGCAGCCGCGCCGCATCGCCGCGCGCTCGGTCGCGGCGCGCATCGCCGAGGAGCTGCAAGTCGAGCTCGGCACGCTCGTCGGCTACAAGGTGCGCTTCACCGACAAGGTGGGCAGGAGCACCCGCGTGAAGCTGATGACCGACGGCATCCTGCTCGCGGAGACGCAGGGCGACCCTGACCTCCAGGCCTACGACACCCTCATCCTCGACGAAGCGCACGAGCGCAGCCTCAACATCGATTTCCTGCTCGGCTACGTAAAGCGCCTGCTGCCGAGGCGGCCCGACCTCAAGGTGGTGATCACGTCGGCGACCATCGACGCCGAGCGCTTCTCGAAGCACTTCGACGGCGCGCCGGTCATCGAAGTCTCGGGCCGGCTCTACCCGGTCCAGATCCGCTACCGCCCGGTGGGCGGCGACGAGGAGGACACCACGCGCGACGAGGAGGAGCAGGCGCTCGGCGATGCGGTGGAAGAGCTGTTCAGGGAAGGCCCGGGCGACGTGCTCGTCTTCCTGCCCGGCGAGCGCGAGATCCGTGACGCGGCGGGAGTGCTCGCGAAGCGCAACCTGAAAGGCGCCGAGATCCTGGCGCTCTACGGGCGCCTGTCGGTGGCGGAACAGGATCGCGTGTTCCACCCGGGCGGCGCGCGGCGCGTGGTGCTCGCCACCAACGTCGCCGAGACCTCGCTCACCGTGCCGCGCATCCGCTACGTGGTCGACGCGGGCCAGGCGCGCGTCAAGCGCTACTCCTACCGCAACAAGGTGGAGATGCTCCGCGTCGAGAACATCTCGCAGGCCGCGGCGCAGCAGCGCGCCGGGCGTTGCGGGCGCGTCGCCAACGGCGTCTGCATCCGCCTGTACGGCGAGGACGCGTTCAAGGCGCGCCCCGCGTATACCGACCCGGAGGTGCTGCGCGCCTCGCTCGCGTCGGTGATCCTGCGCGCGCTTTCCCTCAATCTCGGCAAGGTCGAGGACTTTCCTTTCCTCGACGCCCCCAATTCACGCGCCATCGCCGACGGCTACGCGCTCCTTGCCGAGCTGGGCGCGGTGGACGAGGACAACGCACTGACAGGCCTTGGGCGCGAGCTCGCGCGCCTGCCGCTCGATCCGCGCGTCGCGCGCATGCTCGTCGCCGCGCGCGCCGAAGGCTGCCTGGAACAAATGCTCGTCGTCGCCGCCGCGCTCTCGGTGCAGGACCCGCGCGAGCGGCCGCTCGCCAAGCAGTCCGCCGCCGACGAGCGCCACGCGAAATTCGCCGACGAGCGCTCGGACTTCCTCGCGCTGCTCAAGCTCTGGCAGCTCCAGGGCGAGGCAGGACTGCGGCGCCTGTGCCGCGACAATTTCCTTTCCTACCCCCGCATGCGCGAGTGGCGCGACGTGCACCAGCAGCTCGGCGCGGTGACCGAGGAGATGGACTGGAAGGCCTCCAGCGCGCGCATGGACAAGCCCGAGGGCTTTCGCGCCGTGCACCGCGCGCTCCTCGCGGGCCTGCTCGGCAACATCGGCATGAAAGACGAGGCCGACGGCAACTACACCGGCGCGCGCGGCATCAAGTTCTGGGTGCACCCGGGCTCGCACACGAAGAGGCCGGGCAAGTGGCTGGTCGCGGCGGAGCTGGTCGAAACCACGCGCCTTTACGCGCGCACCGTGGCGACGATCGACGTGCAGTGGCTGGAGGAGCTCGGCGCGCACCTGCTGAAGCGCCACCGCGACAACCCGCACTGGGAAAAGAACCGCGCCCAGGTGGTGGCGGTGGAGCGCGGCACGCTCTATGGGCTCCCCGTGTACACGAACCGGCGCGTGCACTACGGCCCGCTCGATCCGGAACTGTCGCGCAAGCTGTTCATCCGCTCGGCGCTGGTGGAGGGCGAGTTCGTCACGAAAGCGCCGTTCTTCGCGCACAACCAGCGCCTGGTGACCGAGATCGAGCGCATGGAGCACAAGCAGCGCCGGCCCGACATTCTCGTGGACGACGAGCTGATCTACGCCTTTTACGACGCGCGCATTCCGCCGGGCATCCACAACGGGGCCGACTTCGAAAAGTGGCGAAAAGAGGCCGAGCACGGAAACCCCAGGCTCCTCCACCTCAAGCGCGAAGACCTGATGCGCCACGAGGCCGCGGGCATCACCACCGACAACTTCCCGCACGCGCTGCGGCTCGGCGCGAACGAGTTTCGGCTCGAGTATCACTTCGACCCCCGCTCGCCGCGCGACGGCGTGACGCTCACCGTGCCGGTGGCGCTCCTCAACCAGGTGCCGCAGGCGCGCTGCGAGTGGCTGGTGCCGGGCCTGCTGAAGGAAAAGGTGCGCGCGCTGGCGAAGTCCATCCCGCAGCGCCTGAGGAACAAGCTGGGGCCGCTGGACGAGTTCGCCGCGGACTTCGCCGCAAGAGCGCGGCCCGCCGACGCGCCGCTCGCGCAGGCGCTCGCGCGCCACGTCCGTGCCGAGCTCAATCTGGAAATTCCGCTCGACGCCTTCCGGCCGGATTCCGCCCCGCCGCACCTGCACATGAACTTCCTCGTCGTCGACGAGCACGGCCGCCAATTGGGCCAGGGTCGCAACCTCGCGCAGCTCAAGCACGACCTCGCCGCGCACACCACCGAAGTGCTGCAGAAGGAAGCGCCACTGGAGGAAGGCGAGCACTACACGGGCTGGACGGTGGGCGATCTGGCCGAGATGATGGAGATCGAGCGCGGCGGGCAGACGCTTGTCGGCTACCCGGCGCTCGTCGACGCGGGCGACGGCGTGACGCTCCAGGTGTTCGACACGCCGGAGCGCGCCGCAGAGCTGCACCGCGCCGGAGTGCGCCGGCTCATCGCCATCGCCTTCAAGGAACGCGTCCGCGACCTCGAGCGCGCCTGGACGAAGGACATGGCGCTCGCGCCGCTGAAAGACGACCTGGTGACGGCGGCGATCGACCGCGCCTTTCTCGCCGAGCGCGTGCCCACGCTCGCCGCCGAGTTTGCGCGCGCCGTGGACGCCGGGCGCAGCCGGTTCATGCTCATCGCGCAGGAAGTGGCGCGCACCGCGGCCGGCCTGCTTGCCGCGCAGGCGGACCTGAAGAAAAAGCTCGCGCCGGCCGCGAAGTCCTTTCCGCAGGCGGCGCAGGACATCGAGCAGCAGCTCGCGCGGCTGCTCGGCAGCGGCTGGCTGGCGAATACCCCCTGGGCGCGCCTGCAGCACTATGCGCGCTACCTCAAGGCGATCGAACTGCGGCTGGAGAAGCTGCGCGCCGACCCGGCGCGCGACGCGCGTCTGATGTCGGACCTGCAGCCGCTGCTCACGGCGTGGCTGCGCGCGCCGCGCCCGCTCGATGCGGAGCGCGAGCAGTTCGGCTGGCTGCTGGAAGAGCTCCGGGTGTCGCTCTTTGCGCAGCAGCTGAAGACGCCGGTGCCCGTTTCGGCCAAGCGCCTCGCCAAATTGTGGCAAAGTATCCGCCGATGAACTCGATCACGAACTCGCTCGCCTACGCGCTCGCCAACATCCTGCACCCGCGCATGATCTGGCTGATGATCTGGCCGCTGGTCATCGCGCTCGGCCTGTGGGGCACGCTCGCGATGGTGTTCTGGGCGCAGCTCGCGCTGGCGCTGGCCGAGTGGATGCAGAGCGGCCTCGCCCATGCGCCGCTGATCGGCAGCTGGGACTTCACCACGGCGACCCTGTTCCTCGCCAAGGTGCTGATCCTCGTCATGCTGGTGCCGCTGATCCAGCTCACCGCGCTTCTCATCCTCTCGGTGTTCGGCATGCCCTCGATGGTCGAGCACGTGGCGAGCCGCAGCTTTACGCGGCTGGAGCGGCGCAAGGGCGGCAGCCTCGCCGGCAGCGTGTGGAACTCCAGCGTCGGCCTCGCCGGCCTGGTGGGCCTCGGCATTGCCTCGATCCCGCTCTGGGTGTTCCCGCCGCTGTGGCCGCTGATCCCGGTGGCGATCCTCGCCTGGGTGAACCAGCGCGTGCTCCGGTACGACGCGCTCGCCGAGCACGCCGCGGCCGACGAGATGCGCCGGCTGTTCTCGGCGCGCTGGGGCGGGCTGTACGTGATGGGCCTCGTCCTCGCGCTCCTCGCCTACATCCCGATCCTTGGCTTCTTTGCGCCGGTGCTGCTCGGCGTGAGCTTCATCCATTACCTCCTGGGCGCGCTCGAGGAGCAGCGGGGCGCGCCGATCGAGGGCCAGGTCGTGTGACCGGCTTCGGCGCCTTCGTCTTCGGCGACGAGATCCTCGTCGGCAAGCGCCAGGACAAGCACTTTCCCTGGCTCATCGGGGCGCTGGGGAAACGCGGCCTGCGCCTCGCCTGGTGCGAGCACCTCGGCGACGAGCCGGCGCGCGTGACGCAGGCGCTCAAGCGCACCTTCGCGACCCAGGACGTCGTATTTTGCTTTGGCGGCATCGGCGCGACGCCCGATGACCACACGCGCCAGTGCGCCGCCGCGGCGCTCGGCGTCGAGCTGGCCCTGCATCCGGAGGCCGAAGCCGAGATTCGCGGCCGCTTCGGCGCGGAAACCAACCCGCAGCGCCTGAAGATGGGCGAGTTCCCGGCCGGCGCGCAGATCATCCCCAACCCCTTCAACCGCATCCCGGGCTTCTCGGTCGGCCACCATTATTTCGTGCCCGGGTTCCCGCAGATGGCCTGGCCGATGATCGAGTGGGTGCTGGACGAGAAGTACCGGCAGCTTTTCGACTCGCAGCGCTGGGCCGAGGGCTCGCTCATCGTCTACGACCTGCCGGAGTCGGCGGTCGCGCCGCTGATGGAGGAGCTGAACCGGGACTTCCCGGGCCTGAAGGCCTTCAGCCTGCCCAGCATGGGCGCCGACGGCACCCGCCGGCACATCGAGCTCGGCGTTCGGGGCGCCCAGGACGAGATTGCGCCGGCGATGGAGCGGTTGCGCCGGGGCGTGGCCGAGCTGGGCGGCGCCCTGGACGTTCCAAAGCGCTGATTTCTCCCGTATAATCCGCGCCTTTTCGCGGTTCACGGGGTTTCCAAAATGGTGGTGATTCGACTGGCGCGCGGCGGCGCGAACAAGCGTCCCTTCTTCAACCTGGTGGTGGCGGACTCGCGCCGCGCCGCCAAGGGCAAGTTCATCGAGCGCGTCGGCTTCTACGACCCGAAGGCGCCGGAGGGCCGCGAGGCGCTGCGCGTGAACGTGGAGCGGCTCAAGCACTGGCAGGGCAAGGGCGCGCAGCTCTCGACCACGGTGAAGCGGCTCGTGAAGCAGTTTGGCAAGAAGGCCGCCTGAGCTGATCGCGATGGGCCGCGTCGCCGGTTCGTACGGCGTGCGCGGCTGGGTGAAGGTGGCGCCGCAGGCGGGCGTGCAGGAAAGCCTGGCGGCGGCGAAGCAGTGGTGGCTCGATGAAGCGCCGCGGCGCGTCGAGGCTGCGCGAGTGCACAGCGCGACGGTGATCGCGAAGCTCGAGGGGGTCGAATCCCGCGAGCAGGCACTGGCGCTGAAGGGCCGGGTCGTGTCGGTGGCGCGCGCGGCGCTGCCGCGGGCGGAGGCGGGGCACTACTACCTCGCCGACCTGCTCGGGCTGCAAGTGGTGAACACGCAGGGCGTGGCGCTCGGCGTGGTGCGGCAGTGGCTGACGAACGGGCCGCAGGACGTGATGGAGCTGGCCGGCGACCAGGTGCGGCTCGTGCCCTGGGTCGCGGCGGTGGTGAAGAACGTGGACCTCGAGGCGAAGGTGATCGAGGTGGAATGGGAAGCGGACTGGTGATCCGCTTCGACGTGGTGACGCTGTTCCCGGAGATGTTCGCTGCCGTCACGGCGAGCGGCATCCCGAGAAAGGCGCTGGAAGCAGGGCTGTGGCGGTTGGCGACGTGGAATCCGCGCGATTTCACCACCGACAACTACCGCACGGTCGACGACCGGCCCTACGGCGGCGGGCCCGGCATGGTGATGCTGGCCGAGCCGCTGGAAAAGGCGCTCGATGCGGCCAAGGCGGCGGGCGGGGGCGCGGTGCTGTACCTCTCGCCGCAGGGGCGCAGGCTCGATCACGCGAAAGTGATGGAGCTGGCGGGCAGAGGCGCGGTGACGCTGCTGTGCGGCCGCTACGAAGGCGTGGATGAGCGGCTCATCCGGCGCCGGGTGGACGAGGAATTGTCGCTCGGGGACTTCGTGCTCTCGGGCGGGGAGCTCGCGGCGATGGCGGTGATCGACGCCGTGGTGCGGCAGTTGCCCGGGGCGCTGGGCGACGGGCAGTCGGCGGCCGAAGAGTCGTTCGCCGCCGGGCTGCTGGACTGCCCGCAGTACACGCGGCCCGAGGTGTACGCGGGCGAGAAGGTGCCGGAGGTGCTGCTCTCCGGTCACCATGAGCAGATCCGGCGCTGGCGGCTGCAGCAGGCGCTGGGACGGACCTGGCTGCGGCGCCCCGAGCTGATCGCGGCGCGGCAGCTGAGCGGCGAGGAACACAAGCTGCTTGAGGAATTCAGGCAGCAGGCGAAAGAGCGGAGCGAAAGATGAACCTGATTGAGACTATCGAGAAAGAAGAGATCAAGCGGCTGGGGAAGACGATTCCCGATTTCTCGCCCGGCGACACGGTCGTGGTGAACGTCACCGTGGTCGAAGGCGAGAGAAAGCGCGCCCAGGCCTTCGAGGGCGTGGTGATCGCGAAGAAGAACCGCGGCATCGGCTCCTCGTTCACCGTGAGGAAGATCAGCTCCGGCGAGGGCGTGGAGCGCACTTTCCAGACCTACTCGCCGCTCATCGCCTCGATCGAGGTGAAGCGCAAGGGCGAGGTGCGGCGCGCCAAGCTCTACTACCTGCGCCAGCGCTCGGGCAAGTCGGCGCGCATCCGCGAGAAGGTCGGCGGCGCGAGCGCGGCGGGCGAGGGCGGCGAGGAGTAGCCGCAGGCGGCAGAGCTGGCGGCAGCGCGCCGCGTCTGCAGTACAAAACGGTCTCGGCTTTTCCGGCGGGGTGAATCTTCCCGCCGGAAAAGCCGAGATTCTTTTAAAAGCCAAAATCGCGCGCTGAATCGCCCCGCGCCCCTTTTCGTACCATAATCCCGCCATGCGCCGCGAACTCACCGCCATCAGCCCGGTCGCCGACATCGTCGCCGACCTGCGCGCCGGCAAGATGGTCGTCCTGGTCGACGACGAGGACCGCGAGAACGAGGGCGACCTCGTCTTCGCCGCCGAGTTCGTCACGCCGGAGAAGGTCAACTTCCTCGCGCGCCACGGCAGGGGCCTCATCTGCATGCCGATCACCGAGGCGCACGCGCTGCGCCTGGGCCTGCGGCCGATGGTGGAGCAGAACCGCTCGCGCCACGGCACCAACTTCACCGTCTCGATCGAGGCCGCCGAGGGCATCGCCACCGGCATCTCGGCAGCCGATCGCGCGCTCACCATCAAGGTGGCCGCGGCGCCCGAGGCCAGGGCCGAGGACATCGTGCAGCCGGGCCACGTGTTCCCGCTCGTCGCCCAGGCGGGCGGCGTGCTGGTGCGCGCCGGCCATACCGAGGCCTGCTGCGACCTTGCTCGGCTCGCCGGGCTGGCGCCCGCGGCGGTGCTGTGCGAGGTGATGAAGGACGACGGCACCATGGCGCGCCTGCCCGACCTGCTCGAGTTCTGCGCCGAGCACGGCCTGCGCATCGGCACCATCGCCGACCTCATCGAGTACCGCAGCCGCCACGAGTCGCTCGTCACGCGCGGGCTCGCACGCGACATCGACACCGCGTGGGGGCGCTTTCACCTGGTGACGTTTCACGACGTGCCGACGCGCGGCACGCATCTCGCGCTGGTGGTGGGCACGCCCGCGCGCGAGGCCGAGACCCTGGTGCGCGTGCACGAGCCGCTCTCGGTCGTCGACCTGCTCGATGCCGGTCCCGGCACGCACACCTGGGGCGTGGGCGAGGCGCTCACCGCGATCGCCAAGGCGGGCACCGGCGTGGTGGTGCTGCTCAACTGCAACCTCGCCTCGGACGCCATCGACGCGCGCCTTGCCGAAACCCGGCCCGCGCGTACCGGCCGCAGCGCCGACCTGCGCACCTACGGCATCGGCGCGCAGATCCTGCGCGAGCTGGGCGTGGGCCGCATGCGCCTGCTGGCCGCGCCGCGCAAGATGCCGAGCATGACGGGCTTCGGCCTGGAGGTCACCGGCTACGTCGAGTCGCCGCGGGGCTAGCGCCATGCGCCTGGGCATCGTGGCGAGCCGCTTCAACGACGCGCTCAGCGGCAAGCTCCTGCAGCGCGCGCGCGACGAGGCGAAGAAGCTCGGGGTGCACGAGCTTACCGTGGAAGAGGTGCCCGGCGCGCTCGAGATCCCGCTCGCGTTGCAGTGGCTGGCGCAGAGCGGCAAGTTCGACTGCCTGGCCGCCATCGGCTGCGTGGTGCGCGGCGACACCTACCACTTCGAGGTGGTGGCGAACGAGTCGGCGCGCGGCGTCATGGACGTAGCGCTGGAATTCGGCATTCCGGTCGCCAACGGCATCCTCACCACCGACGACGAGAAGCAGGCCGAGGCGCGCCTGGACAAGGGCGCGGAAGCGGTGCGCGTGGCGCTCGAGATGGCGCGCCTGCGCGCCAAGGTGGCGGCGTGGCCGAAATGAAGGCAGCGAAGGGCCCGCGCCGGCGCTCGCGCGAGATCGCGCTGCAGGCGCTCTATGCCTGGCAGATGGGCAGCGGCGATGCGCTCGAGCAGGTGCGCGCCATCGACGACGACGGGCGCACCGACCGCGACCTCGCCGAGGCGCTGGTGCGCGGCGTGCAGGCGCGCGCCGCCGAGCTCGAGGGCCTGATCGCGCCGTGCCTCGACCGCGAGTTCCGGCGCCTCTCGCCCGTGGAGCGCGCCATCCTCTACATCGGCGCGTTCGAGCTGCAGGCGCACCCGGAAACGCCGTTCAAGGTGGTGATCAACGAGGCCATCGAGCTGGGCAAGAGCTTCGGCGGCGCGGGCGGCCACAAGTACGTGAACGGCGTGCTGGAGAAGCTCGCGCGCGGGCTGCGCGCGCAGGAAACCGCGGGCGGGCGCCAGCCCGCCTGAGGACGGCGATGCCGTCCGAGTTCGAGATCATCCGCCGCTACTTCTCGCGCCCGGCGCGCAACGCCACGCTCGGCGTGGGCGATGACGCCGCGCTCCTGGCGCCGGCGGCCGGCTGCGAGCTCGCGGTGTCCACGGATCTGCTCCTCGAAGGGCGCCACTTCGCCGCGCGCGCCGAGCCGCGCGCGCTCGGGCACAAGGCGCTGGCGGTGAACCTTTCCGACATGGCGGCAATGGGTGCCAGCCCGCGCTGGGCGACGCTCGCGCTCGCGCTGCCCAGGGCCGACGAGGACTGGCTCGCCGCGTTCGCCGAAGGCTTCTATGCGCTTGCCACGCGCTTCAAGGTGGACCTGGTCGGCGGCGACACGACGCGCGGCCCGCTTTCCATCTGCGTCACCATCCTCGGCGATGTGCCGGCGGGCGCGGCGCTGCGCCGCGACGGCGCGAAGCCCGGCGACGACGTCTGGGTGTCGGGCGAGCTCGGCGGCGCCGCGTTCGCGCTCGAGCATCCGGAGAACGCGAAGGCCGCCGCGCGCCTGCACCTGCCCGAGCCGCGCGTGGCCCTGGGCGAGCGGCTGCGCGGGCTGGCAAGCGCGGCGATCGACGTCTCCGACGGCTTTGCGCAGGATCTGGGCCACATCCTCGAGCGCTCCGGCGTGGGTGCGGCGGTGCGCTACGCCGATCTGCCCAAGTTCCGCATCGGCGACGCAGCCCTGGAAGCGCGCTGCGCGCTCTCCGGCGGCGACGACTACGAGCTCGCGTTCACCGCGCCCGCGGCGGCGCGCGCGGCGATCGGGCAGCTCGCCGCGCCGCTCGGCGTCGCGCTGACGCGCGTGGGGTCGATCCACGCCGGCGCGCCGCGCCTGCGGCTCCTCGACCCCCAAGGCCGCGAGATCGAAGTCGCGGCCGGATTCGATCATTTCGCATGATGGTCTTCCGCCCGAGCGCGCGCTTCGTGTTCACGCACCCGGCGCATTTCATCGCCTTCGGTTTCGGCGCCGGACTGTCGCCTTTCGCGCCCGGCACCGTGGGCACGCTGATCGCCTTGCCGATCTGGTGGCTGATCGGCCCGGCGTACCCGCCGCTCGTGCTGCTGGCGATCCTCGCGTTCCTGTTTTTGGCCGGCGTCTGGGCCTGCGACATCACCGGGCGGCATCTCGGCATCGCCGACCACGGCGGCATGTGCTGGGACGAGGTGGTGGCGTTCCTGCTGGTGCTGGCGATCGTGCCGCAGGAGCGGCACTGGCAGGCGGCCGCGTTCCTGCTGTTTCGCCTGTTCGACGTCGTGAAGCCGCCGCCGATCCGCCAGCTCGAAAAGCGCATGAAGGGCGGCTTTGGCGTGATGTTCGACGACATCCTTGCCGCGGGCTATACGCTGCTCGTCCTGGCGCTTGCCAAGAGGTTGCTGTTTCCATGAACGACCTGGCGCGCGGCATCGGCGAGGCGCTGAAGGCGCGGGGCGAGCGGCTCGCCACCGCCGAGTCCTGCACCGGGGGCTGGGTGGCGATGGCGCTCACCTCGATCCCGGGGAGCTCGGACTGGTTCGAGCGCGGCTACGTCACCTACTCGAACGACGCCAAGCGCGAGGACCTCGGCGTCGCGGAGGCGACGCTGCGCCAGTACGGCGCGGTCAGCGAGCAGGTCGCGCGCGAAATGGCGGCGGGGGCGGCGCGGCGCGCACGGGTGCAGGTGGCGCTCGCCGTCACCGGGGTCGCCGGGCCTGGCGGCGGCACCCGCGACAAGCCCGTCGGCCTGGTGTGCTTCGCCTGGGCGCACGGGAGTAAGATCACCAGTGAGACCAGGCGCTTTGACGGCGATCGCGACAGCGTGCGCCGCCAAGCCGTCGTTCACGCGCTCGAAAGGGTACGGGAGCTGCTGTGAGCCAGATCCGTCCCGCCGCCGTGGCGGGCACGTTCTATCCGCGCGACGCGCGCGCGCTGCAACGGGAAGTCGCCGACCTGATCGACGGCGTGGAGAACCTCGCGCCGCGCTTCGGCCATCCCAAGGCGCTCATCGTGCCGCACGCCGGCTACATCTATTCCGGCGCGGTGGCGGCGCGCGCCTACGACGAGCTTGCCGCGGCGCGCGGCATCGTCGGGCGCGTGGTGCTGCTCGGCCCCGTGCACCGCGTGCCGGTGCGCGGCCTCGCCCTGCCTGGCGTCGAGGCGTTCGACACGCCGCTCGGGCGCGTGCCGCTGGACGCGGACGCCCTGCGCATGCTGGCGCCGTTCAAGCAGGTGGTGACGAGCGCGGCGGCGCATGCCGCCGAGCATTCGCTGGAAGTGCAGCTGCCCTTCCTGCAGAAAATGCTGGGCAAGTTCGCGCTGGTGCCGCTCGCGGTCGGCGACGCGCGGCCGCAGGAAGTGCGCGACGTGATCGAGCGGCTCTGGGGCGGGCCGGAGACGCTGTTCGTGGTGTCGACCGACCTTTCCCACTATCACCCCTACGACGAGGCACGCGCCATCGACCAGGCGACGCTCGCGCGCATCGCCGCGTTCGACACCGACATCAACCACGAGGAGGCCTGCGGGGCGACGCCGCTGAACGGCTTTCTCGCCACGGCCAAGGCGCGCGGCTTGTCGATCCGCCTGCTGGGCGCGTGCAATTCGGGCGACAGCGCGGGCGGCAGGGACCGCGTGGTGGGCTACTCCGCATTTGCGCTGTACGAGGGCGAGCGCGTGACGCTGCAGGACGCGGGCCTCGCGCTGCTCGCCATCGCGCGCGCCGCCATCGGCCACGCGCTCGGCGTGTACGCCGAGCCGCCGCGCACCGAGGTCGCGCCGTGGCTGGCGCGTCCCGGCGCCACCTTCGTCACGCTGAGACTGGACGGGAAGCTGCGCGGCTGCATCGGCAGCCTTGCGCCGACGCGCAGCATCGGCTTGGACGTGGCGGAGAACGCGCTCGGCGCGGCGCTGCGCGACCCGCGCTTTGCGCCGCTCACGCGCGAGGAATGGTCGCGCTGCCAGGTGGAGGTGTCGGTGCTCTCGCCGCCCAAGCCCCTGCGCTTCGCCGACGAGGCCGAGCTCCTCGCGCAGCTGCGCCCGGGCGAGGACGGCGTGATCCTGGAGTACGAGGGCAAGCGGGGCACCTTCCTGCCGCAGGTATGGGAGGGGTTGCCCGAGACGCGCCGGTTCCTCGAGGAGCTCATGCGCAAGGCGGGCATCCCGGCCGATACGCGCCTTGCGCGCTGCAAGCTGTGGCGCTATCGGGTGATCAAATGGACGCAGCCCGCGCCGCACTAGAAACGTCGCACCCCGGCCGCTGGTGGCATGCGCTGGCGGACGGGCGCGTGCAGTGCGACCTGTGCCCGCGCGACTGCCGGCTGCACGAGGGCCAGCGCGGGCTGTGCTTCGTGAGAATGATGGAAGGCGGCCGCATGGTGCTCACCACCTACGGCCGCTCCTCGGGCTTCTGCGTCGATCCGATCGAGAAGAAGCCCCTCAACCAGTTCTACCCGGGCACCGCGGTGCTCTCGTTCGGCACCGCGGGCTGCAACCTCGCCTGCAAGTTCTGCCAGAACTGGGACATCTCCAAGTCGCGCGAGCTCGACAGGCTGCAGGATGCGGCCGCGCCCGAGGCCATTGCGAAGGCCGCGGTCCAGATGGGCTGCGCGTCCGTCGCCTACACCTACAACGACCCGGTGATCTTCGCCGAGTACGCGATGGACATCGCCGACGCGTGCCGCGAGCAGGGCGTGAAGAACGTGGCGGTGACGGCGGGCTACATCCATGCCGAGCCGCGGCGGGAGTTCTACGCCAAGATGGATGCGGCGAACGTCGACTTGAAGGCGTTCACCGACGAGTTCTACTTCAAGCTGTGCGGCGCGCACCTGCAGCCGGTGCTGGACACGCTGGCGTATCTGGTGAAGCAGACCGAGGTCTGGACCGAGATCACCACGCTGCTGATCCCAGGCAAGAACGATTCGGACGAGGAGCTTGAGGCCGAATCGAAGTGGATCTACGAGAACCTCGGGCCCGACGTGCCGCTGCACTTCACCGCGTTTCACCCCGACTGGAAGATGAACGACATTCCGGCGACGCCGACGGCGACTTTGACGCGGGCGCGGGAGATTGCGCTGCGCGCGGGGCTGCGCTACGTGTACACCGGCAACGTGCACGACGCCGAAGGCGGCACGACCTTCTGCCCGTCCTGCGGCGAGGCGGTGATCGTGCGCGACTGGTATCGCATCAACCGGTATCGACTGTCGGAAGCCGGCGCGTGCCTTTCCTGCGGCGCGCAGCTTCCCGGGCGCTACAGGAAGTTCACCAAGCCCTTCGGCCCGCGGCGCATCCCGGTTCGGCTCGCGGCGGCGTGACGAGCGTCGCGGGCTCGGGGCGCTGGCTGGCGCTGCTTTGCGCGAGCCGTGTCCTCTCGGCGGCCTGGTTTGTCGCCTACTCCGCGGTGCTGCCGCTGGTGCGCGAGGACTGGGGCCTCTCGGCGCGCGACGCCGGGGCCATCCAGGGCGCCTTCCACCTCGGCTACCTGAGCTCGCTCTTTCTCGTCGGCTTCATCGCCGACTACTTCGGCGCCAAGCGCGCCTTTCTCGTCACCGGGATCGCCGGCGCGCTGAGCCCGATCGCGTTTGCGCTCTTCGTCGAGGGCTTTTGGTCGGCGCTGTGGCTGCACGCGCTCACCGGGCTCACCCAGGGCGGGTTCTACACGCCGATGCTGGCGCTGGTGAACGAGCACGTGGCGGCGAACAGGCGCGGGCGCGCCATGGGGCTGATGATCGCCGCCTCGAGCGCGGGCTACGCGCTTGCGCTCGGCGTCGCGGGGCTCGTCGTGAGTGTTGCTGGCTGGCGCGCCGCGCTCGGCGCGGTGGCGGCGATGCCGCTCGCGTCCTGGCTCATCGCGCTCGCGGCGACACGCGCCACGCCCAACGTCGTGCACCCGCGGCCCGAGGGGCACACGGTGCTCGCCTCGATCCCCGCGGTGCTCAAGAACCGCAGGGGCATGCTCTCGGTGTGGGGCTACACCTTCCACAGCTGGGAGCTGCTCGGCCTGTGGGCGTGGATGCCGACGTTCCTCACCGCGGCGCTGGTCGCCGGCGGCTCGAGCGGCGCGCAAGCCGCGGCGCTCGGCCTGTCGCTCTCCGCGCTCACCTACGTCGCAAACATCGGCGGCTCGATCACCGGCGGCATCATGTCCGACCGCTGGGGCCGCACGCAGACCATCCTGCTGTGGTCGTGCGTCAGTCTCGCGCTGTCGTTCTCGATCGGCTGGCTGATCGCGCTGCCGGTCGCGCTGCTGGTGGCGCTCGCGTGCCTGTACAACTTTGCGGGCATCGCCGACTCGTCGGTGCATTCGACGGTGATCGCCGAGAGCGTGCCGCCGCACATCCTCGGCGCGGCGTACGCTGTGCGCTCGGTGGTGGGGTTCGGCACGGGCGTGGTGAGCCCGGTGGTGTTCGGCTGGGCGCTCGACCTCGCCGGCGGCGGCAAGATGTCGGGCGACGCATTCGCCTGGGGCGTGGCCTGGGCGACGCTCGGCCTTGGCGGGCTGCTCGGGCCGCTCGCGACCTGGAAGCTGCAGCGGCTTCAGCGATAATCCACGTCATGCGCGAAAACGCCGTGAAGAACAAGCTCGCCGCGGGCGGCACCGCCTTGGGCTCGATGATCTTCGAGTTCTTCACCCCCGGCATGCCGCGCCTGCTGAAGAACGCGGGCGCCGAGTACGCCCTGTACTGCATGGAGCACACCGGCGCCTCGTTCGAGACGCTCAAGCCCCAGTTCGCGCTGTGCCGCGCGCTCGGCGTCGTGCCTATGGTCAGAGTCCCGGGGACCGAATACGACTTCATCGCCCGCGCCCTCGACTGCGGCGCGCTCGGCGTGATGGTGCCGCTCGTCGATACCGCCGAGCAGGCGCAGTTCATCGTCTCGTGCACGCGCTACCCGCCCGCGGGCGGCCGGCGCGGCGCCGCGTTCGGCTTCGCGCACGACGACTACGAAGGCGGCGACGTGGTCGACAAGATGAAGCTGATCCACGAGCGCACGCTCGTCATCGCCATGATCGAGACCAAGTCGGGCCTGGAGAACGTGGACGCCATCGCCGCGGTGCCGGGCGTGGACGCGCTCTGGCTCGGGCACTTCGACCTCTCCAACTTCCTCGGTATCCCGGGCCAGTTCGGCAGCCCGGTATTCCAGGACGCGATCCGGAGAATCGTCGCCGCGGCGAAAAAGCACGGCAAGGCCGCCGGCTACATGGCCGCGGACGCGGCTTTGGGCAAGGAGTACCTGGACTACGGTTTTCGCATGATTGCCACGGGTACCGATCAGGGCATGCTGCAGGCGGCGATCCGCGCCAGCCTCGCCGCGATGCGCAAGGCATGAGCTTCAAGCTCGGCGTCACCAGCGACATCCTCGACGCCAGGGGCGAGCCCGTGTTCGGGCGCGAGCCGCTCGAGGCGCTCGATGCCGCGACGGGGCTCGAGTGGGAATGGCTGCCCAGGGGCATCCGCGAGATCACCGCGGACTTCGCCGAAAAGTACGACGCGCTCTACGTCAACTCACCGAAGGTGCCGGCGGCCGCGGTGGCGGGCAAGGACCTGCGCCTGAAAGTCGTGTCGCGCCACGGCGTGGGCTACGACAGCGTGGACGTGGCAGCGATGAGCAAGGCAGGGGTGCTGGTCTGCAACACCCCGAACGCCATGCCGCGGCCCGTGGCCACCATGGCGCTCACTCTCGTGCTGGCGCTCGCGCACCGTCTCATGGCCAAGGACCGCATGACGCGCGAAGGCCGCTGGAACGACCGGGTCGACCACATGGGCATGGGACTCACCGGCCGCACGCTCGGCGTGGTGGGGGCGGGACGCATCGGCAAGGAGCTGCTGCGAATGGCGAAGGCGTTCGACCTGAGGCTGCTCGCCGCCGATCCCTACGCCGACGAGCTCGAGCTCGGCTATATCGGCGCGAGGAAGATGCCGCTCGAGACGTTGATGGCCGAAGCCGACTTCGTCGTCGTCACGGCCTTGCTCAACGAAGAGACGCGGCACCTGGTGAACGCGAGGCAGCTCGCGCGCATGAAGTCGAGCGCCTACCTGATCAATGTCGCGCGCGGGCCGGTGGTGGACGAAAAGGCGCTGTACGCAGTTCTCGCCGCGAAGAAGATCGCCGGCGCCGCGCTCGACGTGTTCGAGGAGGAGCCCACGCCGGCCGACAACCCCATCCTCAGGCTCGACAACGTGATCGTCACGCCGCATTCGCTGTGCTGGACCGACGAGCTCTTTGCCAACATCGCGCGCACCGCCGTGGGCGCGGTGCTCGCGGTGCACGCGGGGCGCGCGCCCCGTTTCGTGGTCGACGCGGCGGCGCTCGGGCATCCGCGCGTCAGGGGCTGGCTGCGCGCCTAGCTCTTCTTCAGCAGCGAAATCAGCGCGGTGTTGTCCCAGCGCCCATGTCCCGCGGCGCTGATGCGGCCGAAGTACTGCTCGATGAGCGCGGTGCCGGGCATGTAGGAACCGTTCTTCTTCGCCTCGGCGAGCGCGATGTTGAGGTCCTTCCTCATCCAGTCGCTGGCGAAGCCGAAGCCCTCGAACTTGCCCTCGGCCATCGTCTTCCAGCGGTTCTCGAGCTGCCAGGACTGCGCCGCGCCCTTGGAGATGACGGCCACCACTTTTTCCATGTCGAGGCCCGCGTTCTTGCCGAAGTTGAGCGCTTCCGAGAGGCCCTGCAGCAGGCCGACGATCGCGACCTGGTTCACCATCTTGGTGAGCTGCCCGGCGCCGGGTGCGCCGATCAGCGCCGCCATCTTGGCGTAGACGTCGATCACCGGCTTCGCCTTGTCGAAGTCGGCCTGCTCGCCGCCGCACATGATGCCCAGCTGCCCGTTCACCGCGCCTGCCTGGCCGCCCGAGACGGGCGCATCGACGAAGCCCACCCCCTTTTCCTTGCACTTGGCGTGCAGCTCGCGCGCCACCACGGCGGAGGCCGTGGTGTGGTCGACCAGGATGGCGCCCTTCTTCAGCCCGGCGAGCGCCCCGCTGTCGCCGTAGGCGACCGCGCGCACGTCGTCGTCGTTGCCGACGCACATCATGACGAAGTCGCAGCCCTGGGCCGCTTCTTTCGGGGTGGGGGCGGACTGGCCGCCGTACTCCTTCACCCACTGCTGGGCCTTGGCGGCCGACCGGTTGTACACGGTCACCTCGTGGCCGCCCTTTTTCTTCAGGTGCCCCGCCATCGGGTAGCCCATCACGCCCAGGCCGAGAAAAGCGACTTTCGCCATGGCTTCCTCCAAGAGATTGTTCTGATTCAGGAAAGCGGAATTTACCACCGCTGCGTTGACAGCGGTCGGTCAACGATTAGAATACATGGACGTTTATACAGTATCCGGTGCCGGCCCGGGGGATCGTCCTCCCGCCGTAGATGCCGACAAGCACAACAAGAGGTACACGATGGACGAGAACAAATCCAAGGCGCTGGCCGCGGCGCTGTCGCAGATCGAAAAGCAGTACGGCAAGGGCTCCATCATGCGCATGGACTCCGAGGCCATCAAGGACGTGCAGGTGGTGTCCACCGGGTCGCTGGGCCTGGACCTGGCGCTCGGCGTCGGGGGCCTCCCCCGCGGCCGGGTGGTCGAGATCTACGGCCCCGAGTCCTCGGGCAAGACCACGCTCACGCTGCAGGTGATCGCCGAGATGCAGAAGATGGGCGGCACCGCCGCCTTCATCGACGCCGAGAACGCGCTCGACCCGCAGTACGCGAAGAAGCTCGGCGTGAACATCGACGAGCTGCTCATCTCCCAGCCCGACACCGGCGAGCAGGCGCTCGAGATCGCCGACATGCTGGTGCGCTCGGGCGCGGTCGACGTGATCGTGGTCGACTCGGTGGCCGCGCTCACGCCCAAGGCCGAGATCGAGGGCGAGATGGGCGAGCCGCAGATGGGCCTGCAGGCGCGGCTCATGAGCCAGGCGCTCCGCAAGCTCACCGCCAACATCAAGCGCACCAACACGCTCGTCATCTTCATCAACCAGATCCGCATGAAGATCGGCGTCATGTTCGGCAACCCCGAGACCACCACCGGCGGCAACGCGCTCAAGTTCTACGCCTCGGTACGCATGGACATCCGCCGCATCGGCTCGATCAAGAAGGGCGACGAGGTCATCGGCTCGGAGACGCGCGTCAAGGTGGTGAAGAACAAGGTGGCGCCGCCGTTCCGCCAGGCCGAGTTCGACATCCTCTACGGCGGCGGCATCTCGCGCGAAGGCGAGGTGCTGGAGCTGGGCGTCGCGCACGGCGTGGTCGAGAAATCCGGCGCCTGGTACATCTACAAGGACGATCGCCTCGGCCAGGGCAAGGACAACTGCCGCGACTTCCTCAAGGAGAACCCGGAGCTCGCGCGCGAGATCGAGATCAAGATCCGCGAGAAGGCCGGCATCGCCATGCCGCTGCCGGTGGTGCCGGCGGCGAACGAGGCGGAAGGCGAGGAAGAGCACGCCGAGACCGTCGTCCGTGCGCCGGCGCGAAAGCGCGGCTGAAGCGCCCGACACCGCGCAGGAGCTCAAGGCGCGGGCGCTTCGACACCTCGCGCGGCGCGAGCACTCGCGCGCCGAGCTTGCGCGCAAGCTCGCGCCGCACGCCGAGTCGCCGGAAGCCCTCGGCCAGCTCCTCGACGCGCTCGCCGCAAAAAAGCAGCTCTCCGACGAACGCTATGCCGAGGCGCGCGCGCGCCAGCTCGCGCGCAAGTACGGCGCGGCGCGCATCCGGCAGGATCTGAAGGCCAAGGGCGTCGACGAGGGCATCGTCGAGCGCGTCTCGGCCGAGGACGAGGCAGTGCGCGCCACCGCGATTCTTTCGCGCAAGTACCGCGCGCCCGCCACCACGGCGATGGAGCGCGCGCGGCGCATGCGTTTCCTGCAATCGCGCGGCTTCTCCCACGATACGATCCGGCGGGTCGTGTCATCCCGTGATGACGACGATGCGTTAAACCCCTAGCGCGTCTCGCGCGGGAAGGGGGTGAGTCAGCATGGATCAGGCACAGGCATTGGCGATCGTGAGATCGCTCGCCAACGGCGTCGATCCGGAGTCCGGGGAAGTGTTTCCGGCCGAAGGCGCGTACCAGCGGCCGCAGACGGTGCGGGCGCTCTACACGGCGATGGAAGCGCTGGAGCGCGCCGCGCAGTTCGAGCGGCGCAAATCCCAGCTGCCGGCAAAGACCGGCGAGCCGTGGAGCGAGGACGAGGACCGCAGGCTGCTCGCTGCGTTCGACGCCGGGCACGCGCTCGGCGAGCTGGCGGCAGCGCACCAGCGCACGCAGACCGGCATTCGGGCGCGGCTGGTGAAGTACGGTCGGCTCGCGGCGTAGGGCAAGCCCGCGGTGCCCGGGCACCGCGGGCGCTCCTTTAGAATAGCGGGCCTATGAATTCGAACGAGATCCGCGCCGGGTTCCTCGAGTACTTCGAGTCGAAGGGGCACGCGGTCGTCGCCTCGAGCTCGCTGGTGCCGGCGGGCGACCCGACGCTGCTCTTCGTCAACTCGGGGATGGTGCAGTTCAAGGACGTGTTTCTCGGCAAGGACAAGCGCCCGTATTCCCGCGCCACCACCTCGCAGCGATGCGTGCGCGCCGGCGGCAAGCATAACGACCTCGAGAACGTCGGCTACACCGCGCGCCACCACACCTTCTTCGAGATGCTGGGCAATTTCAGCTTCGGCGACTACTTCAAGTCAGACGCCATCCAGTTCGCCTGGGAGCTGCTCACCAAGGTCTACAGGCTGCCGCCGGAAAAGCTCTGGACCACGGTGTACGAGACCGACGACGAAGCCTTCGAGCTGTGGACGAAGACCATCGGCGTGCCCAAGGAGCGCTGCATCCGCATCGGCGACAAGCCCGGCGGCCAGAAGTACCAGTCGGACAACTTCTGGCAGATGGCCGACACCGGCCCGTGCGGGCCGTGCAGCGAGATCTTCTACGACCACGGCCCCGGCATCGCCGGCGGGCCGCCGGGCTCGCCCGAGGCGGACGGCGACCGCTACATCGAGATCTGGAACCTCGTCTTCATGCAGTTCAACCGCGACGACCAGGGCGTCATGCACCCGCTGCCCAAGCCCTCGGTCGACACCGGCATGGGCCTGGAGCGCATTGCGGCGGTGCTGCAGGGCAAGCACTCGAACTACGAGATCGACCTCTTCCAGGACCTGATCAACGCGGCGGCGCGCGAGACGAAGCAAAAGCCGCTCAAGAACCCCTCGCTCAACGTCATCGCCGACCACATCCGCGCTTGCGCCTTCCTCATCGTGGATGGCGTGATTCCCGGCAACGAAGGCCGCGGCTATGTGCTCCGGCGCATCGTTCGGCGCGCCATTCGCCACGGCTACAAGCTCGGCCAGAAGCAGCCGTTTTTCCACCGCATCGTCGAGGACTTGGACAAGGCGATGGGCGCGGCCTACCCCGAGCTGAGCAGGGACAAGGCGCGCGTCATCGCCGTGCTGAAGCAGGAGGAGGAGCGCTTCGCCGAGACATTGGAGAACGGCATGGGCGTGCTCGAGTCGGCGCTTGCCTCCGGCGAGCAGAAGCTGCTCGACGGCGAGACCGCGTTCCGGCTCTACGACACCTTCGGCTTCCCGGTCGACCTTACCGCCGATATCTGCCGCGAGCGCGGCGTGATGCTCGACATGGCGGGGTTCGAAGCCGCGATGGCGGCGCAGCGCGAGCGCGCGCGCGCCGCCAGCAAGTTCTCGGCCGCGGCGGGACTGGAGTACGCCGGCGGCAAGACCGAATTCCGCGGCTACGACACGCTCGCCGTGCAGGCGAGGGTGGTGGCGCTGTACCGCGAAGGCGCCCAGGTCGAGGCGCTGAGGAGCGGCGAGGCGGGCACGGTGGTGCTCGACCAGACGCCGTTCTACGCCGAGTCCGGCGGCCAGGTCGGCGACCGCGGCGCGCTGGTGGCGGCCACCGGCACGTTCGAGGTCGGCGACACGCAGAAGATCCAGGCCGAGGTGTTCGGCCATCAGGGCACCCTGAAGACCGGCACGCTGAAAGCGGGCGACACGGTGGAGGCGAAGGTCGACACGCAGCTTCGCGCCCGTACCATGCGTAACCACTCGGCGACGCACCTCATGCACAAGGCGCTGCGCGAGGTGCTGGGCTCTCACGTGCAGCAGAAGGGCTCGCTCGTCGACGAGGACAAGACGCGCTTCGACTTCGCCCACGACAAGCCGATGAGCGAAGCCGAGATCCGGCGCATCGAGGCGCAGGTCAACGCCGAGATCTTGCGGAACGTGTCGACCAAGGCGCAGATCATGCCGATCGAGGACGCCAAGCGCTCGGGCGCGGTGATGCTGTTCGGCGAGAAGTACGGCGACGAGGTGCGCGTGCTCGACATCGGCAGCTCGCGCGAATTCTGCGGCGGCACGCACGTCGCGCGCACCGGTGACATCGGGCTTTTCAAGATCGTCGAGCAGTCGGCGGTAGCCGCGGGCGTGCGCCGGGTCGAGGCAAAGACGGGCGAAGGCGCGCTTGCCTGGGTGCAGGCGCAGGAGGCGAAGCTGCGGCAGGCGGCCGCCGCGCTGCGCGCGCCGGTGGACGACGTCGAATCGAAGATCGCGCAGGTGCTCGACAACGTGAAGTCGCTCGAGCGCGAGCTGGCGAAGCTGAAATCGCGGCTCGCCTCCGGCCAGGGCACCGATCTCGCCGGCCAGGCGGTCGACGTGAAGGGCGCCAAGGTGGTGGCGGCGACGCTGGACGGCGCGGACGCGAAGACGCTGCGCGAGGCGGTGGACCGGCTGAAAGGCGAGCTGAAGAGCGCGGCGATCGTGCTCGGCGCCGTTGCCGACGGCAAGGTGGCGCTCATCGCCGGCGTCACCGCCGACCTCACCGCCAGGGTCAAGGCGGGCGAGCTCGTCAACTACGTCGCGCAGCAGGTCGGCGGCAAGGGCGGCGGGCGCCCCGACATGGCGCAGGCCGGCGGCACCGAGAGCGCCAAGCTGCCGGCCGCCCTGCAGTCGGTCCGGGCCTGGATTGAGCAGCGCCTATAGGTACTGCCCGGTGTGCGCGGCGCCGCTCGCGGTGCGCGCCGGCGACGCACGTCCGGCCTGTGCCTGCGGCTTCGTGCACTGGGACAACCCGGTGCCGGTGGTGGCGGCGATCGTCGAGCACGAGGGCGCCGTGATCCTCGCGCGCAACAAGGACTGGCCGGAGAAGATGTTCGGCCTGGTGGCCGGCTTCCTGGAGAAAGACGAGACGCCCGAGGCGGGCGTGAAGCGCGAGGTCAAGGAGGAGCTCGACCTCGATCCCCTCGATGCGCACCTTGTCGGGCTGTATCCGTTCGCGCACCGCAACGAGCTCATCATCGCCTACCATGTGCCCGCCACGGGCACGGTGCGGCTGAACGAGGAGCTGGCGGCTTACCGGCGCATCGCGCCGGAGAAGCTGCGGCCCTGGGACTTCGGCACCGGGCTCGCCGTGGCCGACTGGCTCGCGCGGCGCCAGGGTGCGCGATGAGCCCGATCGATGCGCTTGCCGCAAGCGCGCTCGCGCGGGCCATGCAGGAGTCGCGCTGGCTCGGGCCAGCCGCGCTCGCCGCGCACCTCGGCGGCGTCGCGGTGCTCCTGGGGACGATCGCCGTCGTCGATCTGCGCCTGCTCGGGCTGTGGCGCGGGCTGTCGGTACGCCGCCTCGCCGGGCGACTCCTGCCCTGGACGGCGGCAAGCTTCCTGGTGATCGTGCCGGCCGGCCTGCTGATGTTCGTCGCGCATGCGGGCGAGCTGATCGACAGCGGCATGTTCGCGCTCAAGATGGGGTTCATCCTCGCCGCGGGCGTGAACGCCGGGATCTTCCACGCCGGGGCCTACCGCAGCGCGGCCGCGTGGGACGCGGGCCGCATGCCGCCGCCGGCGGCGCGGCTGGCCGGCGGGCTGTCGCTCGCGCTGTGGCTCGGGGTGCTCGCCTGCGGCTTCCTGCTGCCCGAGCGCTGAAACGAGGCTAGCCTAGAAGCCGATACGCCGCCGCGGGCCGCGTGCGTCCTGGACGTCGTCGGGGCTGAGCTCGGCGCGGCCGGCGACCTTGGCGTTGCCGAACGCGGCGAGCACCGCGCGGCGCATCTCGCGCGGCGAGAGCGCGGCGAGCCTGTCCACCACCGCGGCCGCCGGCGCCTCCGGGAAGCGCTTGCCCCAGTCGTGCGCGCCGCGGATCTCGCGGTAGATGGCGAGCGCGATGCGCGCCGCACCCTCGGCATCGGGCGGGTCGATCTCGTAGACGTGCATGCGGTTCAGGATCGGCTCGGGGATGCGCGAGGCGTCGTTGGCGGTGGCGAACCACACCGCGCCCGAGGCGTCGATCGGGATTTCGGCGAACTCGTCCACGAAGCGCGTGGCAGTGTCTACCTCGAGCAGCCCGTAGAGCGCGCCGAGCGGGTCGTACTGGCCGTCGGCGCTGGTCTTGTCGAGCTCGTCCACCACCATCACGGGGTTGGCGTACTCGCCGTTCAGAAAAGTTTCGAACACCTTGCCGGGCTTGGCGTTCTTCCACTGCGAGGAAGCGCCGCCGAGGATCCAGCCTGCGGTGAGCGAGCTCATCGGCACGAAGCCGCAGCCGGTGCCGAGCAGCTGCGCGATGCGCCGCGCGAAGTGCGTCTTGCCGATGCCCGGGGCGCCAAGGAGCAGCATCGGCGGCAGCTCGACCGCATCCTCGGAGTCCATGCACAAAGCGAGCTGCTTGCGGATGTCCTCGAGCACCCTGCCGAAGTTGGGCAGGTCCTCGAACAGCTCATTCATCGGCGGCATCGCCGAGGGCTTGACGGTGAAGCGCTGCCCGCCCACGCGCAGCATCTTGTCGTAGAGCGCGCGCAGCGCCTCGTTGGCGCTGGCGGGAAGCCCGTGTCGCGCCTTCTCCACGGCGGGCACGTCGTAGACGTCCTTGAAGCCCGCAATCGGTATAGCCATGCTTGCCGACATTCGTGCCTCCTTGCTGCTGTTCTTTTCGCCGGTACCGCTACCCGAGCGAAAACGCTAGCAGACGCATTGAAGCGTAGCAAGTCCCGCGCCAGCGCTTTGGCAGTCCGTACGCGCGAGTGCTAGATTGCGACCATGTCTTCCTTCAGACCGGAACTGACGCCGGAGGTTTTCAACGGCCGCAGTCGCGGCCACCTGCCGGGCCTGCTCGGTTTGCAGATCCTGACGATGAGCGCGCAGGCAGTGGAGAGCCGGCTCGAGGTGCGCAAGGACCACATGGCGCCGAACGGCTTCCTGCACGCGGCCACCGTCATCGCGCTGGCCGACACCTCCTGCGGCTACGGCTGCGTGGCGCAGCTCCCGCAAGGCGCGAGCGGCTTCACGACGCTCGAGCTCAAGGCCAACTTCCTCGGCACGGCGCGCGACGGGGCGATCGTCTGCCGGGCGCGGCCGGTGCACCTCGGGCGCTCCACGCAGGTCTGGGACGCCGAGGTGAGCGTGGAGGGGGCGCAGCGCAGGATCGCGACTTTCCGCTGCACGCAGATGGTCCTGTGGCCCGCGCAGTAGACAATTTGCGTCACCCATGCTTCAATCCCCGCCCATGACCCGCTGGTACTTCGGCTTCTTCTTCAGCTTTCCGCGCCCTCTGGCGGAGGAGATCGGCTAGCCGCGCAACCCGCGAACCCGAGAAACCGCCAGAGCAGAGATGCCTGGCGGTTTTTTTATTTCCGAGAGCCCACCATGACCACGCCCATCGATCCTTTCCTCGGTTCCGTTCCCGCCGACAAGACCTCGCTCACCGACGACGAGCGCATCGAGAACATCGTCCCGCTGCCGCCGCCCGAGCACCTGATCCGCTTTTTTCCGATCCAGGGCACGCCGGTGGAGGCGCTGATCAGCGACACGCGGCGCCGGGTGCGCGAGATCCTGCACGGCAAGTCCGACCGCCTGCTGGTGGTGATGGGCCCGTGCTCGATCCACGACCCGAAGGCGGCGCTGGAGTACGCCGGGCGGCTCGCCGCCGAGCGCCGCCTGCACGAGGGCGAGCTGGAGCTGCTGATGCGCGTGTACTTCGAGAAGCCGCGCACCACGGTGGGCTGGAAGGGCCTCATCAACGACCCGTACCTCGACGGCAGCTTTCGCATCAACGAGGGCCTCAGGATTGCGCGCGACCTTCTCGTGCGCATCAACCAGGCGGGCGTGCCCGCGGGCTGCGAGTTCCTCGACGTGATCTCGCCGCAGTACCTGGGCGACCTCGTGTCCTGGGGGGCGATCGGCGCGCGCACCACCGAGTCGCAGGTGCACCGCGAGCTCGCCTCGGGCCTGTCGGCCCCGGTCGGCTTCAAGAACGGCACCGACGGCAACGTGAAGATCGCGGTCGACGCGATCCTCGCCGCGGGACAGAAGCACCACTTCCTCTCGGTGCACAAGACCGGGCAGGTGGCCATCGTGCAAACGCGCGGCAACGACGACTGCCACATCATCCTGCGCGGCGGCAAGAGCCCGAACTACGACGCGGCGAGCGTTGCCGCGGCCTGCGCCGAGCTCGCCAAGGCGAAGATCCCGGAGCGCCTGATGGTGGACTGCTCGCACGCCAACGCCGCCAAGCAGTACAAGCGCCAGCTCGACGTGACGCGCGAGCTCGCGGCGCAGATCGCGGGCGGCGAGCGGCGCATCGTCGGCACCATGGTCGAGTCGCACCTGGTGGAAGGGCGCCAGGAGCTCGCGCCCGGCAAGGCGCTGCAGTACGGCCAGAGCGTCACCGACCCGTGCCTGGGCTGGAAGGACTCGATCGAGGTGCTCGAGAGCCTCGCCGGCGCGGTGAAGGAGCGCAGGAAGCACGCGAAACGCCGCTAGCGGCGTCCCTATAGAATCCCCGCCGTGGTGTCACTTACGCTGCGGCAATGGTTCTGGCTCGCGCTCGCCGCGACGCTCGCGTTCCGCTTCTGGCTCGGCTCCGCCCTGCCGATCACGTCGGACGAAGCCTATTTCGCGCTGTGGGGCCGGTACCCCGACCTGGGGTACTACGACCACCCGCCGATGGTGGGCTGGCTGCTCGCGCCGCTGGTCGCGGTTTCGCATGCCGAGTGGTTTGTGCGCCTGCCCTCGATCCTGCTGCCGGCGACGCTCGCGCTCCTCGTGCGCCACGCGCTCAGCGCCTGGTTCGCGCGCGACGCAGACACCGCCGATACTGCGGCGCTCGCGGTGCTGCTGGTGCCGATGAACGTATGGAACGTGTTCATCACCACCGATACGCCGCTCGCGCTGTTTGCGGTCGCCTCGCTCCTCGCTTTCGCGCGCCAGCGCTTCCTGCTCGCCGGCGTTCTCCTCGGCTTCGCGTTCCTGTCGAAGTACTTCGCCGTGCTGCTCGGCCTGGGCTACCTGGCGTGGGCAATCGCCGCACGCCGCCCCGGCGCCTTCGGCCTGGCGTTCCTCGGCGCGCTGCCGGCGGGCCTGCTCAATCTCTACTGGAACTGGCAGGCGTGCTGGTGCAACGTGATGTTCAACGCCATCAACCGCCACGACGACGCGGGGCTGTCGTGGACCACGCCGGCGCTCTATGCCGCGTCGCTCGCCTACCTCGCCGCGCCGCTCCTCTGGTTCGCCTGGAAGGAGCGCGCGCGGCTGCGCGCGGCGCTGCCGCGCGTCGAAGTCGGGGTCACGGTGGCGGCGTGGCTGGTGCCGCTCGCGCTGTTCGCGCTGCTCTCGCCGGTCAAGCGCATCGGCCTGCACTGGCTGCTCGCCTTCGTGCCGGCTCTGGTGCTGAGCCTCGCGCTCGGACTGGAGCGCCGCGCGCTCGTCGTCACGCTGCGCTGGTTCGGCGCGCTCGCCGTGCTGCACGCAGCGCTGCTCATCGGGCTGCTGGTGCCGCCCCTGGAAACGTGGCGCGACACGCCGCTGTACCAGCGCCTCGTGCTGCTGTTCGAGCCGCGCGAGGTGCTCGAGCCTTTCGGTCCGCTCATGGCGCGCTACCGCCTGGTCACGGAGGGCTACTCGGTGGCCGCGCAGCTTGCTTTTCATACGCGTCGCCGCGTGCCCGTGTTCGGCGGCGGCTCCTCGCACGCGCGCCATGACGACATCCTCACCGACTGGCGCCGCTTGGACGGGCGCGACCTGCTCGTGTTCCGGCGCGAGCCGCCGGAGCTCGATGCGTACCGGCCGTACTTCCGCGAAGTGGAGGCGCGCGAGGCGAGCGCGCGCGGCGTCACGCATTACGCGGTGCTCGGGCGCGGCTTCGACTATGCCGCCTACCGAGAGCGGGTGCTGGCGGTGGTGAGCAAGCGCTGGTACCGCATTCCGACTTGGCTGCCGGTCGGCGGCTGCTACTACTTCGAGCGCTACGGTTTCGAGCGGCCGCGGTGAGCGCGCGCGACCTCCTGCTGCTGCTGCGGCCGCACCACTGGGTGAAGAACGGCTTTGTGCTCACGGGGCTGCTCTTCGGCCACGGCTGGGGTGACCCGCACTACGTCGCTGCGGCGCTCGTCGCCGCGCTCGCCTTCTGCCTCGCCTCCAGCGCCGTCTACGCGTTCAATGACGCGCAAGACGCGGTGCACGACCGCGAGCACCCGGAGAAGCGCAACCGGCCGGTGGCGCGTGGCGCGATCACGCCGCGTGCCGCGCAGGGGATTGCGCTGCTGCTCGCGGTGGCGGCGCTGGGAATCGCCTTCGCGGCCGGCGTGCGCGTGGCGGCGATCGTCGCCGCCTACATCGTGCTCACCGCGGCCTACAGCCTCGGCCTCAAGCACGTCGCGGTGCTCGACGTGTTCATCATCGCCGCGGGCTTCATGCTGCGCATCCTCGCCGGCACCTGGGGCATCGGCATCGAGCCTTCGCGCTGGCTGCTCGCCTGCGGGTTTCTCCTCACCTTGTTCCTCGGTTTCGCCAAGCGCCGCGCGGAGCTCGATCGTCTCGCCGACGACGCCGGCCAGCACCGGGCCGTGCTCGAGGACTACAGCCTCGCGTTCCTCGACCGCGCCGTGTTCGCCTGCGCGCTCGGCATGGTGGTCACCTACGCGCTGTATACGGTCGCCGAGACCACGGTGGCGCTGCACGGTACCGAGCGCCTGATCTGGTCGCTGCCCTGGGTGCTGCTCGGCACCTTCCGCTACCTGTTTCGCCTGCACTACCGCGGGGGCGGCGGCGACCCGGCGCAGGAGCTGCTGCGCGACCCGTTGCTCGCTGCGGCCGCCCTGGGCTGGGTGGCGACGGTGTCTTTCCTGATCGGCTAGAATGCTCCGCTCCTCATGACCGGACGCCCGCAGCAGCTCGCGCATCTCGAGTACCTCGGCGACGCAGCGCGTTTCGCCCACCAGCTGCACGCGTTGATTCCGCAGTGCCCGCTGCTCGAGAACTTCACGCCCGACGAGGTGCGCATGCTGTCGCACTTCATGGACGTGTACCGCGCGCCGGCGGGCGCGGAGATCATCCGCGAGGGCGACGGCGGCGACTTCATGATGATGGTGATCGAGGGGCGCATCGAGGTGCGCAAGCTCGACCGCTGGAACACGCCGCAGGTGATCGCGACGGTCGAGCCGGGACGCACGCTCGGCGAGATGTCGATGATCGACGGCGCGGCGCGCTTCGCCACCTGCGTCGCGGCGGACGGCGCGCTGGTGGCGGTGCTCGACCGCGAGAGCCTGGCGCGCATCATCGTCGAGCAGCCGATGCTCGGCGCGAAGATCCTGATGGAGCTGGTGCTGATGCTGTCGCAGCGCCTGCGCGCCACCAGCGACCGCCTGATGCAGCTCCTCGACGAGCAGGGACAGCGCGCCCAGGGCCTGTTGTAAGCCGGGCGGGGCCCGACGCGACCAAACCGCGTGAACCGCACCCGCCTTCTCGTCCTCACCATCGTCGTTGTGCTGGTCGGCGCGTTCTTCGCGCTCGGCGGCGAGCGCTACCTGACGCTCGAGCAGCTGCGTGCGCAGCAGGATGCGGCGCAGGCCTACTTCCTGTCGCATCCCTGGCAGACCGCGCTCGGCTACTTCCTCGTCTACGTGACCATCACCGGACTGTCGCTGCCGGGCGCGGCGGTGATGACCCTTTTCGGCGGCGCGGTGTTCGGCCTGCTGTGGGGCACGGTGATCGTATCCTTCGCCTCGTCGGCCGGCGCGACGCTCGCCTTCCTCGTGTCGCGCTTCCTGCTGCGCGACTGGGTGCAGGGCCGTTTCGGCGACAAGCTGAAGCCGATCAACGACGGCGTGGCGCGCGAGGGCGCGTTCTACCTGTTCGCTCTGCGCCTCGTGCCGGCGTTCCCGTTCTTCGTCATCAACCTGGTGATGGGCCTCACGCCCATCCGCACCTGGACCTTCTATTGGGTGAGCCAGCTCGGCATGCTCGCCGGCACCCTCGTGTACGTGTACGCGGGCACCCAGCTCGCCGAGTTCCGCCTGTCGGCGGAGCTGGTGGTCGCGTTCACGCTGCTCGGCCTGTTCCCGCTCGCGGCGAAGAAGGCGCTCGACGCGGTCAAGGCGCGCCGCGTCTACGCGCGCTGGGCCGATCAGAAGCCGAAGCAGTTCGACCGCAACCTGGTGGTGATCGGCGCCGGCTCCGCAGGCCTGGTGGCGTCGCTCATCGCCGCCGCGGTGAAATCGAAGGTGACGCTGGTGGAGAAGCACAAGATGGGCGGGGACTGCCTGAACACCGGCTGCGTGCCCTCGAAGGCGCTGATCAAGACCGCGCGCGTGCTGTCGACGATCCGGCGCGCCAAGGAGTACGGGCTGACGAATGCGGGCGCCGAGTTCGACTTCGCCGACGTGATGGAGCGGGTGCAGCGGGTGATTCGTACCATTGAACCCCATGATTCTGCCGAGCGCTTCGAAGGGCTCGGCGTCGAGTGTGTCCAGGGCGAGGCAAAGATCGCCTCGCCCTGGATCGTTGAAATTCAAAAGCCGGATGGGTCGACGCAGGTGCTGACGACGCGCTCCATCGTCATCGCCGCCGGCGCGCGCCCCTTCGTGCCGCCGATCCCGGGCATCGAGAAGACCGGCTACTACACCAGCGACACGGTGTGGGAGCTGCGCGAGCTGCCGCGACGGCTGGTGGTGCTCGGCGGCGGGCCGATCGGCAGCGAACTCACGCAGGCGTTCCAGCGCCTCGGCGCGCAGGTGACGCAGGTGGAGATGCTGCCGCGGCTCCTGATCCGCGAGGACCCCGAGATCGCGGCGATGGTGGAGAGCCGCTTCCGCGCCGAAGGCGTGGACGTGCGCCTCGGCCACAAGGCGAAGGAGTTCCGCGTCGAGGACGGGCGCAAGGTGCTCATCTGCGAGCACCAGGGCAAGGACCTGGCGATCGAGTTCGACGCGCTGCTGGTGGCGGTCGGCCGGGTCGCCAACACCGCGGGCTACGGGCTGGAGGAGCTCGGCATCCCGGTGACCAAGGCGCGCACGGTGGAGACGAACGAGTATCTGCAGACCCTGTATCCGAACATCTACGCCGCCGGCGACGTCGCCGGCCCGTTCCAGTTCACGCACACGGGCTCGCACCAGGCCTGGTACGCGACCGTGAACGCGCTCTTTGGCAGCCTGAAGAAGTTCCGCGCCGACTACTCGGTGATTCCCTGGGCGACCTTCACCGACCCCGAAGTGGCGCGCGTCGGCCTGAACGAGACCGAGGCGAAAGCGCGGAACATTCCGCACGAGGTCACGGTCTATGGGATCGATGATCTGGACCGCGCTATCGCCGACGAGGAGGCGCACGGGGTGGTGAAGGTGCTCACCGTGCCGGGCAAGGACCGCATCCTCGGCGTCACCATCGCCGGCGAGCATGCCGGCGACCTGATCGCCGAGTACGTCGCGGCGATGAAGCATGGCATCGGCCTGAACAAGATCCTCGGCACCATCCACATCTACCCGACGCTGGCCGAAGCCAACAAGTACGCCGCCGGCGTGTGGAAGCGGGCGCATGCGCCCGAGAGGCTGCTGACCTATGTCGAGAGGTTCCACGCGTGGATGCGCGGCTGATCGTCCTCACGGCGGCTTTCGCGGCGCTGCCGGCACAGGCGGCGTTCGACCATTCGCACGCCGCCTGGGATGCGCTGGTGAAAAGGCACGTGAAAGTGCTGCCCGGCCAGCATGCCTCGCAAATGGATTACGCCGGCATGGCAGGCGACCGTGCCGCGCTCAAAGCCTACCTCGACGGCCTCAGCAAGGTGCCGAAAGCCGAGTTCGACGCCTGGCCGAAGAATGAGAGGAAGGCGTACCTGATCAACGCCTACAACGCGTTTACCGTCGAGAAGATCCTCACGCGCTGGCCCGACATCCGCTCGATCTGGGACTTCGGCAAGATCTTCGGCAACCCCTTCAAGGACGACTTCTTCAGGCTGCTTGGCAAGCCGATGACCCTCGACGGCATCGAGCACGGCACGCTCAGGAGACCCGGCGCCTACGACGATCCGCGCGTGCACTATGCCGTCAACTGCGCTTCGATCGGCTGCCCGATGCTGCGCGAGGAGGCCTACGTGGCCGGGCGGCTCGAAGCGCAGCTCGACGAGCAGGCGGTGCGCTTCCTCTCCGACCGCACGAGGAACCGCTACCGCGACGGGCGGCTGGAAGTCTCGAAGATCTTCGACTGGTTCGAAGAGGACTTCGTGCCGTACGAAAAGTACTTCGCGCAGTACGCGAAGGTGCTGGGCTACCCCGGCGGCCCGGTGCCGGTCGACTTCCTCGATTACGATTGGTCGCTGAACGGCTTACGGTCGTCGTCCCCACGCTGAACGAGGCGGCCGGGATCGAGGCCTGCCTCGCGGCACTGGCGCCGCTGCGCGCGCGCGGCAACGAGGTGATCGTGGTGGACGGCGGCAGCACCGACGCGACGGCGCGGCTTGCCGTGCCGCTCGCCGACCGCGTGCTCGCCGCGCCGCGCGCACGCGCGGCGCAGATGAACGCAGGCGCCGCCGCGGCCGCGGGCGATGCGCTCCTCTTCCTGCATGCCGACACGCGCTTGCCGCCGGACGCGGACCGGCTGGTGGGCGCTGCGCTCGCAGATCACGCCTGGGGCCGCTTCGACGTGGCGATCGATTCCGACGACCCGCGCCTTGCGGTGATCGCGTTCTTCATCAACCGTCGCTCGCGCCTGTCCGGCATCGCCACGGGCGACCAGGCGATCTTCGTGCGCCGCGACGCCTTTCCCGGCTATCCGCCGATCGCCCTGATGGAGGACGTTGCCTTCAGTCGCGCGATGAAGCGGGTGTCGCCGCCGGCCTGCCTCGCCGATCGCGTGGTCACCTCGGCGCGGCGCTGGGAGCGCCGCGGCGTCGCGCGCACCGTGCTCCTCATGTGGCGCCTGCGCTACGACTACTGGCGGGGAGCCGATCCGGATGAGCTGGCGCGCCGCTATTCGCACTAGGGTGCTCGTCTTCGCGCGCGAGGCGCGGCCCGGGCGCGTAAAGACGCGGCTGATTCCACTCCTCGGCGCGCATGGCGCGGCGCGCCTGCACGCGCGACTGGTGCGCCGCGCGCTCGCCACCGCACGCGCGGCGGGCTTGGGCGAGGTGACGCTCTGGTCCACGCCCCGGCAGCGCGGCCCCGATCTCGGCGCGCGCATGCACCATGCATTCGCGCGCAACCTGCGCCGGGCGCCGCGCGTCATCGTCATGGGCGCGGATGCGCCGGCACTGCGGCCCGCGCACCTGCGCCGCGCGGCGCGCTGGCTGGCGGGCGGCGCCGACGCGGTGTTCGCCCCCGCCGAGGACGGCGGCTACGCGCTCGTCGCGCTGCGGCGCCTGACGCCGCGGCTGTTCGAGGGCATCGAGTGGGGCGGGCCGCAGGTCATGGCGCAGACGCGCGCGCGCCTCGCGGCGCTCGGCTGGCGCTGGCGCGAGCTGCCCGAGGTGTGGGACGTGGACCGGCCCGCGGACGTGGCGCGGCTCCGCGAGCTGCGGCGGTGAAGCGGCGCCGCTTTCTCGCCGCGGCGGCGCTTGGCTTGCTGCCGGGGACGCTCCGTGCGGCGGAGCCGGTGTACGCGATGCGCTTCTCCGCGCTCGCGGCCGGCGCGCGGCTGCCGCCCGAGTACCGCGCCTACGCCTTCGCCGGGCAGGACAGGCGCACGCAATACGACTTGGTGGAGGACGCCGGCCGCACGGTCCTTCGCGCGCGCGCTGAGGCCTCCACCGCGGGCATCATCCGCGACCTCAAGGTCGATCCCGCGACCCATCCGGTGCTCGCGTGGCGCTGGAAGGCGACGCGGCTGCCCGAGAAATCCGATCTGCGCAGCAAGTCGGGCGACGACTACGCCGCGCGCCTGTACGTCACCTTCGACCTGCGGCTCGCGGCGCTGCCCTTCGGCGAGCGCTTCGGCGTGACGCTGGCGCGCGTCATCTACGGCGACGACGTGCCGAGCGCGGCACTGTGCTACGTCTGGGCCTCGAACGCGACCGTGGGCACGGTCGTGCCGAACGCCTACACCGGCCGCGTGCAGATGATCGTGGTCGAGAGCGGCGCCGCGCAGCTCGGGCGCTGGAGCGACTACGAGCGCGACGTCGCCGCCGACTACCGGCGCGCCTTCGGCGCCGAGCCGCCGGCGGTGAGCGGGGTAGTGGTGTCGACCGATACCGACAACACCGGCGAGCGCGCCGAGGCCTACTACGGCGACATCGAGTTCAGAGCGCGCCCGACTTCCTGAGTAGCGCCGCTACGCGCTCGGCGATCAGCCGGTAGCCGCGTGCGTTGGGATGGATGGTGTCGGACTTGAGCTCGGAGTCGCGCAGGATCTCGCCGATCACGCGGCCCTCGTAGGGGATGCGGTGCTGCGCCGCGATCTCGGCGTAGAACGCGGGCGGCGTCACGGTGAGGCCCTTTTCCGGCGTGCCGATGAGCAGCACGTCGATGCCGCGCTGCCTGGCCACCGCCACCATGGTCTGCACGTTGGCCGCGGCCTGCGCCTTGCCCAGGTTCCTGAGAAAGTCGTTGCCGCCGATGCACAGCAGGAGCAGCTGCGGCTGGTATTCGTCGAGCTCCCCCGGCAGGCGCTTGAGTGCTTGCGCGGTCGCTTCGCCAGGCACGCCGGCGCGCACCACACGGCGTCCGATCAGAGCCTCGAGCTGTGCCGGATAGCTCTCGGCTTCGCGCGCGCCGGTGCCGTAGGTGAGGCTGTCGCCGAAGGCGAGCACCAGCGCGTCGGGCGCGAGCGGCGCGAGCTTCGGTTCATCGCCGCAGGCGGCGGCGAGCAGCGCGACGGAAACGAGGAACGCGCGGAAAACGGGCACGCGCTGCATGCTACACTCCCGCGCGCTACCACGGGGGAGGGCGAAATCCGGTGAGGATCAGGAGCCCGAGGGATTTCTGGGCCGGCATGATGTTCGTGGGTTTCGGCCTGTTCTTCGTCGCATGGTCGTTCGCGCACTACCAGATGGGCTCGGCGGTGCGCATGGGGCCCGGGTACTTCCCCGCCATGCTCGGCGGCCTGCTGATCCTGCTCGGCGCCATCGTCCTGCTGCAGTCGCTGGCACTGGACGGACCCAAAGTCGCCGCGTTTCACTTCAAGCCGCTCGTCCTCGTGACGCTCTCGGTGCTCGCCTACGGCTACCTGATGCAGCCGGGCGGCCTCGCGATCGCCACCGCCGCCGCGGTGTTCATCGGCGCGCTCGCCGGCCACGAGTTCAAGTGGAAGGAAGTGACCGTGGTCGCCCTGGTGCTGGTGATCTTTTCGTACCTCGTGTTCGTGAAGGGCCTGACGCTGCCGTTCCCGATGTGCCCGTCGTTCATCGAGAACTGCCCGATACGCTAGGGCGATGGAAGTCCTCGACAACCTGATCCTCGGCGCGCAGGTCGCCTTTTCCTGGCAGAACGTCCTGTATTGCCTCCTCGGCGTGCTGCTGGGGACGTTGATCGGCGTTCTGCCCGGCATCGGCCCGGTGCCGACCATCGCCATGCTGCTGCCGATCACCTTCAACCTGGACCCGACCGCGGCGCTGATCATGCTCGCGGGCATCTACTACGGCGCGCAGTACGGCGGCTCGACGACCGCGATCCTCGTCAACCTCCCCGGGGAGGCGTCCTCGGTAGTGACGGTGCTCGACGGCTACCAGATGGCGCGCCAGGGCCGCGCCGGGCCGGCGCTCGCCATCTCGGCGATCGGCTCGTTCGTCGCCGGCTGCGTGGCGACGCTGATCATCGCCACCGCCGCGCCGCCGCTCGCCGAAGTGGCGCTGAAGTTCGGACCGGCGGAGTATTTTTCGCTGATGGTGCTCGGCCTGGTGGCGGCTACCGTGCTCGCGCACGGCTCGCTCGTCAAGGCGATCGCCATGGTGGTGCTGGGCCTGCTGCTCGGCCTGGTTGGCACCGACGTCAATTCGGGCGTGCTGCGCTTCACCTTCGGCATCCCGGAGCTCGCCGACGGCGTCGGCTTCGTCATCGTGGCGATGGGCATGTTCGGCGTCACGGAGATCGTCGCCAACCTCGAGCAGCGCGGAAAGCGCGAGGTGTTCACCGGCAAGCTGACCCACCTGTTCCCGACCCGGGAGGACCTGAAGCGCTCCTGGGCGCCGATCCTGCGCGGCACCGGCCTGGGCTCGTGCCTCGGCATCCTGCCGGGCGGCGGCGCCATGCTGTCGTCCTTCGCGTCCTACACGGTGGAAAAGAAGATCTCGAAGCACCCGGAGCAGTTCGGCAAGGGCGCGATCGAGGGCGTCGCCGGGCCGGAATCGGCCAACAACGCCGGCGCGCAGACTTCCTTCATCCCGATGCTGACGCTCGGCATTCCCGGCAACGCGGTGATGGCGCTGATGATCGGCGCGCTCATGATCCAGGGCATTGCGCCGGGCCCGCAGGTGATGACCGACAAGCCGCAGCTGTTCTGGGGGCTGATCGTCTCGATGTGGCTCGGCAATGCCATGCTCGTCGTGCTCAACCTGCCGCTCATCGGCATGTGGATCAAGCTGCTGCGCGTGCCCTACCGGTTCCTGTTTCCCTCGATCCTGATCTTCATGAACGTGGGCGTGTTCAGCCTCTCCAACAATCCCTGGGACTGCCTGATCATGTCGGCGTTCGGCGTGTTCGGCTACGTCTGCGTCAAGCTCGAGTGCGAGCCGGCGCCGATGATCCTCGGCTTCATCCTCGGACCGCTGATGGAGGAGAACCTGCGCCGCGCGATGCTGCTGTCGCGCGGCGATCCGACGGTGTTTTTCAACCCGATGGCCAAGCCGATCTCGTTTTCGTTCCTGCTCGCGGCGGTGGCCCTGCTGGTGATCATCGCGCTGCCCAACATCCGCAAGAAGCGCGAAGAAGTCTTCGTCGAGGAGCCCTAGGCGCTAGAGCGCCGCGATGGCCTGCACCTCGATCAGGAACGGCTCCTGGACGAGGCGGTCGACGACGAGCAGGGTGTTGGGCGGGTACTTCCCGTCGGGAAACAGCTTCGGGAACTCGCGCAGCCGCCAGGCCATGAACTTCGGGATGTCCTGCGAGTGCACCAGGTAGGTGGTGAACTGCGCGACATTGGCCCAGCCCGCGCCCGCGGATTTCAGCGCCGCCTCGACCTGCCTGAACACCCCGCTGCACTGGGTGTCGAAGTCGTCCCCCGGCGCGAGCATGCCCGCGATGTACAGCGTTTCAGTCGCGTTCTTCACCCGCGCGAGGTGCGAGTACTGGCCGAGCGGCTTGCCCAGCGCCTCGACGTTGCCGATCTTGATCTGCGCCATGCGTTCTCCTAGGTTTTCATCGCCTTGCCGCGCGCCTCGAGCAGGGATTTCACCGCGATCTCCAGCGCGCGCTGCTCCACCGGCTTCACCAGGAAGCCGCTCGCGCCGGCCGCGAGGCAGCGGTCGTTGGTGGCCAGGTCTTCCAGCGCCGATATGATGAGGATCGGCGTCGTTATGTTGGCCGAGGACGCGCGGATCGCCTTCAGCACCTCGAAGCCGCCGATCCCCGGCATCATCAGGTCGAGCAGGATCGCGTCGTAGGCGTAGTTGCGCGCAAGGCGCAGCGCCTGCTCGCAGGTGCCCGCAAGCTGCACCTCGGCCTTCAGGCCCTTCGAGGCCTGGCGCGCGAGCAGCAGCCGCATCGACTCCTCGTCGTCCACGATCAGCAGGCGGTGGCGCGGGGCGGGTGATTTCTTCTTCGCGAGCATGGTCAGCGCGCCAGCTGGCGGGCGAGGTCGTTGAAATCGCGCGCGTGCACGTCGAAGGCGGGCTCGCGCGAAAGGTCCGCCTTCTTCGCGGAGCCGTACTCGCGCGGCCGCGTGACATACGCGGTCCGCAACCCGCACGCGCGGGCGGCGTGCAGGTCGTCCTTGTGCGCCGCCACCATCATCAGCTCCGACGGGCGCACGCCGAGCAGGTCGGCCGCGCCAAGGTAGGTTTCGGGATCGGGCTTGTAATGGCGCACCACCTCGGCGGAGAGGACGCAGTCCCAGGGCAGGCCGGCGTTCTTGGCCATGTTGACCAGCAGCGCGACGTTGCCGTTCGACAGCGTGGCGATGACGTGGCGGCGCTTGAGCTTACCCAGCCCCGCCTTCGCGTCGGGCCAGGGCTTCAAACGGTGCCAGGCGTGGTTCAGGTGAACGATTTCGTCTTCGCTGAGGCCGCGGATGCCGAAGCGCTCCAGCAGCTCGTCCAGGATCATGCGGTGCAGGTCGTCGATCCTGGTCCAGGGCAGCTCCCCGGAGCGCACGCGCGCCATTGCCGGGCGGTACCCTGCGCGCCAGGCGTCAGCGAAGGCCTCCCAATCCACTTTGAGTTTCTTCCGGCGGCCCAAGAGGCGTCCCTCGCGGATCAGCGAACCACGCCAGTCGACCACCGTGCCGAATACGTCGAATACCAGCGCTTTCACCTTGGGGGCGCGCATCGGGCTCATTGTGCCTTCCTCTGGTGCTTCCACAGCACATCGCCGCGCCGCGCCGCGCGGTTCAGCGCGCGGCCGAGCACGAACAGCAGGTCGGACAACCGGTTCAGGTACCGCCGCGCGCGCGCATTGACCTCTTCGCCGCGCCCAAGCGCGACCAGGCTCCGCTCGGCGCGGCGGCAGATGGCGCGCGCGAGGTGCGCGGCGGCGGCGGCGCGCGTGCCGCCCGGCAGGATGAACTCCTTCAGGGGCCTCAGCCTCGCGTTGTGCGCCTGCGTAAGGGCCTCCAGCCGCGCGACGTGCTGTTCTTCGATCATGCTGTGGCCCGGGATGCAGACCTCGCCGCCGAGGTCGAACAGGTCGTGCTGCACCTGCAGCAGAGCTTTGGCGATGGGGGCGGGCGGCTTCTCCGCCAGCAGCAGGCCGAGGCACGAATTGAGCTCGTCGATGTCGCCGAGCGCCTGGATGCGCGGGCTGTCCTTCGCCACGCGCGTGCCGTCGCCGAGCCCGGTGTCGCCGGCGTCGCCGGTGCGCGTGGTGATCTTCGATAGCCTGTGGCCCATGAGAAGCGCAGAATTATAGGCCTGCAACCCTGAGCGAAGGAGGAAACGATGGCCGTGCGCAAAGTTTCGTACTACTCGATGAAGGTGCCGCAGCGTCCCGGGGCCGGAGCGCAGGCGCTCGCCGCGCTCAAGGCAGCGAAAGTCAACCTGCTCGCGTTCACCGGCTTTCCTGCGAGCGGCGGCGCGCAGGTGGATTTCATTCCCAAGGACAACGCGAAGTTCGCGGCGGCCGCGCGCAAGGCGAAGATGAAGCTCTCGGCGCGCAAGACCGTGTTCCTTTCCCAGGGCGAGGATCGCGTCGGGGCGCTGACGCAGGTCCTGAACAAGCTCGCCAAGGCGAAGATCAACGTCGTCTCGCTGCAGGCGGTGACCGCGGGCAAGGGCCGCTACGGCGCCATGTTCTGGGTGAAGCGCAAGGACCTGGGCAAGGCCTCGCGCGTGCTGAAGGCCCGTTAGACCTCGGGGCTGTTCTTGCCCTTGCCGGCGGCGTGCAGCCGCCGGAGGACGTGCCGCGCGTGCACCGAGCGGCCCATCAGCTCGTGCCACGAGACGGTGCCGTTGGCCTGGCGATGCTCCTCGCGCCAGGCCTCGGCGTGCTCGCAGTCCTCGGTCTCGGGCCAGCAAGGGATCCCCTGCGTGTAGTGGATCAGCTTCGGGCGCGGGTTGGGTGCGTCGTAGCCCACGCAGTGGTTCCATTCCTGCGGCAGCTCGCCGATTCGCTGCGTCCACTCGAAGGCCTCGGGCCTGCCGCTCTCGATGAACGCGGGCGTCAACGCGCGGCACAGGGCATTCCTGAAGAACATCATGCTCGGCCACTCGAGGCGCAGCTTGCCTTTCACCACCGAGACCGGGGCGTCCGGCGGCGCAAGCGCTTCCAGCTCGTGCACGTCGGCGCGCACGATCATGTCGGCGTCCAGGAACAGCGCGCTGCCTTCGTAGCCGCAGAGGTAGGGGCAGAGGTAGCGGCTGAAGGTGAAGTCGGTGAGGCCGCGCCGCCTGATCGGCAGCCACTTCAGGCGCAGCGGCTCGATCACGAGGCGCGCGCCGGCGTGGCGCTCGATCGAGGCGCGGCACACGTTGTAGGCGAGCGGCTGGCGCTCGTCCATGCCGATGAAGACCTTCAGCGTCATCGCGGCTCCCCTATGACGTGCGCACGAGCGTGATCGCCCTTTCCGGGCAGGCCTTCACGCACAGGCCGCAGCCTTCGCAGGCCTGCGGCGCCTGGAGCACCGCCTGCTGCCAGTGGTGCGCCACGCCCTTGAGCTTTCCCCTGAGCGTGAGGCGTGCGCGCTGCGCGCGCGGCAGCGCGCCGAGCGCGAACACGCCCACCGGGCAGACCGTCACGCATCTTGCCTTGCCTTCGCAGCGATTGCGGTCGATCACCGGTACGAACACGCCGGGGTCGTGCCGGCATTGGATGAGCGCTATTTCTTCTCCAGCTTGTCGCATTCCGACTCGTAGTCCTTGATTAGCGCGGCGGGCGCGTCGTGGAACTTGTTCTGGTGCGTGAGGAGCGCTTCCAGGCCCTTGGCGACTCTCTTTTGCTTCAGCTCGCCGTCGAGCAGGAGCCAGATCCCGGTCAGCTTCTCGATGTTGCCTTCCGAGTAGTGCAGCATCTCCTTTAACTGCTTGATGATGTCCCGCGATCGCTCCAGCGGGGTCTTCTCGGCTGCCGGGTCCGTCATGGTGGCCTCCTTCAATGCCGCGTGGGATGCCGGCACCTGCACTGGCAACCATACCATCCCGCGCCCGGCCTAGACGGCTTCGAAACGCACCACCACCCGCGTGCCGCGGCCCCCCGGACCGTCCTCGACGGCGATGCGCGCGCGTGGCGAACCCGGCGTCCAGCGGCGCGATGGGCCCTTCGCGCGCCGAGCAGACGGCGCCGCGGGCGCGGCGACCTCCAGCAACCGGACGACTTCAGGCCGCCCGCTCGAATGAGCGCTCACCGCGCAGCGCCGCGGCACATCTCCGACGTTACGAACATCAGGAACAAGTCCCTCTCGGGCACCTTCACTTCCTCGGCCTTGCCTTTCGGCACGGGGACCCGGGTCGAGGTCACGGCGACGCCCTTGCGTCGCATGAACGCCGCGAACGCGACCGGGTCGTTGATCTCGCCAAGGTCCGGAACCTTGCGCTTGAGCGTCGCCACCGGCGCGCAATCTCCATGACGCGACATCAGGAACCAGCGTTCGGATGCCGGGGCGGGCAGCGGCGCCATCATCCCGAGGCAGGCACAAATCGTCAGGGCTGCTGGCGTTCTCGACACCGTGCGACCCATCCTCGCAGGCTCTGCGTTTACGCTCGGCCGCGCCGCGCAAAGTGCGTAGCAAAGGGTGTCGGCCAACGACGGGCTGTCAGGCGGCGACATAGAACCCCCACACGTTTGCCGACAGCTCGCCGGCCCTACCTCAACCTCCTCGCCAACCCCAGCACCGCCCGCAGGATCTCCAGCGGCGGCGGCGGACATCCCGCCACCGTCAAATCCACCGGCACGACATTCGAAACCCGCCCGCAGCTGGCGTAGCTCTCCCCGAATATCCCGCCGTCGCACCCGCAATCCCCGACCGCCAGAACCAGCTTCGGATCCGGAATCGCCTCGTACGTCCGCTTCAAAGCCAGCTCCATGTTCCGCGACACCGGCCCGGTCACCATCAGCAAGTCCGCATGGCGCGGGCTGGCGACGAACTTGATTCCGTAACCCTCAAGGTTGTAGTAGGGGTTGTTCAACGCATGGATCTCGAGCTCGCAGCCGTTGCAGGACCCCGCGTCCACCTGCCGGATGCACAGCGCCCGACCCAGGATGTGCAGCAGCTCATGGTGAATCCGCGACACCTCGGGCAGCGAATGCACCGTCGGCGCGGGCTCGGTCAGGATCCCGGTGCGCACGATCTTGATGACGGTCTTCAGCATCAGAGGTCGTGGCCCGAATACGACAGGTTGAACGACTTGTTGATGAGCGGAAAGTCCGGAACGATGTTGTCGATGATGGCGTGCTCGAGCGCCGGCCAGTTCTGCCAGGACGGGTCGTGCAGATGGCAGCGCCGGATCCGCCCGTTCTCCAGCTCCAGCCCGCAGAACACCTCGCCGCGCCACCCTTCCACCCACCCGGCGCCGTAGGCATCGCCGACCGGAATCTCCACCTCGCCGCGCACCGCGCCCTCGGGCAGGCGGTTGCAGATCTCCACGATCAGCCGCAGCGACTCGAGCAGCTCCTCGAAGCGCACGATGACGCGCGCGGCGACGTCGCCATTGCGATGCGTCGCCATCTGCACCCCGAGCTCGTCATAGGGACGGCAGGGATGGTCGTTGCGCAAATCGATCGCCTGCCCGCTTGCGCGCGCCACCAGCCCGGTGACGCCCAGACGGTTGGCGAGCTCCGGCCGCACGCGCCCGGCGGCGATGAAGCGGTCCTGCAGCCCGGCGTGCTCATCGAAGATCACGCGCAGCGCCTTCACCTCCGCGGCAAACGCGGCGCAGTCCTCGCGCATCAGCTCGAGCGCCGCGCCGTTCACGTCCTCGGCCACGCCGCCCGGCACGACGCGGTCCATCATGAAGCGGTGCCCGAACACTTCGCGCGAGGCGCGCTGCCACTGCTCGCGCAGCCGCGAGAACTGGGTCAAGGCGAAAGCAAACCCGGCGTCGTTTCCCAGCGCGCCCAGATCCCCCAGGTGGTTCGCGACGCGCTCGCGCTCCAGCAGCAGCGCGCGTAGCCAGGACGCGCGCTCCGGCACCTCCGCGTCCGCTGCGTTCTCCAGCGCCATGCAATACGCCCAGGCGCAAGCCACGGTCGAATCCCCCGACACGCGCCCGGCCAAGAGATGCGCGCCTTCCGGCGGCAGCTGGGTAAAGCGCTTCTCGATTCCTTTATGGGTGTAGCCAAGCCGTTTCTCCAGCCGCAGCACCTTCTCGCCGACGATGGAAAAGCGGAAATGCCCCGGCTCGATGATCCCCGCGTGCACCGGCCCCACCGGGATCTCGTGCACGCCTTCGCCTTGCACGTGCACGAAGGGGTAATCGGTGACGTCGCAGTCGTCGAACACCTCCTTGCCGGTCGAATTGCTGAGCAAGGGGTGATACCCGTACGGCCACGCGCCGTGGTTGAGCCACGGCCGCCGATCGAGCGCTTCCTCCGCGGTCAGCCCGAGCAGGTCCGCCAGCGCGCGCTGCATGCGCCCGGCAAAGTAGAACACCGGCGACAGGTCCGGATACGTCGCGCCGCCATCCAGCGGCAGCTCCGACCACACCAGCCCCTCGGGCGTGGCATAGGCCGCGCAGACGAAGTACGCCTCGCGCCGCTCCGAGCCCCACAGTGCCACCAGCCGCCCGCCGCGCTCCACCACCGCGCGCGCCGCGCTCACCCAGTGCTCGCGCTTCAGGACCTCGCGCCTCATCCGGCCACCATGCGCGCGGCCTCCCGGTACCAGCCCTCGAGGGACGGCGGGATGTACAGCCCGAGCACGAGCACGAGCCCGATGTGCACGAACACGGGGATCAGCGCCGGCGGCTGCGGCAGCGGCTTCAGCTCCGTTTCGCCGAACACCATCGGCTGCACGCGCTGCAGCACCGAGGCGAACGCGACGCCCAGGGCCGCGAGCAGGAAAGGCGCCGCCCAGGGCTGCTCGCGCATCGTCGTGGTGAGGATCAGGAACTCGCTCGCGAACACGCCGAAGGGCGGCATGCCGAGGATGGCGAGCGAGCCGAGCATCAGTCCCCAGCCCACGCTCGGGTTCGCCTTTACCAGCCCCCGGATCTCGCTCATCACCTGGGTGCCGGCGTGCTGCGCGGCGTGCCCGATGGCAAAGAAGATCGCCGACTTGACGAGCGAGTGCACCGTCATGTGCAGCAGGCCCGCGAAGGTGGCGATCGGCCCGCCGACGCCGAAGGCGAAGGTGATGAGCCCCATGTGCTCGATCGAGGAGTAGGCGAACATGCGCTTCACGTCGCGCTGGCGCGAGAGGAAGAACGCCGCCACCACCACCGAGATGAGGCCGAAGGCCATCATCATCTGCCCGGCGAGCCCCGGGCCGAGCGCGCCGTCGGCGAGCACCTTGCAGCGGAGCACGGCGTAGAGCGCGACGTTCAGCAGCAGCCCCGAGAGCACCGCCGACACCGGCGTCGGGCCTTCGGCATGCGCGTCGGGCAGCCAGTTGTGCACCGGCACGAGGCCGACCTTGGTGCCGTAGCCGACGAACAGGAAGGCGAAGGCGAGCGCCATGATGCGCGGGTCGAGGCTCGCCTTGACGGCGTCGAGGTGCGTCCAGAGGAGCGTGCCGTGCTCGCCCGCGCCCGCGCGCTCGGCCGCCATATAGAGCAGTACCGTGCCGAAGAGCGCCTGCGCAATGCCGACGCCGCACAGGATGAAGTACTTCCACGCCGCCTCGAGGCTCGCGGCGCTACGGTACACGCTCACCAGGAGCACCGTGGCGAGCATCGCCGCCTCCAGCGCGACCCACAGGAGGCCCATGTTGTTGGTGGTGAGCGCAAGGAGCATGGTGAAGCTGAACAGCTGGTACATGCTGTGGTAGAGCCGCAGCCGGCGCGGATTCATGCGCCCGTGCTCCTGCTCGACGCGCATGTAGGGGCGCGAGAAGATCGCCGTGGTGAGCGCGACGAAGGCGGTGAGCGCGACCAGGAAAACGTTCAGCGCGTCGATGTAGAACGCGCGCCCGAGCACGAACACCGGGCCGGCCGCGGCGACGCGCGCGGTGAGCACGACCGCGGCGAGCAAGGTGCCGGCGCTGAAGGCGATGTTCGCCTCGGGCGCCCGGCGCCGGTGGCCGGCGAGCGCGAGCGCGAGCGCGCCGGCGAGCGGCAGGCCGAGGAGAAAGCCGAGCGCGACGGCGCTAGTCATCCTTGAGCTTCTCCAGGTGGCGGATGTCGAGGCTGTCGAACTGCTCCCGGATCTGGAACAGGAACACGCCGAGGATCAGGATGCCGACCAGCACGTCGAGCGCGATGCCGAGCTCGACCACCATCGGCATGCCGTAGGTCGCGGCGGTGGCGGCGAAAAAGAGCGCGTTCTCCATGGCGAGGAAGCCGATCACCTGCGGCACCGCCTTGGAGCGCGTGATCATCATCATGAACGAGAGCAATACGCAGGCGAGCGCGATGCCGAGCGTGCCGCGCGCGATCGACGGAGCGAGCGCGGAGATCGGCGCCGCGAGGTAGAAGGCGAAGATGACGAGCATGATGCCGGCGAGCATCGTCGTGGGCACGTTGATCAGCATCTCGACGTCCCAGCGCACGTTGAGGCGGTCGATCACGCGATGCAGCAGCCACGGGATCAGCAGCACCTTGAGCGCGAGCGTCAGCGCGGCCGAGACGTACAGGTGCGGCTGGCGCGTGGCGTAGCCCATCACCGCGGCCGCCGCGACCAGCACCACGCCCTGCAGCGTGTACAGATGAATCAGCGACAGGATGCGCCGCTGCGCCAGCATGGCGAAGGCAAGGAGCAGCAGCAGCGCCGCGAACAGGTTCACCAGCTGCGGCATCAGCCCGGTCATGGCGCGCTGCCGCCGAGCAGGATCTTCACCAGCATGGCGATCACCGCCAGCATGAACGCCATGCCGAGGAACTCGGGCACGCGGAAGATGCGCATCTTTGCGCTCACGGTCTCGAGCAGGGCGAGCAGCAACCCGGCCGCAGCGAGCTTCGCCACCAGCACCGGCAGCGCGGTGACGAGCGCGAGCGGCGCCTGCGCGTGCGCCAGGCCCCAGGGCGCGAACAGCGCCATGCCGATGCACGCGTAGGCGAAGAGCTTGAGCGCCGCGGCCCACTCGAGGAGCGCCAGGTGGCGCCCCGAGTACTCGAGGATCAGCGCCTCGTGCACCATGGTGAGCTCGAGGTGCGTGGCCGGGTTGTCCACCGGCACGCGCGCGTTCTCGGCGAGCGCCACCATCACGAGCGCCACGGCGGCGAGCGCGAGGCTCGGCTGGATGCCGATCTCGCGCGCCGAGAGCGTGCGCACGATGGTGGTGAGCGAGGTCGAGTCCGAGATCAGCGCGGCGGTGAAGAACACCATCAGCAGCGCCGGCTCGGCGAGGAACCCGACCAGCATCTCGCGGCGCGCGCCGAGCGAGCCGAAGGCGGTGCCGATATCCATCGCCCCGAGCGCGGCGAACACGCGGGCGAGCGCGAACAGGCCCACCAGCGCGATGGCGTCGGCTGCGGGCGAGAGCGGCAGCTCGGTCGAGAGCGTCGGCACGATGCCGCAGGCGAGCGTCATGGCGCCGAAGATCACGTACGGCGCGATCCGGAACAGCGGGCTCGCATGCGCCGCCAGCACCGAGTCCTTGTTAAAGAGCTTATGCAGCACGCGGTAGGGCTGCAGCAGCCCGGGCGCAGTGCGGCTCTGCAGCCAGGCGCGGCACTGCGCGACCCAGCCCGCAAAGAGCGGCGCCAGCGCGAGCGCGGCGACGATCTCCAGCGCCTGCGAGGCGAGGCCGAGCGCGCTCACCGCGTCACCCAGACGAGCAGCGCGATCACGGTGGCAAAGCTGTACACCAGGTACAGCGCGATGCGGCCGCGCTGCAGCGTGCCGATGACGCGCGCGGTGGACTCGACCAGGCGCCCGAGCGGCAGGTACAGCCAGTGCCAGAAATGGTCGCCTACCTCGACCGCGTAGCGCGGCTCGGCGTCGAACGCGCTCGGCAAGCGGCGGCGCATGCGGTACAGCGGCGCGAAGATCTGGCGCACCGGCTGGCCGAAGCCCTCGGCGGTGTCCTGCATGCGCGCCGTCTGCCAGGGGAAGCCGCAGTCCCAGGGCGCCGCGCGCCGCAGCCGCCCGTGGTACAGGCGCCGCACCAGGACGAAGGCGAGGCCGACGCTCGCCGCCACGCCGGCGAAGAAGATGAGCGGCCCGTAGCTCGCGCGCGCCGCCGACACCGGTACCAGCAGCCAGCCGCCCGCCTCCGGCAGGCGCGCGCCCACGAGGAGCTCGGTGACGGGCGCGAGGAGCCCGATGCCGAGCGCGGGGAACAGGCCGAGCGCCACGCAGCCCGCCACCAGCCAGCCCATGCCAAGCCGCTCCCAGGAGCCCGCGTCGCGCGCCGCGGCGAGCTTGTCCTCGCGGTGGCGGCCGAGGAAGATCACGCCGTAGAACTTGACCATCACGTAGCCCGCGAGCGCGGCGACAAGCGCGATCACTGCCGCCACCGCCGGCACCAGCATGTTGAGGAAGGGGTTGGGCAGCCCCGGCGTGAACAGAAAGCTCTGCAGCAGCAGCCACTCGGAGACGAAGCCGCCGAGCGGCGGCAGCCCGGCGCTCGCCAGCACGCCGGCCAGGCACGCCCAGCCCACCCACGGCATCACGCGCAGCAGCCCGCCCAGGCGCCCGAGGCTGCGCTCGCTGGTCGCGTGCAGCACGGCGCCGGTGGCGACGAACAGCAGCGATTTGAAGAACGCGTGGCTCGCGACGTGGTAGAGCGCCGCGGTGAGCGCGAGCGCCGCCGCCGCCGGCATCCGGTACGCGGCGAACAGGAGCGCGAGGCCGACCCCGGCGAAGATAAGGCCCAGGTTCTCGACCGAGGACCAGGCGAGCAGGCGCTTCATGTCCGACTGCACCGCGGCGAATGCCACGCCGAACACGGCGCTCGCCAGGCCCAGCGCGAGCGCGAGCACCCCCCACCACCAGAGCTGCGCCGGCAGCAGGTCGAAGGCGACGCGCAGGAACCCGTACACGGCGGTCTTCAGCATCACGCCGCTCATCAGCGCCGATACGGGCGAGGGCGCCGCCGGATGCGCCTCGGGCAGCCATACGTGCAGCGGCACGAGCCCTGCCTTGGCGCCGAAGCCGGCGAGCGCGAGCAGGAACGCGACCGAGGCCCAGAACGGCGTGGGCGTCTGCGCGCGCATGGCGGCGAAGCTGGTGTCGCCGGTGTTTGCCTGCAGCACGCCGAAGCAAAGCAGGATCGCGAGCGCGCCGATGTGCGCGATGAGCAGGTACAAGTACGCCGCGCGACGGATCTCGGGCAGGCGGTGGTTGGTGATGACGAGGAAGAACGAGGCGAGCGCCATCGTCTCCCACATCACCATGAAGGCGTAGGCGTCGTCGGCCAGGATCACCAGCGCCATGGCGGCGAGGAACACGTGGTACTGCAGGCACAGCAGACCCGGCGCGGTGCCTTCGCGGCTGCGGAAGTAGCCCGCGGAAAAGAGCGACACGCCGGCCGCCGCGCCGCCCAGCACGATCAGGAAGAACGCCGATAGGCCGTCGAGGCGGAAGTGGAACGGCGCACCCGGCAGGCCGATCGGCAGCACTACCGCCTGCGGCGCGCCCCACAGCGCCGGCAGCGCCGCCGCAGCGATGAGCAGCGCCACTGCGCCGCCGGCGGGAAACAGCCAGCGCGCGACGAGGTGCAGGCGGTGCAGCGCCGCGAGACCCGCGGCGCCGATGGCGAGCCACGCCGCAGCGAGCACCAGCACCGCGACGAGCTGCGCGCTCATCGCGCCAGCCTGCACTCGCGCAGGCTGCGGTAGACGAAGCCGTTGCGGCCGGAGACGAACGCGTAGTCGAACTCGCCACCGCCCGCCTCGCGCCCGCGCTCGCCGTGGCGCACGAACACGCAGCGCGACATCATCTCGCGGTCCGCGCGGTAGTCGCCCGCCTCGCTCGAGCGCGTGAGGCGCAGCCCGACGCCGCGCTCGCCGATGCGGTGCAGCTCGAACTCCAGGTCTTTGCCGACGCGGTAGCGGCAGCCGAGGCTGCCGTCGGGCCGCAGGTTGCAGTCGGCGCCGCGCTGCACGGCTTCGTACGGGGGCTCGATGGCCGCCGCGGCCGTTGCGGCGGCGAGGAGCGCGCTAAACGCGCCGGCCCGTATAGTCCTCGGCAATCTTGTCTTCGTAGAAGGTGGCGGGATTGGGCGCCGCCATGAAGCGGCGGTACACCTCGGGGTAGACCTTCGAGTACTGCCACACCTGGCCGTTCGAAAGCTCGACCTCCAGCGTCTGGCTGCGCTCGTCGTAGCCGACCGCGCGCACTTTCGACGAATTGACGCGCTTGCGTTCCATCACTTGCCACGCCGGGCGCTCCAGGCGCCGCCGCCTTCGATCTCGCCCGCGATGCTCGCCCCGTCCACGCGCCCGCGCCAGGTCTTGCCGCCGAGCCCGAACGAGAGCTCGGTGCCGCGCAGCTTCACGTCCTGGAGCGCGCTGTCCCGGCCGGCGTGCCGCGCGCTGCCCGACACGCGCGTCACCTGCTGCTTCAGGTCGAGCGTCAGGGCGCCGCCGGGACCGCGCGCCTGCCAGCGGCCGCCGACCTGCGCCGGCACCACGTACAGATAGATCAGGGTGGTGGTGACCCCGCTGATCTTCACCTTGTCCTCGAGGTCCATCTGCACGTACTTCTCCGGGATCCAGCCCGCGAGCGGGTAGTCGTGCGACAGCACCCGCGTGCCGGGCTTCAGCTCCCGCAGGAGCTTCTCGCGCAGCAGGTTCACCGTGTCCGGCAGCAGGTACATGGTGAGCACCGTGGCCTGCGAGACGTCGGTCTTGAAGAGATCCGCATTGACGAACTTCACGCGGTCGGCGATGCCTTCGCGCGCCGCGTCGGCGTTCGACTGGCGCACCAGCTCGTCGCGGATCTCGACGCCGAAGCCGCGCGCGCCAAAGATCAGCGCCGCGGTGCGCACGATGCGGCCGTCGCCCGAGCCGAGGTCGATGACGAAGTCCTCCGGGCCGACCTCGGCGAGCTTCAGCATGTCGGAAACCACGCTCTGCGGCGAGGGGACGTAGGGACCGGCGTCGACCGGCTTGTCCTGCGCAAGGACCAGCAGCGGCGCGAGCGCGAGGAGCGCGAGCAGCCTCATGCGCCTTCCACGTGCTCGAGGCTCACCTGCACGCTCTGCACGCCGTTGTACTCGTTCACGCTCAGCCGGTAGGCGGCGCGGAAGCGGGTCGGCAGCGGGTCGAGGGCGTTGAAGCGCATGGCTTGCAGGCGGCGGCCGTCCTTCACGAGTTGCAGCTTCGAATGCTTCTCGCCGACCACGCGCTGGCTTTCGAGCGCGAATGTATCGCAGAAGAGTGGCGGCGGAAAGCCCGGACCCCATACGCGCGCTTCGAGCAATTGCGCCAATCCGAGCGAAAATTGCTGCGGCTCGAGCGCGCCGTCGGTCTCCACCGTGCGCGTGAGCGCCTCGCGCGGCATCGTTTCCTCGGCGGCGCGCGCAAAAGCGTCGCCAAACCGCGACAGGTCCGTTTCGCGCAGCGTGAGGCCCGCGGCCTGCGCGTGGCCGCCGAAGCGCACGATGAGGCCGGGGTCGCGCTTGGCGACGAGGTCGAGGCAGTCGCGCAGGTGAAAGCCCGGAATCGATCGGCCCGAGCCGCGAAGTTGACCCGACTGCGCCGTTTCGTTCGCGCGCGCAAAGCAGATCACCGGCCGGTGCAGGCGCTCGCGGAGGCGCGAGGCGAGGATGCCGACCACGCCGGGATGCCACGCGGGATCGTAGAGCGCGACCGCCGCGCCCGGCGCCTCGGCGATGGCATCGGCGGCCGCGCGCGCCTGCTCGAGCATCTCGGCTTCGATCCTGCGCCGCTCGCGGTTGAGGCGGTCGAGCTCCTGCGCGCAGTTGGCGGCGCGCGCCGCGTCGTCGGTGACCAGGCACTCGATGCCGAGGCTCATGTCGGCGAGCCGGCCGGCAGCGTTCAGGCGCGGGCCGAGGATGAAGCCGAGGTCGAAACCGCCGGCCTGCGCGGCGCCGCGTCCCGCGGCGCGCAGCAGCTCGCCGAGCCCGGGCTGTGCGCGCCCGGCGCGGATGCGCTTCAGGCCCTCGGCGACCAGGATCCGGTTGTTGGCATCCAGCGGCACCACGTCGGCCACCGTGCCGAGCGCGACCAAGTCGGTGAGCGCGGCGAGGTTGGGCTCCTTGCCGTCCTTGAACGCGCCGCGCGTCCTCAGCTCGGCGCGCAGCGCGAGCATGACGTAGAACATGACGCCCACGCCGGCGATCGCCTTGGAGGCGAAGCCGCAGCCGGGCTGGTTCGGGTTGACGATGCACGCGGCACGCGGCAGCTCGGCGCCGGGCAGGTGGTGGTCGGTGACGAGCGTGGCGATGCCGAGCGCGCTCGCGCGCGCCACGCCCTCGACGCTCGCGATGCCGTTGTCCACCGTGATGAGCAGGTCGGGCTTGCGCGCGGCGGCGATGTCGACGAGCTCGGGCGTCAGGCCGTAGCCGAGCTCGAAGCGGTTCGGCACCAGGTAGTCGACGCTGGCGCCCATGGCACGCAGCGCGCGCACGCCCACCGCGCAGGCGGTGGCGCCGTCGGCGTCGTAGTCGGCGATGATGAGGAGCTTCTTCTGCGCGGCGATGGCGTCGGCGAGCAGCACCGCGGCTTCCCCGCAGCGCGCGAGCGAGGCGGGCGGCAGCAGCCGCTTCACGTCGTCCTCGAGCTCGGCGGCCGAGCGGATGCGGCGCGCGGCGTACACGCGCGCGAGCACCGGGTGCAGCCCGGCGTTGATCAACGCGCGCCGGTCGACCTCGTCGTACGGGCGCTCAACGAGGCGCATGGGCCTGCAGCGGGCGCGGGCGGCGCCAGAAGCGGCGCAGGTCCGCGCGCACCGCCTCGAAGGCGCAGCCGGCGTCGGGCACGTGCAGCGTCAGCATGCCGATGCGCCCCGCGCGCAGCGCGGCCACGAGCGGCGCGAACCAGTCGGCCTCCAGCGACTCGTGCAGCGCGTCGAACGCGGCGAGGTGGCGCCCTTCCTCGGGCAGCTCGGCGAGCCACTCGGTGGCCGAGGCCGGCGGCGTGCGGTGCGCGAGGCGCGCGATGCGCGCCAGGCCGAGCGCGAGCGGGTCCTCGGCGCTCACCGAGCGCCAGGGCGCCGTGGCCGTCGCGGGCAGCTCGCCCGCGCCCCACAGCCATACGCCGTTCACCTCCAGCTCGCGTCCTTCGTTCGCCGGGTGCTCGTGCAGCGCCATCTGGATCTCGTTCAGCAGCGCGGGCCAGGGCGCGGCCGGCAGGTGCGCGCCGAAGTCCGCGCCCGCCAGCGCGCGCGCCGGCGGCGCTCGAAGCGGCGCGGGCGGGCTCGACCGAAGCGCCTCCGGCGCGTTCGACATTACCCAGCGATCCGGGTGCGGCGCGCGGAACTCGTGCCGGCCGGCGAAGTGGCGGTTGAGCGTCGCGACGAGCGCCGCCGCGGTCTCGGGCGCGAGCCCGGCGAGCGGCACGATGACGACGCGGTCGCGCAGCACGCGCAGGTGCACGGGATCGGCGCGCAGCCAGAAGCCGGGCGCGCCCGCGGTGAGCGCGCCGGCGGGCAACTGTTCCTGGCCGAAGCCGCGGCCGAGCCAGGTCTCGGCGCTCTCGGGGTCGGCGTGCACCACGCGCGCGCGCGCGAGCAGCAGCTCCAGCGCCGGGCGGCGCGGCCCCGGCGGCGCGGCGAACACCCCCGGCACCATCAGCTCGACGTGCACGCGAGCTCCACGACGCGCGCGCGGCGCGCCCGCAGGTGGCGCTGCAGGATCTTGTACTGGTCGAGATCGAAGCGCGGGCGACGCGCCGACTCGAGCAGCGCCGGCACCTCGTCCTCGGCGCGCGCCGTGCCGACGTAGCACCACTGGTGCACCACGTGCACCTCGGTCGCCTCGCGCGCCGCGTCTTCCTCCACCACGCCCACCGGCCCGCGCCAGGGCCAGGCGGCGTTCTTCAGGCCCGCAAGGGCAGTGGCGAGGCGCGCGTGGTGCGCGTGCACCGATTCCTGCCCGGCGCACAGGCCCGCGCAGCGCCGGATCTGGTGCCGGAAGCACGCGCCTTTGCGCGCGGTCTCGAACCCGAGCGACTGCAGGCAGAGGCCGTGCGCGTCGGCGAGGCCGCGCAACGCGGCGAGCGCCGCGCGGCGGCTGCGGAACAGGCCGTGCACGTGCGCGATGCCCTCGGCGTCGAAGTCGTGCACGAGGCGCAGGCGCTTTGCGTCGAAGGCGAAGCCGCAGAGATCCGCCGGGCGCCGCAGCTGCCGGTTGAAGACGGGCAGCAGCTCCTTCACCAGCTGCGCCTCGCGCAGCAGCGCACCGAGCTCGCCCGCGGTGCGCTGCCACTCGACGCGGCGCACCTCGCGCGCGAGCTGCATCTCGCGCGGCGAGCGCAGGTCGTCGGCGAAGTGCGAGAGCACGCGCGCGCGCATGTCGATGCTCTTGCCCACGTAGAGCGGCGCGCCCGATTCGCCGTAGAGCAGGTACACGCCCGGCGCCTCGGGGATCGCGTCCACCATGGCGCGGTCGAGGTGCGCGGGAAGCGAGGGCTGCTTCGCCACCTGGCGCGCCGCCACGGCCAGCACCTCCTCGCCGCGCTCCTCGGCGGCGAGGCGCAGGAACTGCCACACGGCCTCGGCGTCGCCGAGCGCGCGGTGGCGCGCGCGGCAATCCAGGTTATGGCGCGCGATGAGGCTGTCGAGGTTGTGGCGCGCGTGCTCCGGGTACAGTCGCCGCGAGAGCTTCACCGTGCACAGCGTCTTCGCGCGAAACGCGAGACCCACGCGCTGGAATTCCTGCCGCAGAAAGCCGTAGTCGAAGCGCGCGTTGTGCGCGACGAGCACGCGCCCGTCGAGGCGCTCGTGCAGCTCCTGCGCCAGGCGAGCGAAGGTCGGCGCGCCCGCCACCATGTCGTTGGTGATGCCGGTGAGCGCCTGGATCGCCCCGGGGATCGCGCACTCGGGGTTGACCAGCGTGGACCATTCGTCCCGCACCTCGCCGTGCTCGACCTCGATCACCGCCACTTCGGTGACGCGGTCGTGCAGCGGGTGCGCGCCGGTGGTTTCCAGGTCGACGATGGCGAGGGGGGTGTCGGCCAGCACGGGAGCGAACCAAGCCCAGATATGGATATCCATCCAGTACTGCGACTCTACCGCAAAAGCTAGCCGAGCGGCACGTGCCCCGGCTGCGATTTCACGCGCATCAGCCAGGCGAGCACCGCCGGGTAGCGCTTGAGCTCGAAGCCGCCATCAGCCGCGCAGTGCGTGTAGGCGTAGAGCGCGATGTCGGCGATCGAGTACTTCGACCCGGCGAAGAAATCCGACTTCTCCAGCTGCTGCGCCATCACGCCGAGCGCCTTGTGCCCGCGCTCCTGCAGCCGCGGCAGCTCGGCACGGCGCGGCGAGTCGGGCGGCTGGTAGCGCAGGATCGAGCGCGCCACCGCGATGCACGGCTCGTGGCTGTACTGCTCGAAGAACATCCACTGCAGCACGCGCGCGCGCGCGAGGCGCTCGGCGGGCAGGAGCGGGGTGCCCTCGGCGAGGTACCAAAGGATCGCGCCCGACTCGGGCAGGTATGCGCCGTCCTCGAGCTGCAGCGTCGGCACCTGGCCGTTCGGGTTGCGCGCGAGGAACTCCCGGGTGCGCGTTTCGCCCCTGGTGGTGCTCACCTCGATCCACTGGTAGGGGAGCTTCAGCTGCTCGAGCGCGAGCTTCACCTTGTAGCAGTTGCCCGAGTCCGCCATGCCATAGACCGTCACCATGTCAGCGCACCAGCGTCACGACGAGCTCCGCATCGTACGGCAGCAGGAAGTCCGGCGGCAGCGGATGGCCCTGCGGCAGGTCGAGCTCGGCGGCCGGCTTCGTGCGCACGTCCTGCACCACGATGCTCGCGATGCGCCATGCCGGATCGAAGAGCGCCGTGAACTCCGGCATGCCCATGAGGGCCCGCGTGACGTAGCCCTCGGGCGCGGCGCGCTCCTCGGGCCAGTGGCGCGACGCTGAGGCCTGGCGCGCGAGGAACGACGACAGCCACGGGTAGTGCGCCACGCGCCCGAAGCCGACGACGAGCTCCCCGCGCCGGCCCGCCTGGCGCAGCGCCGTGCGCACGCCTTCCAGCGTCGGCGTGTACCCCGGCGCGCAGGCGGGCAGAAGCTGCACCACGCCCTCGTTGCGCCACTCGGGCTCGACCGCGCAGGGCGCCGCCGCGAGGGCGAGGGCGAGGAGCGCGCTCACACGCGCGCCGCCGCGGCGAGCTCGGCGGCCGAGAGGTTGTGGATGCGCCCGAACCCGGCGACGAAGCGCGCGTCGTGCGGCACGATGCGCCAGAAGGAAAAGTCGCCGAGCTCGAAGTTCACGGCCTGGGCCGGGAAGCGCGCCAGCCACGCCTGCGTCAGTCCAGGCTCGGCGCCGAGCGCCTCGGCCACGCCGCGGATCGTGACGCGTGCAAGCGTGAACGGGTCCTCGCGGCCGTCGTCGGTTTCGGACACCGACAGCGCGACGCGCGGATCGGCCTGCATGTCCTGCGTGTGCCAGGCGAGGCGGCTCACGTGCACGTAGCAGGCGCTGAAGTCGGGCGCCGCGAGATACAGCGTCATCGACGCAAGCGGCGCGCCCTGGCGCAGCGTGCCGAGGTGCGCCACGCGCCCGGTGCGCAGCAGCCGCGCCAGCGCCGCGGCATCGTCGGGGTCCATCGCAGCGATTGTAGTATTCTCGTGGCCCCGTGCGGTACGAACTCCTCGTCGGCCTGCGCTACACCCGCGCCAAGCGGCGCAACCACTTCATCAGCTTCATCTCGCTCATCTCGATGGCCGGGATCGGGCTCGGCGTGGCGGCGCTGATCGTGGTGCTGTCGGTGATGAACGGCTTCCAGGAGGAGATCCGCACGCGCATCCTCGGCGTGGCCTCGCACGTGCAGGTGTACGACCCGCGCGGCGGGCTCGCCGACTGGGAGGGCGTGGCCCAGGAGGTCGCGGCGCTGCCGCGCGTGCAGGCGAGCGCGCCGTACGTGCACGGCCAGGCCATGGTCACGGTGAGCGGCGCCGCGCGCGGCGTGCTGGGACGCGGCATCCTGCCGGGGCCGGAGTCGCGGGTCACCGACATCGCGCAGCACATGCGCGCCGGCAGCCTCGAGGCGCTGCGGGCGGACGAGTTCGGCGTCGTGATCGGCGGCGACCTGGCGCGCGCGCTGCGCACCTACATCGACGACAAGCTGGTGCTCATCATCCCGCGCGGCAGCGTCACCCCGGCGGGCGTGATCCCGCGGCTCAAGCAGTTCACGGTGGTCGGCATCTTCGACGTCGGCTACGCGGAAGCCGACGCCGCGCTCGCCCTCATCCACCTCGCCGACGCGCAGCGCCTGTACCAGATCGGCGACGCGGTGTCGGGCGTGCGCTTGAAGCTCGACGACCCCCTCGAGGCACGCGGGGTCGCGCGCGAGATCACGCTGCGTTCCGAGCGCGGCCTGGAAGCCTCCGACTGGACGCGGGCCAACCCGAATCTGTTCCGCGCCATCGAGATCGAAAAGCGCATGATCTTCATCATCATGGTGCTGATCATCACCGTGGCCGCCTTCAACGTCGTGTCGACGCTGGTGATGCTGGTGACCGACAAGCAGGCCGACATCGCCATCCTGCGCACCCTCGGCGCGGCGCCGCGCTCCGTGATGCAGATCTTCATCGTGCAGGGCAGCGTGATTGGCGTCATCGGCACGCTGCTCGGCTTCGCTGGCGGCCTCGCGCTCGCCTTCAATGTCGACGTCGTCGTTCCCGCGCTCGAGACGGTGCTCGGCTTCAAGTTCCTGTCGAAGGACGTCTACCAGATCCCGGACCTGCCCTCGAAGGTCGAGTTTATGGACGTGGCGATCGTGTGCGCGGTGTCGCTCGTGCTGTCGCTTGTCGCCACGCTGTATCCGAGCTGGCGCGCCTCGCGCGTCAATCCGGCGGAGGCGCTGCGCTATGAGTGACGCGGTGCTCGCCTGTGCCGGCCTGAAGAAGACCTACCAGGGCCCGGCGCCGGTCGAGGTGCTGCGCGGCGTGGATTTCGCGGTGCGCGCGCGCGAGCGCGTGGCGATCATGGGCAAGTCGGGCTCGGGCAAGTCGACGCTGCTGCACCTGCTCGGCGGGCTCGACGTGCCGAGCGCGGGCACGGTGCAAGTGCGGGGCAGGCCGTTTGCCGAGATGGACGAGGCCGAGCGCGGGCGCGTGCGCAACGAAACGCTCGGCTTCGTCTACCAGTTCCACCACCTGCTGCCCGAGTTCACGGCGCTCGAGAACGTCGCCATGCCGCTCTTCATCCGGCGCATGGCGCGCGGCGCGGCGCTCGAGCGCGCGCAGGCGGCGCTCGCCGAGATCGGCCTCGCGGCGCGCGTCGAGCACCTGCCGGGCGAGCTCTCGGGCGGCGAGCGCCAGCGCGCCGCCTTCGCGCGCGCGCTGGTGACCGAGCCGGCGTGCGTGCTCGCCGACGAGCCCACCGGCAACCTCGACTCGAACACCGCGGACGAGGTGTTCGAGGCGATGCTGAAACTCTCCGCCGCGCGCGGCACCGCCTTCGTCATCGTCACCCACGACACGGCGCTCGCCGGGCGCGCCGAGCGCGTCCTCCACCTCGACAACGGAACACTTAAATAGGGACAGACCTCATTTTTCTTTCTTGATACGCGACTGCATATACGAAAAGAAAAATGAGGTCTGTCCCTATTTAAGTAGTCGCGAGGCGACGGCTTCGGCGTAGAAGGGTTCGTCGGCGAGGGCGCGCTGCAGGACGAAGCCGGGGGCGGTGCGGCGCACTGCAAAGCGCAGGCCGAGCGCGGCCGCGAACACCAGTCCCCCGATCACGTAGTGGCCCACCAGCGCCAGCGCCACGGCGATCCCGAGCAAGGGCAGCAGCACGACGGGCAGCATGAGCCGCGCTGAGACATGGCGCGCCGCAGCCTCGCGATCCACCTGTACCTTGAGCCGCCCTTCGCGATAGGCGGCGACGAACTCCGCGTGCGTCACCGGCGCCTCCGCTTCTCGCGGCGCGCGCGCCAGGCGAGCACCACGTAGGCGCGCCAGCCGAGCTGCACGAGCAGGTATCCCAGCACGGCGAGCGTCAGCGCGAGCGCCACCAGCCCGAGCGCGAGCGGCTTGCCGAGCGCGAGCGTCCAGTCGGCGAGCCGCGCCATCGAGTCGAAGAAGTTCGCCCAGTCCATCTCGAACGGCTCGACGGGCAGCCGCCTCACGTCGCGTCCGAGGAGCAGGCTGCCGTAGCCGTAGGCGAGCACGTAGAGCGGCACGATGGTGAGCGGGTTGGTGTAGAAGGTCGTCAGCAGCGCCACCGGCAGGTTGCGCCGGAAGGGAATGGCGAGGGCGAGTGCGGCCAGCATCTGCAGCGGCCCCGGCACGAGGCCCGCGAACAGCCCGATCGCCACCGCGCCGGCCACCGAATCGCGGTTGAGGTGCCACAAGTTCGGGTCGTGCAGCAACTTGCCGAACAGGGCCGCGAGGCGGTTGCCGCGCACTTCGTCGGCGCTCGGCAGGTACTTGCGGAAGAACTTGCGTGGCATCGGTCATCCGGCGCGTCGCCGGCGCGTTGATTCTAGATGACCGCGGCCGCGCTCGCCTTCACCGCCGGGGTGCTGCTCCTGCAGCAGCAGGCGGCGCTGCCCGCGCTCGCTTGGCTCGGCGCGCTGCCGGCCTGCGCGGCGCTCGCCGCGTGGCGGCGCGCGCTCGTCGTGCCCGCGGCATTCGCCGCAGGTTTCCTGTGGGCGGCGGGAGCCGCGCACCTGCGCCTCGCCGACCGCCTCGCGCCCGAGCTGGAAGGCAAGGACGTCGAGGTGGCGGGCGTCGTTTCCGGGCTGCCCGCCGCCGCCGAGCGCGGCCTGCGCTTCGAGTTCGAGCCCGAGTCGTCGACCGCGCGACTGCCCGGCAGGGTCCTGCTCTTCTGGTATGAGGACCTGGCCGGCGAGCCGCCGCCCGAGCTGCAGCCGGGCGAGCGCTGGCTGCTCACCCTGCGCCTGAAGCGCCCGCACGGCCCGCTCAACCCGCACGGCTTCGACTACGAAGCCTGGCTCACCGAGCGCGGCATCGGCGCCACGGGCTACGTGCGCGCGCCGCAAAGCGCTCGGCGCCTCGGCGCACGCAACAGCTTCGTCGACCGCATCGCGCAGGCGCGCGCCGCAGTGCGCGTGCGCTTTCACGCCGTTCTCGGCGCGACGCCCGCCGCTGGCATCCTTTCAGCGCTCGCGGTGGGCGAGCAGCGCGCCATTGCCAACGAGGAATGGCGCCTGTTCAGCCGCACCGGCGTCACGCACCTGATGAGCATCTCGGGGCTGCACGTGACGCTGGTCTCGGGCCTCGCCGCGTGGCTCGCCTCGGCACTGTGGCGGCGCGTGCCGCGCCTGGCGCTCGCGTTGCCGGCGCGAAAGGCGGGGGCCGCAACCGCCATCGCCGCGGCGTTCGCCTATACGCTCCTTGCCGGCTTCGCCGTGCCGGCGCAGCGCACCTTCTATATGGTGAGCGTGGTGGCGCTGGCGCTGTGGAGCGGGCGCATCGCCTCGCCGGCGCGCACGCTCGCGCTGGCGCTCGCCCTGGTGTGCGCGCTCGATCCCTGGGCCGTGCTGCAGCCGGGCTTCTGGCTCTCGTTCGGCGCGGTGGCGCTGATCTTTCATGTCGGCACGGGCTGGACGCAGCCCGAGCCGCGCTGGCGGCAGTGGCTGCGGGTGCAATGGGCCATCACCGTGGGCCTCGCGCCGGCGGCGCTGATCCTCTTCGCCCAGGTCTCGGTGGCGGGCCCGCTCGCCAACGCGCTCGCCATTCCTCTCGTATCGGCGGTGATCACGCCGCTCGCGCTCGCCGCCGCCGTGCTGCCCGTGGACGCGCTGCTGCACGCGGCGCAGTGGCTGGTGCAGTGGCTCCTCGCCTACCTCGAGTGGTGCGCGGCGCTCCCGGGAGCGCTCTGGCAGCAGCACGTTCCGCCGCTCTGGGCGACGCTCACCGCGCTCGCCGGCGTAGCATGGCTTCTCATGCCGCGCGGCTTTCCGTGGCGCGGCGCCGGCCTCGCGCTGATGCTGCCCCTGGTCGCGCTGCCGCCGCCGGCGCCGGCGCCGGGCGAAGCCTGGGTGACCACGTTCGACGTGGGCCAGGGGCTCGCGGTGCTGGTACGAACCGAACGCCACGCGCTGCTCTACGATGCAGGCCCCGCCTACGGCGAGACCGACAGTGGCGAGCGCATCGTCGCGCCCGCGCTGCGTGCGCTCGGCGTGGCGCGGCTCGACGCGCTGGTGCTCACGCACGACGACAGCGACCATGTGGGCGGCGCGCGCTCGATTCTCGAAGGCTTCGAGGCGGACGCGCTGCTGCACTCGCTCCCCGATGGCCACCCGCTGCTCGCGCTCGCACCGGGGCCCAAACGCTGCCAGCGCGGCACGTCCTGGACGTGGGACGGCGTGCGGTTCGAAATACTGCATCCGGCGCCGGGGCGCACGGCGCGGCGCAGGAACGACGAAAGCTGCGTGCTCAAGGTGAGCACGGACGGCAGCGCGATGCTCCTCACCGGCGACATCGAGCGCGGCACCGAGCTCGCGCTCTTGCGCGACGGCGTGGTGCGCGCCGATGCGCTCCTCGTGCCGCACCATGGCAGCCGCAGCTCGTCCTCGGCGCCGTTCGTCGACGCAGTGCGCCCGCGCCTCGCAGTGGCTTCGGCCGGCTATCGCAACCGCTTCGGCCATCCCGCGGCCGAAGTGCGGGCGCGCTATGCCGCAGCGGGCGCGCAGCTGCTGCGCACCGACCGCGACGGGGCGCTCACGCTGCGACTGTCTCCCGCGGGCCTCGCAGCCGAGCGCGAGCGCGCGCGCCGCGCGCGCTACTGGCACGTCCCCGCGCCTCCGGCGTACACTGGCCCCGCGGGGGTTCTCCCGTCCAACTTCCAGGAGGCGCACATGGCCAAAGGCGACAACGCGGTCTATCGGGTCACCGACGTAATCGGCACCAGCCCCAATTCGTGGGAAGAAGCGGCGAAGAACGCGGTGAAGACCGCTGCCAGCTCGCTGCGCGACCTGCGCATCGCGGAAGTCACCAAGCTCGACGTGAAGGTGGAGGACGGCAAGGTGACACAGTTCCGCGCGCGCCTGTCGCTGTCGTTCAAGTACGGCGGCTGATGGCGTTCACGGCGGTGGTGCGCGTCACCGGCGCGGCCGGGCGCTTCGAGGAGTTCCGCGAGCGCGTGCGCTTCCTGATGGTGCGCGACATGGACGCCGAGAACTACACCGAGCACCACCGCCCCGGCGAGCTCGAGTATCGCTTCGAGATCGCCCGCGGCATCCCGTTCCCGGCGTTCGTCGAGGCGACGCGCGCCTTCGAGGAGCTGCGCGTGGAAGTCGAGTGGGACAAGGACGGCGCGCGCGGCGGCGCCGCGATCGAAGCGGGCAAGCTGGTGGACAAGTGGACCGGGGACCGCGGCCCGGCCTAGCGGTGCTGCCGCGCGAGAAGCGCGTGCAGTGCGCCTCGAGCGCGGGCCTGCACCGCATGGCCTACCTGGAGTGGGGCGAGGCGCACAATCCCGACGTCGTGATCTGCGTGCATGGCCTCACGCGCTGCGCGCGCGACTTCGACAACCTGGCGCGCGCGCTTTGCGGGCGCTACCGCGTGGTGTGCCCGGACGTCGCCGGGCGCGGCGACTCCGAGTGGCTCGCCGACGCGATGCTCTACCAGATCCCGCAGTACGTTTCGGACATGGTGACGCTCGTGGCGCGCCTCGACGTCGAGCGCGTGCAGTGGGTGGGCACCTCGATGGGGGGACTCATCGGCATGGCGCTCGCCGCGCAGAAGGGCTCGCCGGTGGCGAAGCTGGTGCTGAACGACGCCGGGCCGGTGGTGGCGAAGGCGGCGCTCGAGCGGATCGGCCAGTACGTCGGTCAGTCGCCTTCGTTTCCTTCCATCGAGGCGGCGGAGAAGGTGATGCGCGCGGTGTCGGCGCCGTTCGGGCCGCACACGGACGCGCAGTGGCGCTTTCTCACCGAAGTGGTGCTGCGGAAGAACACCGACGGCAGCTGGCGCCTGCACTACGACCCGAAGATCGCCGAGCCCTACCGCAAGCACATGCCCGACAAGGACCTGGAGATGTGGGAGCTGTGGGACGCGGTGGCGTGCCCGACCCTGGTGATCCGCGGCGCGCAGTCGGACCTGCTGACGCGCGAGACGGCGCAGGCGATGACCGAGCGCGGGCCGCGGGCGAAGCTGGTGGAGCTGCCCGGCATCGGCCACGCGCCGACGCTGCTGCACGCGGACCAGATCGCGGTCGTGCGGGAGTTCCTGCTCGCCTGAATCAGCCGCGCCGGTTCGCCGCGTCCCAGTGCTTCTCCAGATTGGCGATCAGCGCCGGGCTGAAGTGGCACACGGCCTGCTCGCGCGCGTACACGGCCATGTATCTCCTGAACTGCTCGAGCGGCTCCTCGCCCGAGCGCAGCGCCCGCCGGTTGCCCGCCGCGCTCACCACGCCGGAATCGGTGAGCAGCGCGATCAGGCTGTCGATCGCCGGGTCCATGCCGGTCTCGGGCACGATCTCGTCGCAGATCCTGCGCCCCTCGGGCGAGGCGCAATCGAGCCGCCGCCCGGCGAGGATCGCCTGGCGCGCGACGCGCGGGCCGACGAAGCGCGGCAGCCGCAGGTTCGCCGCGCCGGGGATGATGCCTTCCTTGCGCGCGGGCAGCGTCATGTACGCGTCTTCCGCCGCGATCACGTAGTCCATGGTGAGCAGGATCTGGCAGTGCCCGCCGATGGCGAAGTTCTCCACCGCCGCCACCCAGGGCTTCTCGATCGAGTCTTCCTCCGGATGCACGCCGGGCAGCGCGAGGCCGCGATAGAACTTGTTGACGAAGCCCAGATCGCGGATCAGGTACCAGAGGTAGCGGATCTTGCCCTGGTACAAGTGCGTGAGGTTGATGCCGGCGCCGAAGACGCGCTTGCCGGCGTGCTTGGTGTGCGTGACAGTGTCGCCGCGCAGCACGCAGAGCTCGCTCTTCGAATCGAGCAGCGCCACGTCGACGGCGATCTCCATCCCGTCGAGCGTGGTCTCGTCCTCGGCGTTCAAGTAGCGCGGATTGCGCATGGTGAGGATCGCCGCCTTGCCGCGGCGCGCGAGATGCGCGCCGTTCAGCTCGAGCTCGCCCTTGGCCTCGAACTGCGCCAGGTATTTCTTCGAGTCTTCCCGCGGCAAGAGCATCGAGCGGCACAGGTGCTCGCCGGCGCGCGGATCGGCGAGCACCGCGGCGAGAAAGCGCCCCTGCGCCTTCTCCATTCCCTTCTTGTCGCGCTGCGGCAGCTTCGCTTCCGCCGCCAGCTCGGCCTCGCCCGGCACCCGCCCCGGAAAGCGTTCCGCGGCGAGCCGGCAAAGCTCGTCCACGCGCAGCGCGCGAGTCATGCCCCCGGTGAGGGTGTCGTAGGCGGCGCGCGCGTCCCAGGCCATGCGCGAGTCTACCGCGCGGCTGCTAAGATGATTTCTCTCCCCGGGAGCCCAGAGTGAAAGAACTGAAGCGCACCGCGCGCACGAAGATCCGCCGCCTGCCCAAGCGCGGCCACTACGACCGCGACACGCTGTACGCGATCCTCGATGCGGGCTTCGTCTGCCACCTCGGCTACGTCATCGACAAGCACCCTTACGTCACGCCGACCGCCTACTGGCGCGAAGGCGACGCCGTCTACTGGCACGGCTCCTCCAAGAGCAAGATGCTGCTCGCGCTGGAGAAATCGCCCGAGGTGTGCCTCACGGTGACGCACTTCGACGGCCTGGTGGTGGCGCGCTCGGGCTTCCACATGTCGGTGAACTACCGCTCGGCGATGCTTTTCGGCAAGCCGTACAAGGTCACCGCGCCCGAGGAAAAGCTCGCCAGGATGGAAGAGTTCGTCGAGCGTATCTACCCCGGGCACTGGAAGAACCTGCGCCCGGTGAACAAGCAGGAGCTGAAGGCGATGAGCGTCTTCGGCCTGCACATCGACGAGGCGGTGGCCAAGGTGAGAACCGGCGGGCCGATCGACGAGCCCGAGGACTATCAGCTGCCGATCTGGGCGGGCGTGGTGCCGGTGCGCCAGGTGCCGGGCGAGCCGGCGGACGACGGGCGGCTCGCGCCCGGCGCGCCCGGCGCGCCGCGCGTCGCGCTCTAGAGGATCCCGGCGGCGAGTCCGGCCGCCATCGCCGCGCCGAGTTCTTCCAGCGCGGTCACGTGCTCGGGCTCGAGCTCCTTGACCACCACGATCGGCTCGCCGATCTTCTTCAGCCTGAGCCCGGTGACGATGCGCTCGACCGAGCTCACCGCGCCCGCGCCGTCGAGCCCGGTGCCGACGAAGAGCGCCCACGGCCGGCCTTCGACTTTGCCTTCGCACGCGTAGAAGATGCGCTCGAGGAAGTCCTTCATCATCCCCGACATGTAGCCGAAGTTCTCCGGCGTGCCGAGGATCAGGCCGTCGGCGTTCAGAACGTCCTCGGGGCCGGCTTCGGCGCAGCGCTTCAGCACCACGCGCACTCCGTCCTCGGTCTGCGCGCCGCGCGCGACGGCTTGCGCCATCTGCGCGTTCTTCACGCCGGCGGTGTGGTAGACGATGAGGAGCGTTTTCACGTGGCAAGCCGCGCCGCGGGATCCTGCCGGTAGAACCGCCGCAGCTGCTCGTAGACGTCGGGATAGCGCCGGCGCGTCTCGTTCGGCGCCTCGAAGAACGCCTCGCTGACGACGGCGAAGAACTCGGCCGGATCCTCCGCGGCGTACGGATCGAGCCAGGTCTCCTTGCTGCGGTCCACGGCGTCGCAGAAGCCCTCGTAGGCGACGCGGAACGTTTCCGTCCAGGCGCGGGGATCCATGTCGGCGTGCAGCGGCGGCATGCCGTCGGCCGCGCCGTTCGCCATGTCGAGCTTGTGCGCGAACTCGTGGATCACGACGCTGATGTCGGTGGCGTTGGCGGCGGCGTCCCAGGACAGCACCACCGGCCCGCCGGGCCAGGACTCGCCCGCGCGCTCGTCGTCGAACTCGTGCACCACGCCGTGATCATCTGTTTCCGAGATGGGCACGCGGAAGTCCCCCGGATGCACGATCACCTCGCTCCAGCCGTCGTAGCGCCCGATGCCGAGCTCGAGGACCGGCAGGCAGGCCTGCACCGCGATCGACAGGCGCATCGCGTCGGTGACCTGAAAGCCGTGCGCACCGCTGAACTGCTTCTCGGCGAGAAACAGGATCGCCAGCGCGCGCAGGCGCCGCGTCTCGTCGGCCGACAGCCCGTGCAGGAACGGCAGCTGCGCGAGCACCGCGCGCCACAGTGCCGTGTCGACCTTGTGGCGCGCGAGCGTGCGCCGGCGCCGCCAGTTTCTCAGCCAACCCATCGAACGTCCGGCATGGTCCCGCTACAATACCTGCATGGTCTCCGTGGCGCAGTTGCACCTGCAAACGAGCGCCACGCCGCTCGAACCGCTCACCGAGGGCCTGGCGCCCGAGGAACGCGCGCTCGTCGCGCAGGCGCTGGAGTTCGCCGGGCCGCTTTACGAGGGGCAGCTGCTCTCCACCGGGGAGCCGGTGTGGCCGCACGCGCTCGGGCTCGCCGCGAGCCTCGCCGCCATCGGCGTCGATCCGGCGGCGCGCGCCGCCGGGGTGCTGTTCGCCGCGCCCAAGTACCTCGCCGCGGGTGACGCGCTCGGCGCGCGATTCGGCGCCGAGATCGCGGCGCTCGCCGCGGGCGCCGAGAAGCTCTACCAGCTGCGCGTGCTGACGCGCGCCACCGCGGCGCAGCAGTCCGAAGCGCTGCGCAAGATGGTGCTCGGCATGGTCGAGGACGTGCGCGTGGTGCTGATACGGCTGGCCAGCCGCACGCAGACGCTGCGCTGGTTCGCCAAGCACCCGAGCGCCGAGCGTGCGGCCCACGCGCGCGAGACGCTCGACATCTACGCCCCGCTCGCCAACCGCTTGGGGGTGTGGCAGCTGAAGTGGGAGCTCGAGGACCTGTCGTTCCGCTTCCTCGAGCCCGAGACCTACCAGCGTATCGCCCGCATGCTCGATGAGCGGCGCGTCGAGCGCGAGCGCTACATCGCGCAGGCCATGGCGACGCTAGAGCGCGAGCTCGCCGCAGCGGGCGTGGCGGGCGAGGTGAGCGGGCGCCCGAAGCACATCTACTCCATCTGCAACAAGATGCGGCTGAAGGGCGTCGACTTCGAGCAGCTGCACGATGTGCGGGCGCTGCGCGTCATCGTGCCCGAGGTGCAGGACTGCTACGCGGCGCTCGGTGTGGTGCACAACCTGTGGCAGCCGATCGAGCGCGAGTTCGACGACTACGTCTCGCGCCCGAAGGAGAACCTGTACCAGTCGCTGCACACGGCGGTATTGGGGCCCGGGGGCAAGACGCTGGAAGTGCAGATCCGCACGCGCGAGATGCACCGCCACGCCGAGCTCGGCGTCGCCGCCCACTGGCGCTACAAGGAGTCGGGCCGCACGACGCGCGCCGACACCGCGCACGACGACAAGATCGCGTGGCTGCGCCAGCTCCTCGCCTGGCGCGACGAGGTGGTGGACCGCGGCACCTGGGCCGAGCGCACGGCGGCCGCAGCGCTCGACGACACCATCTACGTGGTGACGCCGCAGGGCCGGGTGGTGGACCTGCCCGCGGGCGCGACGCCGGTCGACTTCGCCTACGCGCTGCACACCGACATCGGCCACCGCTGCCGCGGCGCGAAGGTCGACGGGCGCATCGTGCCGCTCGATACGCCGCTGAAGAGCGGGCAGCGCGTGGAGATCACCGTCGCCAAGACGGGCGGGCCGTCGCGCGACTGGCTCAATGCCGAGCGCGGCTTCCTCAAGACCAGCCGCGCACGTGCCAAGGTGCGCCACTGGTTCAACCTGCAGGAGGGCGGCCGCGAGCCAGAGCCGCCGCCGCGGCCGAAGCTGGTGCCGCTTCCGGCGCCCGCCGCGCCGGCGAAAAAGGGCAGGGCGAAGGCGGGCGACGGCGGCATCCTGGTGGTCGGCATGGACCGGCTGCTGACGCAGATCGCGCGCTGCTGCAAGCCGGTGCCGCCGGATGCGATCCGCGGCTTCGTCACGCGCGGGCGCGGCGTGTCGATCCACCGCGCCGACTGCGCGAGCCTCGCGCGCCTGGCGCAGGCGGACAGCGCGCGGCTGCTCGATGCGCAGTGGGGCGCGGCCGCGGGCAGCTACGGCGTCGACATGGTGGTGACGGCGCGCGACCGGCCGGGGCTGCTGCGCGACATCGGCGATGCGCTCGCGCGCGAGCACATCAACGTTACCGCGGTGCGCACGCAGAGCCGCGACGACCTCGCCACCATGCGCTTTTCCTTCGAGGTCGCGGACCTCGCGCAGCTCAAGCGCGCGAGCGCCGCGGTGCGCGACGTCTCGGGCGTGCTGCGCGTGGCGCGGGGCTGAGATGGAAGCCGCGCTCGCCCTGCTGCAGACCGCGCTCGGCAACCCGCTCGTGCAGTCGAGCGCGCTGCCGCTCCTGGCCGGGCTGGCGTGCGCTGCGCTGCTTTACCCCCTGCGCGCCGAGGGCCTGGCCGCCATCGCCGGCTTCCTCGCCGCGGTCTTCGCTATCGGCAATTTCGATCTCGAGCCGCTTACCGCCCCGCGCAAGGTCGTGCTCACCGGCGCCGCCGCGGCGCTCGTAGGCGCGCTGTACGATCTTGCCTTCAGGCCGACGCGCTTCAGCGCGCCGCTGCTGGGCGCGATCTTCGGCGGGGCGGCGCTATGGGTGTTTGCCACCGTGCTGCGGCAGAAGGCGCCGCTCGACCTGGCACTGCTGGGCGCGGGCGTCGTGGCGCTCACGGTGTGGCTGGTGTCCGCGACCGTGACACTGCAGCACGATGCCGCGCGCGCCGGCGCCGCCGGCCTGATGCTCGGGCTGGGCGCGGGCGTGAGCGCCGTGTTCGGCGCCTCGGCGCTCATCGGCCAGTACGGCATGGCGCTCGGCGCCGCCTGCGGCGGATTCCTGCTGCTGCTCCTTGCCCTCGGGCCGCGGGTCGGTGCCGGCCATGCCCTGACGCTCACCGTGTCGGTGCTGAGCGCGCTGCTGGCGGCGGCATCGGTGCTGCTCGCGCAGGTGCCATGGGTGGCGCTGGCGGCGCTGGCGCTGGTGCCGCTCGCCGCGCGCCTGCCGCTGCCCGCCTCACCACTATGGATGCAACCGGTGCTGGCCGGTGTTTACTGCGCAGTGCCCGCCGCTGGCGCCTGTGCGCTGGCGTGGCTGCAAAGCCGCGGCTGGACGCTTTGACCCACGTTACCCCCAACACTAAAGAAGAAAGCAGCATGCAACGCCTTACCCTCGGCGCCGTGGCGCTCGCGTTACCCCTCGCCGCCACTGCGGCGCCCGAGAGCTACACGCTCGACCCGTACCACACCTACCCGCACTTTGCCGTCGATCACTTGGGCGTGTCCACGATGTGGGGCCGCTTCGACCGCTCGAGCGGCAAGTTCACCATTGACCGCGCCGCAAAGAAGGGCTCGCTCGATCTCACGGTGGAGACTGCGTCGCTCAGCACAGGTGACAACGACAAGGGCGCCCGGCCGCGCTCGCGCGACGAGCATCTGCGCGGCGCCGATTTCTTCAACGTCGCCGAGTTCCCGCGCATGACCTTCAAGGCGGGCGACGTGAAGTTCAGCGGCGACAGCCCCACCGAGGTCTCGGGCGAGCTGACGCTGCTCGGCGTCACCAAGCCGCTCACGCTGAAGATCGAGCGCTGGGTGTGCAAGGACCATCCCTTCAGCAAGAAGCCGATGTGCGGCGGCAACGCCTCGGGCAGCCTGAAGCGCACCGACTTCGGCATGAAGTACGGCGTGCCAGCGGTGGGCGACGAGATCCGGCTGTACGTGGAGTTCGAGGGCTTAAAGGACTGACTCAGAGCCTGGGCAGCAGCAGCACGACCCAGACCAGCCCGGCAAGGCCAAGCGCGAGCATGACCGCGGCGCTGCCGTAGTCCTTGGCGCGCTTGGCGAGCTCGTGGTGCTCCGGCGAGGCGCGGTCGACGACCGCCTCGACGGCCGAGTTGAGCAGCTCCACGACCAGCACGAAGAGGACGCTGCCGGCGAGCAGCGCGCGCTCGAGCCCGTCCGCGCCCAGCCACAGCCCGAGCGGCACCAGCACGGCGGCGAGCAGCAGTTCCTGGCGGAACGCCGCCTCATGCTTCACCGCGGCAGCGAGGCCCTCGAGCGAGTAGCGCGTGGCGTTGAGGATGCGGCGCAAGCCGGTCGCGCCCTGTTGCGGCTGCGCCATCTCAGGACGGCGTCGCCAGCGTGAACAGCAGCTCCTCCTGCGCCGAGCGCGGCCGGCCGCGGCGCGGGCGCGCGCGGGTATAGACGCCGTCGCTGTCCATCACCCAGGCCTGCACGTTGTCGTCGAGGTAGGGCTGCAGGCCCTCGCGCATCACGCGGCGCTTGAGCGCCGGGTCGAGCACGGGAAAGCACAGCTCGATGCGGCGGAAGAAATTGCGCCCCATCCAGTCGGCGCTGGCGAGGTACACGTTCTCCGCGCCGTCGGCGAGAAAGAAGAACACGCGCGTGTGCTCGAGGAACCGGCCGACGATCGAGCGCACGCGGATGTTGTCCGACAGCCCGTCGATGCCGGGGCGCAGCGCGCACACGCTGCGCACGATGAGGTCGATTCTCACGCCCGCCTGCGAAGCCAAATAGAGCTCGTCGATCACCTGCGGGTCGAGCAACGCGTTCATCTTGGCGACGATGCGCGCGGGCCGTCCCTCGCGCGCAATCCGCGCCTCGTTGCGGATCGCCTCGACCACGCGCTTGTGCAGCGTGAACGGCGACTGCCAGACGTGGCGTAGCCTGCCGGCGCGCCCGAGCCCGGTGAGCTGCTTGAACACCTCGGCGACGTCGGCGCACAGCTCGTCGTTGGCGGTGAGCAGGCCGAAATCGGTGTACTGGCGCGCGGTGCGCGGGTGGTAGTTGCCGGTCGCGAGGTGCGCGTAGCGGCGCAGCACCTTTCGGCCGTCGAGCTCCTCGCGACGAACGATGAGCGCCATCTTGGCGTGCGTCTTGTGGCCGACGACGCCGTAGACCACGTGCGCGCCGACCTCCTCCAGGCGCGCGGCCCAGTTGAGGTTCGCTTCCTCGTCGAACCGCGCCATCAGCTCGACCACCACCGTCACTTCCTTGCCGCGGCGCGCGGCGTCGATCAGGATCTCCATCAGCTCGGAGTCGGTGCCGGTGCGGTACACCGTCTGCTTGATGGCGATAACGCCGGGATCGGCCGCGGTGGTGCGGATGAACTCGATCACCGGCGCGAACGACTGGTACGGATGGTGCAGCAGCACGTCCTGCTTTTTCAGCAGCTCGAAGAGGTCGCTGCGCGCCTCGAGCGGCGCCGGCAGCCCGGGCTGGAACGGCGGGTACTTCAGGTCGGGCCGCTCCACCTGATCGGGAACCTCGCGCAGCCGGTACAGGTTCACCGGTCCCTCGACGCGGTACAGGTCCTCCTCGTCGAGGCTGAACTGCTGCAGCAGGAAGTCGATCATCGCCTGCGAGCAGTTGTCGGCGACTTCCAGGCGCACCGCGTTGCCGAAGTGCCGGTGCAGCAGCTCGCCCTTCAGCGCAGTGTGCAGGTTCTTGATTTCCTCCTCGTCGACGAACAGGTCGGAGTTGCGAGTGACGCGAAACTGATAGCAGCCAAGTACCTTCATGCCCGAGAACAGCTCCTCGACGTGCGCGTGCAGGATCGACGAGAGGAACACGAAGGCGAAGGGCGCGCCGCCGATGTCACGCGGCAGGCGGATGACGCGTGGCAGCGCGCGCGGCGCCTGTACGATGGCTGCGCGCGAGCTGCGGCCGAAGGCATCGCGGCCGACCAGCTCCACGGCGAGGTTCAGGCTCTTGTTCAGCACTTTCGGGAACGGGTGCGCCGGGTCGAGGCCGATCGGCGTCAGCACCGGCAGCAGCTCGCGGAAGAAGTACTCGCGGATCCAGTGGCGCTGCGCCGGGGTCCAGGCCTCGCGCCGCGGGAACACCACGCCCGAGTCGGCGAGCGCCGGCAGCAGCACCTCGTTCAGCAGCCGGTACTGCTCGGCGACGATGGCGCGCGCCTCGCGGCTCACCGCGGCGAACACCTCCTGCGGACCCTTGCCGTCGGGGCCGGGCTCGGGCAGGTTGAGCTGGATCTGCTCCTTGAGGCCCGCCACGCGGATCTCGAAGAACTCGTCGAGGTTCGACGACACGATGGTGAGGAAGCACAGCCGCTCGAGCGGCGGCACCTTGTCGTCGGCGGCCTGCGCCAGAACGCGCCGGTTGAACGCGAGGATGCCGAGCTCGCGGTTCAGGAAATGCGCAGTGGGCAGGTCTCTCTTCATGCGCGGGAGGCCGCGGGAAAGCGGCTCGCGGAACGGCCATTCTACGCTCCTTGGCGCGGCCGCCTGAGCTACAGTAGGCGCCCATGGCGCACCAGGAAACGCTAGCCGCAGTCGACCTTGGCTCGAACAGCTTCCACCTGCAGATCGGCCGCGTGGTCGAGGGGCAGATCTACCCCCTGGATTCCCTGCGCGAGGTCGTGCGCATCGGCGCCGGCCTCACTGCCGACAAGCGCATCGACCGCGCCACGCAGGCGCGCGCGCTCGCGGCGCTGCGGCGCTTCGGCGAGCGCCTGCGCGGCTTGCCGCGCGGCGCGGTGCGCGCGGTGGGCACCAACACGCTGCGCGTGGCGAAGAACGCGCCGCAGTTCCTGCGCGAGGCGCGCCAGGAGCTCGGCTTCCCGATCGAGGTGATCGCCGGACGCGAGGAAGCGCGCCTCATCTATCTCGGCGTCGCGCACGCGATGCCGCCCGCGCCACACAGGCGCCTTGTCGTGGACATCGGCGGCGGCTCGACGGAATTCGTCATCGGCGCCGGCGTCGAGCCGCAGCTCACCGAGTCGCTGTACATGGGCTGCGTCAGCTACAGCCTGAAGTACTTCCCGGACGGGCGCGTCGACAAGGCACGGCTGAAGGCGGCGGAGCTCGCCGCGCGCCAGGAGCTCGCCGGCATCGCGCTCGCCTACCGCACGCTCGGCTGGCAGGAGGCGGTAGGCTCCTCGGGCACGGCGCGCTCGATCGAGAACATCCTGCTGGAGAACGGCTACGCCGAGCAGGGCATCACGCGCGAAGGGCTCGAACGCTTGCGCAGCCTGCTCGTAAAGCACGAGCGCGCCGACCCGGATCGCATCGCCGGTCTGCGGCCCAACCGCGCGCCGGTGCTGCCCGGGGGCCTCGCGATCATGAGCGCGGTGCTCGAGGAGCTCGGCATCGAGCGCATGGCGGTGTCGGAGGGCGCGTTGCGCCACGGCGTGCTCTACGACCTGCTCGGGCGCGTGCAGCACCGCGACATGCGCGCGGCCACCGTGGCGCAGTTCGGGCGCCGCTACCACGTCGAGGCGGCGCAGGCCGAGCGCGTGCGGCGGCTCGCGCTCGCCATCTACGACGCGCTGGCGCCGGGGCGCGAGCGCGAGGACGACGCCGACCGGCAGATGCTGGAATGGGCGGCGGCGCTGGCCGAGATCGGCCTTTCCATCGAGCACGCGCAGTACCACAAGCACTCCGCGTACGTGCTGCAGAACGCAGACATGCCGGGCTTTTCGCGCATGGAGCAGCAGCGCCTCGCGCGCCTCGTGCTGGCGCACCGCGGCAAGCTGCGCAAGATGCAGGACGCCGGGCTGGAGGCCTCCGACTGGCCGCTGGTCTTCGCGCTGCGGCTCGCCTCGCTCATCCTGCGCCGGCGCGCCGACGTGAAGCTGCCGCTGCTGCGCGTCACCGGCGACGACAGCGGCTTCGCGATCGAGCTGGCGCAATCCTGGCTCGAGGACAACCCGCTGTCCGCGGCGGCGCTCGAGGACGAGGCCGGGCACTGGAAGTCGGTCGGCATGAGGCTCGCCGTGAGCGGCCTGTCCGACAGGAAGGTGTCGGTCGTGAACCGCGGCTAGCGCCGCTCGGGCTCCATCTTCACGTTGAGCGTGCCCGAGCGCACGTGCAGGTCGCGCTGGGGGAACGGGATCTCGATGCCCGCGGCACGGAGCTCGTCCTCGATCGCCCACAGGAACGCAGCCTCGGTGCGCCCGGGGCGCGTGATGAGGTCGGGCCCGATCCAGACCACCAGCTCGAAATTGAGGCTCGAGTCGCCGAAGCCGACCAGCCAGGCGTCGGGCTCGCGCCCGGGCTCGCTGACGGTGCCCTTCACGCGCTGCGCGGCACGTAATGCCGCTGCCTTCACCTTGTCCTTGTCGCTGCCGTAGGCGACGCCGAAGGGCACGCGCATGCGTCGGACGCGCGTCTCGAACGTCCAGTTGGTGACGCGGCCGTTGATGAACTCCGAATTGGGCACGATGATGTCCACCTCGTCGTTGGTGGTGATGCGCGTGTAGCGCATGCCGATCTCGCGCACGTGCCCGCGCACGCCGGACTGCAGGTCGACGTAGTCGCCGACCTTCAGCGTGCGCTCGAGCAGGATGATGACGCCGGAGATGAAGTTGCTGAAGATGTTCTGCAGGCCGAAGCCGATGCCGACGCCGATGGCACCGCCGAGCAGCGCGAGGCTGGTGAGATCGAGGCCGATGTAGTTCAGTCCGACCAGCGTGCCGATGATCCATACCGTGTAGCGCAGCACGCGCGACCAGGCGTACACGCTCGGCGTGCTCTCAGTGTGGCCGCTGCGCTGCATGGCGACCCGCCGGATGCCGGCTTCGAGCAGCGACGCCAGCCACCACACGGCGACCACGATCACCACCAGCCCGAGGAGCCGGCCGGCGCTGATCGGCGTGTCGCCCAGGTTGAACCACGGCACCGCCAGCCAGTCGCGCAGTTGCGCGAGCGTCGGATTCACTTCTTCCATGCCGCGTCTAGCCTAGCATGCGGGCGCTAGACGAAGTCGGGCGCGACCACCGCGCGCAGCACGACCTGCGCCGCATCCTCGCGCGTACGGCTGGACAGCCACCAGGCGCCGCCCTTCTTCAGGCTCCACGGCGCCTCCGACCCCGACAGCAGGAAGGCGGCGGTGCGCCCGAGGTCGGGCTGGTGCCCCACCACGACGACGGCGCTCTTCCGCTCGGGCCACTCGGCGGCGGCGAGGATGTCGCGCACCGCGGCGCCCGGGGCGAGGCTCGCCACCGTGCGCAGCGGCACGCCCAGCGCCAGCGCCGTTTCCTGCGCGCGCCGCGCCGGGCTGGCCAGCACCACGAACTTCGCCGGCAGCCGCTGCAGCAGCCACCCGGCGACGTGCGCCGCGTGCTTGTGGCCGCGGGGCGTGAGGCGGCGCTCGAGGTCGGGAGGCCCGTCCTCGGCCTCGGCGTGCCGCCACAGAATCAGGTCCATCTTCAGTTAGAATCCCGGGCTCGTTCCATCAGGCGCGTAGCTCAGCTGGTTAGAGCACTACCTTGACATGGTAGGGGTCGTTGGTTCGAGTCCAATCGCGCCTACCAACATCTTGCCCAACATAACGCTTCCAGACGGCTCGGTGAAGTCGTTTCCGGGCCCGGTGACCGTCGCCGAAGTCGCCCAAGCCATCGGCGCGGGCCTCGCGCGCGCGGCGCTCGCCGGCAAGGTGGACGGCCGCCTGGTCGACACCGGCCACCGCATCGAGCGCGACGCCAGGCTCGCGATCGTCACCGAGCGTGACCCCGAGGGGCTGGAGGTGATCCGGCACTCGACGGCGCACCTGCTGGCGCAGGCGGTGAAGGAGCTCTATCCCGAGGCGCAGGTCACCATCGGGCCCGTGATCGAGAACGGCTTTTACTACGATTTCGCGTACAAGCGCCCGTTCACGCCAGAGGACCTGGCGGCCATCGAAAAGCGCATGGCCGAGATTGCGAAGAAAGACCTGCCCGTGACGCGGCGCGAGCTCCCCCGCGACGAGGCAGTGAAGCTGTTCCACGGTCTGGGCGAGGCCTATAAGGCCGAGATCATCGCCGCGATCCCGGACAAGGAAGCGATCTCGCTGTACGGCCAGGGCGACTGGCTTGACCTGTGCCGCGGCCCGCATGTGCCCTCGACTGGGAAGCTCAAGGTCTTCAAGCTGATGCGCGTCGCCGGCGCCTACTGGCGCGGCGACTCTAAGAACGAGATGCTCCAGCGCATCTACGGCACTGCCTGGGCGAAGAAGGAGGACCAGGACGCGTACCTGAAGATGCTGGAGGAGGCCGAGAAGCGCGACCACCGGCGCCTCGGCACGCAGCTCGATCTCTTTCACATGCAGGAAGCGGCACCGGGCCTCGTGTTCTGGCACCCCAAGGGCTGGGCGCTGTGGCAGCAGGTCGAGCAGTACATGCGCCGCGTGTACCGCGACAACGGCTACCAGGAAGTGCGCGCGCCGCAGATCCTCGACAAGAGCATCTGGGAGAAGACCGGGCACTGGGACAACTACCGCGAGAACATGTTCACCACGTCCTCGGAGAACCGCGACTACGCGGTCAAGCCGATGAACTGCCCCGGGCACATCCAGATCTACAACAAGGGCGTGCGCAGCTACCGCGAGTTGCCGTACCGGCTGGGCGAGTTCGGCGCCTGCCATCGCAACGAGCCCTCGGGCGCGCTGCACGGGCTGATGCGCGTGCGCGGCTTTACGCAGGACGATGGCCACATCTTCTGCACCGAGGACCAGGTGATGCAGGAGTGCGTCCAGTACACGGCGCTGCTGCAGAAGGTGTACGCCGATTTCGGCTTTGCCGACATCATCTACCGGGTGGCGACCCGCCCCGAGAAGCGCATCGGCGACGACGCGGCCTGGGACAAGGCCGAGCGCGCGCTGATCGAGTCGCTCGAGCGATCCGGAGTGGCGTTCCAGGTCACCCCGGGCGAGGGCGCCTTCTACGGGCCGAAGATCGAGTACTCGCTGAAGGACGCCATCGGCAGGGTCTGGCAGTGCGGCACCATGCAGGTGGATTTCTTCATGCCGGAGCGCCTGGGCGCGGAGTACGTGGGCGAAGACAACGCGCGCCATACCCCGGTGATGCTCCACCGCGCTATCGTCGGCTCGATGGAGCGCTTTCTCGGCATCCTCATCGAGCATTTCGCCGGCGCGTTCCCGCTCTGGCTGGCCCCGGAGCAGGTGGCGGTGCTCAACATCTCGGAGCACCAGGCGGACTATGCCGCCGGGGTCGCGGCGGCGCTCCGCAAGGCCGGTTTCCGCGCCGTGGAAGATTTGCGAAACGAGAAAATTTCTTATAAGATTCGCGAACATAGCCTGCAAAAGTTGCCCTACCAGGTGGTCGTCGGGGACAAGGAGAAGCAGGCTGGAACGGTGGCCGTGCGCACGCGCGGCGGCGAAGATCTCGGGGCGATGAGCCTCGATGCCTTCATCGCACGCCTCCGCAGCGAGGCGAAAGCGCAGTAGCACGGCCGTTTTTTTCAACGTGTAAAGGAGCTTGTCACTCATCGCACTCGAAAGATCGCAACGCATTAACGCGGAGATCACCGCGCCGCAAGTGCGGCTGGTCGGCGAGAACGCAGAACAGCTGGGCATCGTGCCGGTGGCCGAGGCGCTGCGTTTGGCGGAGGAGCGCAACGTGGACCTGGTGGAGATCGCGCCGATGGCGCAGCCGCCGGTCTGCAAGCTGATGGACTACGGCAAGTTCCGCTACCGCGAGCAGAAGAAGGCCCACGAGGCCAAGCTCAAGCAAAAGCAGATCCAGGTGAAGGAGATCAAGTTTCGCCCAGGGACCGACGAGGGCGACTACAAGATCAAGCTGGGAAAGCTGATCCAGTTCCTGGAGGACGGCGACAAGGCCAAAGTGACGTTGCGGTTCCGCGGGCGCGAGATGGCGCACCAGGAGTTCGGGGTGCGGCTCCTGGAACGGGTGCGGGCGGACCTGCAGGAAGTGGGCATCGTGGAGCAGTTCCCGAAGCTCGAGGGCCGGCAGATGGTGATGGTGCTGGGGCCCAAGAAGAAGGGCGTGCCGCCCAAAGCCAAGCCCAAGGCGAAGAAGGACGCAGCAGCAGTCAAGCCGGCCGCCTGAGCGGACCGGCAATACAAGTGATGGCCGCGGCAGTGAAAGCGCCCGCGCGGCGGGCCGCCCGGCGTCAGGCTATAAAGGAAGAGTCATGCCGAAAGTGAAGACCAAGAAGTCGGCGGCGAAGCGCTTCAAGATCCGCTCCTCGGGCGGCATCAAGCGCTCGCAGGCCTACATGCGCCACATCCTTACCAAGAAGTCGACCAAGAGGAAGCGCCACCTGCGCGGCACCACCAACGTGCACGACAGCAACAAGCGCCAGGTGCGCGCGATGCTGCCCTACGCGTCGTAAGGAGGCGCCATGCCAAGAGTCAAGCGCGGGGTCACGGCGCGCGCGCGCCACAAGAAGGTCCTGAAGCAGGCGAAAGGCTTCCGCGGCCGCCGCGGCAATGTCTATCGCGTCGCCAAGCAGGCGGTGATGAAGGCGGGGCAGTACGCCTACCGCGACCGCCGCAACCGCAAGCGCACCTTCCGCGCGCTGTGGATCGCGCGCATCAACGCCGCGGTGCGCGAGCTCGGCATGAGCTATTCGGCCTTCATGTCCGGGCTGAAGCGCGCCAACATCGATATCGATCGCAAGGTGCTCGCCGATCTGGCGGTCGCGGACAAGCCCGCGTTCGCGAAGATCGCCAGCCAGGTGAAAGCCAGCCTCGCCCACTGACCCCGTTGCGGGAGGCGCGGGGATGCAAGACGTCAATGCCATCGTCGAGCGGGCGCTCGCGGATTTCCGCGCCGCCGCCGACCCCGCGTCGCTGGAAAACGCCAAGGCGCGCTACCTCGGCAAGAGCGGAGAGCTGACGGCGCTGCTGCGCGGGCTGGGCGCGCTCGCACCCGAAGCGCGCAAGGACGCCGGGGCCCGGATCAACGCCGCCAAAGCGGCGATCGAGCAGGCGCTGGACGCGCGCCGTGGCGAGCTCTCCGGCGCGCGGCTGCAGGCGCGGCTCGCCGCAGAATCGATCGACGTCACCTTGCCAGGCCGCGGCCGCGGCCGCGGCGGCATCCACCCGATCATTCGCACCTGGCAGCGCGTCGAGCAGATCTTCGGTTCGATCGGCTTCGACGTCGCCGACGGTCCCGAGATCGAGAACGACTGGTACAACTTCACCGCGCTGAACAACCCCGAGAACCACCCGGCGCGCTCGATGCAGGACACGTTCTACGTCGATCTGAAGGACGCGCAGGGCCTGCCGTTGCTGCTGCGCACGCACACCAGCCCGATGCAGGTGCGCTATGCGCGCATGCACTCACCGCCCATCAAGGTGATCGCGCCGGGCCGCACCTTTCGCGTCGATTCGGATGCGACGCACTCGCCCATGTTCCACCAGGTCGAGGGCCTGTGGATCGACGAGGGCATCAGCTTCGCCGACCTGAAGGGCGTGTACACGGACTTCCTGCGCCGCTTTTTCGAGTCCGAAGACCTGGAAGTGCGCTTCCGGCCGTCGTACTTCCCGTTCACCGAGCCCTCCGCGGAGATCGACCTGCAGTTTGCGTCCGGGCCGCACAAGGGGCGCTGGCTCGAGCTCTCGGGCGCTGGCCAGGTGCATCCGCAGGTGGTGCGCAATTTCGGGCTGGATGCCGAGCGCTACATCGGCTTTGCCTTCGGCTCGGGTCTCGAGCGCCTGACCATGCTGCGCTACGGCATCGACGATCTGCGCCTGTTCTTCGACGGCGACCTGCGCTTCCTCCGGCAGTTCGCATGAACGTCCCCGAGCGCTGGCTGCGCAGCTTCTGCGATCCGTCGATGAAGGCGGACAAGCTCGCGCAGCTGCTGACGATGTCGGGGCTGGAGGTCGAGGCCTGCGTGCCCGTAGCGCCGCCCTTCAGCGGCGTGGTGGTCGGCGAGATCCTGCAGGTCGAGCGCCACCCGAACGCCGACAGGCTCACGGTCTGCACCGTGAGCACGGGCCAGCAGAAGCTCGCTGTGGTGTGCGGTGCGCCAAACGCACGCCCGGGCATGAAGGCCCCGCTCGCCACCGTGGGAACGAGGCTCGGAAGCCTGGAGATCAAGGCGGCCGAGCTGCGCGGCGTGCAGAGCCAGGGCATGCTGTGCTCGGCACGCGAGCTCGGACTCTCCGACGACCATTCCGGCCTGCTCGAGCTGCCGGTGACGGCGAAGGCGGGGCAGGACGTGCGCAAGGCGCTCGACCTGGACGAGCGTGTGTTCACGTTCAAGCTGACGCCGAACCGCGCCGATTGCCTGTCGATCCTCGGCATCGCGCGCGAGGTCGCCGCGCTGACCGGGGCAAAGCTGACGGCGCTTAGGCCGAAGCCGGTCGCCGCGCGCAGCAAGGCGAAGCACCCGTTCGGCGTCACGCACGCCGCGGGCTGCGGGCGCTTCGCCGGGCGCGTGATCCGCGGCGTGAACGCCGCCGCGCCGACGCCGCACTGGATGCGCCAGCGGCTGGAGCGCGCGGGGCAGCGCTCGATCTCGGCGCTGGTCGACGTCACCAACTACGTGATGCTCGAGCTCGGCCGGCCGCTGCACGTGTACGACCAGGACAAGCTGCGCGGCCCGATCGACGTGCGCTGGGGCCGCAAAGGCGAGAAGGTGCTCCTGCTGAACGGGCAGGAAGTCGAGGTCGACGCGGACGTGCTGTGCATTACGGACGATTCGGGTCCGATCGGCCTGGGCGGCATCATGGGCGGGGAGTCGACCAAGGCCGAGACCACGACCCGGAACCTGTTCCTCGAATCGGCGTTCTTCTTCCCCGACGCGGTGGCGGGCCGCGCGCGGCGCTTCAATTTCACGAGCGACGCCGCGCACCGTTTCGAGCGCGGCGTCGACTTCGGCAACAACGTCGCCGGCATCGAGCGCGCCACGCAGCTGATCCTGGAGATCTGCGGCGGCGAGCCGGGCCCGACGGTCGATCTGGTCAAGCGCCTGCCCAAGAGAAAGCCCGTGCGCATGCGCGTCGCGCGCGCGCAGAAAGTGATCGGCATGCCGGTCGCGGAAAAGGACATGGCGCGGGCGTTCAAGCGTTTGGGGCTGCCGAGCCGGCGCCAGCGCGGCGCTTTCACCGTCGCGCCGCCCTCGTTTCGCTTCGACCTGGAGATCGAGGAAGACCTGATCGAGGAGGTGGCGCGCGTGCATGGCTTCGAGCGCATCCCGGCGCTGCCGCCCCTTGCGCCCGCGCGCATGGCGGCGACGCCGGAGGCGCGCCGCCCGGTGCACGCGCTGCGCGAGCGCCTGGCCGGCCGTGACTACCAGGAAGTGATCACCTTCAGCTTCGTCGAGCCGCAGTGGGAGGCGGACCTGGCGGGCGCGTCGAACCCGATTCGGCTTCTCAACCCCATCGCCAGCCAGCTCTCGGTCATGCGCAGCACGCTGCTCGGTGGGCTGCTCGCCAACGTGCGCTACAACGCGGCGCGCAAGCTGGCGCGGATCCGGGTGTTCGAGCTCGGGCGCGTGTTTCTGCGCGACCCGGCCGTCGCCGACGGGCCGCTCGAAGTCGCCGGCGTGCGCCAGCCGCTGCGCATCGCCGCGGCCGCGTCCGGGCCGGCGCTGGAAGAGCAGTGGGGCAGCCCCACGCGGCCCGTGGACCTCTTCGACCTGAAGTCGGACCTCGAGACCCTCGCCGCCCCCCGCGCCCTACGCTACGTGGCTGCCGCGCATCCGGCGTTCCATCCCGCGCGTTCCGCCCGCGTCCAAATGGCGGGAAAAGACATCGGCTGGATCGGGGAACTACACCCCCAGTGGCTGCAGAAATACGATATTTCTCATGGGGTTGTGTGCTTTGAGGTCGAGGTCGGCGCGCTCTTGGAGGCACCCCTCCCCCAACCCTCGGTACCCTCCAGGTTCCCGCCCGTGTCTCGCGACATTGCTTTGTTAGTGAACGCTGACATCACCGTTCAGGCGCTACTGGATGCGATCGTGGGAGAAACCCCGGCCATCGTGCAGGACGTGCGGCTGTTTGACCTGTACCAGGGGCCGAACCTTCCCCAAGGGAAAAAAAGCCTTGCTTTCCGGGTAGTTATGCAAGATACTGAACGAACCCTCACGGATGCGGAGGCCGACTCGGCGCGGGATGCGCTGGTTGCGCTGTGGGGCCGTCGTTTCGCCGCGACACTTCGCGCATAAATATACAAATCAGGGAGTTGTGATGACTTTGACCAAGGCCGAACTGGCCGACCTGCTGTTCGAGAAGGTCGGCCTGAACAAGCGCGAGGCCAAGGACATGGTGGAAGCTTTCTTCGAGGAAATCCGCGGGGCCCTCGAGCGCGGCGAGAGCGTCAAGCTGTCGGGGTTCGGCAACTTCCAACTGCGCGACAAGCCGCAACGCCCTGGCCGCAACCCCAAAACCGGCGAGGAAATCCCCATCAGCGCCCGCCGCGTGGTCACCTTCCACGCCAGCCAGAAGCTGAAGGCGATGGTGGAGAAGGCACGCCATGGAAAGCCGCAACCACAGCAAGAAAGCTGACCTGCCGCCGATCCCGGCGAAGCGCTACTTCACCATCGGTGAGGTAAGCGAGTTGTGCGGCGTGAAACCGCACGTGCTGCGCTACTGGGAGCAGGAGTTCACGCAGTTGAAACCCGTCAAGCGCCGCGGCAACCGGCGCTACTACCAGCACCACGAAGTGCTGCTGATCCGCCGCATCCGCGAGCTGCTGTACGAGGAGGGCTTCACCATCAGCGGCGCGCGCAACCGGCTCGACAACGCCGCGCACGGCGCCGACGAGCGCAGCGAGCCGGCGCCAAGCGCCGCCGCCGCGGGCGGCGACCTGGCGGCGATCAGGCGCGAGCTACGCGCGCTGCTGGAAGCGTTGCGCGCCTGATAGAATCCCTCGGCTCGGGGCGTAGCGCAGCCTGGTAGCGTACCTGCATGGGGTGCAGGTGGTCGCGAGTTCGAATCTCGCCGCCCCGACCAATCCCGGTTTTCCGTCTTCAAGCCCGAGCGCGACAGGCGCGACACGCCGACGTCGCTCTCGGGTGAGGATACGAAGAAGAAGTGCCCACAGGGCTTCAGGACGCTGAAGCTCTACCTGCGCGTGGTGCCCCAGCCGAAGTAGCGTTTCGCGAGGGCGATCAGCCCCACCAGCGACGCGGGCTGCGTTGGCGCAGGGGCGGACACTGGCGCCAGCGGTTCGCCGCGACGCTGCGCGTTGATCTCGCGCAGCCCGCCCGGAAGGGCCTCGGCGCCGAAGGCGGCGCTGTCAGGTTCCTTCAGTTGCACGTCACCGCCTCGAACGCCGCCAGCTTGGCGCAGGCGAGGAACAGGAACAGGTCCAGCTCGAGCGACTCGGGCGCGAGCACCTTGCCTGCGCTCCGCGCAGCCGAGACCTGCCAAACGAACCGATCCGGTCGGGCGCGGGAAGTGAAAGCGGTCTGGGCAGTGCGCATGGCCTTTGCAGGATTCAACTCCAATCCCGCGGCGCGCGGTGTCATTGTCTGCAAGACGTGCGGCGCCGGAACGAGCGCAAATATCTGTTAAAGTTTTGCGCACCCTGACGCACGCAAGAGAGACAACATGGTGAAGGACAAGATCGTGCTGGTGACGGGCGCGGGGGGCGGCATCGGGCGCGATTTCGCGCTCGCCTTCGCCGCGCATGGCGCCAAGGTGGTGGTCAACGACCTCGGCACCTCGGTGGCCGGCGAGGGCGCAAGCGCCGGCCCGGCGCAGAAGGTCGTCGACGAGATCAAGGCGCGCGGCGGCGAGGCGATCGCCAGTGCCGACAGCGTCGCCGACTGGGAGTCGGCCAACCGCCTGGTGAAGGCGTCGATCGACGCCTACGGCCACCTCGATTGCGTGGTGAACAACGCGGGCATCCTGCGCGACCGCTTCTTCTTCAACATGTCGGTGGAGGAGTGGCGCTCGGTGATCGATGTGCACCTGAACGGCTCGTTCTACGTGTCGCGGGCCGCGGCGCCCTACTTCAAGAGCCAGAACTCGGGCTGCTACGTGCACATGACCTCGACCTCGGGCCTGATCGGCAATCTCGGCCAGGCCAACTACGCCGCCGCCAAGCTCGGCATCGTCGGGCTGTCCAAGTCGATCGCGCTCGACATGGCGCGCTACGGCGTGCGCTCGAACTGCATCGCGCCCTTTGCCTGGAGCCGCATGATCGGCTCGATTCCGACCGAGACGCCGGAGCAGAAGGCGCGCGTCGAGAAGATGAAGGTGATGGAGACCGCCAAGATCGCGCCGCTCGCCGTCTACCTGGCGAGCGACGCCGCGCACGATGTCTCGGGACAGGTGTTCGCAGTGCGGGCGAACGAGCTGTTCCTCATGTCGCAGAGCCGCCCAGTGCGCTCGGTGCACCGCGCCGAGGGCTGGACGCCGCAGGAGATCGCAGCGCACGGCATGCCGGCGCTGCGCCAGAGCTTCTTCCCCCTCGACCGCACTCAGGACGTATTCACATGGGATCCGCTGTAGCCGATACTGCCCACGCCGAGCTGCGCGAGGGCGTGCGCGCCCTGTGCGCCCAGTTCGATTCCGCCTACTGGCAGAAGGTGGACGAGGCGCGCGCCTACCCGGAGGCGTTCGTCGACGCGCTGACCGGTGCCGGCTGGATGGCGGCGCTGATTCCCGAGCAGTATGGCGGCTCGGGCCTCTCGCTCACCGAGGCCACCGTGATCATGGAAGAGATCTCGCGCTCGGGCGGCAACCCGGGCTGCTGCCATGGCCAGATGTACAACATGAACACGCTGCTCAGGAACGGCTCGGAGGCGCAGAAGCGGAAATACCTGCCGAAGATCGCGAGCGGCGAGCTGCGCATGCAGGCGATGGGCGTGACCGAGCCCACCGCCGGCACCGATACGACGAAGATCAAGACCGTGGCCGTGAAGAAGGGCGATCGCTACGTGGTGAACGGCCAGAAGGTATGGACCTCGCGCCTGCAGCACTCCGACTTGATGATCCTGCTCGCGCGCACTACGCCGCTCGCCGAGGTGAACAAGAAATCCGACGGCATGTCGGTGTTCCTGGTGGAGAAGAAAGCGGCGCTCGGCAAGGGCCTGACGATGCGCCCGATCCGCAACATGGTGAACCACGAGACCAACGAGGTGTTCTTCGACAACCTCGAGATCCCGGCGGAAAACCTGATCGGCGAGGAGGGCAAGGGCTTCCGCTACATCCTCGACGGGCTGAACGCCGAGCGCATCCTGATCGCCGCCGAATGCATCGGCGACGGCTACTGGTTCGTCGGGCGCGCGACGAACTACGCCAAGGACCGCGTGGTGTTCGACCGCCCTATTGGCCAGAACCAGGGCATCCAGTTTCCGATCGCGGAGGCCTACATGGAGGTCGAAGCGGCGAACCTGATGCGCTACAAGGCCGCCGCGCTCTTTGACGCGCACCAGCATTGCGGGGCCGAGGCCAACATGGCCAAGCACCTCGCCGCCAAGGCATCCTGGGAGGCAGCCAACGCCTGCCTGCAGACGCACGGCGGCTTCGGCTTTGCTGCCGAGTACGACGTCGAGCGCAAGTTCCGCGAGTCGCGCCTTTACCTGGTGGCGCCGATTTCCACCAACCTGATCCTGTCCTACGTCGCCGAGCACGTGCTGGGCCTGCCGCGCTCCTTCTAGGCCATGCGCATCCTGGTGTCGAACGACGACGGCTACTTCTCGCCCGGCATCGCGCAGCTTGCCGAGCGCCTGGGCGCGCTTGGCGAAGTCACGGTGTTCGCGCCGGAGCGCGACCGCTCCGGCGCCTCGAATTCGCTGACCCTCGACCGGCCGCTCTCGGTGCGCCGCGCGCCGAACGGCTTTTTCTTCGTCAACGGCACGCCCACCGACTGCGTGCACCTGGCGGTCACGGGCGTGCTCGACTTCCTGCCCGACATCGTCGTCTCCGGTGTCAACCTTGGCGCGAACATGGGCGATGACACGATCTATTCCGGCACCGTGGCGGCGGCCACCGAGGGGTTCCTGCTCGGCATCCCGTCGCTCGCGGTGTCGCTGGCAAGCAAGGAGGGCCGCTTCATTGCCACCGCAGTCGACGTCGCGCAGCGGCTGGTGGAGCGCTTCGGGCGCGCGCCGCTCGGCCAGCCGGTGCTGCTCAACGTGAATGTGCCCGACGTGGCGCCGGAGGCGCTCGGCGCCGTCGAGGTGACGCGGCTCGGCCGCCGCCACAAGGCCGAGCCGGTGGTGAAGATGCGCACCCCGCGCGGCGAGCAGGCGTACTGGATCGGTGCCGCGGGCGAAGCCGCCGACGCCGGCCCGGGCACCGATTTCCACGCCGTGGCGAGCGGCCGCGTGTCGGTGACGCCGCTGCAGGTGGACCTCACGCATCCGGCGCAGCTCGCGCCGGTGCGCGCCTGGCTCGCGGCATGAAGGCGCACGGCCCGCGCGACGCCGCCGGCACGGGCATGACCTCGCAGCGCACGCGCCTGCGCATGGTGGAGCGCCTGCGCGAGAAGGGCATCCGCGATGAGCGCGTGCTGGCGGCGATGGGCGCCGTGCCACGGCACCTGTTCGTGGACGAAGCGCTGGCGAGCCGCGCCTACGAGGACACCGCGCTGCCGATCGGCTTCAGCCAGACCATCTCGCAGCCGTACGTGGTGGCGCGCATGATCGAGTCGCTGATCGGCGACAACGGCGTGCCGGCGCGCGTGCTGGAGGTCGGCACCGGCTGCGGCTACCAGGCCGCGGTGCTGGCGCAGCTCGCGCGCGAGGTGTACTCGGTGGAGCGCGTGCGCGCTTTGCTGGAGCGCGCACGCGCGAATCTTCGTGGCCTGCGGCTGTCGAACCTGCGGCTCACCCATGGCGACGGCAATCTCGGCCTGCAGGAGGCGGCACCCTTCGACGCGATCATCGTGGCGGCCGCGGCGCGTGCGGTGCCGCAAGTCCTTTTACAGCAGCTGGCGCCGGGTGGCAGAATGGTGCTGCCGCTGAAGCCGCCGCAGGCGCCGCACGGCACGCAGCGCCTGGCGCTGCTGGAGCGCAAGGCGCGCGGCATTTCGGAAACGACACTCGACGAGGTGCTGTTCGTGCCTCTCGAGACGGGAAAACTATGACGACATTCGCATCGCGATGCAGCGCGTCGCTCCTCGCCGCGGCGCTGGCGGCCCTGGGCGGCTGCGCTTCCGAACCGGTGCAGGCGCCGGTGACCGACATCCGGCCGCCGCCGGCGCTCAAGCCCGCGCCCGAGCCCGAGCCGCCGCCGCCGGCGGTCGCCGCCGGCGTGCCGCCCGGGCACTACATGATCAAGCGCGGCGACACGCTCTACAGCATCGCGCTCGAGCACGGCGCGGACTACCGCGACGTGGCGCGCTGGAACCAGCTCGACGATCCCACCAAGATTTCGGTGGGCCAGGTGCTGCGCGTGACCCCGCCCGCTGGCGAGACGTCGGTGCAGGTGGGCGCCGCACGCGGCCAGGCACCGCTGCAGGCGCGCCCGCTCGACGGCGCCGGCACGGCGCAGCAGGGCCGCGGCGACGGCAGCACCAAGGTCGCGCCCAAGGCGCTGCGGCTGCCCTACTCCGAGGAGAACCTGGCCCTGCTGTCGAGAGGCGATGCGGCGGCAGTGGCGCCGACATTGAAGCCCGTCGCGGTCGCGCCCAGCGCCGCGCCCGCCAAGCCCGAGCCGCCGACAGCGGCGGTGGACCGCGACCCCGAGTCGCTCGATTTCATCTGGCCGGCGCGCGGCGGCCTGCTCGCCAAGTTCAGCGAGCCGAGCAGCAAGGGCGTGGACATCGGCGGCAAGCCGGGCGATCCGGTGCTGGCCGCGGCGGCCGGGCAGGTGCTTTACACCGGCACGGGCATCCGTGGCTTCGGCAAGCTGATCGTCATCCGCCACGACAACGGCTTCAGCAGCGTGTACGCCCACAACCGCGAGATCCTGGTGAAGGAAGGCCAGAACGTGGCGCGCGGGCAGCGCATCGCCGAGATGGGCGACAGCGACGCCGACCGGCCCAAGCTGCACTTCGAGATCCGCAAGTCGGGCAAGCCGGTCGATCCCCTGCGCTACCTGCCGGGCGAGCGGCCGTCCTGAGCGGGCGCTAGCGCGCCTTGCGCCGGGCGGCGCGCAGCTGCTCGGCGAGGTCCGCCACCGACAGCGCGTAGAACACGCTGCGGTTGTAGCGCGTCAGCACATAGAAGTTCTGCAAGCCGAGACGGTAGTCCGCGGGCCGCTCGGGTGTTTCCAGGCGCAGCAGCACGGCGCGCGTCTCGGCCGGCAAGGGCGCGCCGCGCGCCTCGACGCCGGCATCGGCAAGCTCGGCGAGCGTATGCCGCGGCAGCGGGCCGCCGGCGACGAGCGGCTCGTGGCCGTCGCCAGTCACGCGTGCGCCGAGCTGCACCGGCGCGCCGCGCTGCCAGCCGTGCTTATTGAGGAAGTTGGCGACGCTGCCGATGGCGTCGGCCGGATTGCCGCGCAGGTCGGTGGCGCCGTCGCCGTCGAAGTCCACCGCGTAACGCAGGTAGCTGCCGGGCATGAACTGCGGGATGCCGATGGCGCCCGCGTACGAGCCCTTCACCGCGAACACGTCGAGCCCCAGCTCACGCGCAAACAGCAGGTAGTTCTCCAGCTCGCCGCGGAAGAACGGCGCGCGCGGCGGGTAGTCGAAAGCGAGCGTCGCCAGCGCGTCGATGACGCGCCAGCGCCCGGTGTTGCGGCCGTAAAAGGTTTCGATGCCGATGATGGCGACGATGATCTCCTCGGGCACGCCATAAGCGCGGCGCGCGCGCGCCAGCACCGGGCGGTGCGCCCGCCAGAACTCGAGCCCGGCGCGCAGGTGGCGCTCGTTCACGAACAGGGCGCGATAGGCGTCCCACGAGTCCGCTTGCCGCGGCTGCGCGCGCATGGCGGTGAGCACGGCTTCCTCGCGCCGCGCGCCCGCGAACACCAGCGCCAGCTCCTCGGCGTTGAAGTCGTGCCGCGCCACCAGCTCGCGGATGAAGCCCTGCACGTCCGTGCGCTCGGCGTAAGGCGCGGCCGTCTCGTCCTCCTCGGCGCGCGCAGTCGCGGCGAGCGCGGCGACGAGCAGCGCGAGCAGGAGGCGGCGCGCGCTCATGCCAGGCGAAGCTCGCGCACGCGCCGCGCGAGCTCGGCGCCGCGCGCCGGCTCGCTGCCGTAGCGCGCGCCGATGTAAAGCTCGGCAATGGCGCGGATCGCCGCGGCGGCCTGCGGCAGGCGCGCCGCGGCGCGCTCGGCGTAGTCGCGCGGCCCCTCGTGCGGCGCGCGCGCCAGGCCGCGCGCGCGCAGCTTGCCGCAGAACGCCTGCCAGGCACGCTGCACCGGATCGGGGCGCGCGAGGCGTCGCAGCGACCACAGGAGCAGCGCGAGCGTGAACGCGCCGAGGATCGACGCCATCGCCGCAGTGAGCTTGCGCCAGTCGGCGTCGCGCATGCCGATGCGCGACATCAGGTCGCGCTGGCGCTCGGCGCCGTAGCCGAGGACCCACACGTTCCAGCGGTGCGCGAGCGCCTCCCAGTTGCTGCGCAGGCCGCGCAGCCATTCGAGCTGCGGCCGCATCAGCAGGGGCACCGGGTCGCCCGCGCGCACCGCGCGGGCGAGGCCGGCATCGATCCGGCCCGGCACGGCGGCCGCGGTCGGGTCGGCGCGCACCCAGCCGCGCCCGGCCAGGTGCACTTCCGCCCAGGCATGCGCGTCGGATTGGCGCACGCTGATGATCCGGTCCACGTAATTCACCTCGCCGCCCTGGTAGCCGGTGACCACGCGCGCCGGCACGCCCGCGGCGCGCATCAGGAACACGAACGCCGAGGAGAAATGCTCGCAGAAGCCCTCGCGCGTGTCGAACAGGAACTCGTCCACGGTGTCGCGCCCGAGGAGCGGCGGTTCCAGCGTGTAGCCGAGGCGGCTGTCGCGGAAGAACTCGACCGCGCGCTGCAGCACCTCCAGGTCGCTTCGGGCGCCGCGTTGCCATTCGGCGGCCAGCGCGCGCGCGCGGGGATTGCCGGACACGGGCAGGGAGAGCGCGCGGCGCAGGCTGTCCGGGCGCTCGAACGGCTCGGGCTCGGGGCGGGCGAGCGACGCGGCGTCGTAGCGCAGTCGCGTGCGCACCGGCGAGGTGGCCACCACCATGCCATCGTTCGTATAGCGCGCGCGCACCGGCAGCCGCGTGACGCTTTCCAGTGCGAACATCCAGGTGCGGTTGTGCGGCTCCAGGGTCACCGTGTACTCGTAGCGCCCGCCGCCCTGGAGCGCGTCGAACTTCTGCAGCCAGCCGGCACCCATGCGCCAGGTACGGCCGTCGAAGTCCCACAGTACGGGCCCGCGCCAGTAGCGCTCGCGGGGCGGCGGCGGCTCGCCTTCGAACTCGGCGCGAAAGGCGATGGCATCGGATTGCGCGAGCTGGGCCACGGCGCCCGGCGTCATGGTGTCGGAGAGTCCGGTCATGGCGGCGTAGGCGTCCTGCGGCAGGCCCCACAACGGCCCCTGCACGCGCGGAAACAGCAGGAACAGGATCAGCGCCGCGGGCGCCGCGTGCGCGAGCAGTACCCCCGCGCTGCGCAGGTTGGCGAGCGCCGGACGCTGCGGCGCGGCGAGGCCCACCAGCGTGCCGGTGACGGCGAGCAGCGCCAGCGCCATGAGCAGCGCCGTCGGGATGCTCTGCGTGTACAGCAGGTTGGTCATCACCAGGAAGTAGCACAGAAAGGCGACCACGGCGGCGTCGCGGTGGGTGCGCATCTCGGCGAGCTTCAGCCCCGAGAACAGCACCAGCAGCACGATCCCCGAGGTGCGCCCGAACAGCGTGCGGTACTCGAGGTACACGGCGCCGACGGCGAGCAGCGCCAGTGCGAGGACCAGCCAGCGCGAGGGCAGCGCCGAGCGCTCGAGCGCGATGCGCGCGCGCCAGGCGTACAGGCCCAGCACCAAGAGCGTCAGCCACCAGGGCATGCGCAGCGCGTGCGGCGCGGCGACCAGCACGAGCGAGGCGAGCAGCCCGGCCAGATCGCGCGGCGCGACCGCGCGCAGCTCGGGCGCGAGCGGGTGCGGGACGCTCATGGCACGCCGTGCAGCGCGAGCGCCTGCAGGCAGGCTGCGCAGTGCGCGTCGCCGCGATCGGGCGCCATCGCGCGCGCCGGGAGCCGCAGCCCGTAGCGCGCGCCGGCCTGCTCGGCGGCCAGCACCCAGCCGGCGAGCCGCGACAGACGCTGCTCGGCGTCCAGGTTCGGGGCCATGCGCTCCCAGTCGAGCCACAGCTCGATGCCGGCGGCGCCGGCGAACTGCTTGGTCAGCATGTCGTCCGAGCGCGCCACGGCCTTCCACGCCACATGGCGCGGCGAGTCCTGCAACTGATAGGCGCGCAGCCCCGAAAAATCATCGTTGCCGAGGGCCTGCGCGCGCGCCGCGCCCGCTTCGGCGTCCGGTGCCGGCGCCGGCAGCGGGCTGCGCTCGGGGCGCGGATACACCAGGCAACGCGCCTCGGGCTCGACGTAGCTCCAGGCGCGGAACAACCCGAGCGGATAGCGCGTCTCCAGCATGACGCGGGTGAGCGGCAGCCAGCCGCGCCGCGCGGCAGGCACCGGCAGCACCGCCTCGCCGACCGCGCCGGGCGCCAGATCGAGCACCACCTGGGCGCCGCTCGCCTGGTGGCGCACAAGGATCGCCGGCCGGTCGTAGCGCGCGCGGTTGTCGAGGTACAGGCGGAACTGTGCCGCCTCGCCGGCGAACACCGGCGCGGCGCGCCCGGCGCTCACCGTCAGGCGCGCGAGGTTGCGGGTGGTGTGCACCATGCCGACGAGGCCGAGGCCGGCGAGGAGGAACGTGAGTGCGAAGCCGAGCTGCAGCGCATAGTTGATCGAGCCGACGAGCAGGATGCCGAGCGTGGCGCCGTAGAACCAGCCCAGGCGCGTCGGCACGATGTAGACGCGGCGCTGGCCGAGCGTGATGGCGCCGCGCTCGGGCGCGCGGTAGCCGTAGAACCAGTCGCGCAGGCGCGCGTCGTTGAGCAGGGCGCGGATCATGTCAGCTGGTCGCGCCCTTGTAGCCCCAGCGCACTTTCCATGCCGCCAGCACCGCGCGCGGGTAGTCGGGCTTGCCGAGGCTGCCGTTGTAGCGGCCGAGCGCGCGAAAATAGTCGCCGTTCTCCATGTCCAGATAGTGGCGCAGGATGACGCAGCCGTAGCGCAGGTTGGTGCGCAGGTGGAACAGGTTGTCGCGCTTGGAGCCGATCAGCTTGATCCAGAACGGCATCACCTGCATGTAGCCGCGGGCGCCGGCGCGCGATACCGCGTACTTGCGAAAGCGGCTTTCCACCTCGATGATGCCCAGCACCAGTTGCGGGTCGAGTCCCGCGCGCAGCGCCTCGAAATGCGCGGTGCGCAGCAGCTCCAGGCGCTGCTTGCGGTCGGGCACGCGCTTTTCGAGCCGGCGCGACATCTCGAACAGCCATTTGTGCGCGTCCTCGCGCTCGCGAAACGCCAGCTCCGGCACCGAGCGGTCGCTCAGCGCGGCCGCAAGGCTGTGGCGCACGCTGGCCGCGAGCTCCTCGTAGACCTGTGCGCCGGCGGCGGCCGGCGCTGCGTGCACGAGCGCCGCGGCGAGCACCGCCGCTTGCAGGCCGGTGCGCCTCATGCGGCTGCGATCCGCTCCTTGAGGAAGGCGGCGAGACCCGCGAGCGGCACATTGCGCGCCTCGGCATCGCGCCGCCCCTTGTACTCGGCGTCCCCGGCCGCCAGGCCGCGCTCCGAGAGCACAATGCGATGCGGGATGCCGATCAAATCCATGTCTGCGAACAGCACCCCCGGGCGCTCGTCGCGGTCGTCCATCAGCACCTCGATGCCGGCCTGCTGCAGCTCCGCGTACAGGCGGTCGGCCGCGGCGCGCACCTTCTCGCTCTTGCCGTAGGCGATGGGCACCAGGCAGGCCGCAAAAGGCGCCAGCGCCGCCGGCAGCGCGATGCCGCGCGCGTCGTGGTGCTGCTCGATCGCCGCCGCCACCACGCGCGTCACGCCGATGCCGTAGCAGCCCATCTCCAGCGGCCGCGTCTCGCCCTTGGCGTCGAGCACCTTCGCGCCGAGCGCTTCGGAGTACTTGGTGCGCAGCTGGAAGATGTGGCCAACCTCGATCCCGCGCTGGATGCGCAGGCTGCCCTGGCCGTCGGGGCTCGGATCGCCCTCCATGACGTTTCTGATGTCGGCCACGAGCGATGGTTCCGGCAGGTCGCGGCCCCAGTTCACGCCGGCGAGGTGAAATCCCTCCTCGTTGGCGCCGCTGACGAAGTCGCCCATTGCCGCCACGCTGCGGTCGGCGACCACGCGTACCTGCGGCGCCACGCCCACCGGCCCGATGTAGCCGGGGGGCGAGCCGAGGGCCTGGCGTATCTCGGCCTCGCTCGCAAAGCGAAAAGCGCCGATCGCCTTTTGCGTTTTCACCTCGTTCAGTTCGTGGTCGCCGCGCAGCAGCAGCAGCACGAATTGCGCCTCCTGCATCACGGCGAGCGCCTTCACCGTGCGCGCAAGCGGCAGCGCGAGCTGCGCGGCGACGTCCTCGCAGCGGGTCTTGCCGGGCGTGGGCACCTTGCGCATCGGCGCCAGGGCCGCGGGCCGCGCCGCGGCCGGCGCGAGCGCCTCGGCGAGGTCGATGTTCGCGGCGTAGTCGGACTCGGCGCTGTAGGCGATGGCGTCCTCGCCGGAATCGGCCAGCACCTGGAACTCGTGCGAGCCGGTGCCGCCGATGGCGCCGGTGTCGGCTGCCACGGCGCGAAAGCGCAGCCCGAGGCGCGTGAAGATGCGCGTGTAGGTGTCGTACATGTTGCGGTACTCGCGCTCCAGGTCGGCGTAGTCGACGTGGAAAGAGTAGCCGTCCTTCATCACGAATTCGCGCCCGCGCATGACGCCAAAGCGCGGCCGGCGCTCGTCGCGGAATTTGGTCTGGATCTGGTAGAAGTGCAGCGGCAGCTGGCGGTAGCTCTTCAGCTCGGCGCGCGCCAGGTCCGTGATCACCTCCTCGGAGGTGGGCTGGATGACGAAGTCGCGCTCGTGGCGGTCCTTGAAGCGCAGCAGCTCCGGGCCGTACGCCTGCCAGCGCCCGGACTCCTGCCACAGCTCGGCCGGCTGCACCGCGGGCATCGACAGCTCGAGCGCGCCCGCCCGGTTCATCTCCTCGCGGACCACGGTCTCCACCTTGCGCAGCGCGCGCATGCCAAGCGGCAGCCAGGTGTAGATGCCCGCCGCCAGGCGCCGGATGTAGCCGGCGCGGATCATCAGGCGATGGCTGACGAGCTCCGCATCGGCGGGCGCCTCCTTGATCGTGCCAAGATGGAATCGCGTTGTGCGCATCGGTCGCTCGCCGCGTTGTGTTTGCGGTTCGCCTGTGGAAAAATGCGAGTGGATTCTAACTTAGGTGGTGTGGCCATGCTCGACCGGGACGGGTATCGCCCGAACGTCGGCATCATCCTCGCCAACGGCCGCAACGAGGTGTTCTGGGGCAAGCGCGTCCACCAGCACGCGTGGCAGTTTCCCCAGGGCGGCATCAAGCACGGCGAGACGCCGGAGCGGGCGATGTACCGCGAACTCGATGAGGAGGTTGGCCTCAAGGCGGATCACGTCCGCATTCTCGGGCGCACGCGCCACTGGCTGCGCTACGAGGTGCCCGAGAAATGGGTGCGGCGCGACTGGCGCGGCTCCTACCGCGGCCAGAAGCAGATCTGGTACCTGCTGCGGCTGGTCGGTCGCGACTGCGACGTCCGCCTGCGCGCCAGCGCCAAGCCCGAGTTCGACGCCTGGCGCTGGCACGACTATTGGGTGCCGCTCGAGGCGGTGATCGAGTTCAAGCGCGAGGTCTACCGCCAGGCGCTGGCCGAGCTGCACCGCTATCTCGGGGCGGACCGGCGCCGCCAGCCGCGTCCCGAGGCCACCGAGACGCGCTGAGCGCGCCGCCGCCCCGGCAAAGGAGGTGTCGTGGACAGGCAGTACCAGGGTCTTCCGATCCGCGAGCTGGGCGCCGCAGCGCCGCAGCCGGGCGAGGTGGCACGCATCTTCGCAGAGATCGAGGCAGCGCTCGGGCACTGAGCGACTCATAGCGCAAGGCAATTGCCGGAATTGCAAAAATCGATTTGATTGATCGGTGTGGCAGCGGTACCTTCGCTGCACCAGGAACGACGCATTCACGCTCAAAGGAGGCTTTCATGAAGGCACTCAAGGGAACGAAGACGCACCAGCACCTGAAGGACGCGTTCGCCGGCGAATCGCAGGCCAATCGTCGCTACCTGTACTTCGCCGCGAAAGCCGACGTGGAAGGCCAGAACGACGTGTCGGCGCTGTTCCGCTCGACCGCGGAGGGCGAGACCGGCCACGCGCACGGCCATCTCGAGTACCTGGAGCAGGTGGGCGACCCGGCGACCGGCCTGCCGATCGGCCGCACGCGCGACAATCTGAAGTCGGCGGTGGCGGGCGAGACCCACGAGTACACGGACATGTATCCGGGCATGGCGAAGGACGCGCGCAGCGAAGGCTTCACGGAAATCGCGGACTGGTTCGAGACTCTGGCCAAAGCCGAGCGCTCGCACGCCAACCGCTTCCAAAAGGCGCTCGACGCCCTCGCCGACTGATGATGCCCCGCATCGAGCGCGCGAGCCTGCTGTCGCTCGAAGCCTACGCGCGTGAACGCAATGCGTTCCGCGCGCGGGTGCTCGAGCACAAGAAGCATCGCAGGGTCCAGCTCGGCGATCACGTCACGCTGATCTTCGAGGACGAGCTCACCATCCGCTACCAGATCCAGGAGATGTTGCGCATCGAGCGCACCTTCGAGGAGGCCGGCATCCAGGACGAGCTCGACGCCTACAACCCCTTGGTACCTGACGGCACCAATCTCAAGGCGACGATGATGATCGAGTACCCGGACGTCGCCGAGCGCCAGGCGGCGCTCGCGCGGCTGAAAGGGATCGAGGACCGCGTGTGGGTGCAGGTGGAAGGCTGCGCGCGCGTGCATGCCATTGCCGACGAGGACCTCGAGCGCGAGAACGCGGAGAAGACCTCGGCAGTGCATTTCCTGCGCTTCGAGCTGGACGCGGAAATGCGCAAGGCGCTGCGCTACGGTGTCGGCCTGGAGATCGGCGTCGACCACCCGCAGTATCAGGCCGCCGTCGAGGCTGCGCCCGCCGTGCGCGCGGCGCTCGCGGCCGATCTCGCCTGAACGCCGGCGTGCGGGCGCTGGCGGGGCTGGCGCTGACGCTGGCGGGCGCCGCCGCGCTCGCGCAGCCCTCGGATTGGGAGCGCCGGCAGGCCGAGCGCGAGTGGCGTGAGATCGAAGTGGCGCCGCCTGCCTATCCCACGCGGGAGCACCTACTGCCGTTCTTCGTCAGTGCCGCCACAAGCTTCGAGTTCTTTGTCGACGGCACGACGCTGTCCGTAGGCGCGGACGGGGTAGTGCGCTACGTGCTCGTGGCGCGCAGCGCGCAGGGCGCGGAGAGCGTGAGCTTCGAGGGCATGCGCTGCAGCACCGGCGAAGTGCGCATCTACGCCGTTGGCACCAGCGCGCGCGGCTGGGCGCGCAGCAAGAGCGCCTGGCGCCAGATCAAGCCGCGCGAGATCCAGCGCTGGCACAACGCCCTGTTTGACGAATTCTTCTGCCCGCTGGGCAATCCGATCCACACTTCGCGGGAGGGCATCGACGCCCTCAAACGCGGCGGGCATCCGAGCCGCGCCTTGAGCGGCAACTAGCCCGCCAGCAGCAGCACCAGGTTGTTGCGGTGGATCAGCTCGGGCCCGTCCATGTAGCCGAGGATGGACTCGATCTCGCTGGAGGGCCGCCGCATGATGCGGCGCGTTTCCGCGGCCGAGTAGTTCACCAGGCCGCGGGCCACTTCGCGTCCCTCGGGATCGAGGCAGCCGACCACGGTGCCGCGCTCGAACTCGCCTTGCACCGCAGTCACGCCCACCGGCAGCAGGCTCTTGCCGTCGTGCGCGAGGGCGCGCACCGCGCCGGCGTCAAGCTCGAGGCGCCCGCCCAGCGTGAGGTGGTCGGCGAGCCACTGCTTGCGCGCGGCGAGCGGCGTGGTCTGCGCCGTGAGCAGGGTGCCGACGGGCTCGCCGCGCGCCAGGCGCAGCAGAACCTCGGGCTCGTGCCCGGAGGCGATCACGGTATGCGCGCCGCTGCGCGCCGCGCGCTGCGCGGCGAGCACCTTGGTCAGCATGCCGCCGCGCGCGTTCGCCGAGCCAGTGCCGCCGGCCATCGCCACGAGACGCGCCTCGCCGGCCTGTGCCTGCGCCACCAGGCGCGCGCCGGGCTGGCGCCGCGGATCGGCCTCGAACAGTCCCGCCTGGTCGGTCAGGATGACGAGCGCGTCGGCCTCCACCAGGTTGGCGACCAGTGCGCCGAGCGTATCGTTGTCGCCGACCTTGATCTCGTCTGTGACCACGGTGTCGTTCTCGTTGATCACGGGCATCACGCCTAGCTCGAGCAGCGTCGCCAGCGTGAAGCGCGCGTTCAGGTAGCGCTGGCGATCGGCCATGTCGGCGTGCGTCAGCAGCACCTGGGCAGTGGCGATGCCGTGCTCGCGAAAGCACGATTCGTAGCACTGCGCGAGCCCCATCTGGCCCACGGCCGCCGCCGCCTGCAGCTCGTGCAGCGCGTGCGGGCGCCGTGTCCAGCCCAGGCGCTGCAGGCCCTCGGCAATCGCGCCCGAGGAGACGAGCAGGCAGCGCCGGCCGAGCTTGCGCAGCGCGGCGATCTGCGCCGCCCAGCGCGCGATCGCGGCCGCGTCCAGCCCGCGGCCGTCGTTGGTGACGAGCGAGCTGCCGACCTTGACGACCAGGGTCTTGGCGGCGGCGACCGGGCTGGTCATGGCCTCATGCGGCGCGCCGCGCGCGCGTCGTCGTGGTCCTCGGCGCTGCCGAGAGGAACCGGTAGGCGGCGTTGCACACGTCGCGGCACCCGGACCCGCTCAGTGCGCTCACCTTGAACCAGGGGCCCTTCCAGCGCAGCGCGTGCAGGATGCGTGCAATGCGCTCGTCGGCGTCCGGCGCGAGGTCGCACTTGTTGAACACCAGCCAGCGCGGCTTGCGGTACAGCGCCTCGTCGTACTTGCGCAGCTCGCGCACGATTGCGCGCACCCCCGGCACCGGGGCGGCCGCTTCGTCCGCCGGCGCGATATCGACCAGGTGCAGCAGCAGTCGCGTGCGCGCGAGGTGGCGCAGGAACTGGTGGCCGAGCCCGGCGCCCTCGGCGGCGCCCTCGATCAGCCCGGGGATGTCGGCCACCACGAAGCTCGCATCGTGGGCGATGCGCACCACGCCGAGCGAGGGATTGAGCGTGGTAAACGGGTAATCCGCGACCTTGGGGCGGGCGCTCGACACCGCGCGGATGAAAGTCGACTTGCCCGCGTTGGGCAGGCCAAGCAGGCCCACGTCGGCGAGCACGCGCAGCTCGAGCGCGAGGCTGCGGCTCTCACCCGGCTCGCCGCGCGTGTACTGGCGCGGCGCGCGGTTGATGCTCGACTTGAAGTGCAGGTTGCCGAGGCCGCCGCGGCCGCCGCGCGCGAGCAGCGCACGATCGCCGTCGCGCGCCAGATCGGCGATCGGCTCGCCGCTCTCGGCGTCGCGCAGCACCGTGCCCAGGGGCACGCGCAGCTCGATGTCGCGCCCGGCGCGGCCGTCCTTGTCCGAGCCGCCGCCGGCGACCCCGTCGCCGGCGCGGTGCAGGCGCGCGTAGCGGTAGTCGATCAGCGTGTTGAGGTTGCGGTCGGCCACCGCCCACACGCTGCCGCCGCGCCCGCCGTCGCCGCCGCTCGGGCCGCCGCGCGGCACGTACTTCTCGCGCCGGAACGCGGCGGCGCCGTCGCCGCCCTTGCCGGCGTGCACCTCGATTCTCGCTTCGTCAATGAACTTCATGGCCCAGAAAGCAAAAAGCCCTACCGGATCCGATAGGGCTTGGTTGGGTGGGGTGGCCGGCCGTCAGGCCGGTTGCACACACACGGTCTTCTTGCTGCGCTCGCCCTTGACCAGGTACTGCACCTTGCCTGCGACGCGCGCGAACAGGGTGTGGTCGCGTCCCATGCCCACGTTGGAGCCGGGGTGCACCACGGTGCCGCGCTGGCGCACCAGGATCTGGCCGGCGTTCACCTGCTCGCCGCCGTAAACCTTCACGCCGAGGCGCTTGGCCTGTGAGTCGCGCCCGTTGCGCGAACTGCCGCCTGCTTTCTTGTGTGCCATGTTCCGTTCTCCCTGATCCGCTAGGCGCCGGCGACGATGTCGTCGATCCGGACCTCGGTGTAGTTCTGGCGGTGGCCCTGCGATTTCTGGAAATGCTTGCGCCGCCGCAGCTTGAAGATCTTGACCTTGTCGCCGCGGCCGTGGCCGACGACCGTGGCCTTCACTTGGGCGCCTGACACGAGCGGCGCGCCGACGCGCACCGCGTCGCCCGCGCCGACCAGCAGCACTTCGTCGAAGGAGACCGCCGCGCCGACGTCGGCCGCGAGCGTCTCGACGCGCACCTGCTCGCCGGCGCTGACGCGATACTGCTTGCCGCCGGTCTTGATGATTGCGTACATGGGGGGTTCTGCCGCCAAAGTTCGGTAAAGACTTGGAATTATAGGAGATTCAGCCGGCGCGCGTCAAAGCCTTGTATGCTACGCGTGCGCAGCGCCCCGATGCCGCCGACCACCGCCAGCCCCCTTCTTGCCCCGGTTGCCGACGACATGCGGCAGGTGGACGCGCTCATCCGCGCGCGCCTGGGCTCCGACGTGGCCCTGGTGCGCCAGGTCGCCGAGTACATCGTCGCCGGGGGCGGCAAGCGGCTGCGCCCGGCCCTGCTGCTGCTCGCCGCCGGGGCGCTCGGGTGCCGCGGTCCGGCCTGCCACGAGCTCGCCGCGGTGGTGGAGTTCATCCACACCGCGACCCTGCTGCACGACGACGTGGTCGACGAGTCGCGGCTGCGGCGCGGTCGGCGCACCGCCAACGCCGCGTTCGGCAACGCCGCCTCGGTCCTGGTCGGCGATTTTCTCTACTCGCGCGCCTTCCAGATGATGGTCGGGCTGGACAACCTGCGCGTGATGCGCGTGCTCGCCGACGCTACGAACACCATCGCGGAGGGCGAGGTGCTGCAGCTGATGAACTGCCACGATCCGGACGTGGACGAGGCACGCTACCTCGACGTCGTGCGCAGGAAGACCGCGAAGCTGTTCGAGGCGGCGGCGCGCCTCGGCGGTATCCTGGGCGGGGCGGCGCCGGCCCTGGAGCAGGGGCTGGCCGCCTACGGCATGCATCTGGGCACCGCCTTCCAGGTGGTCGACGACGTGCTCGACTACTCCGGCGCGGCGCAGGAAACCGGCAAGAGCCTCGGCGACGACCTGGCCGAGGGCAAGCCGACGCTGCCGCTGATCCGCGTCATGCAGGCGGGCAGTCCCGAGCAGCGCGCGCTCGTGCAGCGCGCCATCCGCGAGGGCGGGCGCGAGGAATTCGCGCCCGTCCTGGCGGCGATCCAGTCGACGCGCGCGCTCGACTATGCGCGCAACGCCGCGCGGCGCGAGGCCGACGCGGCATCGCGCGCGATCGAGGCGCTCGCGCCCTCGGCGCACAGGGAATCTTTGCTAGAATTGGCGGCCTTCGCGGTGTCGCGCCGCGGCTAGTGTCCGGCGATTCGGGGTGTAGCTCAGCCTGGTAGAGTACTGCGTTCGGGACGCAGGTGTCGCTGGTTCGAATCCAGTCACCCCGACCATTCCCCTTCTCACAGTTTCGATTGCGCCCAGTCCGGCGCCGGCTGCGCCGGCGACGAGCGCAGGATGCCCGAGCCGTCCTCGCGCTCGAGCGCAACCGGATGGCCGCCCGCGTCCAGCACGACGACGGTGAGCGGCATCATGTTCGCCGCGCGGCCCGCCCCGAGCGCGTGGCGCACGATCAAGCGCGCCTTTGCGATCGGCAGGCTGACTTTCAGCATCGGATTCGGATGTGCGCTCATCGAATACCCTTCGTTGACCAAGCTCCTAGAATAGCGCCATGGGACGCTTGGTCCTACTTGCCCTTACGGTGCTGGTCCTGGTCTGGCTGGTACGCCGGGCGCTGCGCGAGCGCCAGGGCGGCGCGCCGCCGCGCGCGCCGGGCGTGCCGGGCGAGCTCGTGGCGTGCGCGCACTGCGGCGTGCACCTGCCGCGCGCCGAGGCGCGCAGCGCGGCCGGCGGCGAGTACTGCAGCGAGGAGCACGCGCGGCTCGGGCCGCGCCAGCCGTAATGGCGACACTGGCCTATGCGCCGCTGTTCGCGCGCGAAGACCGCCCGCCGGAATCGTTCTGGATCTCGCTGCAGTACTTCAACCTGTACCGCATCTTGGTGGCGCTGCTGTTCCTCGGCGCCACCTACGTCGCCTACGAGCCGATCAACTTCGGCGCGCACGACATGCGGCTGTTCCGCGCCGTGTGCGTCGGCTACCTGATCCTCGGCATCGCGCTGCAGTTCGTGGTGCGCTCGGTGCACGAGCGCTTCAACCTGCAGCTCTCGGCGCACGCGCTGCTCGACGTGCTCGTCATCCCGCTGCTCATGTACGCGAGCGGCGGCATGCGCAGCGGCTTGGGCGTGATGCTGCTGATCTCGCTCACCGGCGCCGGGCTGGTGGCGCCGCTGCGGCTGACGTTCCTCTACGCGGCGCTCGCCGCGATCGCCGTGCTGCTCGAGGAGACCTATTGGGTGTTGGCGCTCGACCTGCCCTCGGCGAGCGTGGTGCCCGCAGGGCTGCTGTCGATGGGCTACTTCGCCATCGCCGGTGCCACCGGCTGGCTGGCGCAGCGCCTGGCCGCCAACGAGCGCCTGGCGCGCGAGCGCGGCCGCGCGCTCGCCAACCAGACGCGCGTCAACCAGCTGGTGATCGCGGACATGCAGGACGGCGTGGTACTGCTCGACCGGCAGGGCCGCGTCGTCGAGCACAACCCGCAGTCGATGCGCCTGCTCGGCATGGACGTGCTGCGCGGGCTGCCGCTCGCCGCGGTGCTGCCCGGGCTGGTGGACCGCTGGCGCGCCTGGCGCGACGCGGGCGGGCGCCCCGCGGTGTCGGTGGACCTGGAAGCGCGCGGCAAGGAGGTGCGCGCGCGGCTGCTCGACACCGGCACCGAAGACCAGTTCACCGTGGTGTTCGTCGAGGACATGACGCGCTCGCGCGAGCAGGCGCAGCAGCTGAAGCTCGCGGCGCTCGGCCGGCTGACGGCCAACATCGCGCACGAGATCCGCAATCCGCTCGCCGCCATCAGCCACGCCGCGGAGCTGCTCGCGGAGGAGCGCCGCGGTCAGGACCGCGGCCGCCTGACGCGCATCATCCACGACAACACGCTGCGCCTGGAGCGCCTGGTGACCGACGTGCTGCAGCTCAACCGCCGCGACCGCATCGCCGCCGAGCGCATCGCGCTCGCGGCCTGGCTGCCGCCGTTCATCGAGGAGTTTGCCGCCAACGAGTCGCTGCCGGCGCAGCGGTTCGTGATCGACACGGGTCGCGACGCCTGGGTCGAGTTCGATCCCGAACACCTGCGCCAGGTGCTGTGGAACCTGCTGCGCAACGCCGTGCGCCACGCGCGCGCCGAGCCCGGCGCCGTGCGCATCGCGGCGCGCGCCTTCGGCGACAAAGTAGAATTGAGCGTCGCCGACAACGGCCCCGGGGTGGCCCCCGCCGACCAGGGGCAGCTGTTCGAGCCGTTCTTCACCACCGACAGCAAGGGGACCGGCCTGGGCTTGTACCTCGCACGCGAACTGGCCGCCGCCAACGGTGCGCTGCTCGAGTACGTCAACGACCTGCCGGGCGCGCATTTCCGCATCGTCTGCCGCGGCGGGGCGCACGCATGAGGCGCGCCGAGCGCAAGCCCGTGCAGCGCGAGCGCCGCGTGCTGGTGGTGGACGACGAGCCCGACATCCGCGAGCTGCTGGAGCTGACGCTGGCGAAGATGGGGCTGGGGGTGGTGGCGGTGGGCAGCCTGGCCGAGGCACGCGACACGTTGCGCGACGCGCGCTTCGACCTGTGCTTGACCGACATGCGCCTGCCCGATGGCGAAGGCCTTGACCTGGTGCGCCACATCAGCGGCCTGCCGGGCGACCTGCCGGTGGCGGTGATCACGGCGTACGGCAGCGCCGAGAACGCGGTCGCCGCGCTCAAGGCCGGCGCCTTCGATTACGTGTCCAAGCCGGTGGGCCTGGAGCAGCTGCGCGCGCTGGTGAAGTCGGCGCTGTCGCTGCCCGACCAGGCGGATCCACCGGCGCGCGACCTGCCGCTGCTCGGTGGCAGCGCGCCGCTCGACCAGGTGCGCAAACTGATCGCCAAGCTCGCGCGCACGCAGGCGCCGGTGCACGTCTCGGGCGAGTCCGGCAGCGGCAAGGAGCTCGCTGCGCGGCTGATCCACGGCGAAGGCGCGCGCCGCGAGCGCCCCTTCGTGCCGGTGAACTGCGGCGCGATTCCCGAGACCCTGATGGAGAGCGAGTTCTTCGGCTACAAAAAGGGCGCGTTCACCGGCGCCGACCACGACCGCGACGGCTTCTTCCAGGCCGCCAACGGCGGCACGCTGTTCCTCGACGAAGTGGCGGACCTGCCGCTCGCCATGCAGGTGAAGCTGTTGCGCGCGATCCAGGAAAAGCGCGTACGCAAGGTGGGCGCGACGCAGGAAGAGCCGGTGGACGTGCGCATCATCAGCGCCACGCACCAGAACCTGGCGCGGCTGGTGGAATCGGGGCGCTTTCGCCAGGACCTGTTCTACCGCCTCAACGTGATCGAGCTGAAGATGCCGCCTTTGCGCGACTGCCGCGAGGACATCCCGCTGATCGCGGCGAGCATCCTCGAGCGCATCGCGCGGGCGAACGGCGCGGCGCCGGCGCGGCTGTCGGCGGCGGCGCTCGTCGAGCTGGCGCAATATGATTTCCCGGGCAACATCCGCGAGCTGGAGAATATCCTGGAGCGCGCCACGGCGCTCTCGGGCGGCGCCGAGATAGGGGCCGACGACCTGATGCTCAGGCCGGTCGCGGCCGAAGACAGCGGCGCCCGCGCCGGCGAAGGCGCGCTCGGCGCGCCGCTGCCGGAGTACCTCGACCGCGTCGAGCGCGAGGCGATCCTCGAGGCGCTGGCGCGCACCCAGTTCAACCGCACCGCCGCCGCCAAGCTACTCGGCATCACCTTCCGCACGCTGCGCTACCGCATGCAGCGCCTCGGCATCACGGATGAGCATCGGCCCTGACGGGCTGCTGCGCGGCGCCCGCTACATCGCCTCGCCCAACTGCGACGCGCGGCCGCGCGGCGCGGCGGTGCGGCTCCTCGTACTGCATTCGATCAGCCTGCCGCCCGGCAAGTACGGCGGCGACGCCGTCGAGCGCCTGTTCACCAACCGGCTCGACGCGGGTGCGCACCCATACTTTCGCTCCCTGGCGCAGCTGCGCGTATCGGCGCATTTCTTCGTGCGCCGCGACGGTGCGCTGCAGCAGTTCGTCCCGGTGCACCGGCGCGCCTGGCACGCAGGCGCCTCGCGCTGGCGCGGCCTCGAGCGCTGCAACGACTACGCCGTTGGCGTCGAGCTCGAAGGCCTGGAAGGCCGCGCATTCGCCGCCGCGCAGTACCGGTGCCTGGCGCGCCTGGCGCGCGCGCTCGCGGCGCAGCTGCCGCTCACCGCCTGCGCTGCGCACAGCGACGTCGCGCCGCGGCGCAAGCGCGACCCGGGCGCGCGCTTCGACTGGCCGCGCTTCTACGCCGGCCTCGCGCGCCACAACATCTAGTAGCCGGCCTCTCCGTTTCCACCGCTGTTAGTGGCTACGCTGCACCGCGCAAATCCGGCGCCACGGCGCGCGGCATGTTGCGCCGCTTGCAAAATAAAATCCGCGTGGTACATTGCGGCCACTAGAAATAGTTAGCAATCAGAGGTTCAGCACTATATATTGTGGTTCCGCTGCAGCTTGCATCGAATGCCCTGCAGCGGGCGGCAACGCAAGGGAGGCAGGTACATGCAGATCGCGCAAGAGAGTCCAGCAACCGGCCCTGTGGCTAGCGCGACCGTTGCCGGCTCCAGCAGCACGATCCGTTCCGCGTACAGCGACTACAAGATCATCCGCCGCAACGGCGCCGTGGTCGGCTTCGAGCCGGCGAAGATCTCGGTGGCGATGACCAAGGCGTTTCTGGCGGTGAACGGCAGCCAGGGCGCGGCCTCGGCGCGCATCCGCGAGCTGGTGGCGCGGCTCACCGAGCAGGTGGTGGGCACGCTGCAGCGGCGCCAGCCCCAGGGCGGCACGGTACACATCGAGGACATCCAGGACCAGGTCGAGCTGGCGCTGATGCGCTCGGGCGAGCACGACGTCGCCCGCGCCTACGTGCTGTACCGCGAGGAGCGCGCCCGCGCGCGCGCCGCGGAGAAGGCCGGGCGGCAGTCGCCCGAGGCGGTGCTGCACGTGGTGGACGGCGGTGCGCGCCGGCCGCTCGACCTCGAGGCGCTGCGGCGGCTGCTCGAGACGGCGTGCGAGGGGCTCGACGGCGCGGCAGCGCCGGCGGCGATCCTCGAGACCACGCTGCGCGACCTGTACGACGGCGTGCCGATGGAGGAAGTGCGCAAGTCGGCGATCCTTGCCGCGCGCGCGCTGATCGAGAAAGACCCGGCGTACAGCTACGTCACGGCGCGCCTGCTCCTGAACACCATCCGCCTCGAGGTGCTGGGCGAGGAGGCGAGCCAGCAGGCGATGGCGACGCGCTACGCCGAGTACTTTCCGGAATTCGTGCGCCGCGGCATCGAGGCCGAGCTGCTCGACCCCGAGCTTGCAAAATTTGACCTGGCGCGCATCGGCCGCGCGCTGAAGGCCGAGCGCGACCTCAGCTTCGGCTACCTCGGCCTGCAGACGCTCTACGACCGCTACTTCCTGCACGTTCGCGGGCGCAGGATCGAGCTGCCGCAGGCCTTCTTCATGCGCGTGGCGATGGGCCTGGCGCTTAGGGAGAAGGACCGCGAGGCGCGCGCCATCGAGTTCTACGACGTGCTGTCGACCTTCGACTTCATGAGCTCGACGCCGACGCTGTTCAATTCGGGCACGCAGCGCTCGCAGCTCTCCTCGTGCTACCTGACCACGGTGGCCGATGACCTCACCGGCATCTACGACGCCATCAAGGAGAACGCGCTGCTCGCCAAGTACGCGGGCGGCCTTGGCAAAGACTGGACCCCGGTGCGCGCCCTCTGCTCGCACATCAAGGGCACCAACGGCAAGTCGCAGGGCGTGGTGCCGTTCCTGAAGGTGGTGAACGACACCGCGGTGGCGGTGAACCAGGGCGGCAAGAGAAAGGGCGCGGTGTGCTCGTACCTGGAGACCTGGCACCTCGACATCGAAGAGTTTCTCGAACTGCGCAAGAACACCGGTGACGACCGCCGGCGTACGCACGACATGAACACGGCCAACTGGATCCCGGACCTGTTCATGAAGCGCGTGATGGAGAACGCCGAGTGGACCCTGTTCAGTCCCTCCGACGTCCCCGAGCTGCACGACAAAGTGGGACGGGCGTTCGAGGAGGCGTATCTGCGCTACGAAGACAAGGCGGCGCGCGGCGAGTTGAAGCTGCACAAGCGCCTGCCGGCGGTGCAGCTGTGGCGCAAGATGCTGTCGATGCTGTTCGAGACCGGGCATCCCTGGATCACGTTCAAGGACCCGTGCAACCTCAGAAGCCCGCAGCAGCACGTGGGCGTGGTGCACAGCTCCAACCTGTGCACCGAGATCACGCTGAACACCTCGGCCGACGAGATCGCAGTGTGCAACCTGGGCTCGGTGAACCTGCTGGCGCACATGGGCGAGCGCGGTCTGGACTTCGAGAAGCTCAAACGCACCGTACGCACCGCGATGCGCATGCTCGACAACGTCGTCGACATCAACTACTACGCCGTCGACAAGGCGAAGAACTCCAACCTGCGGCATCGCCCGGTGGGCCTCGGCATCATGGGCTTCCAGGACTGCCTGCACCGGCTGCGCATCGCCTACGCCTCGCCGGAGGCGGTGGCGTTCGCCGACCGCTCGATGGAGATGGTGGCCTACTGCGCATACTGGGCGTCGACCGAGCTCGCCGAGGAGCGCGGGCGCTACTCGAGCTTCAAGGGCTCGCTGTGGGACCGCGGCATCCTGCCTCAGGACTCGCTCGACCTGCTCGCTGCGGAACGCGGTGGCTACGTCGAAGTCGACCGCTCCGGGGTCCTCGACTGGGAGCCGCTGCGCAGCCGCATCCGCGCGCACGGCATGCGCAACTCCAACTGCATCGCCATCGCGCCGACGGCGACCATCGCCAACATCGTCGGCGTCTCGGCTTCGATCGAGCCGACCTACCAGAACCTGTACGTGAAGTCGAACCTGTCGGGCGAGTTCACCGTGGTCAACGAGTTCCTGGTGGCCGACCTGAAGCGCGCCGGGTTGTGGGACGAGGTGATGATCGCCGACCTCAAGTACTTCGACGGCAACCTGGCCCGTGTTGATCGCGCGCCGGCGGCGCTGCGCAAGCTCTACGCCACGGCATTCGAGGTCGAGCCGCGCTGGCTGGTCGAGGCCGGCGCGCGCCGCCAGAAGTGGATCGACCAGTCGCAGTCGCTGAACATTTACATGGCCGGCGCCTCGGGCAAACGGCTGGATGAAACCTACAAGCTGGCGTGGATCCGGGGCCTGAAGACCACCTACTACCTGCGCTCCATGGGCGCGACGCACGCCGAGAAGTCGACCTCCAAGGCCGGGCAGCTGAACGCGGTGCCGAGCGACGGCGGCGTGCCGGTGGTGGCGGGCGCCGAGGAGGCGAAGTTCTGCGCGATCGACAACCCCGAGTGCGAGGCCTGCCAGTAATGCTCAAGTTCGAAGACGACGAGGCGAAGCCGAACGCCATCTCCGGCCTCGCCGTACAGCCGACCAGCGGCTTCATGCCGGGGGCCGGGGGCAAGGAGGAGCGCTTCGCCGCCGGCAACGCGTTCCGGCGCATCACGGTCGAGGACAAGCGCATCATCAACTCCAAGGCCGACGTCAACCAGCTGGTGCCGTTCAAGTACAAGTGGGCCTGGGAGAAGTACATCGCCGCCTGCGCCAACCACTGGATGCCGCAGGAAATCAACATGAGCCGCGACATCGCCCTGTGGAAGGACCCGAACGGGCTCACCGCGGACGAGCGGCGCATCGTCACGCGCAACCTCGGGTTCTTCGTCACCGCCGATTCGCTCGCCGCCAACAATATCGTGCTCGGCACCTACCGCCACATCACGGCGCCGGAGTGCCGGCAGTACCTGCTGCGCCAGGCGTTCGAAGAGGCCATCCACACCCACGCCTACCAGTACATCGTCGAAAGCCTCGATCTCGACGAGGGCGAAGTGTTCAACGCGTATCACGAGGTAGGCTCGATCCGCGACAAGGACGAGTTTCTGGTGCCGTTCATCGACACCCTGACCGACCCGGCGTTCAGGACTGGCACGCCCGAGGCCGACCAGCAGCTGCTCAAGAGCCTGATCGTGTTCTCTTGCCTGATGGAGGGCCTGTTCTTCTACGTCGGCTTTGCGCAGATCCTTTCGCTCGGCCGGCAGAACAAGATGACCGGGTCCGCCGAGCAGTACATGTACATCCTGCGCGACGAGTCGATGCACTGCAATTTCGGCATCGACCTCGTCAACCAGATCAAGCTCGAGAACCCGCACCTGTGGACCGCGCGCTTCCGCGAGGAGCTGCAGGAGCTGTTCCGCCGGGCGGTGGAGCTGGAGTACCGCTACGCCGAAGACACCATGCCGCGCGGCGTGCTGGGGCTCAACGCGCCGATGTTCAAGGAGTACCTGCGCTTCATCGCCAACCGGCGCTGCCAGCAGATCGGGCTGGATGCGCTCTATCCGGGGGCGACCAACCCGTTCCCGTGGATGAGCGAGATGATCGACCTGAAGAAGGAGCGCAATTTCTTCGAGACGCGGGTCATCGAGTACCAGACTGGCGGCGCCCTGAGCTGGGACTGATGCGAGAGGAGAGACGCCAAGTGCACCGAGTGACCGCCTGCAAGGTGGAAGACGACTACAAGCTTTGGCTACGGTTCGAAGACGGCCTGGAGGGCAGTGTCTTCCTCGGCAACCTGCTCGAGATCGGCGCGTTCAAGCTGTGGCGCGACGTGCGCGAGTTCGAAAAAGTGAGCGTGGATCCGGAATCCGCGACCGTGACCTGGGAAGGGGGCATCCGGCTCGATCCGGACATCCTGTACCAGGACCTGGCCGCGCGGGGGGCGCGCGAGTGAGCATGCGGTGGGGCGAGGAATTCAGTCCGCCTGCGGGAAGCGATTCCCGCGCGCGGTTGAATAGTCCGGTCAGGGATGGCCGGGCTTCTTTTGTTCAACTACCAGCAAGGAGCTAGTCATGGCAAAGAAAAAAGCCAAAAAAGGCGGCAAGAAAAAGAAGAAGAAGAAATCATCAAAGAAAAAGAAAAAAGCAGTTAAGAAGTCATCCAAGAAGAAGGCAGTGGGCCGCAAGAAGAAATCCGCCAAGAAAAAAAAGGCGAAGCCCGCTAAACCTAAGGCCAGCTCTGCGGGACGGATGACGGTGGCAGCATCGCCGGCATCCTCCGCCGCGACTCCCAGCGCGCAAACCGCGCTGAATCCGGCGGCCGCGTGGCCGTTTCCGACCGGCACCCGGCCGTAACCGGGCGCCAAGCGGGAATGTGGCGGGGGGCGCAAGCCCCCCGCCAGGCCCTCGAAGCTCAGCGGACCGCCTTGGTCATTCGGCGCAACTGAAGGTCTGAGGCCGGTCCGCGAGGCTTCCCTTGTTCCCGGTCGAGGGGCTGGCCGGGCACATGTCTCAGCGGGCATTCTACCGGGGTTCAAATACGCGGGAAAACAAGTTCGTAGATCGAACTTCTTCATGTCGCGTCGCATGCCAAAAATGTCACATAACGTCAGAACCTATTGACGATATTAAGTAATTCATCATATGATCCAGGTCGCTGCACTGCAGCAAAATGGCCAGCGGGCACAGCAGGCGACGGCTGGGACACGGAGGTGCAAGATGGTCGCACTGGACAATATGACAAGAATTTTTTCCCTCGCGCGGGGACTGTTCGCGCTGGTCGGTCTGGCGGCGGTGCTCGTCGTGGCGCTGCCGGCGCCTCGCCAGGCCGTGCTCCTGGAACTTGCGCGGCTTGTGCCGCAGGCCGAGGCCCATGGCACCGACCCCGTCCCGGTGGCAGCGCACGAAGACATCGATGCGGCGGCCGGCCCGATGCCCGTGGCGCAGGTGGAAGCGGCGCACGAGCGCGAGCAGCGCGCCGTGGCCGAGTTCATCGCGCGGCGCTATCGCGTCGCCGAGGCAGCAAGCAGCGCGTTCGTGTCGACGGCGTACCGGGTAGGACGGGAGCTGTCGGTAGATCCGCTGCTGATCCTCGCGGTGATGGCCGTCGAATCGCGCTACAACCCGGTCGCCGAGAGCTCGATGGGCGCGAAGGGGCTGATGCAAGTCATCCCGCGCTATCACCCGGAGAAACTCCTCGAGCACGGCGGCGAGCACGCGCTGCTCGACCCGGACGTCAACATCCACGTCGGCGCGCAGATCCTGCGCGAGTACATGCGCCGTTTCGGCGAGACCCAGGCCGCGCTGCAGAAGTACGCGGGGGCTTTTGACGAGCCGACCGCGCAGTACTCGGGCAAGGTGCTGGCCGAGATGGCGCGCCTGCAGCAGTTCCTGGAGCGCGCGCTGCGCGACGCCTGAGCGGCGCCGGCGGGCGCCGCAGACCCTAGCGCGCGGCGCAGAAGCGCGCGATGCGCGCGGCGCCTTCCTCCAGCTCGCCGAGCCCGCGCGTGTAGGCGAAACGCAGGCAGTGCGCCGTGCCATGGGCGCCGAAGTCCAGTCCCGGCGTCGCTGCCACCCCCGCCTGCTCAAGAAGCTCGAGGGCGAAGCCGCGGGCGTCGCCGCCGAAGCGGCTGCAGTCCGCGTACACGTAGAACGCGCCGCGCGGCGGCGCGGGCACCTGCAGCCCCGCGTGCTCGAGCGCCGGTACCAGCAGGTCGCGGCGGCGCTCGAACTGCGCGCGGCGCTCTTCCAGCACGGCGAGGGTGTGCGGCGCAAAGGCCGCGACTGCCGCGTGCTGCGCGGCGCTCGGCGCGCAGATGAAGAAGTGCTGCGCCAGCTTCTCGAAGTCGCGCACGCGTGCGGCGGGCAGCACCACCCATCCCAGGCGCCAGCCCGTCATGCAGAAGTATTTCGAAAAGCTGTTGACGAGCACGACCTCGCCGGGCAACGCGAGCGCGGTGACCGGGGGCGCACCGTATACCAGCCCCTGATAGATCTCGTCGGCGATCAGCACGCCGCCGCGCTCGGACACGAACTGCGCGATGCGCGCAAGCTCCGCCGCGTCGGCGATCGTGCCGGTCGGGTTGGAGGGCGAGCCGAGCACGAACGCCTTGGTGCGCGGGCCCCAGGCGCGGCGCACGCCCTCGAGCGTCGGCTGGTACTGCGCCCGCGGCGAAAGCGCGAGCGGCCGCGGCACGCCCTCGAACGCGCGCACGAAATGGCGGTAGCCCGGATAGCCGGGATCGGGCACCAGCACCTCGTCGCCCGGGTCCACGTACAGCGCCAGCGCGAGCAGCAGGCCGCCCGAGGCGCCCGCAGTCACGGCGACGCGCGCCGGATCGAGCGCGGCGCCAAAGGCACGCGCGTAGTGCGCGGCGATCGCCTCGCGCAGGGCCGGCAGGCCGAGCGCCGCGGTGTACGCCGTGCGCCCGTCGCGCAGCGCGCGCACGCCGGCTTCCACCACCGCATCGGGCGCGGTGAAGTCCGGTTCGCCGATTTCCATGTGCACCACGTGGCGGCCGGCAGCCTCGAGCGCATGCGCGCGCGCGAGCACATCCATGACCTGGAACGGCTCGATGTCGGCGGCGCGGCGCGCCGCCAGCAGGCGGGAGGAATTCAAGGCGTACGCGCTCTGGAGCCGGGGATTATACGGACAGGTTGATATAATTTTTCCCCGCGTCGAGGAGGCACCGGTGGACGAGCAACTCAAGCAGAACGCACTCGAATATCACCGCCTGCCCCGCCCCGGGAAGATCTCGGTCCTCCCCACCAAGCAGCTCACCAGCCAGCGCGATCTCGGCCTCGCCTATTCGCCCGGCGTGGCGGCGGCGTGCGACGAGATCGTGCGCGATCCGGCGCAGGCGATGCAGCTCACCTCGCGCGCCAACCTCATCGCCGTCATCACCAACGGCACGGCCGTGCTCGGTCTCGGGCAGATCGGGCCGCTCGCGGCGAAGCCGGTGATGGAAGGCAAGGCGGTGCTGTTCAAGAAGTTCGCCGGCATCGACTGCTTCGATATCGAAATCAACGAGCGCGATCCGGAAAAGCTCGTCGAGATCATCGCCAGCCTTGAGCCGACTTTCGGCGGCATCAACCTCGAGGACATCAAGGCGCCCGAATGCTTCATCGTCGAGCGCAAGCTGCGGCAGCGGCTCCACATTCCCGTGTTCCACGACGACCAGCATGGGACTGCCATCACCGTCGGCGCCGCGCTGCTGAACGGACTGAAGGTGGTCGGCAAAGACCTGGCGAAGGTTCAGCTGGTGGTCTCGGGCGCGGGCGCCGCGGCGCTCGCCTGCCTCGACCTGCTGGTGAAGATGGGCCTGCCGCCTGAACACATCACCGTCACCGACATCAAGGGCGTGGTGTACCGGGGCCGCAAGGAGGAGATGGACCCGGACAAGGAGCGCTACGCCAAGGATACCAAGGCGCGCAAGCTCGACGACGTCATCGCCGGGGCCGATGTGTTCCTCGGCCTGTCGGCGGGCGGGGTGCTCAAGGCCGAGATGGTGAAGAAGATGGCCGAGCGGCCGCTGATCCTCGCGCTCGCCAACCCGGAGCCCGAGATCCGGCCGGAGCTGGCGAAAGAGGTGCGTCCCGATTGCGTCATCGCCACCGGCCGCTCGGACTACCCGAACCAGGTGAACAACGTCCTGTGCTTTCCGTTCATCTTCCGCGGTGCGCTCGACGTCGGCGCCACGACCATCAACGACGAGATGGAACTCGCGGCGGTGCGCGCTATCGCCGAGCTGGCGCAGGCGGAGACCTCCGAGCAGGTGGCCCTCGCCTACGGCATCGAGACGATCAGCTTCGGCCCGGAGTACCTGATCCCGCGGCCGTTCGATCCGCGCCTCATTTCGCGCGTGGCGCCGGCGGTGGCCTGGGCGGCCATGGACTCGGGCGTGGCGACGCGCCCGATCGATGACCTCGCCGCGTACCGCGAGTCGCTGGCGCAGTTCGTGTACCACTCGGGCCTGATCATGAAGCCGCTGTTCGCGGCTGCCAAGACCATGTCCAACAAGCGCATCGTGTACGCCGAGGGCGAGGACGAGCGCGTGCTGCGCGCGGTGCAGATCGTCGTCGACGAGGGCCTGGCGCAGCCGACGCTGATCGGGCGGCCGCAGGTCATCGAGCAGAGGATCGAGCGCCTTGGCCTGCGCGTGCGCGCGGGCAAGGAGTTCGATCTGGTCAACCCGGAGTTCGACCCGCGCTACCGCGACTACTGGAGCACCTACCACAGGCTCACCGAGCGCAAAGGCGTGTCGCCCGAGTACGCCAAGATCGAGATGCGCCGCCGCCACACGCTGATCGGTGCGATGCTCATGCACAAGGGCGAGGCCGACGGCATGCTGTGCGGCACGTTCGGCACGTATGCGCTGCACCTGCATTATGTCGACCAGGTCATCGGCCTGCTGCCCGGAATCGGACACTATGCGGCGATGAACGCGCTGGTGATGCCCAACCGCACCGTGTTCATCTGCGACACCTACGTCACGCCCGACCCGGACGCCGCGCACATTGCGGAAATGACCATGCTCGCCGCCGAGGAGGTCAAGCGCTTCGGCCTCGTGCCTAAGGTGGCGCTGCTCTCGGCCTCGAACTTCGGCTCGATCGACATGCCCTCCACGCGCAAGATGCAGCGCGCGCTCGCCCTGCTGCAGGAGCGCGCGCCGGACCTGGAGGTCGAGGGCGAGATGCACGGCGATGCCGCGCTCTCGGAAGAGATCC
>DATHYT010000067.1:0-13035 GCA_035459025.1 Burkholderiales bacterium | reverse complement strand
GCCGCCGCGGCGCAACCGTCCCGAGGCGGCAATGCGCAGGAGGCCGCGCAACGCAGCGCCGCGCGCAAGGTGTTCGAAGCCAAGGTACGCGAGCCCAATCCGCGCCTGCCGTTTCTCATCACGATGGGCGCGCTCGGCGCGTTCGCCGTGGGCGTCGTGATCTATTTCTGGATCCAGCTGCGCCCGCCCGCGCCGCTGTACAACACCAACCCGCAACCCCAGCCCGGCGAGGTGCAGGTCGCCGTGGCACCGAGCGCGCCGCCGCCGGCCGCCGCCGCGCCCGCCGGCGCCATCCCCGGGCTGCCGCCGGATTCCCGATTCGCGAGCGCGCCGGCCGCCGTTGCGCCACCCGCGGCCAAGCCCGCCGCGACTGCGACACCGGCGCCGGCGCCGCGCGCCGTCGCACAAAGCCGACCCGCCGCGGCCGCGCCGCGCGCTACGCCGCCGCGTGCGCGGCCGGCCGCCCCTGCCGCCCTGGCCGCCAGCCGCCCGGCGCCGCGCGTGCATCCGGCCGTGGCCTCCGGCTACGCCGCCTACCAGGCCGGCGACATGGAGCGTGCGCGCGCCGACTACGAAACCGCCCTGCGCGACGAGCCCGGCAATCGCGATGCCTTGCTCGGGCTCGCAGCGGTGGAAACGCGGGCCCAGCGCTTCGCGGCGGCCGAGGCCCTGTACCGTCGTCTGCTGCTCGCCGACCCCCGCGACCCGCACGCGCACGCGGGCCTGCTTGCGCTGCGCTCGCAGCAACTCGATCCGGTGACCGCGGAGTCGCGCGTGAAGGGACTGCTCGCCGTCGATCCCGACGCAAGCGTGCTGCATTTCACGCTCGGCAACCAGTTTGCGCAGCAGCGCCGCTGGGCCGAGGCGCAACAGGCCTACGCCAAGGCCGTTGCCATGGATCCGGACAACCCCGATTACGCCTACAACCACGCTGTCAGCCTGGAGCACACGCGCCAGCCGCAACCGGCGCTGCAGCAGTACCGTCGTGCGCTGGCACTCGCCCTGCAGCGTACCGCCAGCTTCGATGCCGCCGCCGCGCAGGCGCGTGTGCAGCAGTTGTCGAACTGACACATCCTAAAGCCCGGTTTTTTCGGGCTTTCTGTATCATGCAGATTGGATGAATTCGCCCACCAACCCGCAGGCCAAGCGCCATATCGGGCAGATCCTGATCGACCAGGGCATCCTGACCGAGGACCAGCTGCGCATCGCGCTGCTGGAGCAGACCAAGTCGAAGGCGCCCGTGGGTCGCCTCCTGGTGCAGCTGGGCTTCGTGTCCGAAGCCACGCTACGCGACGCCCTGTCGGAAAAGCTCGGCCTGCAGTCGGTCGACCTCGCCCACATCATCGTCGACCCGGCGGCCCTCAAGATGCTGCCGCGCGACATGGCGCGGCGCTACCGCATGTTCCCGGTCGCGCTCGACCGCCAGATGAAGAAGTTCATCGTCGCGCTGGCCGACACCAACAACATCGTCGCCGTCGACCAGCTGCGCGCGCACCTGAAGGGCGACCTCGAGATCGAGCTGCGCCTCGCCGGCGACTCCGAGATCGAGCGCGCCGTCGAGCACTACTACGGCCACGAGTTCTCGATCGACGGCATCCTGCGCGAGATCGAGACCGGCGAGGTCGACTACGCCACCATCGCCGAGGGCGACGAATACTCGCAGCCGGTGGTGCGCCTCATCTCGGCGCTGCTCGCCGATGCCGTGGAGCGCGGCGCCTCCGACATCCACTTCGAGCCCGAGCAGAACTTCCTGCGCATCCGCTACCGCATCGACGGCGTGCTGCGCCAGATCCGGTCCCTGCACAAGACCTACTGGCCGGCGATGGCCGTACGGCTCAAGGTGATGGCGAAGATGAACATCGCGGAGACGCGCGCGCCGCAGGACGGGCGCATCTCGGCGACCATGTCGGGGCGCGTGGTGGACTTCCGCGTGGCGAGCCTGCCCACCACCCACGGCGAGAACATCGTGCTGCGGATCCTCGACCGGCAAAAGGGCATCGTGCCGCTCGACAAGCTGGGGCTCGAGGACGGCGCCCTGGAGCTCCTGAAGCGCATGATCGCGCGGCCCGAGGGGATCATCATGGTGACGGGCCCCACCGGCAGCGGCAAGACGACGACGCTCTACTCGATCCTCAACCACATCAACTCCGACGGCATCAACATCATGACGCTGGAGGATCCGGTCGAGTACCCGATGACGCTCATCCGGCAGACTTCGGTGTCGGAAGCCGCCAAGCTCGATTTCGCCAACGGCGTGCGCGCCCTGATGCGCCAGGACCCCGATGCGATTCTGGTGGGCGAGATCCGCGACAAGGACACCGCGGAGATGGCGTTCCGCGCGGCGATGACCGGTCACCAGGTGTATTCCACGCTGCACACCAACTCGGCGGTGGGCGCGATCCCGCGGCTTCTCGACATCGGCATCGTGCCCGATGTGATGTCGGGCAACATCATCGGCGTCGTGGCGCAGCGCCTGGTGAGAAAGCTGTGCCGCACCTGCCGCCAGTCCTACGACCCGGAAGTGCGGGAGCGGCGCACGCTCGGCATGACGCCGGCGGAGCCGGCGGTGCTGTACCGCGCCGTGGGCTGCGACCAGTGCGACTACCAGGGCTACCGCGGGCGCCAGTCGATCCTCGAGATCCTGAAGATCGACGGCGGCCTGGACGAGCTGATCGCGCGCCGCGCCACCGCGCGCGAGATCCTCACGGCGGCGCGCGCCAAGGGCTTCCGCACGCTCGCCGACGACGGCGTGCGCATGGTGCGCGCCGGCCTCACCAGCCTGGACGAGCTGATGCGCGTCGTCGATCTCACGGACCGCATGGCGTAAAGGGGCTGCGACATGCCCCTCTACACGTACAAGGCCATCGACGCCCAGGGCAAGAGCGTGATCGGCCGCACCGAGGCGGTCAATCCGTTCGACCTCGAGCAGCGGCTGCTGCGCATGGGCCTCGACCTGGTCTACGGCGCGCCCACCAGCCAGACCGCGCGGCTGATCGGCGGCGCGCGCATCTCGCGCCAGGACCTGATCAATTTCTGCTTCCACCTGGAGCAGCTCGCCAACGCCGGCGTGCCGGTGGTCGAAGGCCTCGTCGACCTGCGCGAGAGCGTCGAGAACCGGCGCTTCCGCGAGGTGATCTCGGGACTGCTGGAGTCGATCGAAGGCGGCAAGAACCTGTCGCAGTCGCTCGCCGAATTTCCCGAGGTGTTCGGCAAGGTGTTCGTCAGCCTGGTGCGCTCGGGCGAGCAGACCGGGCGGCTTGCCGAGGTGCTGAAAAGCCTCAACGAGTCGCTGAAATGGGAGGACGAGCTCGCCGCGCAGACCAAGAAGATCATCATGTACCCGGCGTTCGTCGGCTCGATCGTGCTGCTGGTGACCTTCTTCCTGATGATCTACCTGGTGCCGCAGATGACCGGCTTCATCCGCAACATGGGCCAGGACATCCCGCTGCAGACGCAGATCCTGATCGCGGTCTCCAATTTCTGCATCAACTACTGGTGGGTGGTGATTGCGGCGCCGTTCGTCCTCTGGTTCGGCGTCAAGTTCGCCGCGCGCGCCAACCCGGCCGTGGCCTACACGCTCGACCGTTACAAGATCTCGCTGCCGCTGGTCGGGCCGATCCTGAAGAAGATCATCCTGTCGCGCTTCGCCTCGAGCTTCGCCATGATGTACTCCTCGGGCATCACGGTGCTCGACGCCATCCGCAGCTGCGAGGAGGTGGTCGGCAACCGGCCCGTCGAGTACGCGCTGCGCGGGGCCGGGCAGCAGATCGCCGAGGGCAAGAACCTCACCGTCGCGTTCCAGGACGCGGGGCTGTTTCCGCCGCTCGTCATCCGCATGCTCAGGATCGGCGAGAACACCGGCGCCCTCGATACCGCGCTGCTCAACGTGAGCTACTTCTACAACCGCGAGGTGCGCGAATCGATCGGCAAGGTGCAGGCGATGATCGAGCCGGCGCTGACGGTGGTGCTGGGCCTGATCCTCGGCTGGGTCATGCTGTCGGTGCTGGGGCCGGTTTACGACACGATCAGCAAGATGAAGTTCTGACATGAAGCGCCTGATCTACTTCACCGCCGATGACCATACCGTGCACACGTGGTCGCGCGGCAGGCTCGCCGTGGAGGCGAAGTTCCCGGGCGACGATCTCGGGGTCACGGCGTTTCGCGAGTACCTTGCGCAGCACCGCGGCGCGCTGTTCTACGCGGTGGCCGACCTGGCCGGCGAGGACTTCCACGAAGAGATGATCCCGTACCTGCGCGGCGCCGACCGCGAGCTGGTGGTGCAGCGACGCCTGGCGCAGCGCTACCGTGATACGCGGCTCGCCGCGGCGCTGTCGCTCGGGCAGGTGCGCGGCGAGCGCCGCAACGAGCGGCTGCTGCTGACCTCGTTTACCAACACGCAGCGCCTGACGCCCTGGCTCGACGCACTGGCGGAATTGGAGGCCAAGCTCGCCGGCGTGTTTTCGGTGCCGTTGCTCGCGCCGGCGCTCGCCGGGCGCCTGGGCGCAGGCCGCGGGCGCTCCTTCGTGGTCACCGCCAACAGCGCCGGCCTGCGCCAGTGCTATGTCGATGAAGGCCGGCTGCGCTTCGCGCGCCTGGAGCGCACCGTGGACATGGCGCCGGAGGCTTTCGCCGCCTTCGTGCGCTCGGAAACCGGGCGCCTGGCCCAGTACCTGTCCACGCTGCGCGTGCTGCCGCGCGAAGGCCCGCCGATCCAGGTGATCGTGGTCGCCCCGCCGGGCCAGCGCGGCGCCTTCGAGCGCACGCTGGTCTCCGATGCGCGCCTTTCGTTCCTGACCATCGACCAGGACGAGGCGGTGCGGCGCGTGGGCGTCAAATCCACGGTGCCCGGACAGGGTGCCGAGCAGCTCTACCTGCACCTGGCGGTGCGCCGGCCGCCGCGCGACCAGTTCGCGCGGCGCGAGGACCGGCGCAGCTACGTGCTGTGGCAGCTGCGGCGCGCGGTGCTGGCCGCGGGCGCGCTGGGTCTCGCTGGCTGCGCCCTTTATGCCGGCGCGAGCTGGCTCGACATCGCCGGCACGCGCGCGGAAGCCGATCGCGTGCAACTCGAGACGCAGAGGGCGCGGGAGGAATACCAGCGCATCACCTCCGCTTTCCCTGTCACGCAGACCACCACCGACAACCTGCGCGCGACCGTCGTCGAATTCACCAAGATCGCGCAGCAAACCGCGCCGCCCGAGCGTGCCCTGGTCTACCTGTCCCGCGTACTCGAGGATTTCCCACTCATCGAGCTCGACGCCCTGCAGTGGCGCGTCGAGGGCAAGGGTACCCGCGGCGCGCGCGCACGGACATCGGCGCCGCCCGCCGGGCCCGCCGCGGCGGCGGAAGCCGCCCCCACAACGAGCGAGATCTTCGAGATTTCTGGCCGCGTCAACACCGCACGGCGCTCGGACTACCGCGCCATCACGGCCGAGGTGCAGCGCTTTGCCGACGCGCTGCGCGCCGATCCCGCCTACCAGATCGAGCGCACGCAACTGCCGTTTGACGTCACTTCGGAGGGCACGCTGTCCGGCGATATCAGCACCGCCACGGAAACCGGCGAGGCGCCGCGTTTCACCATCGTGCTGACGCGGAGAATCCTGTGAGCTTCTCGACGAACGAGCTGCGCCAGCTCGCCCTGCCCTTGTTGGCGTGCCTCGCGCTGCTCGGCGCGGGCTCGGCGCTCATCACCTGGACCGAGGCCAGGAACGCCGCCGCGGACCGGGCGCTCACCGCCGCGCGTGCCGAGCGCTCGCAGGCCAACGAGCGCCTGATGCGCATCGCCGAGGAGGAACGCGAGGTCAAGGAGAAGCTGGAGATCTACCAGCGGCTCAAGCGCGCCGGCATCCTCGGCGAAGAGCGGCGGCTGGAATGGGCCGATGCCATGGCGCGCATCCGCACCGAGCGCGAGCTTCCCGACCTGCGCTACCGCGTCGAGCGCCAGCAGCCGCTGAAGACCGTGCCCGGCAAGCCGGCGAACGTCGAGTTTTACGCCAGCACCATGCGCGTGGTGCTCGCGCTGCTGCACGAGGGCGACCTGCTGCATTTCCTGAGCGACCTGCGCGCCTCCGGCAACGCCTACTATGCCGTGCGCAGCTGCTCGCTCGCGCGCACTGGCCAGCCAATCGCGAGCAGCGTGCTCTCGCCGCGGCTGCGCGCGGAGTGCGAGATCGACCTGATCACCGTCCTCGACCTGGCGGCGAAGACATGAGGCAGGCCCCCGCCTTGTTGTTGGCGTGCGCCTTGCTGGCGCCGGGAGCGGCGGCCGCGCAGGAGCAGCTGGGGCGGTTGTTCTTTACCCCGGAGCAGCGCGAAGCGCTCGACGCGCGGCGCAGGGCGCGCCTGCCGGACAAGCCCGCCGCGGTTGCGGTATCGCCGACGACGCGCATCGACGGCTACGTCAAGCGCTCGAGCGGCAAGTCCACACTGTGGGTCGACGGTTATGCGGTGCGCGACGGGTCCCACCCCGAGGGCCTGCGCGTGCGCGCCGGGCGCGACCCGAGCCGCGTCACGGTGCGGATCGGCGAAGACGGCCGTCCCATCGAGATCAAGGTCGGCCAGACGCTCGATCGCGGCAATGGCGAGATCACCGACGCGCTCGGCGGCGGCGAAGTGCGGGTCGAGCGCCGTGGGGCGGCGCGCTAGCCCACGCGCCGCGGGGCGCCGCGCGCAGCGCGGCGTGGCCTTGCTCGGCCTGCTGGCTGTCGCGGTCATGGTCTTCGCGTACGTGCTGACCAGCCGGCTCAACGCGGCGAGCCGGTTCGTCGGCGTCGATCGCGAGCACAACGCCAGGGTCCTCAGTCAGGCGAAGCAGGCGCTGATCGGCTGGATGGCGGTCAACGCGACGGCCGACAACAACCCGGGACGCCTGCCCTGCCCCGAGGCGGTCAATGCTATCGGCACGGCGTCCGAGGGCATCTCTGCGCCGCTGGTGACGCCGTCGACGCCGAACTGCGCCACCGTGGGCCGTCTGCCCTGGCGCACGCTGGGGCTCAGCAGGCTCGTGGACGCCGCCTCGGAGCCGCTTTGGTATGCGGTCTCGCCCGGATGGGCGCTGCAGAACAGCTCGACGCTGCTCAGCATCAACCCGGACAGCCTGGGCGCCCTGGTCATCGACGGGCAGCCCGCGCCGAACGAAGTCGTGGCGCTGATCATTGCGCCAGGCCCGGCGATGAACGTGCAGGCCGCCGCCGGGTGCAACGCGGTCGAACAGGCGCGTGCCGCGCCGGCACCGTCCATGAACCCTGCCAACTACATCGAATGCTTCAACGCGGCGACGCCGGCGTTCTCGACGACCGGACCGGTAACGTCCTTCAACGACCAGGTGGTGCGCGTGACCGTGGCGGACCTCATGCCTGCGCTCGAAGCGGCGATTGCGGATCGCGCGCAGCGCGAGATCGCGCCGGCGGTGCGCAGCACGGGGTTCGAGCTCGACACGAATACACCGCGGCGCTGGATAGGCGCGGCCCCCCTGCCTTCCGGCAATCCGCGGCTCTATCCCTACGCGGTGCCTTTCACCGATCCGACCACTCCGGTGTCGAGCTACCTCGGCGTCACCGGAACCTACCAGGGCTTGATGCCCTTTGCATCTTCGGCGAGCGCGGTAGCGTTCGAGTCGACTCCGCCGAACGTGATCAAGACGACCGCGGCCGGCACGCTCAAGACCGTCAACTGCTACTGGGAGTCGGCGGACGTGTATGCCTGCGAGGGTGAATATGAAAAAGACGCCGACCCGGCCCTGGACATCACCCTGCAGATGACGGCCACGTTCACGAACGTCGCCATGGGTCTTCGCGCCCGTAATACAGCCGCGCTCACCGCGGAGGCGCGCAACAACAGCGGCGATCCGTGGATTACGACCGGCATGTCCATATCGAAGCTGCTTGAGATCAACGACGGCAGCAGCGCGGGTAAGCCGCGCGGCTCGGTCACGGCTCAGCTGGACGCGACCCTGCCCAACATCGCCGCTATGGGCTGGGGCAACAAGGCGTTGTACCGCCTGCGCATGGGCCGCACCGTGGTGGCCGATCACCCCATTTTGAGCGCGACCGGCAGGGCCCTGCGCTTCAGCGGCGGCTCCAGCGCGATCAACAGCGGCAATACCGTGACCGGCGCGACCTCTGGGGCGTCGGCAGCCGTTCAGGTGCTGATCAACTCGGGCGACTGGTCGACAAGCAACGCGCAGGGCGTGCTCTTTTTCTCCAGCGTGAGCGGATCGTTCCTGAGCGGCGAGACCCTTCAGGTCAGCGGCTCCACGAAGGCGACGGCGGCGGGTGCCGACTTCGATATCGGCTGGTTCGTGCGCAACCAGTGGTACCGGAACATCTTCTACGCGGTGGCGCAGAACAACACCGCGGACGTGCTGCCGTCCGTGGGCGGCTGCGGCTCGGGCAATTGCCTGCGCTTCAACGACCCCGCGACGCGCAACATCCGTGCGCTCTTGGTCCTTGCGGGCAGCGGCCTGCCGACGCGGCTCCCGCGACCGAACAACGATCGGCTCGCCTATGTCGAGGACCAGAACGGCGACTACGGCTCGCTGTGGGAGCAGCGCCGGCCGAAAACAAGCAGGGTTGCGATTGCGGCACCACCACTCGTTGCGCCGTGGAACGACCGGATCATCCTCGTGGACTGGATCGCGCCGAACCCGACGTTCCCGCTCGCCTACCTTCCCTGATGCGTGCCCGCCCGGCTCGCCGCGCGCGCGGCTTCACGCTCACCGAGCTTGCGGTCGTCTTTACGATCATCAGCCTGCTGCTGGCGGCGGCGATGTACACGCTCTCGGCGCAGACCGACCAGCGCGACCTGGAGGAAACGCGGCGGCGGCTGGAGGCCGCGCGCGAGCTGCTGCTCGCCTTTGCCCTCGTCAACGGCCGGCTGCCCTGCCCCGCCAGCACGACGACGGGCGCGACCGCCGGATTCGAGGCGCCCGCCGGCGGCGGCACGTGCACGACGTCCTACGGCGGCTGGCTGCCGGCACGCACGATCGGCTTCCAGGTCACCGACGCGGCGGGCAACGCCATCGACGCCTGGGGCAATGCGATCCGTTATGCGGTGTCGGCCACTGCCCCGACCTGCCCAATCGCGCCGACGTCGCCGCACTTCACCAACAGCACCAATTTGCGCGCGAACGGCATCGGCTGCCAGCCGAATGACCTCGTCGTGTGCCAGTCCGCGTCGGGCATCACGGCAACGGCCTGCGGCACGGCCAATCCGGTCACCAACCAGAACACCCTCGCGGCCATCGTCTTTTCTACGGGCAAGAACGGCGCGACCGGCGCAGGCGGCATCGACGAAGGGGCGAACCTGAATGGCGATCGGGTATTCGTCTGGCACACGCCCGCGCCGGCGAGCGCCGCGAACGGCGCCTTCGACGACCAGTTCAACTGGATCAGCGCCGGCGAGCTCTACGGCAAGCTGATCGCCGCCGGCCTGCTGCCCTAGGCCTGCGCGCGCCGAAGCGCGAAGCACACCTCGCCGTCGCGGTTCGATTCCAGGCGCAGCGCGTAGCCCGCGGCGGCGGCCTGGCGCGCGGCCTGGTACAGGCCGATGCCCAATCCGCTGTCCGACTGCACGGGCGCGAGCAGCAGCGAGCCCGCTATCTGCTCGGGCACCGCGCGCCCCGTGTCGCACACCCGCAGGCCTTCAGCGCCCTCCGGCAGCAGCGCCACGCGCACGCGCACCCCGGGCTGCGCCGCGCGCTTGGCGAGCGCATTGGCGAGCAGGTTGTCGGCGACGCTGTCGAACAGTCCCCGGGGAATCCGGGTGCTCCCGGGCGCGACGCCCTCGGCGAACTCGACACCGCGGTCCCGGTACTGGCGCGCCAGCGCCTGCCACCACTCGGCGAGCGGCACGCGGCTGTCCTGCTCCGGCACGGGCCGCTGCAGCTTGTCGAGCGTCGCCGCCAGGCGCTGCGTGATCGCCGGCAGCTGGCGGCGCATGAGGGCAAGCGCCTGCGGCGAGTCGCCGCTCTCGGCAGCCGCCACCGAGCACAGCACGTTCAGCGATTGCAGCAGGTTCTTTACGTCGTGCGTCACCCGCGCGCCGGTCTCGTGCACCGCCTGCATGTAGCTCGCTTCCTGCAGCGCCCGCTCGCGCAGCTTGGCGAGGTAGAACTCCGCGAGCAGCTGCGCCAGCAGGCGCAGGTGGCCGTGCAGCGCGGGGCTGGTGCGATAGCGCGAGTAGATGGTGAGCGACATCTCGCGAATCTCGAACGGCACGGCGTAGGCCGAGCGCCCGCCCACTTCGCCCTCGGTCCCGCGCGCGCGCCACGCCGCACCCTCGACCGAGGGCAGCCGCGCGAGCGCCACGACCGCCTCCTCCAGGAAGCGCTCGGGGCGGGCCTCGGCGTGCGACAGCTCCGCCAGAACCTGCAGCCACTGCTCGAACGGCAGCCCGATGGACAACAGATAGCGGGAGATGAAGACGTTGAGACCGGCGTAGCCGGTGCGCGGGCTCCACGCCAGGCCGATGGCGAGCAGCCCCCCGGCGATCACGAACACGATGTAGGTGAGCGACTGCAGGTAGCCGATCTGCCCCAGCGTCATGAAGGCGAAGCTGCCGAGCACCACGACACCGAGCATCAGCATCAGGAAGATGCTGTAGAAGTAATCGATCACCTGCGCCGCCTCGGGCGGGTCGCTCTCGGCGGGCGTCAGCGCCATCAGCACGAACAGCGCGGGCAGCCCCCAGGCGGCGAGCGCGCGGATCGCCGGATCGATCTCGTTGCGCGGCGCAATCTGCGGCAGCACGACCACCACCAGCAGCGCGACGAGATAGGCGAACACCATGAGGTAGAAGCGCCGCTGCCAGCGCGCCTGGTGCAGGAACACCCTGCCGCCGACCAGCCCCGCGAGCACCACGCTCCACACGGCGAGCAGCCACCAGTTGAGGAACATCACCAGCGCCGCCGCGAAGCCGGCGATGAACAGCGCCTGCGCCAGCGAGACGCGGCGCTCGCTGCGCAGCAGCGGCTGCCATAGCAGCAGCAGCCCCAGGTGCGCGAGCAGCAGCACGCGCGCGCCGTCGTCGGCGACGCCGCGCAGCGCCACCACGTGCAGCAGCGCCAGCATCGCGATCACCACGAAGCGCCAGTGGCGTCGGCTGATGGCCCACGCCGCCCGCGGCAGGCGGCCGGCGGCGGCGCTCTGTGTGTCGGCTTGCATGATCGGGGCGGCGCAGGCAAAGATACGCAGATTCCCCGGCCCGCGATAGATGCCCCCGATCCCGCTTCTCGCCCGCAGCACGCTGCTCGAGGCACGCCGCAGCGGCCTGCCCTGGCTCGCATTCGGGCTGCTCGCCGCGGCGCTCGGGCTCGCGGCGTTCCTGTCGCAGGTGGCGGTGACCGAGGGCCGCGAGCTGCAGGCGGCGCTCGCCGCGGCACTGCTGCGCGCCGGCGCCGCCTTCCTCGTCGCCGCGCACGTTACCGCGAGCGTGGTGCGCGAAGCCAACGACAAGGTGCTCGAGCTCGCGCTCACGCTGCCCCTGTCGCGCAGCCAGTACTACCTCGGTAAGCTCGCCGGCTACGCGGCGATCGGCCTCGCGTTCGCCGCCGTGTTCGGCGTGCCGATGCTGCTGTGGGCTAGCCCGGCGAGCGTCGCGTTGTGGAGTGCCTCGCTTGCCGCGGAGCTGCTCCTGGTGTGCGCGGCGAGCCTGTTCTTCGCGGTGACCCTGGCAAGCGTGCTACCGGCCATCGCCGCCACGGCCGGCCTGTACCTGCTGGCGCGCGCCATCGCCGCCATCCAGTTGCTGGCGCGCGGCCCGCTGGCCGAGCAGACCTGGGCGCAGAGCATCGCGCGTGGCGCGGTGGACGCCGTCGCGCTGCTGCTGCCGCGCCTGGACGCCGCCACGCGCAGCGAATGGCTGCTTTACGCGCCGCCGTCGCCCGCCGAGTACGGCGCGGCGATCGGCGCGCTGATCCTGTACTCGGGCCTGCTGTGCGCGGCCGGGCTGTTCGATTTCCACCGGCGCAACCTGTGAGCGCATCCGAGCGCCCGCTGGCCGCGGTGCCCGGCTGGCTATGGGCAGTGCTCGGGCTGGCGCTCGCCGCGCAGATCGGCGTGCAAGCGCTGCGCCCGCCGCCTGCCACCGCCGCAAGCGACCTGCCGCCCGCACCGCGGGCGGCGGCGCTGCGCGCGGCGAGCCTCGGCGAGCCGGCGGCCGCCGCGCGCCTCGCCATGCTCTACGTGCAGGCATTCGATCTCGGCGCCGGCAACGCCCTGCCGTACCGGCGCCTGGACTACGGCCGCCTGCGGGCCTGGCTGCGGGCGATCCTCGATACCGACCCGCGCAGCGCCTACCCCCTGTTCGCCGCAGCCCGGGTGTACGCCGAGGTCGACGACCCCGCGCGTGCCCGGGTGATGCTCGAGTTCATCCACGAGGCCTTCCTGCAAGACCCCAACCGGCGCTGGCCTGCCCTCGCGCACGCGGCGCTCCTCGCCAAGCATCGCCTGAAAGACCTGCCGCTCGCGCGCCGCTACGCGGCCGAGCTCGAGCGCCGGACCACCGACCCGGGCGTGCCGCTGTGGGCGAAGCAGATGGAGATCTTCATTCTCGAGGACATGAACGAGCTCGACGCCGCGAAGATCATGCTCGGCGGCCTGCTCGCCAGCGGCCGCCTCCAGGACCCGGCCGAGCGGCGCTTCCTGAAGGAGCGCCTCGATGCCCTGGAGCGCCGATTGGCGTCGAAACCGCGACGCGATTGACGGAATTCCGACACCTTAGGCCGTGACTTATACCCTCACGGGGTCCGAAATGCCAAGATTTTCCAGGCACGGAACTTGCGTCCGCATTTATCGCCTCGTCCTAACGGCAAAAGGAGCAATGGGATGAAAACGAACCAAAAAGGCTTCACGCTCGTGGAAATCGCGATCGTGCTGGTGATCATCGGGCTGCTGCTGGGCGGCATCCTGAAGGGCCAGGAAATGATCACGCAGGCCAAGATCAAGAACATCATTTCGGACTTCTCCGGCATCTCGGCGGCCTTCCACGGCTACCAGGACCGCTACCGCGCCCTGCCGGGGGACGACAACGGTGCGGCCG
>DATHYT010000066.1:0-25601 GCA_035459025.1 Burkholderiales bacterium | reverse complement strand
GGCTGATCGACCAGTCGGCACTCGAGATTGTCGACACGGCCAAGAGAACGGGCGCGGTGGTGCGCGGCCCGGTGCCGCTGCCCACGCGCAGGCAGCGCTTCGACCTGCTGCGCTCGCCGCACATCGACAAGGCCTCGCGCGACCAGCTGGAGATCCGCACGCATTTGCGGCTGATGGACATCATCGACCCGACCGACAAGACAGTGGACGCGCTGATGAAGCTCGATCTGCCGGCGGGCGTGGACGTGGAGATCAAGGTGCAGTAACGGGCAGCGCGAAGCGCTGCGGGACGCACGCAGTACGAGGTGAAGGGCCGGCCAATTGCAGCCGGCGCCCGGGGCCGCGGCAAGCGGCATCGGGTCAAGACAGAAGAGGACGGTATGACGATTGGACTGGTCGGCCGTAAGGTCGGCATGACGCGCATCTTTACCGACGACGGCGGCACGCTGCCGGTGACGGTGCTCGACGTCTCCGACAACCGCATCACGCAGATCAAGACGCCGGAGAAGGACGGCTACGCCGCCGTACAGGTGGCGTTCGGCAAGCGCCGCGCCAACCGCGTCAGAAAGCCCCTCGCCGGGCACCTCGCCAAGGCCGGCGTCGAAGCCGGCCACCTGCTGCGGGAATTCCGCGCCGACGCCAAGGACCTCGCCAATCTGAAGGTCGGCGGCAAGCTGGGCGTCGATCTGTTCAAGGTCGGACAGAAGGTGGACGTGCAGGGCGTGTCCATCGGCAAGGGCTTCGCCGGCGTGATCAAGCGCCACCACTTCTCCTCCAACCGCGCCACGCACGGCAACTCCATCTCGCACAACAAGCCGGGGTCCACGGGCCAGAACCAGGACCCGGGCCGCGTGTTTCCCGGAAAGCGCATGGCGGGGCATCTCGGCAACGTAGTGCGCACCATCCCCAATCTGGTGGTCGTGCGTGTCGACGCCGACCGGCAGCTGCTGCTGGTCCGGGGCTCGGTACCGGGATCCAAGGGCCGCGACGTCGTCGTGCGGCCCGCGGCGAAGGCGTAGCGGGGGCGCGATGGAACTGAAACTGATCAGCGACACGGGCGCCGCGGGCACCACCAGCGCGGCGGATGCCATCTTCGGGCGCGAGTTCAACGAATCGCTCGTGCACCAGATCGTCGTCGCCTACCAGGCGAACGCGCGCCTGGGCACGAGGAAGCAAAAGGAACGCAGCGAGATCGCCAAGTCGACGAAGAAGCCGTGGCGGCAGAAGGGCACGGGGCGCGCGCGCGCCGGCATGGCCTCGAGCCCGCTGTGGCGCGGCGGCGGCAAGATCTTCGCCGCGAGCCCGGACGAGAACTTCTCGCACAAGGTCAACCGCAAGATGATGCGCGCCGGCATGACCTCGATCCTGTCGCAGCTCGCGCGCGAGGACCGCATCCGCGTCGTGGAAGAGCTCAAGCTCGAGGCGCCGAAGACCAAGCTTCTCGCGCAGAAGGTGAAGGCAATGGGCTTCGACGAGGTGCTGGTAATCCTGGACGAAGTCGACCCGAATCTGGAGCTGTCGTCGCGCAACCTGCCGAACGTCGCCGTGCTGACGGTGCGCCAGGCGAACCCGGTGGCGCTGGTGCGCTTTCCGCACGTGCTGTTCACGCGCAAAGCGCTGGCGAAGCTCGAGGAGATGTACAAATGACGGCGACCAAGAAGTACCCCGCCGAACGGCTCATGAACGTCGTGCTGGCCCCGGTGGTGTCGGAGAAGAGCACGCTGGTCGCGGACAAGAATCGCCAGTATGTGTTCCGCGTCGCCGACAGCGCCACCAAGCCCGAGGTCAAGGCGGCGATCGAGCTTCTGTTCAAGACCAAGGTGCAGTCGGTCACGGTATCCAATGTGAAGGGCAAGGAAAAGCGCTTCGGGCGCTTCATCGGGCGCCGTCGCAGCTGGAAGAAGGCCTACGTGCGCCTGGCTGCCGGGCAGGAAATCAACTTCTCGGCGACGGAGTAAGCCATGCCATTGGTCAAAGTCAAACCCACTTCGCCCGGCCGCCGCGCGCTGGTCAAGGTGGTGACGCCCGGCCTGCACAAGGGCGCGCCGCACTGGCCGCTCACCTCGAGCCAGTCGAAGACGACCGGCCGCAACAACCATGGCCGCATCACCATGCGCCACAAGGGTGGCGGCCACAAGCAGCACTACCGCATGATCGACTTCCGCCGCAACAAGGACGGCATCGTGGCAAAGGTGGAGCGGCTCGAGTACGACCCGAATCGCAGCGCGCATCTCGCGCTGCTGCTCTACGCCGACGGGGAGCGGCGCTACGTGCTGGCGCCGAAGGGCGTCGGCGCTGGTGCGCAGCTGGTGTCCGGGGTAGAGGCGCCGATCAAGGCCGGCAACGCGCTGCCCCTGCGCAACATTCCGGTGGGCACGACGGTGCACTGCATCGAGATGCTCCCGGGCAAGGGGGCGCAGATCGCGCGCTCTGCAGGCGCCTCGGCGCAGCTTCTGGCGCGCGAGGGTTCCTACGCGCAGCTGCGGCTGCGCTCGGGCGAGATCCGCAAGGTTCACGTTGACTGCCGCGCCACTATCGGCGAAGTCGGCAATGAAGAGCATAACCTCGAGTCCATCGGCAAGGCCGGCCGCAAGCGCTGGCGCGGCGTGCGCCCGACGGTGCGCGGCGTGGCCATGAATCCGATCGACCATCCGCACGGTGGCGGCGAGGGCCGCACCGCGGCAGCCCAGCCTCCAGTGTCGCCCTGGGGCGTGCAGACCAAGGGCTACAAGACTCGCCGCAACAAGCGCACACAAGTCATGATCGTGCGCGACCGGCGCACGAAATAAAGGCTAGACAGATATGGCACGCTCAATCAAGAAGGGCCCGTTCGTAGACCGGCATCTGATGGACAAGGTCGCGGCGGCGCGCGCCGGCAACGACAAGCGTCCGATCAAGACCTGGTCGCGCCGTTCGACCGTGATGCCGGAGTTCATCGGGCTGACGGTGGCGGTGCACAACGGCAAGCAGCACATCCCGGTGTACATCACCGAAAACATGGTGGGCCACAAGCTCGGCGAGTTTGCGCTCACGCGCATGTTCAAGAGCCACTCTGCGGTTGGCAAGCGCACCGCGGAGGCGGTGGGCAGCGAGCGCAAGCCGGTGGGCGCGCCCGGGGCGGCAGCGCCGGCGGCGGCAACGCCGGCCGCGGCCCCGGCTTCGTCACCGGCACCGGCGGCGAAGAAGTAGAGGGGCACTCATGGAAACGCGAGCCATCCTGCGCAGCGCGCGCCTCTCGGCCCAGAAGGGCCGCCTGGTCGCGGACATGATCCGCGGCCAGCCCGTGGACAAGGCGCTCAACATCCTCGCCTTCACGCCGAAGAAGGGCGCGGGCATCCTGAAGAAGCTGCTCGAGTCGGCGATCGCCAACGCCGAGCACAACGACGGCGCCGACATCGACGCCCTGAAGGTGAAGAGCGTGCTCGTCGAGCGCGGCTCGTTCCTCAAGCGCTTCCACGCGCGCGCCAAGGGGCGCGGCACACGCGTGCAGAAGCACACCTGCAACATTTACGTCACGGTCGGCGACTAGGGACCACGCACATGGGACAGAAGATCAATCCGATCGGCTTCCGGCTGGCGGTCAACCGCAACTGGAGCTCGCGCTGGTACGCGAGCAGCCGCCAGTTTGCGGGCATGCTGGCCGAGGACATCAAGGTTCGCGATTTCCTCAAGAAGAAGCTCGCGCACGCGTCCGTCGGGCGCGTGCTCATCGAGCGCCCGGCGAAGGATGCGCGCATCACCATCTTTTCCGCCCGGCCCGGCGTGGTCATCGGCAAGAAGGGCGAGGAGATCGAATCGCTCAAGGCGGAGCTGCGGCGCCTGATGGGCGTGCAGCAGGTGCACGTCAACATCGAGGAGATCAGGAAGCCCGAAATCGACGCGCAGCTGATCGCCGATTCCATCGCCCAGCAGCTTGAAAAGCGCATCATGTTCCGTCGCGCCATGAAGCGCGCGATGCAGAACGCCATGCGCCTCGGGGCTCAAGGCATCAAGATCATGAGCGCGGGGCGCTTGAACGGCATCGAGATCGCGCGTACCGAGTGGTACCGCGAGGGCCGCGTGCCGCTGCATACGCTGCGCGCCGACATCGACTACGGCATGGGCGAGGCGAAGACTACCTATGGCGTGATCGGCATCAAGGTCTGGGTATACAAGGGCGAGGTGGTGGCCAAGGCCGAGACGCAAGCGGTAGCTCAGCCCGCCGTCGTGCCGGAGCCGGCGCCGGCCGAGGCGCTGGCGGAGCCCAAGCGCGCGAAGAAGCCCGTACCGCGGCCGGCAGGCCGGCGCGCGCCGGCGCGCGCCAAGCCGGACGGCGAGAAGAAGGCGAAGAAGTCCGACGCCCCGGCCCCCAAGACCACGGTGAAACGTGCCAAGAAGGTCGTCAAGGGCGACGGCGGCGAGAAGAAGGAGTAGGCCATGCTGCAACCGGCACGCACCAAGTACAGAAAGCAGCAAAAGGGCCGCAATACCGGCATCGCCACGCGCGGCAACAAGGTCTCGTTCGGCGAGTACGGCTTGAAGGCGGTCGGCCGCGGGCGCCTCACGGCGCGCCAGCTCGAGGCCGCGCGGCGCGCGCTGTCACGCCACATCAAGCGCGGCGGGCGCATCTGGATCCGCGTGTTCCCGGACAAGCCGATCTCGCAAAAGCCCGCCGAGGTGCGCATGGGCAACGGCAAGGGCAACCCGGAGTACTTCGTGTGCGAGATCCAGCCCGGCAAGATCATCTACGAAATGGACGGGGTGGATGCAGTCACTGCCAAGGGGGCGTTCGCGCTCGCCTCGGCCAAGCTGCCATTCAAGACCATCGTCGTGCACAGGATGCTGGGGTAGACCATGAAGGCGAGCGAACTTCGCGCCAAGAACGGTGATGAGCTGCAGAAGGAGCTGAACGATCTGCTCAAGGCCCAGTTCGGCCTGCGCATGCAGGTCGCCACGCAGCAGCTCAACAACACCAGCCAGATCAAGAAGGTGCGCCGCGACATCGCGCGCGTGCGCACCGTGCTGAAGGAGAAGGCAGCCAAATGAACGAGTCAGCGACGCAGGCCCCGCAGGCCGCCCGCACCCGCACCCTGGTGGGGCGCGTGGTGAGCGACCGCATGCAGAAGACCGTGACGGTGCTGGTGCAGCGCCGGGTCAAGCACCCGGTGGTGGGCAAGACCATCACGCTGTCGAAGAAGTACCATGCGCACGTGGAGGGCGGCGAGGCACGCCAGGGGGACCTGGTCGAGATCGCCGAGTGCCGCCCCATTTCGCGCACCAAGGCATGGAAAGTGACGCGCCTGATCGAGAAGTCGAAGGTGGTCTAGCATTGCCCTGGGCGCGGGATTCGCGTTAGAATCCGCGCCTTTTCGCCCCGTACGGGGTCCAAAACTGCCTGCGCGCAGCGACGCGTGGTGCAAGTTGGATGGAGAAATACCGATGATTCAGATGCAGTCGATACTGGACGTGGCCGACAACACGGGTGCGCGCTCGGTCATGTGCATCAAGGTGCTGGGCGGCTCCAAGCGCCGCTACGCCAGCATCGGCGACGTGATCAAGGTGAGCGTCAAGGATGCGGCGCCGCGCGGCCGCGTGAAGAAGGGCGAGATCTACGACGCCGTGGTGGTGCGCACGGCCAAGGGCGTGCGCCGCGCCGACGGCTCGCTGATCCGCTTCGACAGCAATGCCGCCGTGCTGCTCACGCCCAAGCTGGAGCCGATCGGCACCCGCATCTTCGGGCCGGTGACGCGCGAGCTGCGCACCGAGCGCTTCATGAAGATCGTGTCGCTCGCCCCCGAGGTTCTCTGAGCGGCCCCCACAGGAAGAACGCCATGCAACGCATCCGCAAAGGCGACGAGGTCGTCGTCATCTCCGGCCGGGACAAGGGCAAGCGCGGCACCGTCCTGCGCCGTGTCAACGCCGACTACCTGGTGGTGGAAGGGGTGAATCGCGTCAAGAAGCACCAGCGCCCGAATCCGATGAAGGGCGTTACCGGCGGCATCGTGGACAAGGACATGCCGGTGCACGTCTCGAACATCGCGCTGTTCAATCCCGCGACCCAGAAGGCCGATCGCGTCGGCTTCAAGGAGCTGCAGGACGGGCGCAAGGTGCGGGTGTTCAAGTCGAATGGCGAACAGGTCGACGCATAGGGTGAAACAGATGGCGAAGGACAAGACAGCGAAGACGGAAAAGGCCGAGAAGCCCGGCAAGCCTGCCCAGGCGCAGGAGCGCCCGGCAGAAAGGCAGGCCAAGGCGCCGAAGGCCGAGGCGAAGCCCGCCGAGAAGCCGGCCAAGGCGGCGCGTCCCGCGCTGCCCGTGCCGCCGGCGCGCCTGGCGATCTACTACCGAGAGAAGGTGGTGCCCGAGCTGGTTCAAAAGTACGGCTACAAGACCACCATGCAGGTGCCGCGCATCCGCAAGATCACGCTCAACATGGGCGTGGGCGAGTCGGTGGGCGACAAGAAGACGCTCGACAACGCCGTTGCGGACATGGCGAAGATCGCCGGTCAGAAGCCGGTGGTCACCAAGGCCCGCCGTTCGATCGCCAACTTCAAGCTGCGCGCGGGCTTTCCGATCGGCTGCATGGTGACCCTGCGCGGCGCGCGCATGTACGAGTTCCTCGATCGGCTGGTGAACATCGCCATCCCGCGCATCCGCGACTTCCGCGGCGTGTCGAACCGCGCCTTCGACGGCCGTGGGAACTACAGCTTGGGCGTGCGCGAGCAGATCATCTTCCCGGAGATCGAATACGACAAGATCGACGCACTCCGCGGCATGAACATCGCCATTACCACGACGGCGAAGACGGACGACGAGGCGAAGGCACTGCTCGCCGCGTTCCGCTTCCCGTTCAAGCACTGAGGATCCGCACATGGCAAAACTCGCCGTCAAACTCCGCGAACAGAAGCGCCGCCAGACCGTGGCCAAGTTCAAGGCCCGGCGCCAGGCGCTGCTCGACCTGATTCGCGATCCCAGGGCGCAGGACGAGGACCGCGAAGCCGCGCGCGAGAAGCTGCAGAAGCTGCCGCGCGACGCATCGCCGACGCGGCTGCGCAACCGCTGCGCGATCACCGGGCGCCCGCGCGGCGTGTACCGCAAGTTCGGCCTGGGACGCAACAAGCTGCGCGACCTGGCGCTGCGCGGCGAGGTGCCGGGCGTGATCAAGGCGAGCTGGTAAGGAGACCCGCGCATGAGCATGACCGATCCGATCGCCGACATGCTGACCCGCATCCGCAACGCCCAGATGGTGGGGCACGCGGAGGTCAGCATGCCCTGCTCCAAGCTCAAGGTCTCCATCGCCAAGGTGCTGAAGGACGAGGGCTACATCGAGGACTTCGTCGTGGGAGAAGACCAGCCCATGAAGCAGCTGCGCATCGGCCTCAAGTACTACGCCGGCCGGCCGGTGATCGAGCGCCTCGAGCGCGTCTCCAAGCCCGGGCTGCGCGTGTACAAGGGCCGCGACGATATCCCCCGGGTCATGAACGGCCTGGGCGTGGCGATCGTGTCGACCTCGCGCGGCGTGATGACGGACCGCAAGGCGCGCGCAGACGGCGTGGGCGGCGAAGTGCTGTGCATCGTGGCGTAAGGAGAGAGCCATGTCCCGAATCGCCAAGTACCCGATTGCGCTGCCCAAGGGCGTGGAGGTGACGCTCGCCTCGGGCACCATCTCGGTGAAGGGTCCGCTCGGCACCATGGCGCGGCCGATGGATCCGAACGTGGGCATACAGAAGGAAGGCGAGACGCTGGTATGCAAGGCGCTCGGCAACTCGCACCATGCCACCGCGATGTCCGGCACGCTGCGCGCGCTGGTGGCCAACATGGTGACCGGCGTGACCAAGGGCTTCGAGAAGAAGCTCGCGCTGGTCGGCGTGGGCTACCGCGCACAGGCGCAGGGCGACAAGCTCAATCTGTCAGTCGGCTTCTCGCACCCGGTCGTGCACCAGATGCCCAAGGGCGTGAAGGTGGCCACGCCGACGCAGACCGAGGTCGTGGTGAGCGGCATCGACAAGCAGCTCGTCGGCCAGATCGCGGCGGAGATCCGCGATACCAAGCCGCCCGAGCCCTACAAGGGCAAGGGCGTGCGCTATGCCAACGAGGTCGTCGTCCTTAAAGAGACGAAGAAGAAGTAGCGGAGCCCGACATGCGAGACAAGAACGAAGCCCGAGTGCGGCGCGCGCGCCAGACGCGCCTCAAGATCCGCGAGATCGGTGCGGTGCGGCTCACGGTGCACCGGACCAACAGCCACATCTACGCCCAGCTCACCTCGAGCAGCGGCGACAAGGTGCTGGCGTCGGCCTCGACGCTGGAGAAGGAAGTGCGCGCGCAGGTCGGCAATGGCGGCAACCGCAAGGCCGCCGAGACGGTGGGGGCGCGCATCGCCGAGAAGGCCAAGCAGGCCGGCATCGAGGCGGTCGCGTTCGATCGCGCCGGCTACCGCTATCACGGTCGCGTCAAGGCGCTTGCCGAAGCGGCTCGCGCCGGCGGACTCAAGTTCTAAGGACATGCCATGGCAAAAATGAAGCCCAGAATGCAGCAGAGCGAGGAGCGCACCGACGGCCTGCGCGAGAAGATGGTGTCGGTGAACCGCGTCACCAAGGTGGTGAAGGGCGGCCGGGTGCTCGGCTTCGCCGCGCTTACCGTCGTCGGCGACGGCGACGGCGGCATCGGCATGGGCAAGGGCAAGGCGCGCGAGGTGCCGGTGGCTGTGCAAAAAGCGATGGAAGAGGCGCGCAGGAAGCTCTTCAAGGTGAAGCTCAAGAACGGTACGCTGCACCACGCCGTGATCGGCCACCATGGCGCGGCCACCGTGCTGATGCAGCCGGCGCACGAGGGTACCGGCATCATCGCCGGCGGCCCGATGCGCGCGGTATTCGAGGTGATGGGCATCACCAACGTGCTGGCCAAATGCTTCGGCTCGACCAACCCGTACAACGTGGTGCGCGCGACGCTGCAGGGACTGCAGGCGATGAACACGCCCGCCGAGATCGCGGCCAAGCGCGGCAAGACGGTCGAGGAAGTTACCTCCTAGGGGCGGCCATGGCGAACGGCAAGATCAAGGTAACCCTGGTGAAGAGCACGGCCGGCTGCGACGCGGACCATCGCGCCACGGTGCGCGGCCTCGGCCTGCGCAGGATCCGCCAGACGGTGGAGCTCGTGGACACGCCGTCGGTGCGCGGCATGATCGAGAAGGTCTCTTACCTCGTGCGGGTGGAAGGATAGACAGATGCGCTTGAACTCACTCAAACCGGCGCCCGGCGCGAAGAAGTCGCGCCACCGTGTCGGCCGCGGCGTCGGCTCGGGCTGGGGCAAGACCGCCGGCCGCGGCCACAAGGGCCAGCGCGCGCGCTCCGGCGGCTACCACAAGGTCGGCTTCGAGGGCGGCCAGATGCCGCTGCACCGGCGCCTGCCGAAGCGCGGCTTCGCCTCGCCCACGCGCACGCATACCGCGGAGGTCCGGCTTTCGGAACTGGAGAGCATGATAGCCGGCGACATCGACCTCGGCGCGCTCAAGGCGCAGGGCATCGTGCCGCGCGAAGCGCGCATGGCGAAAGTCATCCTGTCCGGAAAGCTGACGCGCAGCGTCACGCTGAAGGGCATCAAGGCGAGCAAAGGCGCGCGCGCGGCGATCGAGGCCGCGGGCGGCAAGGTCGAGGACGCCGCGCCCGCGGCGCAGCCGGCCGGGGAATAGGGCTTGGCGACCACGCTGCCATCCGCGGGCAAGGCCGGGCGCTACGGCGACCTGAAGCGGCGCCTGCTGTTCCTGCTGGGCGCCCTGGTCGTGTTCCGCATCGGCGCGCACATCCCGGTGCCGGGAATCGACCCGAACGTGCTCGCCGACCTGTTCAAGAGCCAGCAGGGCGGCATCCTGGGCATGTTCAACATGTTCTCGGGCGGCGCGCTGTCGCGCTTCACCATCTTCGCCCTGGGCATCATGCCTTACATCTCGGCCTCGATCATCATGCAGCTGATGACCGCGGTGAGCCCGCACCTCGACCAGCTGCGCAAGGAAGGCGAGTCGGGGCGGCGCAAGATCACCCAGTACACGCGCTACGGCACGGTATTCCTGGCGTTGTTCCAGGCGACGGGCATTTCGGTTGCGCTCGAATCGCAGGCCGGACTGGTGCTCGACCCGGGCCTCATGTTCCGCGTCACCACGGTGACCACCCTGGTGACAGGCACTATGTTCCTGATGTGGCTCGGCGAGCAGATCACCGAACGCGGCCTGGGCAATGGCATCTCCTTAATCATCTTCGCGGGCATCGCGGCCGGGCTGCCAAGCGCGATCGCGGGAACGCTGGAACTGGTGCGCACCGGCGCCATGCACCCGCTGACGGCACTGCTGATCGCCGCCGCGGTGCTGCTGGTCACGGCGGTGGTGGTGTTCGTCGAGCGCGGCCAGAGGAAGATCCTGGTCAACTACGCCAAGCGCCAAGTGGGCAACCGCGTCTACGGCGGCCAGAGCTCGCACCTGCCGTTCAAGCTCAACATGGCGGGGGTCATCCCGCCGATCTTCGCCTCGTCGCTGATCCTGTTCCCGGCGACGCTGCTCGGCTGGTTCGGCGCGGCCGAGGGCATGGTCTGGCTGCGCGACATCGCTGCGACGCTCACCCCCGGCCAGCCGATCTACGTGCTGATGTACGCGGGGCTCATCATCTTCTTTTGCTTCTTCTACACGGCGCTGCAGTACAACCCGAAGGAAACGGCGGACAACCTGAAGAAGTCCGGCGCCTTCGTGCCGGGCATCCGCCCGGGCGAGCAGACCTCGCGCTACCTGGAGAAGATCCTGACGCGCCTGACGCTCGCTGGCGCGATCTACGTGACGCTGGTCTGCCTGCTGCCCGAATTCCTCATCCTGCGGTGGAACGTGCCTTTTTACTTCGGCGGTACGTCGCTGCTGATCATCGTGGTGGTGACGATGGACTTCATGTCGCAGGTGCAGGCCTACGTCATGACGCACCAGTACGAAAGCCTGCTGCGCAAGGCGAATTTCAAGGGCGGCCTGCCGGTTCGCTAGGCGCCGCGAGAGACAAGGAGCAGCCAGATGAAAGTAATGGCATCGGTGAAGAAGATCTGCCGCAAGTGCAAGATCGTGCGGCGAAAGCGCGTGGTGCGCGTCATCTGCTCGGACCCGCGCCACAAGCAGCGGCAGGGTTGATAACGCCTTGACGAAACAGGTATAATTCCAGGTTTCCCGGGACCCCCATGGCACGCATTGCAGGCATCAATATTCCGAACCACCAGCACGCGGAGATCGCGCTGACGGCGATCTTCGGCATCGGCCGCGCGCGCGCGCAGGCGCTGTGCGCCGCCGCCGGCGTCGAGCGCAGCCGCAAGATCAAGGACCTGAGCGATGCGGAGATGGAGCGCCTGCGCGAGCAGGTGACGCGCCTCACGCTCGAGGGCGACCTGCGGCGCGAAGTCTCGATGTCGATCAAGCGGTTGATGGACCTGGGCTGCTACCGAGGCCAGCGCCACCGCAAGGGCCTGCCGGTGCGCGGGCAGCGCACGCGCACCAATGCGCGCACGCGCAAGGGGCCGCGCAAGGCCGCCATCAAGTTGAACGTGCCGGCCGGCAAGGCCGCGTAACCCGGGACCGCGACCATGGCCAGCAGGACTACCCCTACCCAGCAGCAACTGCAGCAAACAGCGTCGGCGCGCGCGCGCAAGAAGGCCAAGAAGAACGTTGCCGAAGGCATCGCGCACATCCACGCGTCGTTCAACAACACCATCGTCACCATCACCGACCGCCAGGGCAACGCGCTTGCCTGGGCCACCTCGGGCAACGCCGGCTTCAAGGGCTCGCGCAAGTCGACGCCGTTCGCGGCGCAGGTCGCAGCGGAGCGCGCCGGGCGCGCCGCGCAGGAGTGCGGCGTGAAGAACATCGAAGTGCGCATCAAGGGCCCGGGGCCCGGCCGCGAATCCGCGGTGCGCGCGTTGAACGCGATCGGCCTGAAGATCGGCAGCATCGCGGACGTCACTCCGGTTCCGCACAACGGCTGCCGCGCGCCCAAGCGCCGGCGCGTCTGACAGGATAGGCAAGGAGAACGCATGGCCAGAGATCTCGACGCCAAGTGCCGCCAATGCCGCAGGGAGGGCGAGAAGCTCTTCCTCAAGGGCGAGAAGTGCTTCACCGACCGCTGCGCGGTCGAGCGGCGCGGCTACGCGCCCGGCCAGCACGGGCAGAAGAGCGGCAGCCGCATGTCCGACTTCGGCAAGCAGCTGCGCGAGAAGCAGAAGCTGCGCCGCACCTACGGCGTGCTCGAGCGCCAGTTCCGCAGGACCTACGCGGAAGCCTCGCGCTCCAAGGGCGTCACCGGCGAGCGGCTGCTGCAGCTGCTCGAGACGCGTCTCGACAACGTCGCCTACCGCATGGGCTTCGGCGCCTCGCGCACCGAGGCGCGCCAGGTGGTGCGCCACAACGGCATCCAGGTGAACGGCAGGCGCGTCAATATCCCGTCGTACCAGGTGCGCCCGGGCGACGTCGTCCAAGTGACCGGCAAGGCGAAGGAACAGCTGCGCATCAAGGCCTCGAGCGAGGCCGCAGAAGGCCGCGGCTTCCCCGAGTGGCTGGAAGTCGACGCCAAGGCGCTCAAGGGCACCTTCAAGTCGCTGCCGGCGCGCACCGACCTGCCGTCCACGGTCAACGAAAGCCTGATCATCGAGTTGTATTCGAAGTAACGGGAAAACACGCACATGCCGCAATCCGGATTTCTCAAGCCGCGCATCGTCGACGTACAGAACCTGTCGCCCTCGCACGCCAAGGTCACCATGGAGCCGTTCGAGCGCGGCTACGGCCACACGCTCGGCAACGCCCTGCGGCGCGTGCTGCTGTCCTCCATGCCCGGCTACGCGCCCACCGAAGTGCAGATCGCGGGCGTGGTGCACGAGTATTCGACCATGGACGGCGTCGGCGAGGACGTGGTCGACATCCTGCTCAACCTGAAGGGCATCGTGTTCCGCCTGCATAATCGGCCGGAGGCGATTCTCAGCCTGAAGAAGAAGGGCGAGGGGCCGGTGACTGCCGCCGACATAGAGCCCTCGCACGACGTGGAGATCGTCAATCCGGAGCACGTGGTCGCTCATCTATCGGCCACCGGCAAGCTCGAGATGCAGATCAAGGTCGAGTCCGGCCGCGGCTACGTGCCGGGCAACATGCGCTTCCTGCCCGAAGAAACCAAAGGCATCGGCCGCATCATCCTCGACGCCTCGTTCAGCCCGGTGCGCCGCGTGTCCTACGCGGTGGAGTCGGCGCGCGTCGAGCAGCGCACCGACCTCGACAAGCTGATCATGGATATCGAGACCAACGGCTCGATCGAGCCCGAGGAGGCGATCCGCTACGCGGCACGCGTCCTCGTCGACCAGCTGTCGGTGTTCGCGCAGCTGGAGGGCACCGCGCTGCCCGCCGAGGCGCCCAAGTCGCCGACCGTCGACCCGATCCTGCTGCGTCCGGTGGACGACCTGGAGCTCACCGTACGCTCGGCCAACTGCCTGAAGGCCGAGAACATCTACTACATCGGCGACCTGATCCAGCGCAGCGAAACCGAGCTCCTGAAGACGCCGAACCTCGGGCGAAAGTCGCTGAATGAAATCAAGGAGGTGCTCGCCTCGCGCGGGCTTACTCTGGGCATGAAGCTCGAGAACTGGCCGCCGGCCGGGCTCGAGCATCACCGCGGATGAGGGCGCCATGCGTCACGGACTAGGCCTCAGGAAGCTCAACCGCACCTCGAGCCACCGGCTCGCGATGCTGCGCAACATGGCGGTGTCGCTGCTGCGGCACGAGGAAATCAAGACGACGCTGCCCAAGGCGAAAGAACTGCGTCGCGTGGTGGAGCCGATGATCACGCTGGGCAAGGCGCCTTCGCTCGCCAACCGTCGGCTTGCTTTCGATCGCCTGCGCGACCGGGACATCGTCGGCAAGCTGTTCGAGGAGCTTGGTCCGCGCTACGCGAAGCGTAACGGCGGCTATCTGCGCATCCTGAAGAGCGGCATGCGCAAGGGCGACAACGCGCCGATGGCGCTGGTGACGCTGATGGACCGGCCCGAGCCGAAGGCCGACGAGACGAAGCCGGCCGAGGAAGCGAAGGCCGCGTAGGGCGCGCGCGGGGATGCGGCCCCGTCCTTTCCGCCTGCAGGTCCCCGACGCTGCGATCGCCGATCTGCGCGAGCGCCTTGCGCGCACGCGCTGGCCGGACGAGCCGCCGCTCGCGCCCTGGTCGAGCGGCACCAGCGTCGCCTACCTCAAGACGCTGGTCGAGTACTGGCGGAACGGCTTCGACTGGCGCGCCGAGGAAGCGAAGCTGAATGCGCTGCCGCAGTTCACCGTGCCGATCCGCGGCATCGACGTGCACTTCATCCACGTGCCGGGCACCGGGCCGAACCCTATGCCGCTGCTGCTCTCGCACGGCTGGCCGGGCTCGGTGCTCGAGTTCCTCAAGCTGATCCCGCTGCTGCGCGAGCAGTTCACGGTCGTCGCGCCCTCGCTCCCCGGCTACGCGATGTCGTTCAGGCCCGGGCAGGAGCGCTTCGGCGTCGAGGAGATCGCGCAGGTCTGCGCCGAGCTGATGACGCTCCTCGGCTACGAGAGATTCGCGGCGCAGGGCGGCGACTGGGGCGCGTTCGTCTGCTCGCGCCTCGGGGTGGCGGTCCCCAAGCGGCTGATCGGCATCCATCTGAACCTGCTCGCCGTGCGGCGCGACCCGAAGGCGGTGGTCGAATCGGATCCGGCGCAGAGGCAGTATCTTGGCGAGCTCGCGACTTTCCTCACCGAAGAGACCGGCTACCAGTGGATCCAGGGCACCAAGCCGCAGACGCTCGCCTTCGGGCTCACCGATTCACCCGTGGGCCTCGCAGCCTGGCTGGTCGAGAAGTTCCGCAGCTGGACCGACTGCGATGGCAACCCGGAGAATGCGCTCACTCGGGACGAGATGCTCGCGGACATCTCGCTCTACTGGTTCACCGGCGCGATCGGCTCGTCGTTCTGGCCCTACTACGCGCGCAGGCACCGGCCGTGGCCGATCCCGGAGGGCACGACGGTGGACGTGCCCATGGGCTACGCCGCGTTTCCGAAAGAGATCCTGCGGCCGCCACGCAGCCTGGCGGCGCAGACCTACACCGACATCCGCCGCTGGAGCGTGATGGAGAAGGGCGGGCACTTTGCCGCCCTGGAGCAGCCGCAGGCGCTGGCGCGCGAGATCCGCGCGTTCTTCGCTTCGCTAGGCTAGGTTGCGGCTCGATGCCCGCCCCCAATTCGCCATGAGCTGGTTCTGGATCATCGGCATTGCCGCCAACGTGAGCCTTACGGTGCTTGCCATCGTATGGGTCATCCGCCAGGGCAAGCCGAAACGCGACGCCGCCCAGGACGACAAGGATTCCGCTGCCTAGCCGACCAGGATCGCGCGGTAGTCGTTGACGTTGGTGCGCGTCGGGCCGGTGACCACCAGGTCGCCGAGCGCCGCGAAGAAGCCGTAGCTGTCGTTCGCTTTGAGCAGCTTCTTGCCATCGAGGCCAAGCGCTTTCGCCCGCGCCAGCGTATCCGGCGTGATGACGGCGCCGGCATTGTCCTGCGAGCCGTCGACGCCGTCGGTGTCCGCGGCGATGGCATGCACGCCCGGGACGCCCTCCAGCGCGAGCGCGAGGGCCAGCAGGAACTCGCTGCAGCGCCCGCCGCGGCCGCCCGCACCGCGGATCGTGACCGTGCATTCGCCGCCGGAGATCTGGACCGACCCCCGCCTGGCGGAACGCGCCTTCGCCGCCATGTCGCGGGCCACCTCGCTCGCCTCGCCGGTGATGTCGTCGCCGAGGACGATGGGAGCGATGCCCCTCGCCTCGAACAGCGCCGCCGCGGCCTCGAGCGAGCGGCGCGCAGTGGCGATGACGCGGTTCTCGACCCGCGCGAATAGCCGGTCGCCGGGCTTGGGCGTCTCGGCGAACGGCCCCGGCGCCTCGATGCCGTACTTGGCGAGCACCGCCTTTGCGTCCTCGACCGTGCTCGGGTCGGGCGCGCAGGGGCCCGAGGCGATGTGCGTGGGGTCGTCGCCGACGACGTCCGACACGATCAGCGCGAGCACCGGCGCGCGGCAGGCGGCGGCAAGCCGCCCGCCCTGGATCGCGGAGAGGTGCTTGCGCACCGTGTTCATCTCCTGGATCGGGGCGCCGCTGCGCAGCAGCGCCTGCGTCATGGCCTTCAGTCTCTCCATGGGCACCCCCGGCGCGGGCAGCGACAGCAGGCTCGAGCCGCCGCCCGACACCAGGCACAGCAGCAGGTCGTCTGGTCCGAGCGCGCGCACGCTCTCAAGCAGTTCGCGTGCGCCGGCCTCACCCGCGGCATCCGGCACCGGATGGCCGGCCTCCAGCACGCGGATGCGCTGCGTGGGCAGGCCGTGCGCGTAGCGCGTGATGGCGAGCCCCGAGAGCGCCGCGCCGCGCGGCCAGTGCTGCTCCACCGCCAGCGCCATCGAGGCCGCCGCCTTGCCGGCGGCGGCGACGAAGGTGCGCCCGCGCGGCGGGCGCGGCAGGTGCGGCGGCAGGATCTTCAGCGGATCGGCTGCGGCGACCGCCGCGCGGAAGCTTTGCTCGAGGAGTTCGCGCATCAGCCGCAGTGTATTTGCGCTATGCTCGCAGCGCCATGACGATGCGAAAGAGCCCACCGTTCCGCGCCGACCACGTCGGCAGCTTCCTGCGACCCAAGGCGTTGCTCGACGCGCGCGAGCAGCATTTCAAGCACAACGCCATCACGCGCGCGCAGTTGCGCGAAGTCGAGGACCGCGCCATCCGCGACATCGTCAAGCGGCAGGAGGACTGGGGCCTGCAAGGCGTCACCGACGGCGAGTTCCGCCGCACCTATTTCCACGTCGACTTCCTCGAGCAGCTGGAGGGCGTCGAGGTGAAGGGCGGCATCCCGGTCAAGTTCCACGGCGCCGCCGGCGACGTCGACTTCGCGCCGCCGGTGATGCACGTGACCAGGAAGCTGAAGCACGTGCAGCCGATCCAGCGCGAGGATTTCAAGTTCCTCCAGGCGGCGACGCGGCGCATGCCCAAGGTCACTATCCCGTCGCCGACCATGCTGCACTTTCGCGGCGGGCGCGGCGCCATCAGCCGCGAGGCCTATCCCGACATGGAGGGCTTCTATGAGGACGTGGCGCGCTGCTACCGCGATGAGATCCGCCAGCTCGCCGACGCCGGCTGCCGCTACCTGCAGCTCGACGACACCAACCTCGCCTACCTGTGCGACGCCAGGATGCGCGAGGGCGCGCGCCAGCGCGGCGACGATCCGGACGAGCTGCCGCGGCGCTACGCGCGCCTGATCAACGCCGCGATCGCCGGCAAGCCCCAGGACATGGCGGTTGGCGTGCACCTTTGCCGCGGCAACTTCCAGAGCGCCTGGGCGGCCGAGGGCGGCTACGAGCCGGTGGCCGAAGTGCTGTTCAACGAGTTGCAGGTGGACGCGTACTTCCTCGAGTACGACGACGCCCGCTCGGGCGACTTCTCTCCCTTGCGCTTCGTGCCCAAAGGCAAGATCGTCGTGCTCGGGCTGGTGACCACCAAGCTCGGCGCGCTGGAATCGAAGGATGAGCTCAAGCGGCGCATCGATCAGGCGGCGAAGCTCGTGCCCCTGGAGCAGCTGTGCCTTTCGCCGCAATGCGGCTTTTCCAGCACGGTGCACGGCAACCAGCTCCAGGTCGAGGCGCAGGGCGCGAAGATCCGCCTGGTGGTCGAGACCGCGCGCGAAGTCTGGGGCGACGCCTAGCTCAGGCGAAGGTTTCGCGGGCCGCGTCGCGCCCCAGGCCGTACAGCCCCGGGTAGCACTCGCGGAACGCCTGCTGGATCTCGGCGACCGGCACATCGGCGAACGAGCCGCGGTCGCGCAGGTACTCCATGTGGCGACGCTCGTCCGCGTCGAACGGATGGAAGATCGAGTCGTGGCGGCCGTCGAACTCGAGCGGCTTGACGCGGAACTTCCTGCACAAGTCGAGGTTGAAGGCCGGCGTCGCCTTCACCCACCTGTCCTCGAGCCACAACTCGGTGAAGCCGTGGTAGATGAAGAGGTCCGAGCCCATGCGCTCGGCGAGGCGCGGCGTGGTGAGATGGTTCTTGACGTCGGCGAAGCCCACGCGCGCCGGAATGCCCTCGGCGCGCGCGCAGGCCGCGAGCAGCGCCGCCTTGCCGATGCAAAAGCCCTCGCCCTGCTCGAGGCACGCGCTGCCCTGGAACGCGGTGTCGCGGGAAAAGTCCAGGAACGGGTTGTAGCGCACGCCGTCGCGCACCGCGTAATAGAGCGACACCGCGCGCTCGAGGTCGCTCGCACCCCGGGCATGCGCTCGCGCAAACTCGACCACCGCCGGATGATCGCTGTCGATGTAGCGCGCGGGGGAGAGGAATTCCTTCATCGGTCGAGCCGCATCATGCGCTTGGCGCCGGCAAACAGCGCGTTCGAGGGGTCGCCGAGGCCGTCGACGACGGTAAAGTGGTCGGTGCCCGGCATCGGAATGCTGCCGGCGAGTACCGGCTTCCAGCGCTGCGCCAGCAGCGCGTTCTGGCGCTTGAACTCCGAGCTTTCCAGCCCGCCCACCGCGAGCGCCAGCGGCGCGCGCGTGGCCGGCGGCAGGTACGCAGGGGAGAGCTTGAGCGCGCTCTCCTCGTCGAGCCGCAGGTCGCCGTTCAGCCAGTCCACCTGCACGAGCGGCCGCAGGTCGTAGACGCCGCTCACCGCGACCGCGCCCTTGTACAGGTCCTTGGGAAGCGAGCGGTCCATCACCGGCCACAGCGCCGCCAGCATCATCGCCGCGAGGTGCGCGCCCGCCGAGTGGCCGCTCACGTAGAGGCGGTCCTCGTCCATGCCGTACTGCTCGGCGTGCCGGTAGAGCCATACCGAGGCGGCGAGCATCTGCTGCACGATGCGCTCGATGCTCACCTTGGGGCACAGGTCGTAGTTGACGACCACCAGCGACACGCCCGCGTCCACCCACGCCGGCGCGAGAAACGAGAAGTCGCTCTTGTCGAGCGAGCGCCAGTAGCCGCCGTGGATGAACATGAGCGCGCTGCCGTCGCCCTTGCGCGCCGGGAAGATGTCCAGGGTCTCGCCGGGCGAGGCGCCGTAGGCGCGGTCGAGATGGCAGGTCATCGTGGCGCGCGCGTGCGCCGAGCTCTTCGCCCAGCGCGCGAAATGCCGGGGATGGTCCGGGAACAGCTCGCGGTTGTTGTACTCGCGGCTGAGAAAGGCCGGATCGGTCATGAACCCGCGATTCTAGCGGGTCTTGGCCGCGTGCAGCCAGGTGACGGGCCGGCCCAGCGCCTTCGCCAGCGCCTTCTGTTCCGGATCGGCGAGCGCCGCCTCGCGCGCCTTGCGGATGGCCGCAACGCGCGCGGCGGCGTCGCCCGCCGCCGGGTTCTCCACCAGCGCATCGAGGATGGCGAGGAAGCTCGCACGGCCGCGGCGGTGCGTCTCGCCGTAGCCCTTCAGCAGGCCGGCGCAGGCCACGATCTCCAGCGCGAGCGCGCTGCTGTGCGGCGCGGCGGCGCGCACGGCGGCGAGCCAGCGCTCGATCAGCGCCTGCTCCTCGCCATAGCGATAGCTCCGCGGCCGCCACGGCTTGAGCCCGGCGAGTGAGCGCACCAGCAGGTAGCCGCCGATGCTGGAGGTGCGTATGTGCATGCCGACGTTGTAGGCGTCGAGCTTGCCGCGCCGTTCAGCCCAGGCGCGCACTCGCCGGCCGAGCGCGGGCGGCAGAAGCGAAGCCACCTCCTCCACGCCGGGCTTGAGATAGTCCGTCACCACCACGGGCTCCGCGTCCCGGGCGCCCACTTCGCGCCGCACCCGCGCAAAGCGCGAGGCGCGCGTCTTCAGGTCGGCAACGCGAATGATGTCCTCGTAGCTCATCCACAGCGCGAGCTGGCGCCCGGTCTCGCCGACGAGCTTCGCGTCGGCGTTGCCCAGAGCGGCGATGCGCTCCAGGTACAGCCTGGCGTAGGCCTCGCCCTGGTAGTCGCGCAGGCGCGCCGCGCCCAGCTCGAGGATCTGGCGCGTCTCGGGAGGTACGGGCCGCGCCGCTGCGGGCGGCGCCGGACGCGCGCCGGCCGCGACCTCATAGCCGGCGGCGAAGCCGCGTAGGCTGGCCTGCGCCCCCTTTCCCGCGCGCAGTATCGCCGTCTCGCAGGCTTCGCGCGGCAGCGGCAGCGCGCCCGAGCCGGCCATGGCGCCGAACAGCACGGCGTTGATCACGGTGCCGTTCTCCTCGGCCATGCGGCGCATGTCGAACAGCACGGCATGCTTCGCCAGCTGCCTCGCCGCGGACAGCACGCGCTCCTCGGGAAAGCGGCCGTCCGCCATCTGCATCTTCTCGACGGTCGCGTAGATGCGGTGCGTCGAGGCGATGAGCGTAGTGCGCTGCGGCGCGACAAAACCGTTCTGCATCGCGCGCCCGGCCTCGAGCAGCTCGGAGGCGACCATCAGGTCCACGTTGCCCGGGCTCGGCGTGAGCGACATCACGGGCTCGCGCCCGCCGAGCTGAGCGCGCTGCGCGGGAAAGATCTCCAGGTAGTAGGTCGTGGCGCCCGTGCGCTGCGCGACGCCGGGAATCGACGTCGCCTGCGCCGGGAAGCCGCTGGCAGTTGCCGCGTGCATCAGCCAGTCCGCCATGACGCCGCCGCCTTCGCCGCCGAGCGCGGCGATGAGCACCGTGACCGAGCGCTCGGGCAGGCTCATGCCGGCACTACCAGGCGGCGCAGGCGCCCCAGGGTGCGGTCGACGAGCGATGGGTTCTGGATCACCTCGGCGCGGTAGAACGACGGGCACAGCGTGGCCGCGTGCGCGTTCTCGCCGCACAGCCCGCAGCCGACGCAGCCCTCGATGACCGTGGCCACGGGGTCCTGGCGCAGCGGATCGGGGTTGTCCTTGACGGTGAGCGTCGGGCAGCCCGAGAGCCGGATGCAGGAATGATCCCCGGTGCAGGTGTCTTCGTCCACGCCGTACTTGACGCGCACCACGCGCTCGCCGGCGGCGAGCTGTTTCGCGGTCACCGGGCGCACGCGGCGCTGGCGCTCGAGCTGGCATTCGCCGTCGGCGATCACGACCTTGAGGCCAGCGTAGCCGGTGGTCATCGCGTCCTTCAGGGTCTTCTTCATCTCGCCGACGTGATAGGTGTGCACCGTGCGCATCCAGCCCACGCCGAGGCCCTGCAACGCGCGCTCGATCGACATGTCCGGGGCCTTGTGCTCGCTGTGCCGGGGGCTGGAAGGCAGCTCCTGCGTGCCGGTGGCCGAGCTGTAGCCGTTCTTCATGATGACGAGGATGCCGTCGTCCTTGTTGAACACGGCGTTCGCCACGCCCGAGGTGAGTCCGTTGTGCCAGAAGCCGCCGTCGCCCATGATGGTCACGGTGCGCCGGCCGAACATCGGCTGCACCGCCGAGTTGGACGCAAGCCCGAGGCCGTAGCCGAGCACCGTGTGGCCGATGTTGAACGGCGGCAGCGTGGAGAAGGTGTGGCAGCCGATGTCGGCCGAGACGTGGTACTTGCCGAGTTCCTTTTCCACGAGCTTCATGGCCGCGAACACCGGGCGCTCGGGGCAGCCCACGCAAAAGCCCGGCGGGCGCGTGGGCAGCGGCGCGCCAAGGAGCGCTGCGGCCTTCAGCTTGGGCGCCGTGATCCGTGCCAGCACCTCTTCGGCGCCGAGAAACTTCGAGAGACCCGTCACCACGACTTCGCCGGTGTACTCGCCCGCCATCGGCAGCACGTCCTTGCCGTGCACCTTGACCGCGCCGACGTCGTGGCGGCGCAACGTGGCGAGGATCGCGTCCTCGAGGTACGCCGGCTGGCCTTCCTCCACCACCAGCACGGCGTTCTTGCCGGCGCAGAAGCCGACGATCTCTTCCGGCACCAGGGGGTAGGTCACGTTCATGCAGTAGATGGGGATGCGCGCGGCGCCGAAGGCGTCGGCGAGGCCGAGCTGCTGCAGCGCGCGGATCACGGCGTTGTACATGCCGCCCTGGCACAGGATGCCGATGTCGGCGCGCTCACCCGGGAACGCCTCGTTCAGCCCCTGCTCGCGGATGTAGCGCACGGCCGCGGGCCAGCGCACGTCGATCTTGTGCTTCTCCTGCGCGTACGTGGAGGGCGGCAGGCTGATGCGCGCGAAGTCGAAGTCCGGATTCTCAAGCAGCGCGCGGCGCGAAATGCGCGGGGCGCGGTTGCGCCTGGCGGCGAAGCTGCCCTGCACGTGGCAGGCGCGGATGCGCAGCTCCAGCATCACCGGCGTGCTCGAGGCTTCCGAGAGCTCGAAGCCGTGCTCCACCATCTCGACGATGCGCGGCAGGCTCGGGCGCGGATCGAGCAGCCAGATCTGCGACTTCATGGCGAAGGCGTGGCTGCGCTCCTGGATGATGGAGGCGCCTTCGCCGTAGTCCTCGCCGAGCACGATCAGCGCGCCGCCCTTGACGCCGGCAGAGGCGAGGTTGGAGAGCGCATCGGACGCGACGTTGGTGCCGACGGTGGACTTGAAGGTCACCGCGCCGCGCATCGGGTAGTTGATCGAGGCGCCGAGCATCGCCGCCGCGCCGGCCTCCGACGCGTTGGTCTCGACGTGCACGCCGAGCTCGTCGAGGATGTCGCGCGCGTCGTTCAGCACGTCCATCATGTGCGAGACCGGCGCGCCCTGGTAGCCGCCGACGTAGGACACGCCCGACTGCAGCAGCGCCTTGGTGACCGCGAGGATGCCTTCGCCGTGGAAGGTCTCGCCGTCGCCGAGCCGCAGTTTCGCGACCTCTTCCCTGAAGGAGCGCTCCATGTCCATACGATATACCAGATGAGAGTCGTGGTCCGCGGCGGCGGCAGCGGCGCGCGCGGCGCTCGACCGGCTGGTCGAGGCGCTCGCCATCCTCGCGGGGGCGCTGCTGTGCGCCCTGGTGGTGCTGGTCTGCCTGGACGTGACGGCGCGCACGTTCAGGCTCTTTCCCACGCCGTGGTCGCGCTGCTCGTCGCGGTGCCCGAGCTTACGCTCTGGCTGCCGCGGCTGATGGCGCCCTAGCGCGCCGGGGTGATGACCTCGGCGCCCGGAGGCTTCGCGTGCAGCTTCTCCACCAGCGCCGCGCGCCGCTCCAGCACCGCGCGCTGGTTGATGTAGCCCTTGTCGGTGATCTCGTTGGCGTCGATCGAGGGCGGATCGGCCGTGACGAGCGCGCGCGTCGGATGCATCGAGGTTCCGCCCTCGGCGCCGAGCGCCTTCAGCGCCGCCGAGATCTTCGCGCGCAGCGCCTCGGGCGCGAGGTCCTTCGCCGCCGGGCTCGGAAAGACGAGCGCGCCGACCTCGTCGCGATCGTGCCCGGTGATCACCGCGTCCTGGATGTAGGGATTGCCCGCGGCGATCAGCTTCACGCGCACCGCGCCCGCGTGCACCCAGGTGCCCGAGGTGAGCTTGAAGTCCTCGGCGACGCGGCCGTCGAACACCAGGCCCTTCTGCGGTGCCTGCGGGTCGGCGAACTTCACCGCATCGCCGATGCGGTAGAAGCCTTCCTCGTCGAACGCGGCGCGCGTGAGATCGTCGCGCCGGAAGTAGCCCGGCGTGACGTGGGGTCCGCGCACGCGCACTTCGAGCTTGCCGGCGGCAGGCACGAGCTTCAGCTCGCAGCCCGGGTTCGGCAGGCCGATCACGCCCGCGCGCTCGATGTGATAGTGCACCGCGGCCGCCGAGGGCGCGGTCTCGGTCGAGCCCCAGGCCGAGAGCATGGCGAGCTCGCCGCCCTTTTCCTCGAGCGCGAGCCTCTCCAGCCGCTCCCACAGGTTCTGCGGCAGCGCCGCGGCGGCGTAGAACAGCACGTCGAGGTCGCGGAAGAAGTTGCGCCGCAGCTCGGCGTCCTTCTCCAGGAACGGCAGCAGCAGGTCGAAGCCGCGCGGCACGTTGAAGTACATCGTGCCGGCGACTTCCCTGAGGTTTCTCGCCGTGACCTCGACCAGCCCGGGCGCCGGCTTGCCGCCGTCCACGTAGAGCGTGCCGCCGTTGCGCAGCACGAGATTGAAGTTGTGGTTGCCGCCGAAGGTATGGTTCCAGGGCAGCCAGTCGCAGATGGTCTGCACGCGGTCCTCGAGGAACGGCCATACCTGCGCGATCATCTGCTGGTTGGCGGCGAGCATCCGCTGCGTGTTGATCACGCCCTTGGGCAGGCCCGTCGAGCCGGACGTGAACAGGATCTTCGCCACGGTATCGGGGCCCAGCGTCGCGAAGGCCTCGTCAATGCGCGCGCCAGGCGCGCGCTCCAGGAGCGCGGCGAGCGGCGTGGGCTCGGCGCCGGCCGCGGCGAGCGCGGCGGCGTACTTCTTCGGGTCGTCCACCCACACCAGCCCCGGCTTCACGAGCTCGAAGATCGCCTTCAGCTTCGCGAAGTCCTTGGACATGAGCGAGTAGGCGGGCGAGACGGGCGCGACCGGCACGCCGGCGTGCATGGCGCCGAGCGCGAGCAGGCCGTGGTCGACGCTGTTGTCGGAGAGGATGGCGAGCGGCTTGTCGGGCCCGAGGCCGCGCTCAAGCAGCGCCTGGCCGATGCGCCGCGCCGCATCGAGCGCCTGCGCGTAGCTGACCTTGCGCCAACCCTCGCCCGCGCGTTCGGCCAGAAAGGGCCGCTCCGGGCTCTGCCGCGCCCACTTGACGAGCCACTCGCCGACGCAGCGCTCGTGCGCGCGCAGCGCCTGCGGCGAGCGCAGGATCATGCTGCCGTCCTTGCGGCGCTCGACGTCGACCTCGGCGGGCGCGAACCGCAGCCGGGAATGCAACCCCATGGCTTGTGCCTCCTCCTGCTATATTACCGGCGTGCGCTGGGCGGGTGCGATAGCAGGGCTGGCCGCGGCGGTGTATACGACCGTGGCGCTGGCGCAGCGCGACCCGCTCGCCACGCGCGGCGGCTGGGAGGTCGGGGTGCAGGCCGCGGGCTACGAGTACGACGAGCCGTTCTTCGCGACGCTCGAAGGCGAGCGCGTCGGCGTTTCGGGAAGCTACACCTTCCTCGGCGCGGAGCAACTGCATTCGCGCCTCGACGTGCGTTACTCCTATGCCGAGCTCGACTACACGGGCTCCGGGACGCTCGCCGACGTGCCCGACCATATTTTGGAAGCGCGTGCTATAGCGGGGCGCGACTATCGCGCTGGGCGCTTCGTGTGGACGCCGTATGCCGGGGTCGGCTTTCGCTACCTCTACGGTGACTTGCGCGGCGTGACGAGCACCGGCGCCGTCGGCTACCGGCGCATATCGCGCTACTTCTACCTGCCGCTGGGGGTGACGCTGCGTTTTCCCGTGGGTGACGGCTGGGTATTCGCGCCTCAACTCGAGTATGACGCGTTCGCCAACGGCAAGCAGCGCAGTTACCTCGGCGACACGGGCATCGGCTACAACGACGTCAGCAACCGCCAGGGGCGTGGGCGTGGCGCGCGCGCGCAGCTCACGTTCGAGGGGCCGCGCTGGGGCGTGAGCTTCTGGACGCACTACTGGAAGATCAAGGACTCCGACATCCAGCCGATCGGGCTCGGCTACGTCGGCCTCGAGCCCGCGAACACGACGCACGAAACCGGCGTCGAGCTGCGCTACCGCTTCTAGCCCTTCTCCAGCACCTCGCGCAGCTTCGCCGCCGGCACGTGCGGGTC
>DATHYT010000065.1:0-16496 GCA_035459025.1 Burkholderiales bacterium | reverse complement strand
GGCCGGAAATCCTTGAGACTCGCGGCCTGCTTCATGATGTTGGCCCGGCTCAGGTCGTTGCCCGCCTGCTTGAGCACCTGCTCCATGGTCTGCGCCACCGCGTAGCCGTACATGTTGGAGCCGTCGGCCAGGTTGCCTTCCGGGTAGTACTTCGCCATGAACGCCTTCCACTCCTGCACCGCGGGATGATTCGCCCACTGCGCGTCGGTGGGATCCATGTAGTACACGGTGGTGATCAGCCCCACCGACTTGTCTAGGCCCGCGGGCTTGAGCGCGGCGCCGACGGATGCGCCCACGTTGTTCAAATAGTGCGTTGGCTTCCAGCCGCTGTCGTAGGCCTTGCGGATGGCCTGCGCGGAGAACTTGGGAGTGGTGACGTTGAAGAATGTGTCCGCCCCCGAGGCCTGCAGCTGAACCATCTGCGAGTCGATCGTCGGGTCGGCCACCTCGTAGGAGACTTCCTTGACGATCATGCTCGAGGCCTTGGCGCCCAGCCCGTCCCTGAAGCCCTTGACGTAGTCCTTACCGTAGTCGTCGTTCTGGTAGAGGACGGCGATCTTCGCCTTGGGATTGGTCTTCAGGATGTGCTCGGCGTAGATGCGGCCCTCGGTCTGGTAGTTCGGCTGCCAGCCCATGGTCCAGGGGAAGTTCTTCGGGTCATTCCACTTGGTCGCACCGGTCGCGACGAACAGGTGCGGCACCTTCTTCGCATTCATGTACTTGTGGATCGCGCTGTTCGGCGGGGTGCCGAGCGACTGAAAGATGAGCAGGACCTGGTCCTGCTCGACCAGGCGCCGCGCCATCTCCACGGTCTTCGGCGGGCTGTAGCCGTCGTCATAGGAGATCCACTCGATCTGCCGGCCGTTGATGCCGCCCTTGTCGTTCACCATCTTCCAGTAGGCGCCGATCGTCTTGCCGATCGTGCCGTAGGCCGACGCGGGCCCGCTGTACGGATTGGTATTGCCGATCTTGATCGTCTTCTGCGCAAAGGCCGTCGGCGACGCGAGCGCGGCGGCCAGCAGGGCGGCGATCGATACGTATCTCAACTTCATGGCTGCCTCCTCCTTACTGTGGTGGTTTCGGATTCTGCGCCTTCCGCGTCAGCCGCGCTACGGCCATGCGCACGGCGCCTGCAACGCCCATCGGCATCAGGTAGACGAAGCCGAGCAGGAAGATGCCGAAGATCGCCCAGGGGGCGGCCTTCGAGATGGCATCGGCGATGTTGGGCACGAACTGGATGAACAGCGCCCCGTAGATCGCCCCGCTGATCGACGCGAGCCCGCCGATGACGATGCCGACCAGGAACACGATCGACACGAAGATGTTGAAGCTGTCCGGCGCCACGAACTGGATGGCGATGGCGCCGAGCGCGCCCGCGATCCCGGTGTACATGGCCGAGATGCCGAAGGTCATCGATTTCACCATGGCGGTGTGAATGCCCATCGCCTCGGCGGCGATGTGCTGGTCGCGGATCGCGATCATGGCGCGCCCCATGCGTCCGCGCAGGATGTTCCAGGCCAGTACGAACATCACGACCGTGATGGCCAGGGTGAAGAAGTACAGCCACTGGTCGGGATTCAGCGGCAGGCCGAAGGGCGCATCCGGCTTGAGCAGCACGATGCCCTGCACCCCGCCGGTCCACTGCTCCAGGTGGTGGTACTTGAGCAGCGCCGGCATCGACACGGCGAGCGCGAAGGTGGCGAGCGCGAGGTACAGCCCCTCGAGGCGCAGCGCGGGCAGCCCGAACAGGAATCCCGCCACCAGGCATACGGCCGCCGCGATCGGGATCGTGGCCCAGTAGGGCATCCCGAAGTGCTCCATGAGGATCGCCGCTGTGTAGGCGCCCACCGCGTAGAACGCGCCATGTCCGAGCGAGATCTGGCCGTTGTAGCCGGTGAGCATGTTGAGGCCCAGAAGTGCGATCGCGTACACGAGCGCCAGCGTGAACTGGAAGGTGCGGTAGTTGCTCACGACGAAGGGCAGCACGCACGCGGCGAGCAGCACCAGCCCGATGAGGATGACCTGGCGGCGGCTCATACGCGGCTCACCAGCACCTTGCCGAAGAAGCCCGAGGGCTTCACCACCAGCACGCCGATGATGATCACCAGCGCCACGGCGAGCTTGAGCTCGTTGCCGATGACGAAGGCGCCGAGCAGGTTCTCGAGCACGCCCACCAGGAACCCGCCGAACACGGCGCCCGCCGGGTTGTCGATGCCGCCCACCAGCGCCGCTGCGAACGCATACAGCAGCACGCCGCCCATCATGTTGGGATCGAGAAACACGATCGGCGCCACCATCATGCCGGCCACGCCCCCCACCGCGGCCGCGAGGCCCCACCCGAGCGCAAGCATCCAGCCCACGCGAATCCCCACCAGGCGCGCCGAATCGGGGTTCTGCGCCGCAGCGCGCATGGCGAGGCCGAGCGGCGTGTAGCGGAAGAACAGGAACAGCAGCAGGAGCACCACCAGGGTGACGCCGATGGCGCCGCCCTGGTGGGAGGTAATGTACTGGCCGAAGATCGGCTCGGCGGGGAAGGGGCTCGGGAAGCTCTTGATGGTGTAGGTGTAGATCCAGCCGGCGACGCTGTTCAGGATCACGAGCAGCGCGATGAACACCACGACCACCGCGAGCACCGGGGCGTTCTCCACCGGCCGGATGATCACGCGCTCGATCGCCACGCCGAGCACGAAGGCGAGCACCACCGTGAGCAGGAACGCCGGCCAGTAGGGCATCCCGGCGTTGATCAGGCTCCAGGCAAGGTAGGTGGCGAACATCGCCATCTCGCCCTGCGCGAAGTTCACGAGGTGCGTCGCCTGGTAGATCATGACGAGCGCGAGCGCCAGGCTGGCGTAGATGCCGCCGGTGGCGAGTCCCGCGAGCACCTGGTGCAGGAATTCTTCCATGGCGTCCTCAGTAGCCCAGGTACGAGCGCCGCACGGCGTCGTTCTGCCGGATCTCGGCGGCGGTTCCCGACAGCACCACGCGCCCGGTCTCGATGAGGTACGCGTGGTCGGCGAGCTCGAGCGCCATCGCCGCGTTCTGCTCCACGACCAGCATGCTCACCCGCTCCTTCTGGTTTACCGTGCGCAGGATCTCGAACAGCTCCTGCACGATGAGCGGCGCGAGGCCGAACGAGGGCTCATCGAGCAGCATGAGGCGCGGTCGCAGCATCAGCGCGCGAGACACCGCGAGCATCTGCTGCTCGCCGCCCGAGAGCGTGCCGGCCTGCTGCTCGCGGCGTTCCATGAGGCGGGGGAAGTAGCCGTAGACGCGCTCGAGGTCGGACTCCACCTGTGCGCGGTCCTTGCGCGTATAGGCGCCCAGGCGCAGGTTCTCCTCGGTCGTAAGGCCGGTGAATGTGCCGCGGCCGTCGGGGACATGGGCGATGCCCCTCCTCACGACGTCCTCGGTCGCCTTGCCGTCGATGCGCTCGCCGGTGAAGCGCACCTCGCCTTCGGTCTTCACCATGCCGCACAGCGCGCGCAGCGTGGTCGTCTTGCCGGCGCCGTTGGCGCCAAGCAGCGTGGTGATCGTGCCTTCCTCCATGGCGAAATCGATGCCGTGCAGCACGCGCGTTTGCCCGTAGGCGGCGCGCAGGCCGGAGACTTCGAGCAACGCCGCCATCAGTGCGTCGCTCCGCCGAGATAGGCCTGGATCACTTCGGGATGCGCCTGTACCTCGGCCGGCGTGCCCTCCGCGATCTTGCGCCCGAAGTTGAGCGCCACCACGCGGTCCGAGATGCTCATCACCAGGCTCATGTGGTGCTCGACCAGCAGCACGGTAAGGCCGAGCCGGTCGCGGATCTCGCGGATCAGCTCGCCGAGCTCGCCCACTTCCTCGTGGTTCAGGCCGCTCGCCGGCTCGTCGAGCAGCAGCAGCTTCGGGTCGCTCGCCAGCGCCCGCGCCAGCTCGACGCGCTTGGCGGTGCCGAACGGCAGGTCGGCGACGCGCACGCCGGCGAGCGCTTCGAGGCCGAGAAAGCGGATCAGGTTCCGCGCCTTCTCCAGCGTGGCGTGCTCCTCGTTCGCGACCCAGGGCAGGCGCAGCGCGTTGACCAGGAATCCGCTCCGGGTACGGCAGTGGTGCCCGATCATGACGTTGTCCAGCACCGTCATGGTCCGGAACAGCGCGAGGTTCTGGAAGGTGCGGCCGATGCCGAGCGCGGCGATGCCGTGTTTCGGGGTCCGCAGGAGCGAGGCGCCGTTGAACAGGATGTCGCCGCTGCCGCACTCGTACAGGCGCGACAGGCAATTGAACAGCGTCGTCTTGCCCGCGCCGTTCGGGCCGATCAGGCCGACGATGCGGCCCGGCTCGACATCGAAGCTGACGCTGTCGAGCGCGACGATGCCGCCGAAGCGCACCCCCACGCCCTCCACGCGCAACAATGCCTGTGCAGCAACCTGTGCGATTGCTCCCTCCTCGTTGTGGATCTCGCCTCGCAGCGAGTTGACGGGCGCTTTCCCTTCTTCCGGCGGATTGTTGGCCGAGAACTTGGCATCCGTCAAGAAACGAGATGCCCGGGCCGCGTGTCGAGGTCCGGGTCACGCCGGGGCGGGGCATAATCGCGGCCTGACATGGCGAACGCGAGGAAGCCGCGCAGGCGCGGCAACGGCAGCAGCCGCGACCCGGACCGCACGCGCCTGCGCGAAATGGTGGACCTGGTGCCGGGCTATCTGCGCAGGTAGCGCCGTGCGCATCGCACTGTGCAACGAGGTGATCGCGCCGATGCCGTTCCCGCAGCAGTGCGAGTACGCGGCCAAGCTCGGCTACGACGGCCTGGAGATCGCGCCCTACACGCTGTCGGAGGAGCCGCAGCGCCTGGGCAGCGCGCAGCTCGCCGCGGCGCGCGCGGCCGCCGAGGACGCCGGCGTCGCCATCACGGGACTGCACTGGCTGCTGATCAAGCCGGCCGGCCTGTCCATCTCCACGCGCGACGACGCCGTGCGCAAGAAGACCCTGGATGTGATGTTCGCGCTCGTGGAGCAGTGCGCGGAGCTGGGCGGGCGCTACCTCGTGCATGGCTCGCCGCACCAGCGGCGCATCGACCCGGGCGAGACGCGCGCTGCCGCGCTCGCGCGCGCGCAGGAGTGCTTTGCCGCGGTGGCCGAGCGCGCAGAGAAGGCGGGCGTCATGTACTGCATCGAGCCGCTCGGCTCCGACCAGACGCCGCTCATCAACACGCTGAAGGAAGCCGCGCTGATGGTGGAGGCGATCGGCAGCCGCGCCCTGCGCAGCATGCTCGACTGCAGCGCCGCAGGGCGCATGGAATCGGCGCCGCTCGCCGCGCTGGTGGACCGCTGGCTGCCGAACGGCATGATCGCGCACGTGCAGGTGAACGACCGCAACCGCCGCGGCCCCGGGCAGGGCGAGCAGCGCTTCGCGCCGCTGTTTGCCGCGCTCAAGCGCCACGGCTACGCCGGCGACATCGCGGTCGAGCCCTTCGATTACGTGCCCGACGGGCCCGGCGCTGCGGCGCGCGCCATCGGCTACGTGCGCGGTATCCTCGAAGCGCTGCCGTGACGCCGAAGCTGCCCTGCCCGCGCCCAGCGCGCGTGGTGCTCGAGGGGCGCTACGCCCGGCTCGAGCCGCTCGCGCTCGTGCACGCAGAAGGGTTGATGGCGGCTTCGGCGGACCCGGCCAGCTTCGAATATCTGTTCGACGTGCCGCCGCGGGACCTCGAGGACCTGAAGTCCTACATCCGGCTGAAGGCGGCCTCCGAGGATCCGCTGTTCCACTCGGTGATCGACAAGGCCACCGGCGTCGCCGGCGGTCGCCAGACCTTCATGCGCATCACCCCGGAGCACGGCGTGATCGAGATCGGCAACATCCTGTGGGGCCCGTCGATCGCGCGCACGCGCGTCGCGACGGAGGCGTTCTACCTCGCGGCGAAGTACGTGTTCGAGGACCTGGGCAACCGGCGCTTCGAATGGAAGTGCAACGACCTCAACGTGCCCTCCAAGCGCGCTGCGCGCCGCTTCGGCTTTGCGTTCGAGGGTGTGTTCCGCCAGCACATGTGGACGAAGGGCGCCAACCGCGACACCGCCTGGTTCGCGATGCTCGACCGCGACTGGCCGCGGCTGCGCGCCGCCTACGAGCGCTGGCTGGCGCCTTCGAATTTCGACGCCGCCGGCCGCCAACGTGAGAAGCTAGAGGTTGCCGGGCCACGCCAGTGAAAATCGCCGCGCCGCGCTTTCGCGTCACCGAGGTCGAGCTGAAGGAGCGCGACGTGCGCTTGCGCATGCCGTTCCGCTTCGGCGTGGTGACGCTCACCGCGGCGCCACAGGCTTTCGCGCACGCGCGCATCCGGCTCGAGGACGGGCGCGAGGCCTGGGGCGGGGCGGCCGAGCTGCTGGCGCCGAAGTGGTTCGACAAGGACCCGGCGCTCTCCAACGAGGACAACTTCGAGCAGCTGCGCCGCTCGCTGGCCAGCGCGCGCGAGAGCTATCTCGGCCACGAGCCGCGCACCGCCTGGGCGCACAGCGCGCCCGGCCGCGGCCTGGTCGAGAACTACGGACCGGCGCTCATCGACCGCGCGCTCCTGGACGCGCTGTGCCGCGCGCTCGGCGTGTCGTTCTACCGCGCGGTGCAGGGGAACCTGATCGGCGCGGGCAGTTTCGAAGGCATCGACCTCGGCGCCTTCTTCACGACGCTGAAGCCGCGCGCCGCGGTCGCCGCGCGCCACACCGTGGGGCTCGTCGATCCAATCACCGCTGCCGACCAGAAGGCGCGCGTGAACGACGGCCTGCCGGAAACGCTGGAAGAAGTGATCGCGCACTACCGCCACCGCCACTTCAAGCTGAAGGTCGCGGGAAACGTCGGCGCCGACCTCGAGCGCCTGGCGGCGATCGCGGCGGTGCTCGACCGCATCGACGGCGCCTACTACGTCTCGCTCGACGGCAACGAGCAGTATGACGACATCGCGGGCGTGGCGGAGCTGTGGGCGCGCATGAAGCGCGACGCGCGCCTGGCGCGGCTCGTGCGCAGCGTGCTGTTCATCGAGCAGCCGGTGACGCGGCGCAAGGCGCTCTCGGCGCGCGTCGAGGGCATCGACAAGCCGGTGATCATCGACGAGTCGGACGACGCGCTGGACGCCTTTGCGCGCGCCAGGGCACTCGGCTACCGCGGCGTGTCGTCGAAGACCTGCAAGGGTCTGTACAAGTCGCTCGTCAATCGCGCGCGCTGCGCGGCGTGGGGCGAGGGCTACTTCATGTCGGGCGAGGACCTCACGATCCAGGCCGGACTCGCCCTGCAGCAGGACCTGGCGCTGGTGTCGCTCCTCGGCCTCACGCACGTCGAGAGGAACGGCCACCACTACGTGAACGGCATGGCCGACCTGCCGGCGGCGGAGCAGCGGGCGTTCCTCGCCGCGCACCCCGACCTGTACGAGCTGAGCCACGGCGCGGTGCGCGTGAAGATCGAGGACGGCATGCTGGCGCTGGGCTCGCTCGACGCGCCCGGCTACGCGAGCAACGCCATGCCGGAATGGGCATCGATGAAGGAGATGGCATGGGCTTCCGTGTCGTAAGCACCAACCACACCAGCTTCACCGTGTCGAGCCTCGACCGCTCGATTCCGTTCTTTCGCGACTGCCTGGGCTTCGAGCTGGTGTCGCGCGCGCCGCGCGACCCGGCCATCGTGCAAAGGATCACCGGCGTCGCGGGCGCCGACATGGAGATCGCGTTCCTGCGCGGCCCTGGCCACACGGTGGAGCTGATCGAATACAAGGCGCCCGCGGCCAAGGGCCGCGTCGAGGCGCGCCCCTGCGACACGGGCTTTGCGCACCTGGCGTTCAACGTCGACGACGCCGACGCCGCGGTCGCCGCGGTGGCGGCGTTCGGCGTCAAGGCGATCGCGCCGCCGGTGGCGATCAACGCCGGCCCCAACAAGGGCCGCAAGGTGGTCTACGTGCGCGACTGGGACGGCGTGACCCTGGAATTCATCGAGACGGCGAGAGCATGACCGAGAAGCGCATCGGCATCATCATGCACGGCGTCACCGGGCGCATGGGCATGAACCAGCACCTGGTCCGCTCGATCCTCGAGATCCGCAAGCAGGGCGGCGTGACGCTGAAGGACGGCACGCGGCTGATGCCCGATCCGCTGCTCGTCGGGCGCAACGCGGCCAAGGTGGAGGCGCTGGCGCGCCAGCACGGGGTCGCGCGCTGGACCGCGGACCTCGACGCGGCGCTCGCGTCCAAGGACGACAGCGTGTTCTTCGACGCCGCCTCGACGCAGCTCAGGCCGGCGCTGCTGAAGCGCGCCATCCGCGCCGGCAAGCACATCTACTGCGAGAAGCCGGTGTCGACCACGCTCGCCGAGGCGCTGGGCCTGTACCGCGCGGCGAAGAAGGCGCGGATCAAGCACGGGGTGGTGCAGGACAAGCTGTGGCTCCCGGGACTGCTCAAGCTCGCACGGCTGCGCGAGCAGGGCTTCTTCGGCCGCATCCTCTCGGTGCGCGGCGAATTCGGCTACTGGGTGTTCGAGGGCGATCGCCAGTCCGCGCAGCGGCCGTCGTGGAACTACCGCAAGGAGGACGGCGGCGGCATCATCCTCGACATGCTGTGCCACTGGCGCTACGTGATGGACAACCTCTTCGGCGAGGTGCAGGCGGTCTCGTGCCTGGGCGCAACGCATATTCCGCAGCGCTGGGACGAGAACGGCAGGAAGTACAAGGCCACCGCGGACGACGCGGCCTACGCCACGTTCCAGCTCGCGGGCGGCGTCGTCGCGCACTTCAACTCGGCGTGGACGGTGCGGGTGCGACGCGACGACCTGCTCACGCTGCAGGTGGACGGCACGCAGGGCAGCGCCGTGGCGGGCCTGCGCGAGTGCCGCGTGCAGTCCTACGACGACACGCCCAAGCCGATCTGGAATCCGGACATCCCGCAGCCGATCGACTTCTTCCAGGGCTGGAAGGAGGTGCCGGACGCAAACTATGACAACGCCTTCAAGGTGCAGTGGGAGCTCTACCTGCGCCACGTCGCGGGCGAAGGCGCGTTCCGCTGGAACCTGCTCGAGGCAGCCAAGGGCGTGCAGCTCGCCGAGCTTGGCCTGAAGAGCTGGAAACAGAAGAAGTGGCTCAAGGTGCCGAGGCTGAAAGCATGAAGCGCGACGCCATCCAGACCATCCACCTGCCAGTCGCCGGCGGCGGGCTCGAGCCCTACCAGGTACGCGAGCCGAGGCGCTTCGACCAGCCCGGCAGGCCGTTCACGCGCGTCGCGCTCGCCGCGGCCCACGTGGTCGCCGACCCCCGCTCCGCGAAAGATCCGTGGCTTGACGCCGCCATCGATTGGGACGCGACACTCGCCTACCGGCGCCACCTCTGGTCCTGGGGCATGGGTATAGCCGAGGCGATGGACACCGCGCAGCGCGGCATGGGTCTCGACTGGCCGAGCTCGCTCGAGCTGGTGCGGCGCACGCTGGAGGCCGCGAAGGGCGTCGAGGGCGCGGTCGTGTTCTCCGGGGCGGGAACCGATCACGTCGCGCGGGCCGACGTCGCGGGCGTGATCGGCGCGTACGAGGCGCAGTGCGCGGCGATCGAGAAGCTCGGCGGCCGCATCATCCTGATGGCAAGCCGCGCGCTCGCCGCGAGTGCGCGCTCGCCCGAGGACTACGGCAAGGTCTACGACCACATCCTCGGCCAGGTGAAGCAACCGGTGATCATCCACTGGCTCGGGGAGATGTTCGATCCGGCGCTCGAAGGCTACTGGGGACAGAAGAACCACGAGCAGGCGATGGACGTGTGCCTCGAGGTGATGCGCAGGAACGCCGCCAAGGTCGACGGCATCAAGATCTCGCTCCTCGACAAGGACAAGGAGATCGCCATGCGCCGCCGCCTGCCGCAGGGCGTGCGCATGTACACCGGGGACGACTTCAACTTCGCCGAGCTGATCGAGGGCGACGCCGAAGGGCACTCGGACGCGCTGCTCGGCATCTTCGATTCGATCGCGCCGGCGGCTTCGGCCGCGCTCTCGGCGCTCGCGGCGAACGACCGCGCGAGCTACCGCGAGATCCTGGCGCCGACGGTGCCGCTCTCGCGCCACATCTTTCGCGCGCCGACGCGCTTCTACAAGACGGGCGTGGTGTTCATGGCGTGGCTGAACGGCCACCAGGAGCATTTCGTCATGGTCGGCGGGCAGCAGAGCGCGCGCGACATCCTGCACTTCGCCGAGCTGTTCCGCCTCGCCGATGCGGCCGGGCTGCTGCAGGACCCGCCGCTCGCCTGCGCGCGCATGCAGCAGCTGCTCGCGGTGCACGGATGCGCCTGACGCGGCTCGGCGACGGCTTCGGGGCGGAAACCGACGACGCCCTCGACGCGCCGTTCCAGGAGATCTGGGACGCGTTCTTTGCTGCGCAGGTGCTCGTCTTCCGCGGACTGCGGCTGAGCGCCGCGCAGTTCCTCGAATTCGCGCGCCGTTTCGGGCGCCCCGAGCCGCACGTCATCGACCAGTTCCACCACCCCGAGCACGCCGACATCCTCGTGCTTTCCAACCGCAAGAGGAACGGCGAGCCGGTGGGCCTGGCCGACGCGGGCACCTACTTCCATACGGACTACTCGTACCTGGAGGTGCCGGCGCGCTGCACGATGCTGTACTCGATCGAGGTGCCGGCGAAGGGTGGCGACACGCTGTTCGCCAACCAGTATGCCGCCTACGACGACCTGCCCGAAGTCATGAAGCGGCGCATCGAGCCCCTGGTCGCGCGGCACCACTACGGCAACCGCGACGACCTCGACACGTCCTCGCGCACCGTGGCTTCGCTGCTGAACGAGGCGCAGGAGCAGAAGATCACCTGGGTGCGCCACCGCGTGGTGCGGCGCCACCCGGTCACCGGACGCAAGGCGCTGTACGCCGTGTCCGGGAGTTCCTTCGGCATCGAGGGCATGCCGGAGCACGAGGCGCGGGCGCTGCTCGACGAGCTCAAGCACCACGCCACGCAGGACAAGTACCGTCTGCGCCTGAGATACGGCGTCGGCGATCTCGTAATCTGGGACAATGCGTCGCTGCTGCACTCGGCGACGCTGACCGATCCAGAAGATCCGCGCACCTTGTGGCGCATAACCGTAACAGAGGAGAGGACATCGTGAAACGCAAGCTGTTTCTCGCCGTGCTAGGCGCGGCGTTCGCCATGCCGGCGGCGGCGCAGACCATTACGCTGCACGGCGCATCGCAGTTCAACGACGAGCATGCCTTCACCAAGGCGATGGTGAAGTTCGAGGAGCTGGTGAAGAAGTACTACGGCAAGCCGGTGAACTTCGTGCTGCACAAGAATTCCGAGCTCGGGCTGGAGAAGCAGTACTTCGAGTACATGGCGCAGGGCAAAGCCGTGGACTACGCCGTCGTGTCGCCGGCGCACATGTCCACGTTCTCCAAGGCGGCACCGTTCATCGACGCGCCGTTCCTGTTTCGCGACCTTGACCACTGGAACAAAGTGCTCGACCAGGACGTGCTGAAGCCCGTGGCCGACGAGATCGCGCAGAAAGCCGACGTCATGCTGATCGGCTTCGCCGGCGGCGGCACGCGCAACATCTTCGTCAACAAGCCGGTGCGCAACATGGAGGAGCTGAAGGCGCTCAAGGTGCGGGTGCAGGGCGCGCCGATCTGGTCGAAGACCTTCGCCGCGGCAGGCATGGCGCCGACCGTGATCGCCTACAACGAGGTCTACAACGCGATCCAGAACGGCGTCATCGCCGCCGGCGAGAACGAGGCGGCGGGCGTGGAGCAGATGAAGTTCTACGAGGTCGCGCCGCACCTGTCGATGACGCAGCACGCGATCACCATCCGGCCGCTGTGCTTCTCGGGCAAGACGTTCCAGAAGCTGCCCAAGGACCTGCAGGCGGCGGTGCTGAAGGCGGGCAAGGAGGCGGGCGCGTACGGCCGCAAGATCGAGTCGAGCGAGGACGAGGCGAAGCTCGTGCGCATGGAAAGCGAAGGCAAGCTCAAGCGCGTGCCGTTCGCCGGGCGCGACCAGATGAAGCGCCTGGTCGACCCGGTGATGGCCGAGTACGCCAAGGACATCGGCGCCGACGCGATCCTCGCCAAGATCAACGCCATCAAGTAGTGCATTGACGTTCGACATGCGGCGGCGCCGGTAGCGCCGCCGCTTTTTCCATGCTCAGGAAGCTCACGCACTGGTACGGGACGCTGCTGTCCTGGCTGCTCGTCGCCTCGGTGGCGATCCTGGTGTTTCCGGTGTCGATGCAGATCTTCTCGCGCTACACCGCGCTCATCCCGAGCTACATCTGGACCGAGGAGATGGCGCGCTTTTTCTTCATCTGGTCGATCATGCTCGGCGCCATGGTCGGCATCCGCGAAGGCACGCACTTCGTCGTCGACCTGTGGCCGCCGATGAACGCGCGCGCGCAGGCCGCGATGCGCCTGGTGGCGAGCCTGTTCGTCCTGGGGTTCGCGGTGGTGTTCCTGTGGTGGGGCATCGACTTCACGCGCTTCGCCTTCAATCGCATCTCCGAGCTTGCCGAGCTGCCGCTGTGGGTGATCCACGTCGCCTGGCCGCTCGCCGGCGCGACCTGGATCCTGTTCCAGGGCGAGCATGCGTGGAATGACCTGCGCGTGCTCGCGGGACGGCCACGATGACCGGCGCGGCGCTCGATCCCGCCACCGCCAGCCTGATGATGTTCGGCGGGTTCTTCCTGCTGCTCGCACTGCGCGTGCCGGTGGCGTTCGCGCTCGGCCTGGCCTGCCTGCCGGTGTTCGTGATCGAGGATCGCCTCACGCCGCAGAATTTGGTGCAGGAGACCTTCAACGCCTACAACTCGTTCATCCTGCTCGCAGTGCCGTTTTTCCTCCTCACCGCCAACCTGATGAACGTGGGCGGCATCACCAGCCGCCTGGTGCGCCTGTCGCGCGATCTGGTGGGGCATTTCCCGGGAGGCCTCGCGCAGGTCAACGTGGTGCTGTCGCTGTTCTTCGCCGGCATCTCCGGATCGTCCACGGCCGATGCGGCCAGCCAGTCGAAGATCTTTATCGAGGCGCAGAGGAAGGAAGGCTACGACGACAGCTTTTCGGTGGCGATCACGGCGGTCTCCGCGGTGCTCGCGGTCATCGTGCCGCCGTCGATCCTGATGATCGTCTGGGGCGGGCTGCTCACGGTGTCGATCGGCGGGCTGTTCCTCGCCGGCATCGTGCCCGGCCTGCTCATCGCGCTGGCGCAGATGGCCACCGTGCACGTCTACGCCAAGCTGCGCAACTACCCGACCTACCCGCGCGCGACGCTGCTGGAGACGCTGAAGGCGATCGTGATCGCCGTGCCGGCGCTGATGACGCCGGTGATCATCATCGGCGGCAAGATCTTCGGCTGGTTCACTGCCACGGAAGCCGCCTGCATCGCAGTGCTCTACGCCGGTGCGCTCACCATGTTCGTGTACCGCGAGATGGACCTGAAGGGCCTGCACCACGCGCTGCTCGAAACCGGGCGGCTCACGGGTGTGGCCTTGTTCTGCGTCGGCACGGCTTCGGCCTTCGGCTGGCTGCTCGCCTATTACCAGATCCCGAAGGCGCTGCTCGCGGGCGTGACCGCCTGGGAGATGGGCCCGGTGGCGACGGGGTTTTTCATCGCCGCGGTGTTCTTGGTGGTGGGCTGCTTCCTGGACGCGATCCCGGCGATCGTGATTGTCGGCACGGTGCTCGAGCCGCTGGCGAAGAGCGTCGGCATGGATCCGATCCACTTCGCCATGATCGGCATCGTGTCGCTTGCCTTCGGCCTGGTGACGCCGCCCTACGGCCTGTGCCTGATGATCTCGGCGCACATCGCCGGCATCCGCCTCATGGACGCGCTGAAGGACGTGCTCATCATGCTGCTGCCGATGTTCGCGGTGCTGGCGCTGATCATCATGTGGCCGCAGGTGGTGCTGTTTCTGCCGCGGCTGTTCCCGCCGGGTACGCTGTGAAGATCGTCGACGTCCGTACCCACTGCCTCGCGAGCCCGCTCGAGACGCCGTTCGCCTTCTCGCAGGGCTGGGTGAAGTCGCGCGGTGCCTGCCTGGTCGAAGTGCAGACCGACGCGGGCTTCAGCGGCTGGGGCGAGGCGCTGTGCCAGGGCCTGCAGCCGCCGCAGATCGCGGCCGCGGCGATCGAGTCGGCGCTCAAGCCGCTGCTGATCGGCGCCGATCCCCTGCAGCTCGAGCCGCTGTGGCAGCGCATGTACATGCACACGCGCGACTACGGCATGAAGGGGGCGCTGATGGCCGCGATCAGCGGCGTGGACATCGCGCTGTGGGACGTTGCAGGCAAGCACCTCGGCCAGCCGGTCTGGCGGCTGCTCGGCGGCGCGCACCGCGAGCGCGTGCAGATTTACGCCACGGGCTTCTACAGGGTGAAGGGACAGGGCGAGGCGCCGCGCCTTGCCGACGAGGCGGAGCAGCGGGCGGCGGAAGGTTTTCGCTTCCTCAAGATCAAGCTCGGCTTCGGCGTCGCGGACGACCTGGCGGTAATGCAGGCGGTGGCGCGGGCCGTCGAGGGCAAGGGCCTGCGCATGATGATCGACACCAACCACGCCTACGGCGTCGCCGATGCGGTGCGTCTGGGCCGCGCGCTCGCGCCGCTCGACCTGCGCTGGTACGAGGAGCCGGTGGCCGCCGAGGACCTCGCCGGCTACCGCGAGCTGCGCGCGAAGCTCGAGGTGCCGATCGCCGGCGGCGAGAACGAGTTCGGCGCATGGGGCTTCAGGAGCCTGTTGGAGGCGCGCGCGGTGGACATCGCGCAGCCCGACGTATGCGCGGCGGGCGGCTTCACCGCGTGCCGGCACATCGCCGCGCTCGCACTGGCGCATGGCGTGCAGGTGAACCCGCATGTGTGGGGGTCGTCGGTCGGGCAGGTGGCGTCGCTGCATCTGGCCTGTGCGCTGCCCCTGGCCAATCCGTCGCTCTTCGCCGACGAGCCGGTATTCGAATACGACTGCTCCTCGCACCCGTTCCGCGAGACGCTCATCGACAAGCCGCTCAGGCAGCGCGAGGGCTGGCTCGAACGGCCCGAGGGACCGGGGCTGGGGATCGAAGTGGACCGCAAGGCGCTGGAGCGCTTCCGTGCCTAGCGCGCCGCTGTCGCTCAACACCGCGACGGTGAAGGCGCAATGGACGCTGGCGCAGGCGATCGAGGGGTGCGCGCGCCACGGCATCCGCGGCATCGCCCCCTGGCGCGACAAGCTCGCGGAGATGGGCGTGAAGCAGGCGGCAAGCGCGATCAAGGCGCACGGCCTCACGGTGACGGGGCTGTGCCGCGGCGGCTTCTTTACCGCCGGCAACTGGAAGGACGACAACCTGCGCGCGATCGAGGAGGCGCACGCGCTCGGCGCGCAGTGCCTGGTGCTGGTGGTCGGCGGCCTGGCGCCGGGCTCGAAGGACCTGGCGCACGCCCGCGAGAAGGTGAAGGAGGGCATCGCGACGGTGCTGCCGGCGGCGCGACAGGCCGGCGTGCCGCTCGCCATCGAGCCGCTGCACCCGATGCAGGCGGCCGATCGCGCCTGCGTCAACACCCTGGAGCAGGCGCTCGACCTGTGCGACGCGCTCGGCGAGGGCGTCGGCGTGGCAGTGGACGTCTACCACGTATGGTGGGACCCGAAGCTCGAGCAGCAGATCCGGCGCGCCGGACGGCAGCGCCTCCTCGCTTACCACATCTGCGACTGGCTGGTGCCCACACGGGACTTGCTCAACGACCGCGGCATGATGGGCGACGGCGTCATCGACCTGCCGCGCATCGCCGGCTGGGTGCACGCTGCCGGCTACGGGGGCTTTCACGAGGTCGAGATCTTCTCCGAGCGCGACTGGTGGCGGCGCGACGCGGACGAGGTGCTCGCTCTGTGCAAGGCGCGCCACCATGCGCCATGAGTCCGGCGGCCAGGAAGGCGAGTCTTGACCAGGATCAAAGCGAGGGTCCGGGCGCCCGGTAGCGTGCAGGCATGAAAGCTGCGGACATCATGGTGAAGGACGTGGTCACGACCGGGCCCGAGGCCTCGGTGCAGGAGCTCGCCACGCTCATGCTGGAGCGCCGCATCAGCGGCCTGCCGGTGGTGGACGGCGGCGGGCGGCTGCTCGGCATCGTGAGCGAGGGCGACCTCATCCGGCGTCCCGAGATCGACACCGACCGCGTCAAGCTGGGCTGGCTGCGGCTGCTGCTGTCGGACGAAGCGCGGGCGCGCGACTTCGTCAAGTCGCATGGGCGCAAGGCACGCGAAGTGATGACCCAGCCCGCGATCAGCGTCGCCACGGACGCACCGCTCGCCGAGGTCGTGCGGCTGATGGCGCGCCACCGCATCAAACGCCTGCCGGTGGTGGACAAGGGCAGGCTCGTCGGCCTGGTGACGCGCACCGACCTGCTGCGCGCGGTAGCGGCGCGCCAGGCAGTGGCTCCGGCGGACGTCAAGGACGAAGAACTGCGCGCGCGCATCGACGCCATGCTGCGCGAGGAGGACTGGGCGGCGAGCGCCGTCGTTTACGTGCAAGTGGAGAAGGGCGTGGCACAGCTCTGGGGCACCGTGGAATCG
>DATHYT010000064.1:0-1550 GCA_035459025.1 Burkholderiales bacterium | reverse complement strand
CCAGCTGCGCGCCACCTACCTCTACCGCTTCCAGTAGCTCAGGTCCCGGCGATGTAGCGCTGGAAGAAGAGCGTCACGCCGAACCCGGCGAGTGCGGCGAGCGCGAGCCCGGGCGACCCCGCGCCCGCGATCAGCAGCGCGTCGAGCAGCGAGATCCCCGCGATCAGGCTCACCACCGCGCGCGGGATGTCGCCTTTGCGGCGCCGGCGCAGGAACCACAGCGCCCACAGCATCCAGCCGGTGAACGCGAGCCAGTAAAGGCCCGTCACCGGCGCCTCGAGCGCGTGCCACGCGCCGTAGGCGACCGGCGCCGCCAGGAAAGCGAGCGGCCACAGGTTCTCCACGCGCTCGAGGTTCTCCTGCTTGGCCACGTACGTAAGCCCGATGAGGTAACAGAGCAGGAGCGCGGCGCCGATCCAAAGCGCACCGGGCAACGCGAGCGTGTAGGCGAGCCCCGCCCCCAGGTAGATGAAGACGCGGCACAATCCCATCAGCACCGGGCTCAGGGGATTGGTCTTGTGGTTCCAGTCGTAATAGGTGATCGCCACCGCGAGCGTGAGGCCGGCGAGCGCCGGCGCAATGCCGACCACCGCCAGCAACGCGACGCCCGCCGCCATCTGCCCGAAGCCCCAGCCGAGCACCTCGCTGCGCGTCGCCGCGCCCGAGGGAATCGGCCGCTCGGGACGCTCGCGCGCGTCGATCGCGGCGTCGAAGGCGTCGTTCAGGAACATGCCTCCGGTGTAGAACAGCGTGAAGGCGAGAAGCAGCAGCGCGAACTCCGCGCCGAAGCCGGCCGCGCCCGCGAGCACCGCGCCGGCGAGCGCGTTGGTCCACACCGTCGGCAGGTTGGAGACGCGCCCGAGGCGCAGCGCCGTGCCGAGCTTCACTGCTGAAGCTGCGTCTTGACCCAGTTCAGCTCGCGCGCGATCGCGGCACTGAGGTCCGCCTTGCGGTAGGCCTGCGGCAGCACGTCCCAGGTGTAGGTCTCGACCTCGAGGTGCGCGCTGATCGGCGCTTGCCGGTGCAGCCGCAGGATCTCGGCGAGGAACGCCTGCGTGGTGTCGAAGTGCTCCATGCGCTCGAGGAAGATCGGCACGTGGAAGTGCACGCGCCACTCGCTGCCCTCGGCCGAGCCCGCCTCGGCGAGCGCCTGCGGCAGGTCGACGTAGCGCGTGAGCGCGCCGTTCGCGCGGCGCACCACCTGGTGCAGGTAGACCGGCTCGGCAAACTCGCCGAGCTGGCGCGCGCTCGCCGCGCCAAAGCGCGCGACGCGCAGCGCCGCGGAGAGCTGCAGCTTGAAGATGCCGATGCCGCTGGCGCGCAGCCGCCCGATGCTCGCCTTGGGGTCCTCGAACTCCACCGCGGCATGGCACACGTCGTAGCACAGGCCGATGTGCCGGCGCATCGCGCTTTCGGCGCCGGCGCCCGACAGCCCGGCGAGGGACGCGAGCCGGGCCACGCTCGCCCTGCCGAACAGGCGCGACTCGAAGAATTCGACCGCCTCGTCGATGGTCTCCAGGTAGCAGCAGGGCTCGGGCTCGAGGGCGAGC
>DATHYT010000063.1:0-79140 GCA_035459025.1 Burkholderiales bacterium | reverse complement strand
GACGAACTCCACGCTGTACACGGCGTGCACCAGCCCGGAGAGCACCGCGGCCTGGTAGCCGAGGCCGGTGCCGACCTCGAGCACCCGGTCCCCGGGCCGCGGCTCGAGCAGGTCGCTCATCAGCGCGCAGATGAAAGGCTGCGAGATGGTCTTGTCGCAGCCAATCGGCAGCGGGCTGTTGACGTAGGCATAAGGCTGCAGCTCCACCGGCACGAACTCGTGCCGCGGCACGCGGCCCAGGGCCTCCAGCACCCGCGGGTCGAGCGCCGCCTTGCCGGTCTCGCCGCTCGAGAAGATCGTCTCGGCGGCGATCTCGGCCACCATGCGCTGGCGGGCCTCGGCGAACTCGTCGTCCTTCATCGCGATCCGCGGCTAATATAGCGCCGATGGGCTACCTCGTCGGCATCGACATCGGCGGCACGTTCACCGACTGCGCCATCGTCGATCGGGCGGGCCGGCTCCTCACCACCAAGGTCCCCTCGACGCCGCAGGATTTCTCGCAGGGCATGATGGATGCGCTGCTGACCGGCGCGCGGGCGCTCGATCTCACGCTCGACGACTTCTGCCGCGACATCGCGTTCCTGTCGCACGGCACCACGGTCGGCACCAACACCATCATCCAGAAGAAGGGCGCCAAGGTCGGGCTGATCACCACCCGGGGCCACGAGGACGCGATCCACATCATGCGCGGCTCGCGCGGCTACGGCGGGCGCGACATCCGCAAGGTGGTGCATTTCCCGGAAACGTCCAAGCCCGCGCCGATCGTCCCCAAGCGCCTGATCCGCGGCGTTTCCGAGCGCGTCGACTGTTTCGGCGAGGTGGTGGCGCCGCTGAACGAAGCCGAAGCCGAGAACGCGATCCGCGAGCTCGTCGCCGCGGGCGTGCAGGCGATCGCCGTCTGCTTCCTGTGGTCGTTCCGCAACCCGAAGCACGAGCTGCGCGTGCGCGAGCTGGTGCGCAAGCTCGCGCCGGAGGTGTTCGTCACCTGCTCGGTGGACATCGCGCCCAAGTGGGGCGAGTACGAGCGCGTGACCGCGACGGCGCTCAATGCCTACCTCGGCCCGGTAATGTCGGGCTACCTGGCGAAGCTCGACCGCACGCTGACCGGGCTGGGCTACGCGCATGGACTGCAGATCGCACAGTGCGGCGGCGGCACGGTGCCGGTGGCGCGCGCGGGCGAAGCGCCGCTGCTCACGCTCGACTCGGGGCCGGTCGCGGGCGTCACCGCCTCGAGCTTTCTCGGCGCGGCGATGGGCGAGAAGCACATCATCACCACCGACATGGGCGGCACCTCGTTCGATGTCTCCATCATCTACGACGGCAAGCCCGCGTACGCGTTCACCAGCAATACCGACCAGTACGAATATTTCCTGCCGAAGGTCGACATCCAGGCGATCGGCGCGGGCGGCGGCAGCCTCGCGCAGGCGCATCCCGAGACGCGCACGCTCACCGTGGGCCCGGAGAGCGCGGGCGCGTTTCCCGGCCCGGTGTGCTACGGGCGCGGCGGCACGGTGCCCACGGTCACCGACGCGCAGCTGGTGCTCGGCTACCTCGATCCGGACAATTTCGCGGGCGGGCGCATGAAGCTCGACCACCAGGCGGCGCACGCGGCGATCGAGGCGCTGGGCGCGAAGATCGGCATGGGCGCGGTGCAATGCGCGGCGGGCATCTGCCGCATCGTCGAGCTCAACATGGCCGACATCATCCGCAAGGTCACGGTGGAGAAGGGCTACGACCCGCGCGATTTCGTGCTGTTCGCCTTCGGCGGGGCGGGTCCGGCGCACGCGGGCGTATTCGCCGCCGAGCTGGGGGTGAAGAAGGTGATCGTGCCGCAGAGAAAGGCCGCGTCCACCTGGTGCGCCTTCGGCGCGGCAGCCGCGGACGTGCTGCACATCTTCGAGCACAGCGAGATCCTCGCCACGCCGGTGCGCGCCGGGCAGCTGAACGCCAACCTGGAGGCGATCGAGAAGCGCGCGCGCGCCATGATGGCGGGCGAGGGCATTGCCGCCGCGCGGCAGCGCTTCGAGTTCTCGCTGGACGTGCGCCACCGTGGCCAGATCAACGAGGTCGAGGTGCTGATTCCGTGGAAGCGCATGCCCGCGGACTACGAGCCGCGGCTCAGGAAACTCTTCGTCGAGCGCTACGAGAAGCTCTACGGCCGCGGCTCGGCGCTCGCCGGCGCGCAGCTCGAGATCGTGGTGTGCCGGCTGCGCGCGCGTGCGCTCACGCCGCGCCCGAAGCTCACCCGGGCGCGCAGCGCGACGCGGGCGATTCCGAAGGGCGCGCTGCTCAAGCCGCGCAGCATCTGGTGGCAGGGCCTGCGCAAGACGCCGGTGTACGACGGCGAGAAGCTGGCGGCCGGCAACGTCATCCGCGGGCCGGCGATCGTGGAGACTGCGGACACCACCGTGGTGGTGCATCCCGGCACGCGCCTTCGCGTCGACGCGCTCGACAACTTCGAGATCACCTTTAAATAGGGACAGACCTCATTTAAATGAACGCTCCCCTCAGGAAGCTCAGCGAGCTGACCGGCATCGCGTTCGACGGCGTGCGCACCGGCTACGTGCCGCCGAAAAAGCTCTCCCTGTCGCCCAAGCTGAAGCTGCACCGCAAGTCCCGGCGCGACATCGACCCCGTCACCTTCGAGGTCGTGCGCCATGCGCTGTGGAACGTGAACGAGGAGCACGGCGCCACCATCCAGCGCCTCTCGGGCTCGCCGGTGGCGATGTACGCGCTCGATCTCAACCCCTCGATCCTCACCGAGGACGCCGAGTTCGTCTATTTCGGCCCGTACATGCAGTACATGTCCGGCGTCACCGACACGCAGGTGAAATGGACGCTCGAGAACCGCAGCGACAACCCGGGCATCCGGGACGGCGACATGTTCCTCGCCAACGACCCCTGGGTGGGCGCGGCGCACCAGATGGACGTGATGCTGCTGTGCCCCGTGTTCTGGAAGGGCGAGCTGTTCTGCTGGGTGACGAACTGCCTGCACCAGTACGACATCGGCGGCATCACGCCGGGAAGCTTCTGCCCCTCGGCGCGCGACGCCTTCGACGAGGGCATCCTCATCCCGCCGGTGAAGATCGTCGAGGGGAACGAGATCCGCCGCGACATCGAGGAAATCTACCTGCGGTCCTCGCGCAAACCGTCGGCGGTGGCACTGGATTTGCGCGCGCAGTTCGCCGGCAACATGACCGGGCGCGACCGCATCCTCGCGCTGATCCGCCGCTACGGCGCCGACACGGTGAAGGGCGTGATGAAGAAGATCATCGATGACGGCGAGCGCGCGTTCCTGAAGAAGCTGGCCAGGCTGCCCGACGGCGTGTGGCGCGACCGCACCTACGTCGAGTGCTGCCGCCCGGGCGATCGCGGCGTGCACCGCGTGATGCTGAGCCTGCGCAAGGAAGGCAACAAGCTCACCTTCGAGAACGAGGGCACCGATGCGCAGGCCGGCGCGATCAACGCCACCTATTCGGGCTGGCGCGGCGCGATCATGGTGGCGCTGAATGAACTGCTGTGCTGGGACCAGTACTACGCCGTGGGCGGCGCGCTGCGCCACGTGGACTTCAACCCCACGCCGGGGACGCTCAACTGCGCCGACTTCCCGGCCTCGGTCTCCACCGCGCCGGTGCAGTGCATGGAGATCTCGCTGTACCCGGCCTACAACGTGCTCTCGAAGATGCTGTACCCGGACAAGGAGATGCGCCGCGACATCATGTGCATCGGCGGCACCAGCCAGTGGCCGGCGACCATCTTCCGCGGCATCGACCAGTGGGGCGAGCGCTACGGCTACATCCTGGTGGACCCGATCGGCGGCGCGATCGGCGCGTTCTCCCACGCCGACGGCATCTCCACCGGCGGCCAGGCGCGAACGCCCATCTGCAAGCTGCCCAACGTCGAGCACACCGAGCAGAGCTTCCCGGTGCTGTTCCTGTACCGCAAGGAAATCGTCGATTCCGGCGGGGCGGGCAAGTTCCGCGGCGGCCTGTCGGCGGAGTCCTGCTTCATTCCGCACGGCACCGACGTCATCGTGCAGGACACCCTGTCGTCGGGAAATGCGATCCCGACGTCGACCGGCATGATGGGCGGCTACCCGGGGGCGGTGAACCGCTACCGTTTCGTGCGCGACTCGGACGCGCTGGAGCGCATGAAGCGCTCGGCGCTGGTGGGAGACATCGACGAGCTCTCCGGAAAACCGGAGACGTTGCAGCTGCGCCAGGAGAACTTCGTGCAGAACCCGGCCGATGCCTACGCCGTGCTGTGGTCGGCGGCCGGCGGATACGGCGACCCGCTGGAGCGCGACGCGAAGAAAGTCGAGGCCGATGTCGAGAATGGCGACGTGTCGGTCGAGGCGGCGAAGTCGATCTACGGGGTGGTCGCGGGCGACGCCGGCGCGACGCTCGCCGAGCGCGAGGCGCGGCGGCTGGCGCGCATCGGCGGCACGGCCTCGGGCAAGAAATTGAACGCCGCGGTGACGCTGCAGGCGACCGAAAACCTGGCGGTGCGGGGCGGGCACTGGTGCTGCGCAAAGTGCGCCACCGATCTCGGGCCGGTGCGGGACAACTACAAGATGCGCTGCGTGCGGCTCGACCGCCCGATCCAGGCCAGCAACCCGATCGTCGGCGATCCGGCGCGCTTCATCGACCCGACGCCGCAGTTCCGGCAGTTCTGCTGCCCGGGGTGCGGGCTGCTGATCGAGAACGAGGTCGCGGTGCAATCCGAGCCTTTGCTGCAGGACGTCGAGCTTCGCGGTTAGACGACGCCCATCGCGACCGCGTGAAAAAGGTGACTCCGGTGAGTGGGGCGGGCTCGAGCGGCAATGCGAGTTCGGCTGCGGCCTCCGTGGCCACGACCCGGATGGGCGATTACACCGGGATCCTGCCCATCCAGAAGATAAGAGAAATGCTGGGCAGCGGCGAGATCAAGCCCCTCATGCGGCCCATTGAACCTGACCAGCTGCAACCGGCAAGCATCGATCTGCGGCTCGGCGATTATGCTTACCCCATAGACGCCAGCTTTCTCCCGGGCCAGGGCGTCAGGGTTCTGGACAAGATGAAGCAGCTTGACGGGCGCTTCAGCGACTTCCGCATCGACTTGCGCAACGGCGCGGTGCTCGAAAAGGGCAGGATCTACGTCGTCCCTCTCCAGGAAGCGATCCAATTACGAAGCGAGGTCGCGGCGTTTGCCAATCCGAAGAGCTCGACGGGTCGGCTAGACATCCTGACGCGCCTCATCGCCGATGGGGCCGCGGCATTCGACCAGGTCGGCGAGGGATTCAAGGGGGAGCTCTACATAGAAGTCGCGCCGCGAAGCTTCAGCGTGGTGGTCAAGACGGGAACGCGGCTCAATCAGCTCAGGTTCCGGCGCACCCGAGGCGAGGAGCCCAAACCCATCACCGCGTCGGACTGGAATCAGCTGCTGGAGGAAGGCAAGATCGTCGATGTGCGAGACCCGGAGCGAAAGACAAGGTCGTTCAAGACGGGCGTACTGCCTTTCACCGTGGATCTGCGGGGGTCCGCCGCGGACAATGAGTTGCTCGGGTACCGGGCAAGGAAGCACACGAGGCGCATCGATCTGGACAGGCTCGACTACGATCCGCTCGAGTTCTGGGAGCCGATCAGGTTCCACAAGACATCGTCGCTCATTCTTGATCCTGACGAGTTCTACATCCTGATGACGCGAGAGGCGATCGCCGTGCCCCCGGAGTACGCGGCGGAGATGATGCCCTACGACACGCGCGCCGGCGAGTTCAGGGTCCATTACGCGGGCTTCTTCGATCCGGGGTTTGGATGGGATGTGCGGACCGGCAAAGCCGGCAGCAGCAGAGGCGTGCTCGAGGTCCGCTCCCACGAGATTCCGTTCTTGCTGGAGCACGGGCAAACCGTCGGCTGGCTTCGCTATGAACGCATGGCGGCCCGGCCCGATGTGCTCTACGGCGCCGGGTCCTTGTCGAACTACCAGGGGCAAGGCTTGAAGCTGGCCAAGCAGTTCGCCCCGCCGGCGGGCTAGGCGTGCACCTCGGCACGCTGCCGCGGCACGAGCGGCGCGACGGCTGCCCGTCCGCCGCCTGGAATTGCGCGCACCCGACGAGGTAGCCATGCCCTCCAGCCTCAACGACATCGCCCACGTCATCCAGCTCGCGGTCGCGCCCGTGTTCCTGCTCACCGGCGTCGGCGCGCTGCTCGCCGTGCTCAGCGGGCGCCTCGGCCGGGCGGTGGACCGCAGCCGCGTGGTGGAAGGGCAGCTGCCCGACCTCGATCAAGCGGCGCTCGCCGGGGCGAGCGAAGAGCTCGCGCTGATCTCGCGCCGCACGCGGCTCATCTACACCGCCATCGCGCTCGCCGTGCTGTGCGCGCTGCTCATCTGCGTGCTGATCGCGGTGGCCTTCATCGACGCCTTCCTGGCGATCAACCTCGCCAGGTTCCTCGCCACGCTGTTCGTGCTGGCGATGCTCGCGCTGATCGCCAGCCTGCTCGCGTTCCTGCGCGAGATCTTCCTCGCCGTCAGCAGCGCGCGCACCGCGATGCGCCGCCGCGCCGAGGGATTGAAGCCCTGAGCCGACCCGTGGACAATACGGTCCGAGTCACCGAGGAGCCCGCCGCATGCCCGTCACCGAGCTGAACCACTACCTCCTGGTCGCCAAGAACCTGGAGAAGACGAAGAACTTCTACCAGAAGGTGCTGGGCCTCAAGCTCGCGAGCGAGCGCCCGGATTTCGGCTTCCCCGGCTACTGGCTGAAGGCGGGCCAGAACATCTGCGTGCACCTCGCCTCCCAGGCGCCGAACCGGATCCGCGACCAGTTCCTGCTGAAAAAGCACAGGAAGGGCGCCAATGGCTCGGGCACCGTCGACCACATCGCGTTTCTCGCAAAGAAGCCGGAGGAGGTCAGGAAGCGCATCCAGAAGCACAGGGTGGCGATGCACTACCGCAGCTTTCCGGAGTCGAAGCTGTTCCAGATCTTCCTCAAGGACCCCGACGACGTCACCATCGAGCTCAACTTCCTCGGCGAGGTGATCGATGCGAAGGCCTGGGCGGGCAAGGGCTCGGCGTCGGCGGTGACGCTGTCCAAGTCCGACGGCAGGCGCACCTCGGCGGCCCGCCAGAACTAGCGATGGCGCTCGAGCGCATCGACCATTACCTCCTGCAGACCACGGACCTCGCGGCGACGCGCGACTGGTACGTCGAGACGCTGGGCATGCGCGAAGGCCCGCATCCGGACTTCAAGTTCCCGGTGGTGTGGCTCTACCTCGGCGACAAGGACGTGCTCCACCTGAGCGAGGGCGGGAGGGACGTGTCCGAGAACCGCAAGCGCTACCTCGGCCAGGAATCGCAGGCGGAGCGGGGCTCGGGCGTCATCGACCACGTCGCCTTCGCCGGCACGGGCCTCAAGCAGATGATCGCGCACCTGACAAAGCTCGGCGTGCCGTTCCAGCAGCGCATGGCGGACGATCAGGGCCTGTACCAGCTCTTCCTCAAGGACCCGGTCAACGACGTGAAGGTCGAGCTTTCCTACGCCAACGCCGAGGCGCGGACCGCGGACCTCCGGCCCGAGCTCACGGCGTCGCAGCTTAGGGCCTGAAGCGGTAGACGAGGAGGTGGTAGGTCTTGTAGCGCTCGAAGGTCGCCGCCGTGCGATGGCCGGAGAAGTACTTGCGGCGCAGCTTGGCCAGCTTCTTGCGGAACAGCCGCCCGAAAACCCAGGCAAGCTTCGGATAGTTGCTGGCCAAGTACTCGCCCAGCGTCCCGGCGGCCGGCATTAGCCTTTGTTCCAGCACCTGATTCACCAGCTCGACGTTGGGACTGACGCGGAGCGTGATGTCCTCGTCGCGCTCGAGCGCAAAGGGCGCGCTGCGCATGCGCTCGTTGAATGCGCGCCAGGCGTGGCCGCCGCCGAAGGTGCGGTCGCCCGGTTGGCCGTCGCCATGGTGCTCGGTCTTGAAGAAATCGCAGATCACCAGTTGCGCTCCGGGCTTGAGCAGCCGCGGCAGAAGCTGCAACGCGCTCTCCAGCTCGATGTACTGGAAGCTTTCGCCGAACAGCACCACGTCGTAGCGGTGCTCGAGGCGATCCACCGGCAGGTCCTCGAACTTGCATTCGAAGATCCGTGCCGTGCTGCCGGCGATGCGCTCCAGCCGCTTGCGTGCGAGCCGGGTGAGCCCCGGCGACGGGCTCACGCCGTCGGCGAGGTAGCCGCGCTCCAGCAGGTGGGCGATCAGGTTGCCGGTGCCGCAGCCCACGTCGAGCACCCGCACGGGGCCGGGAGCGGCGCCCGGAAGCGCGGAAAGCAGCAGCTCCGTGTAGCGCTGCTGGGCGATGGGCACGTTGGCGAGCGTGAGCTCGAGCGACCCGTCCCAGAGCCCATAGTGCAGATCGTCGACATCCAGCAGCTGCTGCGCGACGACCAACCCCAGCTCGCGGCTATCCATGCTGCGGCTCGGCTAGAGCGTCGGATTGTCGGAAGGCAGCCCGAGCGCCACGCGCCCGTAGGTGGTGCCGGCGACGTCGGTATTGAACGAGAAGTGCTGCTTCACCGCATGCGCGTCGCGGAACGCGCGCGCCACGTGCCCCGACTCGTACAGGCCGCTCGCTCCCGAGAGCATGAACAGCACGTCCACCGCCTTCACCGCCCAGTCCACCGCGTAGGCGCCCTCGAGCCGGTAGCGCGCCTTGGTCTGGATGTCGGGCACCTTGCCCGCCTTGATCGTGCCTTCCGCCTCGCGGCAGTTGCCGACCTGGAACAGGCGCGAGGCGCGCGCCAGCGCGGCGGCTTCGCCCAGGCGCAGCTGCACGCTCTGCACCGCGGAAATCTTGGCGCCGGTCATCTTGCCGCGCCCCGCCGAGCCGGCGGCGAAATCGTCGATCAGCCCCTCGGCGACGCCGAGCGCGACGCCCGAGAGCATGTACGGGAACATCGCGAACACCGGCATCTGGTAGAGCGGCCCCGGGTTCACCGCGCTGCCGGGCGTCGGGCCGCCCTTCATGTCGGCCACCGCGAGCGTGCGCTGCTCGGGCACGAACTGGTCCTTCACCTCGACGTCCTTCGAGCCCGTGCCGCGCAGGCCGCCGGCGAACCAGGTGTCGTGCACCGTGTACTGGGACTTGTGCAGCAGGAATACGCGCTGCTCGGGCGGCTCGCCCTCCGCCCCCGCCACCTGCCCGGCGAGCATGTTCCAGTCGCTCGGATCGACGCCGCTCGAGAACGGCCAGCGGCCGGAGATGCGGTAGCCGCCGTCGACGCGCTGCGCGCGACCCGCGGGAAAGACGAACGAGGAAGCGATCAGCGTGTCGGGCGAAGCGCTCCAGACCTCGTCCTGCGCCTTGGGCGGGAACATGCCGAGCAGCAGGTGGTGCGAGCCGAGGTTGATCAGGTTCCAGGCCGTGGACGCGCAGGCGCGCGCCACCAGCGCGCCGAAGGTGACCACCGCCGCGAACTCGATCTCGGAACCGCCGACGCGGCGCGGCTGCTGCATGCGGAACAGCCCCGCGTCGTGCAGGTCGCGCAGCGTCGCGTCGGGCATGCGCCGCAGCTCCTCGCAGCCGGCGGCGCGCTCGCGCAGCACGGGCAGGAGCTGCTCGGCGCGGCCCCAGAGCTCGTCGTAGTCCGCAGCGCGGGCTTCAGTTGCCTTTTTGGGTTTCGCTGACATACCAGTCGCAGATCCTTTCGCCGGTCCAGTGCAGCACGCCGGGCCGGCGCGCCATGTGCTGGTACAGCTTCTCGAAATACCCGATGCGGTGCGCCACCCCGGTGATGTACGGGTGCACGCTCACCGCCATCACCCGGGTGATGCGCTCGCTCTCGGCGTACAGGCGGTCGAACTGCTCCATGCCGCGGCGCAGCCACTCCTCCGAAGGGTGGCCCTGCGCCACCATCATCGGGATGTCGTTCATCTCCAGCGTGTAGGGCAGCGCCACCATCGTGCCCTTGGCGGTCTCGACGCGGCAGGGCTGGTCGTCGGCCGGCCAGTTGGCGACGTACTCGAACCCGGCCTCGGCCAGCAGGTCGAGCGTCTCCGGCGTCTCCGAGAGCCCGGGGCTTTCCCAGCCGCGCGGCGCCTTCCCGGTGCACTCGCGGATCGCGGCGACCGTGTCGGCGATCGCCTGCCGCTGGTTCTCGAGGTGGTGCATCGGCCGCTGCACGTAGCCGTGGCCCATGAACTCCCAGAGCGCCTCGTGCGCGGCCTGCGCGACGCGCGGATAGGTCTTGCACACCGAGCCGTTGATCGCCAGCGTCGGCGTGATCTTGAGGCGCTGCAGCGCTTCCAGCAGCCGCCAGAACCCCACGCGCATGCCGTACTCGTGCCAGGCCCAGTTGGCCAGGTCGGGCAGCAGCGGCTGGCCGAGCGGCGGCGAGAGCACCGTGCGCGGCATCGGCCGCTCGATCGACCACTCCTCGACGTTGACGATGGTCCAGACGATGAGCCGCCCGCCCTGCGGCAGCTTCAGCGGCGGCCGGTCGACGATCGCCGAGTAGGGCAGGCGGCTAGAGAGCAGACGCACGCTTTGTCTCCTTTCCGCCGATGGCGTTGTTGACCGCCGGCATCACTTCTTCCGCCATCAGCTCGAGCGAGCGGCGCGCGAGCGCCGCGTCGGCCCAGTCGATGCCGCAATAAAGCAGCGTGCCGAAATCGCCCGCCTGCGCGTGGAAGGCGAGCAGCCGGTCTACCACCTCGTTCACCGTTCCGGCGATCACCAGGTCGTTCATTACGCCGTCGAGCGTCACCGAGTCGTCCGGTGCGTCCTTGGCGTGCTTGAACAGGTTGGCGCGGCCGGCGCGCTTGAGCTTGGTGAGGAGCTGCGAGTAATAGAAGCGGTAGGGGCTCTGCGCCCCGCGGCCGTAGGCCTTCGCCTTGGCGGCGTCGTCGGCGACGAACACCGTCTTCGCCACGCGCCAGTTGGCCGGGTCGGCGGCGCGCCCGCCCTCCTTGCAGCCCTCGGCGTAGCGCCCCCAGTGCGACTTCACCCACTGCGGCAGCAGGAAGTTGGCGGAGATCGGATCCCAGCCGCGCGCCGCGGCCGCCGTCACGCCCTTCGAGAACGGCTCGACCGCGGTCACCACGATCGGCGGGTGCGGCTTCTGGTAGGGCTTGAGCATCACGCCCTGGCCGATGTCGAGGATCTGCGTCTTCGCCGTGGAGACGTTCCAGATCTCGCCCTTGATGTCGTACGGCGGCTCGCCCGCCCAGATGGCGAGCACGTGGTTGATGCACTCGAGGAAGATCTTGCCGCGGTCCTTGCCCAGGTTCTCGAACACTTCCATGTCCGAAGGCAGCCCGCCCGGGCTGATGCCCATGATGAAGCGGCCCTCGAGCAGGGTATCGAGCATCGCCACCGTGGTGGCGACCGTCACCGGGTGCGAGTTGGAGAGGTTCAGCGTGCCGGTGCCGAGCTTGATGCGCTTGGTGTCGTGCACCAGCGAAGCGAGGAACGTGGCGCAGGAGGTGATCGACTCGGCGGCGTCGGTCGCGTGCTCGCCGACGAAGGCCTCGGCGTAGCCGAGGCGGTCGCACAGCAGGATCGCCTCGCGGTCCTCGCGCAGCGTCTCCACCCACGGGCGTCCCGGCGGGTGCAGCGGCATGGTGAAGTATCCGAGCTTCATCGGGGAGGTCGCGGCCGAGTTTAACCCACGAGGCGCGTGACGCGCCCGTGCAGCTCGCGTCCGAGCGCCGCTTCGCAGAAACGCGCCGTCTCGAGCAGCCCGTCGAGGTCGATGCCGGTGGCCACGTCCATCGACTCGAACAGGGTGACGAGGTCCTCGGTGCACACGTTGCCGGTATGGCCCTCGCCGTACTGCAGCTTCGCCGGATGCCCGCCCGCGCCGCCGAAGGAGGAATCGAACAAGCGAATGCCGGCTTCGAAGGCAGCCACATAGTTGACGAGCCCCGTGCCGCGGGTGTCGTGGAAGTGCGCGATCGGCGTTGCGCCCGCGGGCAGGCGCGCGACCATGGCCTTCACCGCCTTCGGCGTGGCGAGCCCCGTAGTGTCGCCGAGCGCGACGTGCGTGACGCCGAGCGCGACGAAACGCGCCACGTCCTCGGCCACCACGCCCGGGTCGACTTTGCCTTCGAACGGGCAGCCGAAGGCGACCGAAACCGTGCCCACCAGCCGGAAGCGCCCGCCCGCGAGGCGCACCATCGCCTCCACGTTCGCCCATTGCTCGGCGCGCGTGCGGTTGAGGTTCTTCTGCGTGTGCGCCTCGCTCGCCGAGACCAGCAGGCTCACCTCGTTGGCGCCGAACCCGGCGCCGAGGTCGGCGAGCGCGCGCTCGACCGCCTTCGGGTTGGCGCAGGTCGCCTTGTAGAAGGCGCCGGGGCGCCGGGGCAGGGCCTGCAGCAGCTCGCTCGCGTCGGCGAACTGCGGCACGACCTTCGGATTGGCGTACGAGGTGGCCTCGATGCGCGGGAAGCCGAGCGTGGCGAAGCGCTCGATCAGCGCGCGCTTCACCGCCGTGGGCACGAAGGCGGGCTCGTGCTGCAGCCCGTCGCGCGCGAAGCACTCGCAGAGCGTCACCGCGGCCATCGTTGACATCATCAACTAACTGGCGCTAGGCTGTCAACGATGCAGGTCGTGATCACGCCGCGCGACGAGCGCACCCAGCCCACGCGCATCGTGCCCGGCTATCCGCAGACGCCGTGGCGCAACCCGACGCAGCCGCTGGTGCGGCGCGCGCCGACGCTCTCCGAGCTCACCGGGCCGCTGCAGGTCGCCAGGCGTGTGCAGCTCCTGGGGGGCGACATCGCCGGCCGCGGGGAAAAGCAGGCGATCGGGCAGCTGATGCAGCTCAGGCTGAGCGTCGTCGACGAGGACGGCGCGCCGGTCGGCGGCAGCGTGGTCGAGGTCTGGCAGGCGAACGCCGCCGGGCGCTACATCCACCCGAACGACGACGACCACGCGCCGGTGGACGTAAACTTCTACGGCGCCGCGCGCCTGGCCACCGACGCCGGCGGCCTGCTCGAGCTGCGCACCGTGAAGCCCGGCGCCTACCCGGTGCCGACCAACGACGGCTGGTGGCGGCCGCCGCACATCCACTTCTCGGTCTTCGGCAAAGTGTGGCTGCAGCGCCTCGTGACGCAGATGTACTTCCCGGGCGAGCCGCTGAACGCGCAGGACCGGATCTTCAACGCGGTGCCCGACCTCGCCGCGCGCGGGCGGCTGGTGGCCAGGCTCCTGCCGCCGACCGGCGAGCCCCGCAACGCGCTCGTGTACGAGCATCGGATCGTGCTGCGCGGGAGGCGGGCGACGCCCTCGCAGCCATGAACATCCCCACCGGCGAAGCCACCCTCGGCCCGTTCTTCCCGCCGCGCTATGTCGACGCGGGCGCGAGCGACCTCACGCAGCTCGCGGGCCGAAAGGCGCGGGGCGAGGCCATCGAGATCGTCGGCTGCGTGCGCCAGGAGGACGGCACGCCGCTCGACAACCTGATCGTGGAGATCTGGCAGGCGGACGCGCAGGGCATCTACCGCCACCCTGCCGATCCGCGCCATGCCGAGGCCGACCCGGACTTCCTCGGCTGGGGCCGCGCGGCGACCGACAAGGCGGGCCACTACGCGTTCCGCACCATCCGTCCTGGCGCGCCCGAGGGCCGCGCGCCGCACCTCAGCGTGATGGTGATGTTCTCGGGCCTGATGCGCATCCTCAGGACGACGATGTTCTTTCCCGGCGATCCGGCGAACGATGCCGACCCGGCGCTGGCGGCGGTGCCGGCGGCGCGCCGGGCGCTGCTCGTCGCGCGCGAGGAGGCGCCCGGGCGCTACCGCTTCGACCTGAAACTGCGCGGCGAGCATGAAACCCCGTTCTTCGACGACTAGCGCGCCCGGCATCCGGGCGCTGCTTTCCTACCGGCTGCACGTGGTCGCAAACCTGCTGTCGCGCGGCGCCGAGCTGCGCTACCGGCGCGAGTTCGGCGTGAGCCTGTGGGAGTGGCGCACGATCGCGCTCCTCGGCGGCGTTGCCGAGCCGCAGTCGCTGAACGATCTGGCGAGCGCCGCGGGCATCGACAAGAGCCAGATGAGCCGCGTGGTCTCCGGCCTCGCCGCGCGCCGCCTCGTGCTGCGCTCGATCGACGCCGAGGACGCGCGCGGCGTGCGCCTCACGCTGACGCGCGCCGGGCGCGCGCTGTACCAGGGGCTGATCCGCGCCGCCGCGGAGAGGAACGACGCGTTCCTCGACTGCCTCGGCGCAAGGGAGCGCGCGGCGTTCGACGCGGCGCTCGAGAAACTCGCGGCGCGCGCGCGCGAGCTGATCGCGCGCGAGCGGGAGAAGGCGTGAAGACGCGCATCACCGAGCTCCTCGGCATCCGCGACCCGGTGTTGCAGGCGGCGATGAGCTGGGCCTGGTCCAACGCGCGCCTCGCGGCACTGTAAATGGGGACAGACCTCATTTTTCTATGAGCGTGCTCCTCGTCAAGGACCAGGGCGCGGTGCGGGTGCTCACCCTGAACCGCCCGGACAAGCGCAACGCGCTGAATACCGAGCTGACGCAGGCGCTGCTCGATGCGCTGCGCACTGCGGACGCCGCGGAGAGCGTGGGCTGCGTGGTGCTCGCGGGCGCGGGCCCGGCGTTCTGCGCCGGCGCCGACGTGACCGAGTTCGCCGGGCTCACGCCCGAGCACAAGGCGAAGGTCGAGGCACGCGCCGAGCTCACCATGCAGCTGCACCTCGCCATCCCGAAGCTGGCGAAGCCCGTGGTGAGCGCGGTGCACGGCGCGGCGCTCGGCGGCGGCGCGGGGCTCGCCATCGCGGGCGACCTGGTGGTCATGGGCGACGGCGCCGCGCTCGGCTACCCCGAGGTGCGCCACGGCATCGTCGCCGCCATCGTGATGGCGAACCTGGTGCGGCAGGTCGGCCGCAAGGCGGCCTTCGAGCTGGTCGCGCTCGGCGAGCCGGTGGGCGCGGCGCGCGCCCTCGCGCTCGGCCTCGTCAACCGCGTGGTGCCGCGCGCCCAGGTGCTGAAAGAGGCCGTGGCGCTGGCGGACAAGCTCGCCGCCCTCGGCCGCCCGGCGCTGCGGCTCACCAAGCAGCTGTTCCATGAAGTCGCCGACCTGCCGCTCGAGCAAGCCCTCGCGCGCGGGCGCGAAGCCAACAAGAGGATGCGCGCCTTTCGCAAGCCATGAGCCATGGGCATCACGTACGCGCTCCTGGCGATGCTCGCCTTCGCCACCAACATCGTCGTCACGCGCTTCGCTGTGGCGAGGATGCCGGTGGAGGCGGGTTTCTTCATCGTGCTGGCGACCAACATCGTGTTTCCGGCGCTGCTCTTCGCCGTGGAGCTGGGGGTGCGTGCGGCGCCCTACGGCTGGAGCTGGAAAGGCGCGGGCCTGTTCGCCATCGGCGGGGTGATCGGCACGTTCCTCGGCCGGCGCTTTCTCTTCGACACGGTGAAGCTGCTCGGGCCCTCGCGCGCGAGTGTGTTCCATTCGACCGCGCCGGCCTTCGCGCTGGTCGCGGCGTGGCTGCTCGCGGGCGAGCTGCTCGGCCCGTATGAGCTGGCGCTCATGGTGCTGGTGTGGATCGGGCTGTGGCTGACGCAGCCGCGCACCGGCTCGCTGCACGCGCTCGCGCCGGAGGTGTTGCGCAAGGGCTTCCTCGCCGGGCTGCTGACGGTGGCGGGCTTCGGCTTCGGCAACGTGCTGCGCGGCCTCGCGATGCGCGAGTGGAGCGAGGCAGCGCTCGGCACGGTGATCGCGTCGGTCGCGGCACTGGCCTGCCAGGTCGTGGTGACGCACCAGTGGGGCAGAGTCGCAGCGCAACTGCGCGCCGCGGACCGCACGGCGCTCCTGCTCTACACCGGGTGCGGCGTGCTCACCTCGCTCGGTTCGATCTTCATCGCGCTCGCCATGACGCAGATCGAGATCGCGCTCGCGGTGCTGGTGGTGCACACGACGCCGCTCGTCATCTTCCCGGTCAGCGTCTGGATACTCAAGAACCGCGAGGAGCTCACCGGGCGCACCGTGAGCGGCGCGGCGCTGGTGCTCGTCGGCATCGCAGCCCTGGCGTTCAGGTGAGATGAAGCCGCTCGAGCACCTGACGATCCTGGACCTCTCGCGCGTGCTGGCGTGCCCGTTCGCGAGCATGATCCTCGCCGAGCTCGGCGCCACGGTGATCAAGGTGGAGCAACCCGGCGCGGGCGACGAGACGCGCGGCTTCGAGCCGCAGCTCGCAAAGGACAGCGCCTACTACTTCGCCTGCAACCGCGCCAAGGCCTCGATCACGGTCAACCTGAGAAGCGACGGCGGGCGCCGCATCATCCGCGAGCTCGCGCGGCAGGCCGACGCCCTGGTGGAGAACTTCCCGGTCGGCACGCTCGCACGCCAGGGACTCGACTACCCGGCGCTGTCCTCGCTCAACCCGAAGCTCGTCTACGTCTCCTGCACGGGCTTCGGGCAGAGCGGGCCCTACGCGCAGAAGAAGGGTTACGACACCGTGTTCCAGGCGATGGGCGGGCTGATGAGCCTCACGGGGGAGAAGGGCGGCGGCCCCGTGAAGCCGGGACTGCCGCTGGCCGACCTCACCTCGGGCCTGTGGGTGGCGATCGCGATGCTCGCCGCGCTCGCCGGGCGCGAGCGGACCGGCCGTGGCGCATACGTCGATTTCTCGATGCTCGATGGGCAGGTGAGCCTGCTGACGCTCGCCGCCGCGCGCTACTTCGCGCTCGGTGAAGTCCCGCCGCGCCTCGGCACCGAGCACCCGGGGCGCGTGCCCTCGGCGACGTTTCGCTGCAAGGACGGCAAGTACGCCCACATCACCGCCAGCGACCAGCACTGGCCCAAGCTCTGCGAGGCGCTGCAAATGGGGACGGTCGCCATTTACGGCACCAACGCCGCGCGCGTCGCGCGCCGCGACGAGGTGATGGCGGCGATGGGCGCCGCGGTCGCGAAGCTGACGCGCGCGGAGCTGATCGCCAGTCTCGACGCCGCCGACGTGCCGGTGGGGCCGGTGAACGACGTCGCCGAGGTGCTCGCCGATCCGCACGTGCGCGCGCGCCAGCTCGTCGGCAGCTTCGACTATCCGGGCGTGGGCGAATTCAAGGCGCTGGCGCTGCCCTACAAGTTCCTCGGCTGGGACGATCCGCAGATCGGACCCCCGCCGGCGCTCGGCGAGCACACCGAGGCGATCCTCAAGGAGCGTCTCGGCTACAGCGACGCGCGCATCGACGAGCTGCGCAAGGCGAAAGCGATATGACGGTCCTCGTCGAGCGGCGCGACGGCGTGGCGATCCTCACGCTGAATCGGCCCGAGGCCCGCAACGCGCTCAACCTCGCGATGTGCGATGCGCTGATGGCTGCGGCGCAGGGGCTGGACGACGCCGTGCGGCTCGTCTTCGTGCGGGGCAGGGGGCCGGTGTTCTGCGCCGGCGCCGATTTGAAGGAGCGCCAGGGCATGTCCGCGGCGCAGGTGCGCGAGCGGCGCATGAAGGCCTTCGCTGCTTACGCGGCGCTCGAATCGCTGCCGATGCCGGCGATCGCCGTGGTCGAAGGCGCGGCCGTGGGCTCGGGCTGCGAGATCGCGGCGGCCTGCGACTTCATCGTCGCCACGCCGCAGGCTTCGTTCCGCATCCCGGAGGCAATTCGCGGCACGGTCGGCGCGACGCAGCGCCTGCCGCGCGTCCTCGGAAAGCGCCTCGCCAAGGACCTGATGTTCACCGGGCGCACGCTCTCCGCGGACGAAGCCGAGCGCCACGGCCTGGTGGCGCGCCTGGTGCCCGCGGACCGGCTCGAGTCCGCGCTCGCCGAGATCGCGAAGACGATCCGCGAGGCCCCGGCGCGGACCCTCGCGCTCGCCAAGCGCGCCATCGACCGCGGCGTCGAGCTCGACCCGAAGGGCGCGCTCGAGACCGAGCTCGCGGCGATCGAGGCGCAGCTCGCCGCCGGCGACTGGATGGGCAGGGCATGAGCGGCTGGGCGCCGCGCGTGCTGGGCGAGTTCCTCGCGCTGCAGCCGCCGCGCGCCGAGGCGCTCGTCACGCCGACCCGGCGACTGGACTACGGCGCGCTGCACGCCGCCGCGCACAGCGTGGCGCGCGCCATGCACGGCCTGGGCCTGCGCAAGGGCGACCACGCCGCGATCCTGATGGGCAACGACCAGCACTGGCTTGCGCTCTTCTACGGCGCGGCGCTCCTCGGCGTGGTCACGGTGCCGGTGAATACGCGCTTCAAGGCCGCCGAGCTCGAGTTCTGCCTGAAGCAGGCCGACTGCCGCGCGATCTTCGCGGCACCCGGGTTCCGCGGCAACGACTACGCCGCGATGCTGCGCGAGATCGCGCCGCGGCTGCCGCTGCTCGAGCACAAGGTGCTGCTGGGGGAGGATTCGTGGCGCGGGTTCGCCGCGCTCGATCACGGGCAGAAGATCGCCTGGGACGTGCGGCCCGACGACTTGCTCCTGATCCAGTTCACCTCGGGCACCACCGCCTACCCGAAGGGCGTGATGCTCACGCACGACAACATGCTGAGGAACGCCTGGGCCGCGGGCGAGCGCATCGGCGTGAAGGCCGAAGACCGCTACTTCAACTGCCGTCCGTTGTTCCACGTCGGCGGCTCGACGCTCTCGGCCCTGATGTGCCTCGTGCACGGCGCATGCCTCGTGACGCTGCCGACCTTCGAGGCGGGTGCGGCGCTCGCCATGATGGAAGCGGAGCGCTGCACGCTCACCTCCGGCAACGACACGATCTTCCAGCTGCTGATGGGGCACGCCGATTTCCCCAGGCGCAGGCTCGTCTTGCGCGGCGGCTGGGCCGCGGCCGGGCCGCAGACCCTGCAGCGGATCATCCGCGAGCTTGGCGCGAAGCGCATCTGCGCCGCCTACGGCCTGTCGGAAGCCTCGCCCAACGTGGTCATGAGCGACTGGCGCGACGCCGAGGCGCTGCGCGTGCAGGGCCTCGCCACGCCGCTGCCCGAGCTGCAGCTGCGCACGCTGGACGGCGAGATCCAGGTGCGCGGCTGGAGCGTGATGCGCGGCTACTACAACGACCCGGAAGCAACCGCGCAGGCCTTCACCGAGGACGGCTGGCTGCGCACGGGCGACCTCGGCGAGCTGCACGCGGGCGGCCGGCTGCGCATGCTCGGGCGGCTGAAGGACGTGTTCCGGGTCGGCGGCGAGAACGTCGCGCCGGCGGAGGTGGAGGAGGTGCTGCTCGGGCACCCCGCGGTGCAGAGCGCGCAGGTGGTCGGCGTGCCCGACGCGCGGCTCGGCGAAGTCCCCTGCGCCTACGTCTCGCTGAAGGCGGGACACAAGCTGACCGAGGATGCGCTCCTCGCCTGGGTCCGCGAGCGCTGCGCGAACTTTCGCGTGCCGCGCTACCTGCGCATCGTCCGCAGCTTCGAAGCGATCGGCATGACTGCGAGCGGCAAGGTGCAGAAGAACCGCCTGCGCGAGCAGGCCCTCCGGGAGTTCAAGCTGTGACCGACCAGACCCTCGCGCTCCTGCGCGACACGCTGCGGCGCTACGTCGAGAAGGAGGTGGTCCCGCACGGGGCGACCTGGGAGGCGCAGGGCTGCGTGCCGCGCGAGGTGCTGCGGCAGATGGGCCGGCTCGGCTTCCTCGGCCTGCGCTACGCCGAGGAATACGGTGGCGGCGCGCTCGATGCGCGCGCCACCGCGCTGCTCGCCGAAGAGCTCGGGCGCTCCACCTTCGGCGGCTTCGCCATCACGGTGCTGGTGCATACCGACATGGCCTCGCCGCACCTCGCGAACGCGGGCACGAAGGAGCAGATCGCGACGTACCTGCCGAAGATCGTCTCCGGCGAGGCGATCACCGCCGTCGCGGTCACCGAGCCCGACGCGGGCTCGGACGTGAAAGCGATCCGCACCAGCGCGCGGCGCGAAGGCGGCGCATGGGTGCTGAACGGCGCCAAGATGTTCATCACCAATGGCGCGCTTGCGGATCTGTACTTCGTCGCGGCGAAGACCGAGCCGGCGGCGGGCGCAAAGGGGGTGTCGATGTTCATGGTCGAGAAGGGCGCGCCCGGCTTCACGGTGGGCCGCACGCTCGACAAGATGGGCTGGCGCTCGTCCGACACCGCGGAGCTCGTGTTCGAGAATTGCCGCATCCCGGCCGCCAACCTGCTCGGCGAGGAGAACCGCGGCTTCTACGCCATCATGAAGAACTTCCAGAACGAGCGCATCGCCATTGCGGCCATGTGCATGGGCGAGGCGGCCAAGGCGATCGAGCTGACGCTCGAGTACGTGCGCGCGCGCCAGGCTTTCGGCGCGCCGCTGTGGGACAAGCAGGCCATCCGCCAGCGCCTCGCCATGCTCGCCGCGCGCGTCGAGGCCGGGCGCCAGCTCGTGCAGCATGCGGCGGCCCTGGACGCCGACGGGCGCGACTGCGTGAAGGAAGTGTCGATGGCCAAGGCCTACTGCGCCGAGCTGCTGAACGAGGTGGTGTACGACTGCCTGCAGTTCCACGGCGGCTTCGGCTTCATCAGGGAATCCGCGATCGAGCGCATGTACCGCGACGCGCGCGTGCAGTCGATCGGCGGCGGCGCCACCGAGGTGATGCTGGAAGAAGTGGCCAAGCGCCTGTAGCGCGCGCTCAGAACGGGAAAAACAGCGGGATCACGTAGAGGTAGCCCGCCCACATCAGCAGCGACAGCGGCACGCCGACCTTCACGAAGTCGACGAAGCGGTAGCCCCCGGCGTGCAGCACCAGCAGGTTGGTCTGGTAGGCCATCGGCGTGGCGAACGAGAGGTTCACCCCGGCGATGATGGCGATCACGAACGGCTCGGGCGCGAGGCCGAGCCTGGCGGCGATGCCGATGGCGATCGGCGTGCCGATGATGCCGGCGGCGTTGTTCGACAGGATGTTGGTCAGCACCGCCATCAGCAGCATCAGGGCGCCGAGGATCGCGCTCGGCGACATGCCGGCGGTCGCCGCCACGAACAGCTCGGCGACGTAGGCCGTGGCGCCGGTGCGGGTGAGCGCGGTGCCGAGCGCGAGGCTGGTCACCACGATCATGATCACCTGCGCGGACAGGCCCTTGCTCGCTTCGCGCCACGTCAGGCAGCGCGTCGCCATCATCGCGGCGACGCCCACCAGCGCCGAGACGCTGATCGGCAGCAGGCCGGTGGCGGCGGCGGCGATCACCGCGCCCATGATGCCGAGCGCGAGCGCCGCGCGCTCCGTGTCGGGCAGCTCGACCGTGGAATCGAGCACCAGGAACGCCTGGTTCGACTTCATCCGCTTGATGTCGCCCACGCTGCCCTGCACCAGCAGCACGTCGCCGGTGCTGAGGACCACGTCGCCCAGCTCGCCGCGGCGGATCTCGTCGCGGAACTGGCCGCGGTGGACGGCGAGCACAAACAGGCCGTACTCGTCGGCGAAGCGCGAGCGCCGCACCGTCGAGCCGTTCAGCGGCGAGTCTTCGGTCACCACCACCTCGACGAGGCGCTGCTTGGCGTCCTCCTCGGCCGTCGCCTTCGGCTCGCCCTCGGCCGCGGCCGCCCTTTCTTCTTTCTCCTCGCGCTCCTCGGCCGACTCGGTCTCCTGGTCGTGCAGCGGCGTGCCGAGCATGCCCTCGAGCTCCTTCAGCCGCTCGGGCGTGTCGCGCACCAGCAGCCGGTCGCCGGGCATGAAGGTGAGCGAGGGCAGGCGCGCGAGCAGCACGCCGCGCTCGCCGCGCTGCACATCGAGCAGGCGCAGGTTGCCGCCCGCCAGCTTGCGCGCGTCGGCGAGCGTCTTGCCGGCGATCTTGCTGTCGTCTTCGACGTACAGCATGGCGCTGAACAGGCGCGCGGACTTGTCGCTGATCAGCGCCGCGCGCTGCGGCAGCAGGCGCGGCGCCACCAGCCACAGGAACAGGATGCCGAAAAAGCCCACCAGCGCGATCGGCAGCGCGAAATCGAACATGCCGAAGTTGCGCACGCCCATGTCGCGCGCCACCGACACCACCAGCAGGTTGGTCGAGGTGCCGATGGTGGTGACCGTGCCGCCGATCACCGTGGCGAGCCCGAAGGGCAGCAGCACGCCCGAGGGCGAGGCCTTGGCGCTAAGGGTCACGCCGACCAGGATCGGCAGCAGCATGACCACGATCGGCGTGTTGTTCACCACCGCGGAAAGCGCCGCGGCGACCAGCATCGTGAACAGCAGCGACACCGCGGGCCCGGTCTGCCACACGCGCGCCAGGATCCGGGCCACCGGCTGCAGCGCGCCGGTGGTCTCCAGGCCCTTGCCGAGCACCATCAGCGCGCACACCGCCACCAGCGCCTCGTGGCCGAAGCCGGCGAACAGCTCCCTCGGGCGCAGCGGCCCGTCGGCGCCCGCGTAGGGAAAGATCTGGAAGCCCGCCACCAGCGTGATGAACACGAGCAGGCTGGAGGTCTCGAGCGCGATGCGATCCTGCGCGAACAGCACCAGCGCGAACACCGTGAGCGCCATGATGGCAAGGGCGTGGGGATCGGGCAGCGCGGGCATGCGTGCGATCTCAAGTCGATAGAATCGCAGCATCGTACACGCCAGCCGCGCAGGGAGTGCAGCCATGGCCGAAGTCATCGACACGCCGCCCTGGGAGCGGCTCGAGGCGCTCGCGCAGGCCCGCGACGTCAGGGCCCTCGAAGCCTACGTCGAGTCCATCGGGCCGAGCGAGGCGTTCCGCGCGCTGCTGCACCTCGCGCCCGAGGCGCGCGAGCGCGTGCTCACCACGCTCTCACCGGAAGAAGCCGCCGACCTCATCGAGGAGATCCCGGAGGAGCACGCCGCCGACCTGATCGAGGAACTCGAGGTGAAGGACGCGGCTTCCATCGTCAGCGAGATGCAGAGCGACGAGCAGGTGGACGTGCTCGCCAACCTCGACCCGCAGGATGCCGAGGCGATCCTCGCCCGCATGCCGCCCGAAGAGGCCGCGGAAGCGAGGAAGCTGCTGCCGTATCCGCGCGACGTCGCCGGCGGCCTGATGGTGACCGAGTACCTGTCGTACGCCGATACCTCGACGGTGCGTGACGTGATCGAGGACCTGAACCGGCGCACCGAAGAGGGCCTCGCCGAGGACCTGCATGCCTACGTGGTGTCCGGGGCGGGGCGGTTCGTCGGCGCGCTCGACCTGCGCGACCTGGTGCTCGCGCGCCGCGACACCCTGCTCGCGCAGCTGCTCAGGCCCGCAGCGCACGTGCGGCCCGACGCAACGCTGGACGAGCTCGAGGCGTATTTCGACCGCGAAGCCGTCGCCGCGGTGCCGGTGGTCGACGCGCGCCAGGCGCTGCTCGGCGTGGTGCGTCGCGGCGACGTCGCCGAGGAGGTCGCGGCGCGCGCCGAGAACGACCACCGCAAGATGCAGGGCATCGTCGGCGGCGACGAAATCCGCTCGCTGCCGGTCATGGTGCGCTCGCGCCGGCGCCTGTCGTGGCTGTCGGTCAACATCATCCTCAACATCATCGCCGCGAGCGTGATCGCGGCCTACGAGGAGACGCTCGCCGCGGTGATCGCGCTGGCCGTGTTCCTGCCGATCGTCTCGGACATGAGCGGCTGCAGCGGCAACCAGGCGGTGGCGGTGAGCATCCGCGAGCTGTCCCTGGGCATCACCAAGCCGTTCGAGCTGCTGCGCGTGTGGCTGCAGGAGGTGAAGGTGGGGCTGATCAACGGCGTGGTGCTGGGCGCACTGCTCGCGCTCGCCGCAATCCTGTGGAAAGGCAACCCCTGGCTCGGGCTGGTGGTGGGCGGCGCGCTTGCCGCCAACACGCTCGTCGCCGTGTCGATCGGCGGCACGGTGCCGCTGGTGCTCAAGCGCCTGAAGCTCGATCCGGCGGTGGCTTCGGGTCCGATCCTCACCACCGTCACCGACATGTGCGGGTTCTTCCTGGTGCTCTCCTTCGCCGCGGCGATCCTGCCGCGGCTTGTGGCCTGAGGTCCGATAATGCCCGCATGCCCGGCCGCGCCGTCCTGCTGCTGTCGCTCGCGGCGTTCGCCAGCGCGGCGGCGCTGCGCGCCGCCGACCCGCTGCTGCCGCTGATCGCCGGGGAGTTCGGCACCACGCCGGGCGGCGCCGCCGCGGTGATCACCGGGTTTGCCGTGGCCTACGGCCTGCTGCAGCTCGTCAACGGCCCGCTCGCCGATCGCCTCGGCAAGTACCGCATGGTGGCGCTGATCACCGCGATCTCGGCCGCGGGCAACCTCGCCTGCGCGCTCGCGCCTTCGCTCGCCACGCTGGTCGTCGCGCGTTTCCTCACCGGCGCGACGGTGGGCGGCATCGTGCCGCTCGCGATGGCCTGGATCGGCGACGCGGTCGCGTACGACAGGCGCCAGCTGGTGCTGGCGCGCTTTCTCGTCGGACACATGCTGGGGGTCGCCTTCGCCACCACCGCGTCGGGATTTCTCGGCGAGCGCTACGGCTGGCAGGCGGTGTTCGTCCTCCTCGCACTTCTGTATGCGGCGACGGCGCTGCTGCTGCTGCTGGAGCTGCGCGGCAATCCGCAGACGCGCGCGCAGCCGATCGATGCCACGCCGCTCGCCGAAGCGTTCCGGCGCATGGCGGGCCTGACGCGCCTGCCGTGGGTGCGCGTGATCCTCGCCACGGTGTTCATCGAGGGCGCTTTGTTCTACGGCGCGCTCGCGTTCGTCGCCTTGTACGTGCATCAGCGCTTCGGCCTGGGCCTGGGTGCGAGCGGCGCGGTCTCGGCGTCGTTCGCGGCGGGCGGGCTGCTGTTCGCGGCGAGCGCGGGGCGGCTGTTGCCGCGAGCGGGCGAAGGGGGATTGGTGCTGGGCGGCGGCGGCCTGATGGCGGTCGGGTTACTCGCACTGGCGGCGGCGCCGGGGCCGGGCTGGGCAGTGCCCTGCGTGGTGGTGGCCGGCGCGGGGATCTACATGATGCACAACACGCTGCAGGTGCACGCGACGCAAATGGCGCCGGCGACGCGCGGCGCTGCGCTGGCGATCTTCGCCTGCAGCCTGTTTACCGGCCAGTCGGTGGGCGTGTGGCTCGCGTCGCACGCGGTGGATGCGGGCGGGGCACGCTGGATGTTCGCGGCCGCGGGCATCGGGCTGCTGCTGCTGGCGCTCGACTTCCGGCGGCGGCTCGCTAAACTGCGGCGAAGCGCATGAAGGCGTTCACCTACACCTCGCTGCCCTCTCGCGTCGTCTTCGGCGCCGGCAGCGTCGCGCGCCTGGCGCAGGAAGTGGACAAGCTCGGCGCCAAGCGCGCGCTCGTGCTGTCCACGCCGGGTCGCTCGGCCGACGTGAAGCGTCTCGCCGCGTCGCTCGGCGCGCGCTACGCGGGCCTGTTCGACAAGGCGGTGCGGCACGTGCCGATCGAGGTGGCGGAAGACGCGCGCGCCGCGGCGAAGGCGGCGAACGCCGACTGCTGCATCGTGGTGGGCGGGGGCTCGACCATCGGCCTGGGCAAGGCCATCGCGCTCACCACCGGCATGCCGGTGCTCGCCGTGCCGACGACCTATTCGGGCTCGGAGATGACCTGGGTGCAGGGCTTCACCGAAGGCGGGCGCAAGCGCACGCAGTTCGACCCGAAGATGCTGCCGAAGACCGTGATCTACGATCCCGAGCTGACGCTCGGGCTGCCGGCCGCGACTGCGGCGGCGAGCGGCATGAACGCCATCGCGCATTGCGTGGAAGCCTTGTACGCGAAGGAGGCCAACCCGGTGGTGTCGCTGATCGCGGAGGAGGGCATCCGCGCGCTGGCGGCATCGCTGCCGCTGATCGTGAAGAACCCCAGGGACCTGGAGGCAAGGAGCGAAGCGCTGTACGGCGCCTGGCTCGCCGGGATATCGCTCAACACCGGCATCGCGCTGCACCACAAGCTCTGCCACACGCTCGGCGGCACCTGGAACCTGCCGCACGCCGAGACCCATTCGATCATCCTGCCGCACGCCGTGCGCTACAACCGGGATGCCGCGCCGGAGGCGATGGCGCGCATTGCCGCCGCGCTCGGCGCGACGGACGCCGCGGGCGGGCTCTACGACCTGGAAGTCAGGCTCGGGCTGCAGATGAAGCTCGCCGACCTGGGCGTGCCCGAGGCCGACCTCGAGCGCGCGGCGAAGATCGCCATGGAAGCGCCGTACCCGAATCCGGCGCCGGTCACTTACGAAGGCGTGCTCGCGCTGTTGCGAAACGCGCACGCGGGCCTGCGCCCCAAGTGATTTCTTGGACTTATTAAATAGGGACAGACCTCATTTTCCTATTCGTCCCGCGGACAAAAAGGAAAATGAGGTCTGTCCCTATTTAAATTCGGCGTCCTGGAGGGCGCGCCACATGAGCTTGCCTGAGGACGTGCGCGGCAGCGCGTCGGTGAACGCGAGCTGGCGCGGCGCCTTGTAGGCGGCCATGCGGCCGCGCGCCCAGTCGAGGATTTCCTCGGCGCTCGCCGCGGCGCCGGGCTTCAGGACCACCACCGCCTTCACCGTCTCGCCGCGGCGCGCATCGGGCGCGGCGATCACGCAGCACTCCTTGATCGCCGGATGCTGGTACATCGCGGCCTCCACTTCCGCGGGCCAGACCTTGTAGCCGGCGGCGTTGATCATGCGTTTCAGCCGGTCCGAAATGTAGAAGTAGCCGTCCTCGTCGGTGCGCCCAAGGTCGCCGGTGCGAAGAAACGGCCTGCCCTCGATTTCGGCCCAGGACGCGCGGAACTCCATTTCCTTTCCCCAATAGCCCTTCAGCAGCTGCGGCCCGCGCACCACGATCTCGCCCGGCTCGCCGGGGCCGAGCACCTTGAAGGTCTCGGGATCCACCACCAGCGACTCGGTATCGAAGGTGGGGATGCCCAGGCACTGCTTCTTCGGGTTCTGCGGCGGGTTGATGTGCGTCTGCGAGATGGTCTCGGTCATGCCGTAGCCCTCGATGTAGCGCACGCCGCAGACTTCGAACAGCTTCTGCGCGATCGCCTCGGGCATCGCCGAGCCGCCGCCGAAGATCCAGGCGAGCGAGCCGACGTCGTGCTCGAGCGCGCCCGGATGCGAGAGCAGATCCACCACCATCGTCGGCACGTTGTCCCAGTGCGTGCAGCGGTGGCGCTCGACGAGCTCGGCCGCCGCGAGCGGATCCCAGCGCCGCTGGATGACGATGGTGCCGCCGGCGTACACGGTGGCGAGGAAGCTGTGGATCAGGCCGGTGACGTGGAAGAAGGGCGCCGTGGCGAGCGCCACCGTGTCCGCGGTGACGTGCTTCCAGAGCGCCGAGCCGGCGATGTTGTGCAGGCAGGTGGCGTGCGTGTGCATGCAGCCCTTGGGGTGACCGGTGCTGCCCGAGGTGTAGGGCAGCAGGCACAGATCGTCCGCGACGCGGGTCGAGGCCGCCGCCGGCTTGTCGCCCGGACGCCAGTCCTCCATCACGATGAGGCGCTCGAGCGGCAACCCGGAGAATCGCGCCGCCACCTCGCGCTCGGCGATGGCGACCTTCGCGCCGCTGTCCTCCAGGTAGTGCCGCAGCTCCGCGGCCACGTTCGCCGGGCTCACCGGCACCGCCACGGCGTCCGCGCGCAGGACGCCGAAGAGCGCGGTGATGAAGTCCGGTCCGTTCTGCAGGTCGATGAGTACCCGGTCGCCCTTCGCCACGCCGCAGCCGTGCTGCAAGTCCCCGGCGAGCGCCTCGACGCGCGCCGCGAGCTCGCGGTAGCGGAGCGTCGCGCCCTGGAACACGGTAGCCGGCTTGTCGGGGAAGCGCGACGCCGCGCGCGCGAGCAGGTCGTGCAGCCGGAGCGGCGGCAGCGCAAGCCCGCGCGGCATGTCGCTCGGCCAGTGCGCGAAGTGGCGGGGTTCCACGGGCGGGAAGTATAGTGCTCGCCACGGAGGAGCCATGATCGCCGTCATCTTCGAGTTCACCCCCGCCGCCGGGCGCTTCCCGGAGTACATGCAGCTCGTCGAGCAGCTCAAGCCCGAGCTCGAAAAGGCCGAGGGCTTCATCTCGCTCGAGCGTTTCGAGAGCATCACCTCGCCCGGCAAGTTCGTCTCGCTGCAGTTCTGGAAGGACGAGGCCTCGGTGCGCAAGTGGCGCAACGTGCAGCTGCACCGCGAGGCGCAGAAAAAGGGCCGCGCCGGGATCTTCGCCGGCTACCGCCTGCGCATCGCCGGCGTGGTGCGCGACTACACCATGGACGCGCGCGCGCAGGCGCCGCAGGACAGCGTGGCGGTGCACGGCTGATGGGGCACTCGTTCCTGTTTCGCGAGGGCAACTGGCGCGCAGCGGGCGAGACCCGCGACGGCGCCGGCAGTGCGACTGCGGTCGAGGGCGAGACGCGCGTGCGGCACGAGACCGGGCGCTGGGTGAGCGAGAGCGTGATGCGCGTCAAGTCCAATCCGCCGCAGGAGCACCGCAACCGCACCGAGGTGGTGCCGTTCTCGGCGGGCGCGCAGTCCACGCACTGGTCGGGCGAGAATCCCTCGATCGGCTCGCTCAACGGACGGTTCGTGCTCGCCGGCGACGCCATCCTCTCGTTCTACGCCAGCGCCACCAATCGCTACCGCGGCTTCGAGTGCATGCTGCAGAAGGACGCGAAGCACTACGCCGTGCACGGCGCGATGCTCGACCAGGACAAGGTGGTCTCGACCTGGGTGCTCGAGCTGAGGCTCGAGCGTTGATGCCGGCGAGCGCCTTCGTGCGGGAAGGCGAGGGGCGCTGGCGCGCGACCGAGCTCACGCGCGGCCCCTGGGACCCGCAGCACCAGCACGGCGGGCCGCCGATCGCGCTGGTCGCGGGCGCGATCGCGCGCGCCGCGGCGCCGCTCGGCCTGACGCACGTCGCGCGCGTCACCGCCAACCTGCTGCGGCCGGTGCCGATCGCCGAGCTCGCCGTTGCCGTGCAGACGGACTACGCCGGCCGCAACGCGGCGCATTTCTCCGCCTCGCTCTCCGCGGAAGGCAAGGAAGTCGCGCGCTGCACGGCGCTCGTGCAGCGCGAGAGCGGCCTGCCGCTGCCCGACGGCCTGCCCGGGCATCCGCTGCCGCAGGCGCCCAGGGCGCCGGCGGAATCCCCGCCCAGCCGCTTTCCATTCGCCACCGGCACGCCCGGCTATAACGATCTCATGGAAGGGCGGGTCGCCGAGGGCACGTTCTTCCGCGGCCCCTGCGCCGTGTGGTTTCGCCTGCTCCACCCTCTGATCGAAGGCGAGGCGCCGCTGCCGATCGAGCGGGTCGCCGTGGCCGCCGACTCCGGCAACGGCATCAGCGCGATCCTCGATTTCAGGCGCTACGTGTTCGTCAACTCCGACCTGACCATCAACCTGCTGCGGCGGCCCGAGGGGCAGTGGATCTGCCTCGAGGCGCGTACGCTTTTCGGGCCGTCCTCGAATGGCCTCGCCGAGGCGCGCATCTACGACGAGCAGGGGCTGGTCGGGCGCTCGACGCAGAGCCTCATCGTCCGCGCGAGGGAGTAAGTCAATGAAACGCCTGCTGGTTGCCCTCGCATTTGCAGGCTGCGCCCACGCCCAGGTGCCGCCCGGCGCTGCCGAGCTCGCCGCCTACACCGGCTTGCACGCCGCCGCGGCGCGCGGCGAAGCCGCGGAGATCGTCCGGCTGGTGGCGGGCGGCGCAGACCCGAACGCGCGCGACCGCTACAAGCGCACGCCGCTGCACGTCGCCGCCTACCGCTCGCAGCTCGGCGCCATGCGCGCGCTGGTGAAGGCGGGCGCCAATGCGAACGCGCTCGAGTACGACCGCTACGACATCGTCACCATCGCCGCGGTGGCCGACGATCTGCCGGTGCTGCGCCTGTCGCTCGAGCTCGGCGCGCGTGCGGGCAACACCACCAGCCGCTACGACGGCACCGCGCTCATCGCCGCGGCGCACCTCGGCCACGACGAGGTGGTGCGCACGCTGATCAAGGCCGGCGCGCCGCTCGATCATGTCAACAATCTCGGCTGGACCGCGCTGATCGAATCCATCGTGCTCGGCGACGGCGGGCCGCGCCACACGGCGACGCTGCAAGCGCTGGTCGAAGCGGGCGCGAACGTGAATCTCGCCGATCGCAACGGCCGTACGCCGCTCGCGCTCGCCAGGCGCGCCGGTTATGCGGAGATGGCGGCCATCCTGGAGAAGGCGGGCGCACGCTGAGCGACGCCCTGCCGATCGTCGACGCGCACCACCACCTGTGGGACCTCTCCCGCGGGCCGCTCGCCTACCCGTGGCTGCAGGATCCCGAGCCGCACGAGTTCTTCCTCGGCGACTACGCGAAGCTGAAGCGCGACTATCTGCCGCAGGACTACCGGCGCGACGCCGCCGGGCACGAGGTGGTGAAGACCGTGCATGTCGAAGCCGAGTGCTCGCGCGAGCAGCAGGTCGCCGAGACTGAGTGGCTCACCGCTCTGAATGCGAAATACGGCATGCCGCATGCCATCGTCGGCCACGCCTGGTTCCACACGCCGAACGCCGCGGAGGTCCTCGAACGCCAGGCGTCGTTTCCCCTCGTGCGCGGCATCCGCTCGAAACCGTTTCGCGACGGCATGATGCGCGAGAAGGCATGGCTCGCGGGCTACGCGCTGCTCGAGCGCCACAAGCTTTCGTGGGACCTGCGCGTGAAGACCTGGGAGCTGGAGGAGGCGGCGGTGGTGGTGCGGGCGCATCCGGGCATCCCGGTCGTGCTCAACCACACCGGATTCCCCTGGGACCGCAGCCCGCGCGGGCTCGAGCTTTGGCGGCGCGGCATGCGCGCGCTCGCGGCGAGCCCGCACTGTTACTGCAAGCTGTCTTGCCTGTGCCTGCCCGACGCGCCGTGGGATTACGAGAGCAACCGGCGCGTGCTGCTCGAGGCGATCGAGGTCTTCGGCGTCGAGCGCTGCATGTTCGCCTCGAACTTCCCGGTGGACGGATTACGCGTGACGTTCCGCCACATGTTCGACGACTACAAGCGCGTGGCGCAGGTGTTCACGCCCGCGGAGCGCCGCGCACTGTTCCACGACAACGCAGCGCGCTTCTACCGGCTGTAAATGGGGACAGACCTCATTATTTCGATATGCGGAAAATGAGGTCTGTCCCCATTTTTTACAGAGGTGGCATGCTGAATTCGCGCGTCGCCTCGTAGGCGCGCGCCGCGCGCAGCACGAGCGCGTCGGCGTGCTTCGGACCGACGATCTGCAATCCCGCCGGCAGTCCCGCCTTCGTCAACCCGCAGGGCACCGAGCACGCCGGTTGCTGGGTGAGGTTGAAGGGGTACGAGAACGGGGTCCAGTCGGTCCAGCGCCGCTGCTTCATGATGTCCGCCATCTCCATGCCGGCTTCGAACGCCGCGAGCGGCAGCGCCGGCGTGAGCAGCAGGTCGTAGTTCTCGTGGAACTGGTTCATCAGCACGCCGAGCGCGCCGCGCTTGAGCGCCGCGTCCTGGATCTCGCGCACGCTGAACTTCGCGCCGTCGCGCGCCACTTCCAGCAGCCCGGGGTCCATGAGCTTGCGCTTGGCTTCGGGGATGTTGGCCACGACGTAGGCGGCGCCCGGGAACCAGTGCAGCGTGAAGAGCGGCTGCGCGTCCTCGAATCCGGGATCGACCTCCTCGACGTGCGCGCCGAGCCCGGCGAAGGCCTGCGCCGCCTTCTTCACCAGCGCGGCGATCTCCGGGTCCACCCTGGCGTAGCCGAGCGCCGGCGAGTAGGCGATGCGCAGCCCGCGCACGCCGTCCTCCAGCCCGACGCGATAGTCGCGCCCGTCGTAGGGAAGGGCGTGCCAGTCGCGCGCATCGGGGAGCGCGAGCACGTTCAGCATCAGCGCCGCGTCCGCTACCGTGCGCGTCATCGGCCCAAGGTGCGCGACGGTGCCGAAGGGCGAAAGCGGCCAGGCGGGCACGCGGCCGAATGAGGGCTTGAGGCCGAACAGGCCCGTGAACGCGCACGGGATGCGGATCGAGCCGCCGCCGTCGGTCCCCACGGTGAGCGCGCCCATGCCGGACGCCACCGCGGCGGCGCTGCCCCCGGACGAGCCGCCCGGCGTCTTCGTCGGGTCCCAGGGCTTGCGCGTAATGCCGGTGAGCGGGCTGTCGGTGACACCTTTCCAGCCGAACTCGGGCGTCGTCGTCTTGCCGAGGAGCACCGCCCCGTGCTCCCGGAGGCGCGCCACCGCCGGCGCGTCATCGTTCCAGGGACCTTTCGGGTCGACGGTCTTCGAGCCGCGCAGCGTCGGCCAGCCCTTCGTCAGCAGGATATCTTTGATCGAGGTCGGCACGCCGTCGAGCAGACCCCTGGGCGCACCCTTCTTCCAGCGCGCCTCGCTCTCGCGTGCCGCGGCGAGCGCGCCTTTCTCGTCCACCAGGTTAAAACAATTGAGCACCGGGTTGAGCTTGGCGATGCGCTCGAGCGCAGCGCGCGTCGCGTCGACGGGAGAGATCGTCTTCGCGCGATACGCGGCGAGCAGCTCGGTGGCGGAAAGGGCGCAGAGGTCGGTCTTCATCGTTTCTCCATGGGGACGAGGCGCCACGCGCCGCCGAGCGCGCGCGGGAGTGCGACGGCAAGGTGGCGGTTTACCTTCAGGCCGGCCTGCGCGCAGCGGCGCGCAAACGCCTTCGGATCGCGGCAGGCGAGGGCATAGCCGGCGATGCCCGGCGAGCGCGGCGCGGCCCCAAGGAGCGCTTTGAGCTGCGCGCGCGTGCCGATCAGCACCTTGCCGCGGTCGGTGTCGAGCGAGACGAGCCTGCCTTCGCGCCGCGGCAGGCCGCCCATGAAGCGCGCCCAGCGCGCGGCGGCGCGCACCGGGTTCGCGGCGACGACGTAAGCGGCAGCGAGGCCGAGCACGCCGTTCGCGTGCCGCAGGTGCTGCGGCCGCCAGATCACCGCGGGCGCGAGGTGCTGGACGTACTGCACGCGCCCTTCCGGCATCTTCCCGGGCGCGGCGCGCACGACGGAAAAGCGCGCCCTGAGCCCGCGCTCCACCCTGCGCTTCAGGTGCACGATCGGTTGCGGCGCGAAACCGTGGGCCGCAAGTCGCTGATGTTCTTGTTCGGCGGCGGGCGTGCCGAAGCACACGAGGTGCACGCCGCGGTAGCGGCGCATGGATTTCTTCAGGCGCCGCGCATTCGGCGTGTCGGCCGTCGGCATGAGGAACTCGAGGTAGCCGTCGGCGAGCATTACGCAGCGGTTCGACGTGCCCGCAGGCCCTTGCTGCGTCACCTGCACCGAGAGCGGCGTGACGGCAAAGCCCAGCGCTTCCAGCAGCGCGCCCGCCTTGTCGAGATCGGGCACGAAATGCGAAACGTGATCGAGGTAGAGCTGCCCCGGCGGCGGGCGCTGGCGGTCGGCGATGCGCATGGCGCGCTAATATAACCGCATGCACACGCCGATCGAAGCCGGTGCGGCGACACTGCCGGGCGTCCCTGCGTTGGTGCGTCAGCCGCTGCGCGATGCGCGCGCGCTCGTGCCCGAGCGGGTGGCTTAGCGATCATGCCGTGGCGCCGTAGCCGAGTGATCCCAGTCATGCAGGCTGCGAGCGGCGCAACGGAGGTTGGCGTCTCTTTCTGGCGCACCATGTCCGGTCATGTGGTCGCGTGGTTCCTGCTGCTGCTCGTGAGCGCGGCAATATACGCGCCGTTTCTCAACAACCCGCCGGTCTTTGACGATCTGGGATTTTTTACCCCGGACCTGCTCGCGCAGGCCGCGGGCACCTCCCCGGTGCTGGGCTGGTCCCTGCGCTGGATCTCCTACGGAAGCTTCGGCTGGACCTATGCCCTGGTCGGGCTCGACATTCCGTGGTTCCGGCTAGGCAACCTCCTGATCCATGCCTGCGTCGGCATCGCCCTGTATCATTTCCTCGGAATCGTGCTGCGGATGGCCGGCGGCGAACGCCCGCTTCGCAGGGCAAACGACGCCGCGCTGATCGGCGCGCTCTGGTTTGTCGCCCACCCCGTTGCCGTGTACGGCGTGGGATACCTGGTCGAGCGCTCGATCGCGATGGCGGCGTGGTTTTCGCTGCTGTCGCTCATCGCTCTCGCGCATGGGGTCATCGAGAGACGCCGCTGGTCACTGGCGTGCAGTGCGTTGTTTTTTCTTCTGGCGGTGTTCTCCAAGGAGCACGCCGTCGCGCTTCCTGCGGTGGCGGCGCTCATCGTGATTCTGGCAGGACCTGCGGCGAGGCGCGCAAAGGGCGAGCTTGCGGCGCTGTTCGTCGCTTACGGATTGATCGCCCTGTTCGTGACCCTGCGCGTGAAAGGACTGCTCGGCGCTCCGTACGAACCCGCCGCGATGAGATACTTCGAGCATCTGGCCAGAGGCGGAACCCGCGTCGACGTCGACAACGCCCATCTTCTGAGCATCCAGACGCAAGCAGGATTGTTCTTCGATTATCTGAAGATCTGGCTGCTTCCTCTGCCGCAATGGCTTGCGGTGGATTTGCGTCGGCCCTTCGCCACGGTATTCGCCGGACTGGGCGGAGTCGCGGGGATGGCCGCCTTTGCGGCGTATCCCGTCGTATGCTGGCTTCTGGTGCGGCGCGGCGGACTGGCGGCTGCGGCCGCGCTGGGTCTGATGTTCCCGTGGCTTCTGTTCTGCGTCGAGTTCACCGTCGTGCGCATTCAGGAACCGTTCGTCCTGTACCGCAGCTACCTCTGGATGACCGGATGCGCCCTCGTGCCGGCCGTCGCCGCGTACGCCCCGGGCCGCGTGGTGCGCTTCGCGCTCGCCGCGGCGGCAGTGCTGCTGCTGGCGCTGGGCGCGACCGGCCGGCTGACGAGCTTCAGCAGCGAGTTCGCGCTCTGGAACGATGCGGTAGCAAAGCAATCAGACGAATCTCTGCCCGGAGCGTGGCGTGCGTTCGCCAACAGAGGTGCCATGCACGGAAGCGCGCAGAGATGGCCCGAGGCGCTCGCGGACCTGAACCGGGCGCTGCACTTGTATCCAGACTATGCGTCGGCGCTCGTCAATCGCGGCAACGTCCACGCAGCGCTGGGACGTCGCGAGGAGGCGATGGCCGATTTCACGCGCGGGCACGCGCTCGCGCGCAAGAACGGGCTCGCGCAGATGGCCGCCTACGCGCTTGCCCGCCGCGGAATGTTGCAATGGCAGTCGGGAAGTTCGCTGGCTGCGTTAAAGGATTTGCGCGCGGCAGTGCAATTGGATCCGCGATCCGCCAACATCCGCTTCCAGTTCGGACAGTATCTTCTCGACAGCGGCTACCAGAGGGAGGCGGCGGAACAGCTGGGCATGGCTTGTGCATTAGGTATGAATCAGGCGTGCGCTCTGCAGCAATCTCCGCAGGGCCGATCATAGCCACGCAGCCCGCCGCGCTCGGCCATGCGCTCGCCGCTGCGGCGGGCGCTGGCAGTCGGCAACGCGCATGGCGCGCTACCATTACTGCATGAACAAGACAATCGACGCGGGCGCCGCGACGCTGACCGGCGCCGAGGCCGTGGCGGTGATGTTGAACGTCCACGGCGTCGAAGTGATTTTCGGCCTGTGCGGCGACACCAGCCTGCCTTTGTATGACGCGCTGGCGCGGCTGCCCCATGGGATGAAGCACGTGCTGACGCGCGACGAGCGCCACGCGGCCTACATGGCCGACGGCTATGCGCGCGTTTCGGGGAAGGTCGGCGTGTGCGAAGGGCCCTCGGGCGGCGGGGCGACGTACCTCCTGCCCGGGCTCGTGGAAGCCAACGAGTCCTCGGTGCCGGTTCTCGGCATCAACACCGACGTGTCGGTGTCCTCGCGCGGGCGCTTCACGCTGACCGAGCTCGACCAGAAGGCGCTGATGCGGCCCTTGACCAAGTGGAATGCGGTGCTGGACCGTGCGGCGGACATCCCGCGCGTGTTCCGCGCCGCCTTCAACGCCATGACCACGGGGCGGCCGGGGGCGGCGCACATCGCCCTGCCGTTCGACGTGCAGAACGCACCGGTGGAGCGGGGCGACGTCTGGGCCGATCCGTCCCTGGGGTCGTATCCGTCGCGGCGCATCGCGCCCGACCCGTTTCACGTCGAGCTCGCGGCGAAGCTGCTGCGCGCGGCGAAGCGGCCCGTGTTCATTTGCGGCGGCGGCCCGGTGATCTCGGGCGCCCAGGAAGAGCTTCTGGAGCTCGCCATGCGGCTGTCCGCGCCGGTGGCGACCACCATCAGCGGCCAGGGCTCGATCTCCGAGGAGCACGAGCTGGCGGTCGGGGTGGTCGGGTCCAACGGCGGCACGCCGGAAACGCGCGCCATCGTCGATACGGCCGACCTGGTGGTTTTCGTGGGCTGCCGCGCAGGGTCGGTGACCACCGAGCGCTGGCGGCATCCGGTGCCGGGAAAGGCGAAGATCCTCCACATCGACGTCGATGCGCAGACCATCGGCGCCAATTACGTGGCCGACGTGCCGCTGGTCGCCGATGCGCGGCTCGCGCTCGCGGCCCTGAATGCGGCGCTCGACGACCTGCGCCGGCCGTTGGAAGCCGAGGCGGTGGCAAAGGCCAAGGCGGCGAAGCTCGCGAAATTCGAGGCCCTGGCGTCTTCCGGCGAGCGCCCGATCAAGCCGGAGCGGGTAGTGCAGGCGCTGTCGCAGGTCCTGGATGCGGACGCGATCGTCGTCGCCGATCCCGGGACGCCCTGTCCCTACTTGTCGGCCTACTACCCGGTGCGCAAAGCCGGGCGCACGCTGTTTTCAAACCGGGCGCACGGCGCGCTCGGCTATTCGATGGCGGCGGCGGTGGGCGCGCACTTCGCGCGGCCGTCGGTGAAGACCGTCGCCGTGATGGGCGACGGCTCGTTCGGCATGTGCGCGGGGGAGCTGGAGACTCTGGTTCGCTACAAGCTGCCCATCACTTTGGTCGTGATCCGCAACGCGGTCTATGGCTGGATCAAGGCCGGGCAGAAGACCGGCTACGGGCAGCGGTACTTCTCGGTCGATTTCGGCGTGACCGACCACGCCAAGGTGGCGCAGGCGTTCGGGGTGAAGAGCTGGAGCGTCGAGGATCCGGCGCAGCTGGGTGCGGCGCTGAAGGAGGCGGTCGCGTTCGACGGGCCTACGCTGGTGGACGTGGCGTGCCAGCCGCTGCAGGAGGCGAAGGCGCCCGTGTCGGAGTGGGTGGCGTAGGGGTCTGGGCGCAGCCGCGCTACGCAGCCGGAGTCGGCGCAATCAAGACGATGACGCCGAGTAGAGCGAACAGCGCCGCAGCCACCCACCGCATCACCGTCATATTCACCCGATGGGCGAGCGCTTCGCCGATCCAGACAGCCGGCACGTTCGCAATCATCATGCCCAGCGTCGTCCCGACAACCACCGGGACGAGCGCATCGTAATGGGCCGCCAGCGCCACCGTGGCGAGTTGGGTCTTGTCGCCCATTTCAACCAGAAAGAAGGCGATGAGTGTCGTCACAAACACGCCGGCGCCTCCGAGCTTTCGGTCCTCCAGCTTGTCGGGCTTCAGCGCCCACGCGCCGAAGGCGAAGAACGAGACGGCGACAATCCATCTCAGCGCTTGGGGGGACACAAGGCTCGCGAGCCAGACCCCCACGTAGCCCGCGAGGAAATGATTGGCGAGCGTCGCGAAAAGAATGCCCAGAATGATCGGCATCCTGTGCCTGAACTTCGCCGCGAGCAGGAAAGACAGAAGCTGGGTCTTGTCGCCCATCTCCGCGAGTGCGACAACCAAGGCCGAGGTGATGAAGGCTTGCAAGAGATTCCGCCGTCTCTAACGTGCGAGCTAAGCGGGCGACGACGGCAGGCCACCAGGCCCGGGCCTGGTGGCCTGCCGTTGGCGCTCCGTTTGAGCGATGGGGTGGGCGTCAACGCTGTGTCCGCCTGTCCCCCGTGACGCCAAGAGCAGCTGCGGCTTCTGGCGTTTAGCGACCTGGTGCGGAGTACAAGGGCGACTTGCGTACTGCGGCATCAACCTCTTCTGGTGTCATCAGCACGGTCGTCTGGACACTGGCTCCGCCACTTGCACTGACCGTCAGGGCAATGGCAGCAGCGCTTGTTGCGTCGGGCAGGTCGGCGATTACAAAGGCATCGGTATCGCCGAAGGCGAAGTGGAACGACTCGACGCGACCTCCGACCGACTCTGCGGCCTTCTGCGCGATTGATCGACGCGTTGAGCCGCCGTCTTTGATCAGGCCCTTCGCACCGTCAGCGGTGTAGTTGACTCGAAGCATGTACTTGGGCATTTCCGTCTCCTTGGACAAGTAGAACGAGCGCCTAAACATCTTCCACCCCGCGCGGCGCAGAGCGGGTGAGGATTGTGGACCCGCGGATGCTGCGGGACAACCGGTAGTTGATAACTGGTGGTGACCGTGCGCTTGGCGATGCAAATGTGACGCCTAACGTTTGAGCTAAGCCGCCCGCGCAGGCCGCAGGCCGGAGCGGGTCGGCTTGAGCGAATGGTTAGGCCGCTGGTGGGGGGTTCTGAGGAAAACGGGCGATACTTTCACTCATTTGAACCCAAGGTTGAGCTGAGTCGCACCAAATGCTGACTTGCGGTTGAAGCCAGGACGCGTCGTCGAGAGTTCCAGCCTTCAGCCAATCCATCGCCGGAGTAGCAGCAACGTCCGAGAAGATTGGGGACCCGCAATTGGCGCAGAAGTGTCGCAGCACTGGCAGACCACTACTCCCTGTATCGTGATAGGTGGCAGGCCGGTTCCCAGAGAACTCGAGTGTTCCTTTCGGGAGGGCCACCAATACGGAAAAGGCGGTTCCAGTTTGACGTTGACAGTGCTTGCAGTTGCAGACTGCAGTTAAGAGCGGCTGGGCTTTCGAAGTGTAGCGAATTGCGCCACAGAGACAGCCGCCAACGATGTTGCCCATGAGTGACTCCTTTGTGCATTGTAGTGGCTTGAAACGGAACGATGGCCTCCTTTACCCCGCCTCGGACGCGGGCATGCCGGGAACGGGGCTGACGTAGCCGTCCCGCCGGCACTGCGCGATCGGCTGCGCGGCGAGCGACATGAAGCCTCCTCGATTCCATGATACAGAATCGGGAATGGCGGGGCCGCTGCTGACCCGGGAGGTGCATGACGCGCTGCGAAACGCGGCGCGGGCCGGCAAGCCGGCGGTGGAATGCTCGCTCGACCTGGGCCGCTCGACCACGACCGTCGAGGTGGACGCGGACGGATGGCGCTGGCAGGGCCGGCGTTTCGCGTACCTGGAATCGTGCAAGGCGCGGACCATCTACTACTGGGTGGACGATGCCTTCCAGCCGGTGCAACGGTTCACCGCGTCGCTCGTCAAGCTGGTGCCCACGCACTGGGGCCCGCCGACGTTCGAGATCGACGGCATCAAGATGCATCCCACGGAGCACATCTCGCCTTACGTGGACGCGGAGCGCAAGGCCGGCCTGGTCAGGCCGCGCGGCAAGGTGATCCTCGATACCTGCGGCGGGCTGGGCTACACCGCCGCCGCGTGCCTGAAGGGCGGGGCGCGGCAGGTTCTTTCCTACGAGAAGAACGAAGACGTGATCTGGCTGCGCGGCCTCAATCCCTGGTCGCCGGAGGCCGGGGGCGCGCTCGCGCTGACCCACGGCGACATCGCGCAGCACCTCCCGACGCTGCCCGATGGCTCGGTCGACGCGATCCTGCACGACCCGCCGCGCTTCGGCATCGCCGGCGAGCTGTACTCGCAGGCCTTCTACGACGAGCTCGCGCGCGTGCTCAAGCGCAAGGGGCTGCTGTTTCATTACACTGGCTCCCCGAACAAGCTGACCAGCGGGCGCGACGTGCCCAGGGAAGTGGCCAAGCGCCTGCGCAGCGCCGGATTCGCCGCGGAACTGCGCGGCGACGGCGTGCTGGCGACGAAAACCTGACGGAGGAAGCAATGCCGGAACTCAAATCCGCGTACATCGGCGAGCTGATGATGGAGATCACCGGCAGCTACATGCTGGGCGACGCGCCGGTCGGCAGGCGCCGGCTCGACCGCCTCGACAAGGGCCACTTCAAGGGCCCGAAAGTGCAGGCCGAGATGCTCACCGGCGGCATGGACATCCTGCTCGGCGGCGCGGACGGCGCCGTGCGGCCCGACGTGCGCCTGATCCTGAAGCTGGACGACGGCGAGATCCTGCTCATCCAGTACCGCGGCGTGCGCCACGCGCCGGCCGAGGTCATGCAGCGCATCGGCAAGGGCGAGCGCGTGCCGCCGGGCGAGTACTACCTGCGCACGAGCCTCGTGTTCGAGACGGCCTCGAAGAAGTACGGCTGGTTGAACCGCATCGTCGGCGTGGGCGTCGGCCGCCGCGAGCCGAGCGCGGTGTTCTACGACGTGTTCGAGATCCTGTGAGCCGCGACCTCGTCGTCGTCGGCTGCGGCATCGCCGGCATGTCGGCCGCGGTCAGCGCGCTGCAGGCGGGCCTCCAAGTCACGCTCCTCGAGCGCGCCCCGGAAGAGGACTTCGGCGGCAACACGCGCTGGACCGAGGCCTACCTGCGCATGAAGAACGACGCCGAGGTGTCCGACGATTTCGAGGAGAAGTTCGCCGAGAACGCGGGCGCCAACCTCGACCCGAACGTGCTCGACGCGGTGGCCGGCGAATACGCGCACTGGCCGGCGTACGTGAAGGCGCACCCGCTGCCCGACCCGGAGCTGATCGCGCATTTCGCCCGGAGCGTGCCGCCGACGATCGCCTGGCTGAAAAGCTTCGGCCTGCGCTTCGCGCCGCAGCCGATCTACCTGCTGACGCAGAGCACCTCGCGCATCGCCGCGCAGGGCGGCGGTCTCGCGCTGATCGAGCGGCTGATGCAGGAAGCGAAGGCGCTCGGTGCCGAGGTGCTTTTCCGCACCACCGCGGTGGATCTGGTGCGCGCGGCCGACGGCCGGGTGGCCGGCATCGTGGCGATCGACGAGGCGGGAAAGCGCAAGGAGATCCGGGCGCGCGCCACGCTGCTCGCGAGCGGCGGCTACGAGGGCAACCCGGAAATGATGACCCACTACATGGGAACCCGCGCCGCGCACATCCGCCCGGTGGCGCGCGGCGGCTACTACAACAAGGGCGAGGGCATCCGCATGGCGCTCGCCGCGGGCGCGGCGCCGGCAGGCGACTTCGGCTCGTACCACGCCGAGCCGGTCGATCCGCGCTCGCGCCAGCCCGAGGCGGTGGTGCACATCTACCCCTACGGCATCCTGGTCAACAAGCTCGGACAGCGCTTCGTGAACGAGGGCCCGGGCATGGTCGACGCCTGGTACGACCCGATCACGCGTACCGTCGCCGACCAGCCCGACGGCATCTGCTGGGTGATCTTCGACGCTCAGGTGGAGGAGATCCCGCGCTGGAAGACGAGCATCCGCTCCGACGTGCCGCCCTACGAGGCGGCGACGCTGGAGGCGCTGGTGGAGAAGCTCGGCTTGCCGGCCGAAACCCTCGAGACCATCGCGGCGTTCAACCGCGCCTGCCCGCCGGCCGCGGGCGAGTTCGAGCCGTTCGCGCCGGACGGGCGCGCGGCGCGCGGCCTCGTGCCGGCGAAGTCGCACTGGTGCCGGCCGATCGTGAAGCCGCCGTTTCGCGCCTACCCCATCATCTCGGCGAACTGCTTCACGTTCGGCGGGCTGAAGGTCAACACCCACGCGCAGGTGCTCGACAGCGACGGCAAGGTGATCCCGGGCCTGTACGCGGCGGGCGAGACCGTGGGCCTCTACCATCAGGTGTATACCGGCTCGACGTCGGTGCTGCGCGGCGCGGTGTTCGGCCGCACCGCGGCGCTGCACGTGGCCGCAGCGAAAAAGGAGTGAACATGAAGGCACGGTTCCAGGACAAGGTCATCGTCATCACCGGCGCGGCGCAGGGCATCGGGCGTGCCGCGGCGATGCGCTTCGCCGCCGACAGCGCGCGCGTCGTCGCCGTCGACCTGCCGGGCTCCGACCTGGCCGGCTGCGTTGCGGCGATCAAGAAAGCGGGCGGGCAGGGGATGGCGGTGGAAGCCGACGTCACGCGCAAGGCCGACGTCGAAAACTACGTCGCCCGCGCCGAGTCCGAGTTCGGCGGCGTCGACTGCTTCTTCAACAACGCGGGCATCCTCGGCGTCAATCGCCCGCTGCTCGAGTATCCGGAGGAAACCTTCGATCGCGTCTTCGCCGTGAACGTGAAGGCGGTGTGGATGGGGTTGAAGCTCGTTGCGCCGGCGATCATCCGCCGCGGCGGCGGCGCCATCGTCAACACGGCGTCGATCGCGGGCCTGCGCGCCACGGCCGGGCTCTTCGCCTATACCGCGAGCAAGCACGCGGTGGTCGGCATGACGCGCACGGCATCCATCGAGCTGGTGAAGCAGGGCGTGCGCGTGAATGCCGTCTGCCCGGGGCCGATCGAGACGCCGATGGGCGAGCAGCTGGACAGGGGCCTGGACCCGCAAAACCCCAAGGCCGGGCACGAGCGCTCGGTGGCGCGCATCCCGATGGGGCGCTACGGCAGGCCCGAGGAGGTGGCGGGGCTGGTCGCGTTCCTGTGCAGCGCCGAGGCGTCGTTCGTCAACGGCGGCATCTACACCGTCGACGGCGGGGCGATGTCCTGAGCCGGCGCCCGGCGACGCAAGGTAGCTGACTGCGCAAGCGAATCGCTTTAAGCTTAAGCCATGCCCGATCCCGGTCCCGGCGCGCAGTCCAGCGGCGCAGAGGCGCCCAAGCCCATGCCGTTCGCGGTCATGCGCAACTCGCACGAGGCCCTGCGAGCGAGCGTTCGACTGCAGGAGGAGAAACTCGAGGCGGGCGACGCGAAGGGGCTTGGCGACGAATGGCGCACGTTCCAGCGCGGGCTTGCCGTGCACATGGCCATGGAGGACAAGTTCATGTTCGCCTTGCTCGACGAGGTCGGCGCCGGCGCCATCAGCGCCGCGGGCGTGCCGGCCGAGCACGTCGAGGACCTGAGGCTCGCCAGGGCGGTGGACGCGGCGCTCGCCGCGAACGACCTGGGCGCGCTGCGCAGCGCCTGGCCGGCATGGCGAGACGATCATCTGCATCACCTCACGCACGAGGAAGACGTGATGATGCCGTTGACCATGAAGACGGCGCCCACGCCCGAAGCGCGCGCGCGCGTTTTTCACGACCGGGTGCTCGCCCCGAGCGAAAAGCTGCCGGACTTCGACTGGTACATCGGCTGGGTGGTGCGCATGCTGAGCGGCCAAGGCACGGCAGCGCAGCCGGCCAGCATCGCCGTACGCGTGTTCGCCTGGGGCCTGCAGCACGCCTGCTCCCCGGCGCAGTGGCGACGGCTGGCGCCCATCGTGAAGTCGAACTGCGCGCCCGCGATCTGGACCGAGATCGCCGCGAAGTTCGGCCTCGAGGGCGAGGGCAAGATCAGTCCGTAGCAGCCGCGCTCAGCGCGCCGGCTTCGGCCGGCTCATGCGCTCCACGATGTCCGGCGGGATGAAGTTCACCAGCTCGGTCTGGTCGGCCTCGACCAGCTCGACGTAGCGCTGCACCACCTCCTTCGGGTCCATCTGGCCGACGGTGATGCGCTGCACGAGCGAATCCATCGCCTTCACGTCCTCGGGATGCGCGGTCTTGCGGTCGAACCACTCTCCGGGGTCGTTCGCCATGCGGTCGTTGAAGCCGGTGGCGTAGGGGCCGGGGTTGATGAGCGCCACGTCCACGTTGAACGCCGTGAGCTCCGCGCGCAGCGCCATGCCGAGCGCCTGGCAGGCGTGCTTGGTCATCGCGTAGGGCCCCGAGCCGACGCCGGCGCGCACGCCGGCGATCGAGGACACGATGAGGATGCGGCCCGAGCGCTTCTTGCGCATCTTCTGCGCGACACGCTGCACGCAGGCGAAGGTGCCGAACACGTTGACTTCGAACACCTTGCGCAGGCGCTCCAGGGGAATGACCGACAGGGGGCCGGTCTGGCCCATGGCGGCGTTGGCGATGAACACGTCGAGGTCCCATTTGTCGAGCGTCGCCACGTCCCTGGCGTTGGTGATGTCGAGCTTCGCCACCGTGAGTTCCGGGTGGGCCTTGGAGAGCTCGGCGGCCTGCGCGTCGCTCTCCACAGTGGCGATCACCTTGTGGCCGCGCTTGGCGAGCTCGATGGCGGCGGCGCGGCCGAAGCCGCTGCCGGCGCCGGTGATGAGTACGGTCTTGGGCATTTCTCCTCCTCTGTATTCGATTAGGCGAAGCCGCGAGCGTACACGGGCTCGAGCTTCTCGATCACGTCCGCCGGCAGCGGCCCCTTGGCTTCAGCCGCGATGGCTTCCTCGAGATGCGACAGCTCGGCAAGCCCGATCACCACGCAGGCGAGGTCGGGATTGGCGAGCGCAAAGCGCAGCGCGGTCTGCGCGCGCGTGCCGTGGCCGGTGCCGAGCGCGGCGAGCGCCGCGTGCGCGCGCTTGGTCTCGACCTCGAGTGCGCTGTTCTCCGTGAGCGCGATCTCGCGCCCGTGGCGCTCGTCGGTGGCGAGCACGCCCGAGGCGAACACGCGGATGTTCATCATGGCGACGTCGTGGCGCTTGCAGGCGGCGCACACGCCGGAGAAGTCGTGCCCGCTCCAGCCCTTCGGCATGGCACGCGCGGCGCTGGGGTTGAGCAGGTTGTAATACACCTGCGCCGAATCGAAGCGGCCGGTGTCGATCGCGCGGATGATCGAGGGCGCTTCGCCGAGCGCCGTGAGGCCGATGTAGCGCGTAAGGCCCTGCTCGCGCATGCGCTCGAGCCCGTCGGCGACGCCGCCCTTCTTCAGCACGTCGTCGATGCTGACCGCGCCGAGCACGCCGCTGCCGGTCTTCGCGCCGATCTGGTTGTGCAGTTGCAGGAGATCGACCGAATCGCGTTTCAACCGCTTCAGGCTCTCGTGCACGCTGCGCTCGATCTCGCCCGGGATGTCGGCGAGCTTGCCGAGGTCCAGCCGCACCTTGGTCGAGAGGTAGGGCTTCTCCTTCACTTCCGCCAGCAGCCAGCCGAGCGCCTCTTCCGAGCGCCCCTGGCCGTAGAGCGGCGCGGTGTCGATCCAGTTGATGCCGGCGTCGAGCGCGCGGCGCAGCGCGCGCCGGCGCGTGTCGTCGTCGGCGAGCACGATGATGCCGCCGACGTAGCCGGCGCCGAACACCACCTCGGACACCTGCAGGCCGGTGCGGCCGAATCTACGCAGCTTCATGGGATGTCGAACTGCTTTTTCATTGCGCCTGCCGCAGGCGCAGCACGCCCGCCGACTGCGACACCTCGAAGCGCTTGAGGAAATTCTGCCCGAGCAGCCCCTGCTTGCTGCCGAGCGGGGTCACCGCGACGCTGAGGCCGCTCACCTTGAAGCCCTCGGCCTCCACCACCTGGTCCTTGACGATCTTGCCCTCGACAGTTCCGTTCGCGGTGCTGAAGTAGCCCGTCACGCCCTCGGGCAGGCGCGCCGCGGCCGCGAACTTGCCGCTCACGGAAACGTAGGTCGCGCCGGTGTCGATCATGAACTTCAGGGGTGTGCCGTTGACGGAGCCCTCGACATAGTAGTGCCCGTCCCGCGCCACGGGAATCTCGATCACCTGCCCGGGGACCACGTGCACCACCGCGGGCGTGCGCGTCAGGCGGTCCGCGGCGAAGAACACCAGGCCGACCAGGGCCAGGACCATCGCCGGCCAGTGGATGTGCCACTTCATCAGAATCGGTACAGCTTCGCCGGGTTGTCCACCAGGATGCGCTGGCGCGTCTCCGCGTCCGGCACCCAGTCGAACATCGTCCGCAGCAGTCCCGCGTCCTCGGGCACCACCGCCACGTCCGGATGCGGCCAGTCGGTGCCCCACAGCATGCGCTCGGGATTGCGCTTCACCAGCTCGCGGGCGAACGGCGCGACCCTGGGATAGGGCGCGCCGTCCATCCGATAGGGCGCGGACAGCTTTACCCAGCATCTTCCGGAATCGACGAGCCTGAGCAATTCCCGGAACGCGGGCTGCACGCAGCCCTGCCAGGCATCCATGCGCCCGAAGTGATCGATGACGAAGTCGGTGGGGAGCTTCAGCAGCCGCTCGGCGATCTGGGGAATCATCTTGCCCGGAAGGTGCAGCTGCACGTGCCAGCCGAGATCCTTCACGCGCGCCGCGGTGCGCTCGAGCGACTCGAGCTCGCCCGCGCGCATGAAGTTCAAGCGCGCGCCGACGAAGCCCGCGCCGTTCAGCTCGCCGAGCTGCGCATCGCTCACCGAGTCGTCGATCACCGCGATGCCGCGCGCGTGCGCCTCGAGCGAGCGGATCGCCGCGCGCTGGCAGGAATTGTCCACGCCGTAGACGCTCGGCTGCACCAGCACCACGCGCCCGGTGCCGAGCGCGGTCGCCACCTTGATGTAGTCCTCGAGCAGCGCCTCGTCGGGCGTGTACTTGCGCGCCGCATCGAGCGGGTAGCGCGCGAACGGCCCGAAGACGTGGATGTGGCAGTCGCAGGCGAGCGGCGGCGGCCGGGGCATCCTAGAAGTCTACGTTCTTCGCACCCTTCAGCTTCAGCATCTCGCGGGCCTCGTTGGGTGTCGCCACCTGCAGCCCGACTTCCTCGATGATGCGCCGCGCCTTGGCCACCTGCTCGGCGTTGGACTTCGCCAGCTGCCCGCGCCCGAGCCACAGGCTGTCCTCCAGCCCGACACGCACGTTGCCGCCCATCACGGCAGCCTGGGCCGCGATCGCCATCTGGTTGCGGCCGGCGCCCAGCACCGACCAGTAATAGGCGTCGCCGAAGAGGCGATCGGCCGTGCGCTTCATGTGCAGGACGTCCTCGGGATGCCCGCCGATGCCGCCGCGGATGCCGAACACGGACTGGATCAGCATCGGCGGCTTGATCAGCCCGCGGTCCAGGAAGTGCGCCGCGGTATAGAGGTGCCCGATGTCGTAGCACTCGATCTCGAAGCGCGTGCCGTTCTCGCTGCACGAGGTCAGGATGTAGGCGATATCCCGGAAGGTGTTCTTGAAGATGCGCTCGTCGGAATCGGCGAGGTAGGGCTTTTCCCAGTCGTGCTTGAACTCCTTGAATCGCCCGAGCATCTCGTACAGGCCGAAGTTCATCGAGCCCATGTTGAGCGAGGCGACCTCGGGCTTGAGCTGCAGCGCGGGCTGCAGGCGCTCCTCGATGGTCATCGTCGCCGCGCCGCCGGTGGTGAGGTTGATCACCACGTCGCTCGCCACCGCGATCTGCGGCAGGAACTCGTGGAACAGCGCCGGGTCCTGCGACGGGCTGCCGTCCTTGGGATTTCTCGCGTGCAGGTGCACGATCGCGGCGCCGGCCTGCGCCGCGCCGATCGCCGCCTTGGCGATCTCGGCCGGGGTCACCGGCAGGTGCGGCGACATGCTCGGCGTGTGGATCGACCCCGTCACCGCGCAGGTGATGATGACCTTGCCCTGGGCTGCTGCCATCGTATTTCTCCTAGACCATGTAGCGTACGCCGCCGCAGACCGAGATGGCCTGCCCGGAAATGTGCTGGCCCGCGTCGGTGGCGAGGAACAGCGCCGTGTTGGCCACGTCCTGGGCGCTGACCATGCTCCTCAGGCTCACGCTCTCGAGAAGCCGCGCGCGCATGTCGTCGTTGGTAATGCCCAGCCCGCGCGCCTTGGCGTCGATCACGCGCTCGACGCGCTCGCCTTCCACCACGCCCGGCTGGATGCAGTTGACGCGCACCCCGTCGGGCCCCGCCTCGGCGGCGAGACTCTGGGTGAAGCCGACCACCGCCCACTTCGCCGCCGCGTAGGGCGTGCGCAGCGCGAAGCCCAGGCGCCCCGCGGTCGAGGACAGGTTGATGATCGAGCCGCCGCCCGCCGCCTTGATGAGCGGCATGCCGCGACGCGTGCAGTAGAACATGCCGTTCAGGTCGACGGCGATGCAGCGGTCCCAGTCCTCGACCTTGATGTCCTCGACCTTGGCGGTAGGGCCGGCGATGCCGGCGTTGTTCACCAGCACGTCGAGCCCGCCGAGCGTGCGCTGCGCGTCGGCGAAGAGCCGCTCTACATCGGCGACATTGGAGACGTCGGCCTTCGTCTGCTGGATGTCCTTGTCGAGCGCGGCGAGCGCTTTCTCGTCGACGTCGCACACGTGCACCTTGGCGCCGTGGTCGCGAAAGGTGCGCGCGATGGCGAGGCCGATGCCCGCGGCGCCGGCCGTCACGAGGACGCGCAGGCCCTTGGCCGATGTGTTCATGCCTTCCCCCCTTTCTGCAAAGCCCGCCAGACGCGCTGCGGCGTCATCGGCATGTCGAGATGACGTACGCCGCGGCTGGCGAGCGCGTCGAGGATCGCATTGACGCCCGCGGGCAGCGACCCGGCGACGCCGGATTCGCCTGCGCCCTTGGCGCCGAGCGGGTTGGTGGTGCAGGGCGCAACGTGGTGGCCGAGCGCGAGCATCGGCAGGTCGTCGGCACGCGGCACGGCGTAGTCCATGAACGACGCGGTAAGCAGCTGCCCGTCCTCGCCGTACACCAGGTGCTCGCCCAGCACCTGGCCGAGCCCCTGCGCAACGCCGCCGTGGATCTGGCCTTCGACGATCGCCTGGTGCACGACATGCCCGACGTCGTCCACCGCAGCATAGCCCGCCACGCTCACCACGCCGGTTTCCGGATCGACCTCCACTTCGCACACGTGGCAGCCGTTGGGAAAGCTCATCTCCGGCGCGGCGAAAGTAGCCACCGTCTTGAGCGCGTCGGCCCTGCCCTGCGCGAGCTCCCTCCAGCCCACGCGCCGGTCGGTGCCGGCGACGCGAAACTCGCCCTTGCCGTACTCGATGTCCGCGGCGGCGGCCTCGAGCAGCTCGGCGGCGACGCCCTTGCCCTTGTTGATCGCCTCTTCGGCGGCAAGCCCCATGGCGCCGCCGACCATCATGGTGGAGCGCGAAGCGACCGTCGGAATCCCGCCCGGCACTTCGTCGCTGTCGCCCTGCACGATCCGCACGCGCGACGCGTCGATCTGCAGCTGCCGCGCGAGGATCAGGGGCAGGGTGGTCATCTGGCCCTGGCCCATGGCCTGCGCGCCGGTGCGCAGCACGGCGGTGCCGTCGGGCTCGAAGCGCAGGTCGGCGACCTCGGTGAGCGGCGCACCCCCCGCGACCTCCAGGAAGCAGCACAGCCCGATGCCGCGCAGGCGACCCTTCGCCTCGGACGCCTTGCGGCGCGCGGCGAAGCCCTTCCAGTCGGCAAGCTCGAGGGCCGCGTCGAGCACCGCCTCGAACTCGCCGCTGTCGTACGTCTGGCCGCTCGGCGCCTTGTACGGCATGGCGGAGGCCGGGATCAGGTTCCGGCGCCGCAGCGCGACGCGATCGATGCCGGTGGCGCGCGCCGCCTCGTCGATCAGCCGCTCGACCAGGTAGATCGCCTCCGGACGCCCGGCGCCGCGATACGGCCCGAGCGGCGCGGCGTTGGTCAGCACCATCTGCACGCCGGCGTGGATCGCCGGGATCCGGTACACGCTCGAGAGGCAGTTCTTGGTGTTGTTGGTGGCGACGATCGCGGCGTAGGTCGAGGCGTAAGCCCCGATGCCGACCTGCGTGCGCGCGCGCAGGGCGAGGAACTTCCCGTCCCGGTCCAGCGCCAGCTCGCCCTCGAGAACGCCGTCGCGCCCGTGCGTGTCGGCGAGGAAGCTCTCCAGGCGCGTCGCGCACCAGTGCACGGGCCGCCCGACCCGCTTCGCCGCGGCCATGAGCGCCGCGTACTCGGCGTAGGTCTGCACCTTCATGCCGAAGCCGCCGCCGACGTCGTGCGTCAGCACGCGGATCGTCTCCGGCGGGCACTTGAACACGTTCTCGGCGAGGACCTTGCGCACCAGCGCCACGCCCTGCGTGGAGACCGTGAGCGTGTAGCGCTTGCCGTCCCAGGCGGCGCTCGCCGCGCGCGGCTCGAGCGCGCTCGGCGCGACGCGCGTGTCCTCGAGGCGCACGGCGATTCTGTGCGCGGCGCTTGCGAATGCGGCGTCCACCGCCGCCGCGTCGCCGTGCTCCCAGTCGAGCGCGACGTTGCCGGGCGCGGCGTCATAGAGCGCGGGCGCGCCTTTGGCGAGCGCGCGCGCCACCGTGGACACGGCGGGCAGCTCCCCGTACTCGACCTGCACCGCGTCCGCCGCATCGAGCGCCTGGGACAGGGTTTCGGCGACGACCAGCGCCACCGGCTCGCCGACGTAGCGCACGCGGTCCGTCGCCAGCACCGGCATCGCGGTGGCGAACATCGGCTTGCCGTCCCGGCCCGGGAGCAGGACCCCCGGCGGGATCGCGCCGAGCGCCAGGTCGGCGCCGGCCAGGATCGCGAGCACGCCCGGCATCCGCGCCGCCGCTTTCGCATCGACGGCACGGATCGTCGCGTGGCCCATCGGCGAGCGCACGAACGCCGCGCGCGCGTGCTGCGCCGTCTTCAGGTCGTCGGTGAAGCGCCCGCGGCCCGCGAGCAGGGGATCGTCCTCGCTGCGCGGCGCGCCGCGGCTGCTGCCGAAACGCTGGTGATCGTCGGTCATGCGCCCAGTATAATTGCCCGACCTTCAGGAGGAGACGCAATGAAATCGCTCAAAATGAATGTTTCGCTGGGCAGCATCGTCGCGCTGCTCGCCGCCATCGGCATGGGCACCGGCGCGCACGCGCAGAGCGGGCCGATCAAGATCGGCGTGCTCGCCCCGGTCACCGGTCCGCTCGCCACGCCGGGCAAGGACATGGTCGATGGCTGGAAGATGTTCTGGGACCAGGCCGGCCACAGCGCGGGCGGCCGCAAGGTCGAATACGTGATCGCCGACACCACCTGCAATCCCGACCAGGCGCTTACCCAGGCGCGCCGCCTCGTGCACCAGGAAAAGGTGCACTTCATGGTCGGGCCGCTCTGCGGCCACGAGGGCCCGGCTGTGGCGCAGGTGAGCAAGGAAACCGGCGTGCCGCTCGTCATGGACGCGGCCGGCGCCGACGTGATCACCAAGTGGGATCGCAGCCCGACCGTGGTGCGCACCGCGGTCTCGGCGTCGCAGATCGGCCACCCCTGGGGCGAGTACATGTACAAGGAGCTCGGCCTGAGGAACGTCACCTTCATCGGCCAGGACTACACCTGGGGGCATGAAGTGACGCTCGGCGCGGTGCGCACGTTCACCGCGCTCGGCGGCAAGGTCGCCAAGATGATCTGGAACCCGATCGGCACCAAGGACTACGGCCCGACGATCGCCGCGATCCCCGAGGACACCGACGGCGTTTCCGCGGTCGTGGTCGGCCCGGACCGCGTGCGCCTGTTCGAGGCCTGGTTCAACTTCGGCATGCACAAGAAGAAGAAGATCTACGGCGGCTACTGGATGCACCAGGATGTGCTGCCGCAGATGGACGACCGCGCCATCGGCATGATCGGCAACTCGCTCAACTACGCCGCCGGCCTGCAGACGCCCGAGAACATCGCCTTCACCACGGAGTTCGCCAAGCGCACCAACCGGCTGCCGTCCTGGTTCGGCGAGTCCGCCTACTCCGCGGGCGTGTGGACCAAGGCCGCGATCGACAAGATCGGCGGCAAGGTCGAGGACCGCGCTGCGTTCCTGAACGCGATGCGCACCGTGACCATCAAGGGACCGCGCGGGCCGCTCAGGATGGATGACTACGGCAACCCGATCCAGAACGTCTACATCTCCAAGATCCAGAAGATCAAGCACCCGGTGCTGGGCGAGGTGCTGACCAACGTGCCCTTCAAGACCTACGAGGGCGTGTCGCAGTTCTGGACCTTCGATCCGAAGGAGTTCCTCGCGCGCGGGCCGTACAAGCGCTAGGCGCATGAGCCGCGACGAGGGCGGGCGGCGACGCCCGCCCTTTTTCTTGCCCGCGCCGCGATGACGAGCGCCATTCTCCAGGCGATCAACGGCGTCTCGCTCGCGGCGCTGCTGTTCCTGCTGGCGAGCGGGTTCACGCTGTCGTTCGGCCTGATGCGCGTCGTCAACATGGCGCACGGCGCGTATTACCTCCTCGGCGGCTACATCGGCCTCACGATCGCCGAGAAGACCGGCAGCTTCGCGCTCGCGCTTGCCGGCGGCGGGGCCGCCATCATCGTCGTCGGCTACTTCATCGACCGCTTCCTCATCCGGCGCACGGGCGAGAACCACCTCGCGCAGGTGCTGCTCACGGTGGGCATCGCTTTCGTGATCGGCGATGTCGCGCTGCAGATCTGGGGCGGTGACAACCTGATGGTGCCCGCGCCGCAGTTCCTCAAGGGGGCGGTGGTGCTGCCCGGCGACATCTACTACCCGAAGTACCGCTTCGTGCTCATCTTCCTCGGTCTCGCCGTGGGCGCCGCGCTGTGGCTGCTCTACAAGAAGACGCAGCTCGGCGCCGTGGTGCGCGCGGGCGTGGACGACCGCGAGCAGGTGAACGCCACCGGCATCAACGTGGATCGCCTGTTCGTGATGGTCTCGGCGCTGGCGTCGTTCCTCGCCGGCATGGCGGGCGTCGCGGGCGGCGCGTTTCTGACCCTGTACCCGGGCGCGGAATGGGAGATCCTGGTGTACGCGCTCGTCGTCGTGATCGTCGGCGGCCTCGGCAGCCTCGAAGGGGCGATGATCGGCGCGCTGATCGTGGGGCTGCTGGATGCCTACGGGCGCTGGCTGCTGCCGGAGTTTTCGTACTTCGTGCTGTTCGGGCCGATTGCGCTGCTCATGATCTTCCGGCCGCGCGGCCTGTTCGGGCGGGAGGGATGAGGGTGGACCGCGCCCGCCTCGCGCTGATCGTGGTCGCGCTCGCCTTCGCCGCGGCGCTGCCGTGGCTCGGCGGGCCGTTCTGGACGGGGCTTGCCACGCAGATGCTGATCTTCGGTCTGCTCGCGCTTTCGGTGGACCTGCTGCTCGGCCACGCGGGGCTGTTCTCGCTGACGCACGCCTCCTTCTTCGCGGTGTCGGCCTACACGGTGGCGATCCTCCAGGTGCGCTACGGCTGGCCGACGATCGCCGCCGCGCCCGCGGGCATCGTGCTCGGCACGCTGCTCGCCGCGGTGTTCGGCATCTCGGTGCGCACGCGCGGCGTGTACTTCATCCTGATCACCATCGCGCTCGGCTACGTGGTGTGGGGCGTGGCGCACCGCTGGTCCTCGTTCACGGGCGGTGACAACGGCGTGACCAACGTGCCGTTCCCGGCGCTTGGCCCGGCGGCCATCACCTCGCACACGCAGTACTACTACGTCGTGCTCGCCGCGGTGATCCTGTGCGGCCTGGGCTACCGCGTGCTCATCCGCTCGCCCTTCGGCCTGGGGCTGCGCGGCATCAAGGCGAGCGAGACGCGCATGCAGAGCCTGGGTTACCGCACGGGGCTGCACCTGTACGCGGCGTTCGTGCTCTCCGGGGCGCTCGCGAGCTTCGCCGGCGTGCTCTACGTCTACTACAACAAGTTCGTGAACCCGGTAGCGTCGTCCTTTCCCGTATCGGTGGAAGCCGCGCTGATGGCGATCGTGGGCGGCACCGGCAGCATCGTCGGCCCGTTCCTCGGCGCGGCGGTGGTGCTGGGCCTGCGCAACTGGGTCTCGAGCTTCGTCGAGATGCACCATGCCATCATGGGCGCGGTGTTCATCGCGACGGTGCTCTGGGCGCCGCAGGGGCTGGTGGGCATCGCGCAGCGCATCCGCGCGCGCCTCGCGAAGGGCCGCCATGGCTGATCCCGCACTGCGCGTGGAAAGCCTCGCCAAGGTGTTCGGCGGGCTCGCCGCCGTGGACGGCGTGTCGCTCGCGGTCGCCGCGGGCGAGCGGCGCGTGCTGATCGGCCCGAACGGCGCCGGCAAGACCACGCTCTTTCACTGCATCACCGGCACGCTCAAGCCCACGAGCGGCAGCGTGGCGCTGTTCGGCCGCGACGTGACGCACGACCCGGAGTACCGCCGCACGGCGCTCGGCATGGGGCGCACCTTCCAGATCACGAACGTGTTCCCCGATCTCACGCTCGGCGAGCACCTCGCGCTCGCCATCGTCGGCACCGACCGCCGCAAGTGGGTGCTGCACCGGCCGGCCGAGGCGTTCGACGAGGTGCGCGCGCGCGCGCTCGAGGGCCTCGCGCGCGTCGGGCTCGAAGGCCGCGCGCACCTGCCGGCGAAGCTCGTGTCCTACGGCGAGCGGCGCCAGCTCGAGCTCGCGCTCGCGCTGAACACCAATCCGAAGGTGTTGTTCCTCGACGAGCCCTGCGCGGGACTGTCGCCCGCCGAGCGCCAGCGGATCTCGCAGATGATCGCGGCGCTGCCGCGCGGCATCACGCTGCTCATGATCGAGCACGACATGGACGTGGCGCTCGGCCTCGCCGACCGCGTCACCGTGCTGCACCAGGGACGCGTGATCCTCGAGGGCTCGCCCGATGAGGTGCGCGCCAACGCGCAGGTGAGGGACGTCTACTTCGGCCATGGGGAGGCGCTGCGTGGCTGAGTCTCTCCTGTCGGTCCGCGGCATCCACACGTACTACGGCGACAGCTACGTGCTGCAGGGGCTGTCGCTCGAGCTGCGCGAGGGCACCATCGTCGCCATTCTCGGCAGGAACGGCATGGGCAAGACGACGCTCATCCGCTCGGTGGCCGGGCTCACGCCGCCGCGCGAGGGCGAGATCCGCTTCAAGGGCGCCTCGCTCGCCGGCCGGCCGCCGTACGCCATCGCGCAGGCCGGCATCGCGCTCGTGCCGCAGGGCCGGCGCATCTTCCGCTCGCTCTCGGTGCGCGAGAACCTGCTGCTGCCCACGAGCGGCCTCGCGCGGGCGCGCCCCGGGCGCTGGAACCTGCCGGCGGTGCTCGAGCAGTTCCCGCAGCTCGCCGAGCGCATCCAGCATTCGGGCGGCGCGCTCTCCGGCGGCGAGCAGCAGATGCTCGCGGTGGGGCGCGCGCTGATGGCGAACCCCGACCTGATCCTGATGGACGAGCCGAGCGAGGGCCTCGCGCCCAAGCTCGTGCAGCAGGTGGGCAGCATCATGCAGGACGTGCGCGCGCACGGCCACGCGGTGCTGCTCGTCGAGCAGAACTTCGCGCTCGCGATGTCGGTCGCGGACTACATCTACGTGGTCTCGGCGGGTCGCTTCGTCTTCGAGGGCACGCCGGCGGCGCTGGAGAAGGCGCCCGAAGTCCTCGAGCAGCATCTGGGCATCGCGCGCGCGCACTAAAGGAGAACGTCATGGCGCAACACCGGCTCGACCCTTCCGTGGAAAACGTGCACTGGGGCTACTTCGACGCGAAGCTGCCGCCGCGCCTCGAGGTGGCGTCCGGCGACACCGTGGTGGTCGACACCGTCTCGGGCTGGGCCGATGTCGCCCCCGGCGAGACGCGCTTCAGCCCCGCGCACCAGGAGATCATCACCAGGTTGAAGCCCCAGCTCGGGCCGCACATCCTCACCGGCCCGATCGCGGTGAAGGGCGCCATGCCGGGCGACACGCTGGAAGTGAAGATCCGCGCGATCGAGCTCACCGCCGACTGGGGCTGGAACGTGATCCGGCCCTTGCGCGGCACGCTGCCCGAGGACTTCCCCGAGTTCCAGGCGCGCGTCATCCCGATCGACCGCAACAAGATGACGGCGAAGCTCGCCTGGGGCCCGACCATTCCGCTGCAGCCGTTCTTCGGCATCCTCGCCACCGCGCCGCGCGCCGAGTACGGGCGCATCTCCACGGTCGAGCCGCGCGAGTTCGGCGGCAACGTGGACTGCAAGGAGTATGTGCCGGGCACGTCGCTGTTTCTGCCGGTGTTCGTGCCGGGCGCGAACTTCTCCGCCGGCGACGGCCACGCGGTGCAGGGCGACGGCGAGGTCTGCCTCACGGCGCTCGAGACCTGCTTGAAGGGCACGTTCGAGCTGGTGCTGCACAAGCACATGCCCCTCGCCATGCCGCGCGCCGTCACGCCGACGCACTACATCACGATCGGCCTGAACGAAGACCTGGACGACGCCGCGAAGCAGGCGCTGCGCGGCATGATCGCCTGGCTGGTGGAGATGAAGGGCTGGAAACCGGCCGAAGCCTACGTCTTCTGCAGCCTCGCGGCCGACCTGCATGTCACGCAGCTCGTGGACGGCAACAAGGGCGTCCACGCCATGGTGCGGCGCGACCTGCTGCAGTAGCATTGGGCCGTGATCGAGCGCAGCCACCACGACATGGGCGGACTGCCGGCCGGCAAGGTGCGGCGGACCGAGCACGCCTACGACGACTGGGAGCTGCGCGTCGACGCCATGATGATGCTGCTCGTCGGCGTGCTGGGCGGCGAGAGGCGCATGACGGTGGACGAGCTCCGGAAGAACATCGAGTCGCTGCCGCCGGCGGACTACGACAAGATGGGCTACTACGACCGCTGGGTGATCTCGCTCACGCAGACCATGATTCAAAGGGGCGTGTTCACGACGGATGAGCTCGCCAGGAAGCTCGCCGAGGTCGAAAAGCGTGCCCGACGCTAGATACCGCGCAGGCGACAAGGTGCGCGTGCGCAAGGCCGCGCCGCTCGGCCACGTCAGAACACCGTACTACATCCGCGGGCACTCCGGCGTCGTGGAACGGGTGTGCGGCGCCTTTCCGAACCCCGAGGAGCTCGCGCAGCAGCGCGACGGCCTGCCGGCGCAGCCGCTGTACCGCGTGCGCTTCCGGCAGAGCGACGTGTGGCCCGGCTATCGGGGAAGCCGCGACGACGTGATCGAGCTCGAGATCTTCCAGCACTGGATCGAGCCGTGAAGCAGGAAACGGGGCGCTACGAGCCGTACAACTACTTCCAGCTGATGGAGGTGAGCCTGCGCGAGCTCCTCGTGGCGAAGGGCATCGTCACCGAGGATGCGATCGCGGGCGCGATGGCCGTGATGCGCGCGCGCGGCCCCGAGCGCGGCGCGGCGATGGTGGCGCGTGCCTGGGCCGACCCCGCGTACAAGGCGCGCCTGCTCGAGAACGGCAGCCGCGCCGCCGAGGAGCTCGGCTTCGAGGTGCCGGGACTGAGACTCATCGTGGTCGAGAACACGCCCGAAACGCACAACGCGATCGTCTGCACGCTGTGCTCGTGCTACCCGCGGATCCTGCTCGGGCTGCCGCCCGAGTGGTACAAGTCCAAGCCCTATCGCAGCCGCATGGTGCGCGAGCCGCGCAAGGTGCTCGCCGAGTTCGGCCTGAAGGTGCCCGCGAAGGTGCAGATCCGCGTACACGACTCGAACGCCGACATGCGCTACATGGTGCTGCCGATGCGCCCCGCCGCAACCGGGGGCTGGGACGAAGCGCGCCTCGCCGGACTCGTCACGCGCGACTGCCTGATCGGCGTGGCCGTGCCCACGCTCCCCAAGATCCCCAAGAAACCCAAGCCCAGGAAGTCCTGATGACCGCCAAGCTCTTCACGCCCATCCAGTTGGGCGGAATCACCCTGCCCAACCGCATCGTCGTCTCGCCGATGTGCCAGTACAGCGCCGCCGACGGCGCGATGACCGACTGGCACACCGTGCACCTGGGCAGCCTCGCCTGCTCGGGCGCGGGACTCACGATCATCGAGGCGACCGGCGTCACGCGCGAGGCGCGCATCACGCACGGCTGCACGGGCCTCTACACCGACCAGAACGAGGCGGCGATGAAGCGCGTCGTGGAGGTATTCCGCGGCATCTCGAAAGCGCCCATCGGCGTGCAGCTCGCGCACGCGGGGCGCAAGGCGTCGACGCAGGTCCCCTGGCTCGGCGGCAAGCCGCTGCCGGCGGCGGAATCGCCCTGGCAGACGGTGGGGCCGTCGCCCGTGCCGTTCGCCGAAGGCTGGCACGTGCCGCACGAGCTGACGGTGGAGGAAATTCGCGGCCTCGCCGACGCGTTCGCGGCGGCGGCGCAGCGCGCGCGGCGCATCGGCCTCGATCTCATCGAGCTGCACTCGGCGCACGGCTACCTGCTGCACCAGTTCCTCTCGCCGCTGTCGAACAAGCGCAGCGACCGCTATGGCGGCAGCCTGGAGAACCGCCTGCGCGCGCCGCTGGAGATCGCGCGCGCGCTGCGCGAGGCCTGGCCGCGCGAAAAGGCGCTCGGCGCGCGCATCACGGCGAGCGACTGGGCGCCCGGGGGCTTCGAAGTCGACGATGCGGCGGTCTACGCGCGCGAGCTGAAGGCGATCGGCCTGGACTACGTCTGCGTCTCGAGCGGCGGCGAGGCGGCGCACCAGAAGATCAAGGTCGAGCCCGGCTACCAGGTCGGCTTCGCCGAGCAGGTGAAGCGCAAGGTGCAGATGAACGTGATGGCGGTAGGCATGATCGCCGACCCGCAGCAGGCCGAGGACATCCTCGCCGCCGGGCGCGCCGACATGGTGGCGCTCGCGCGCGGCCTGCTCGACGACCCGCGCTGGGTGTGGCACGCGGCCGAGCGGCTCGGCGTGAAGGTCGAGTTCCCGCCGCAGTACCGGCGCGCGCGCTTTGATTTGTGGCCGGGCGCGGAGCTGGCGCGGCCGAAGCAGGCCGCCTAGCTACGCGAACACCGCTTCGACCGCCGCGCGGTCGAAGCGGTATTCGTGGTTGCACATCTCGTTTTTCACGACCACCTCGCCTTTCTCGGCGAGGATCGATTCCACTTCGGGCCGGCCGAGGCTTCTCAGCACGCGCTCGACGCTCGCCGGGTTCCACGGGCAGTGGTATTCGACCGGGTAGAGCCGGAATACGCGCAGCAGCTCCTCGTGGAACAGCTTCACCAGCAGGTCGTAGGGCTGGGCGTCAACCGTTTCCTCCAGCGTCAGCGTCGCGGCGAGGGTGGTGACGCGGTTCCAGCCGTCGGCGTCCTTTTCGTCGGCGCCCGGCAGCTTCTCGAGCAGCAGGCCGCAGAGCGCCGCATCGCTCGCGCGCAGGTGCAGGAACGCCTCGCGCTGCTCCGAGCGGCGCAGGTAATTCTCGAATACCTCGGCCAGCGTGGCGCCTTCCAGCGGCACGAGGCTCTGGTAGATCCGGCCGCTGGCGTCGTCCTCGTAGCTGACGGCGAGACGGCCGTCGCCGAGCTCGGGCGCCTCGCCGGCGTAATGCGCCATGCCGCGCACCTTGAGCTCTGAAGTGCAATCGGCGACCAGCAGCTTGAGCGGCCCCGAGCCCTGCGCCTGCAGCGTCACCCGTCCCGCGCCCTTCTGGCCCGCACCGAGCAGCACCGCGAGCGCCGTGCCGTGGCCGAGCGTCTCGGCAATGCGCGCGGGATAGCCGCGGCCCTCCAGCATTCGGGTCCAGGCGCCGGTGAGGCAGACGAGGCGTCCGCGGATCGCCAGGCGCTCGAACAGGAACCGCTGCACGTAGTCGGTCTGCACGCTCCGATTCTACAGACCGAGGTAGGCCTGCCGCACGCGGTCGTCGCGCAGCAGCTCGGCGCCGGTGCCGCGCATCACGATGCTGCCGTTCTCGAGCACGTAGGCGCGGCTCGAGAGCTTGAGCGACACGGCCACGTTCTGCTCGACGAGCAGCACCGTGAGTCCGCGCGCGTTCAGCGCGCGGATCGTGTGCAGCACCTCCTGCACGACGAGCGGCGCGAGCCCGAGCGAGGGTTCGTCGAACATGACGAGCTCGGGCTGGCCCATCAGGCAGCGGCCGATGGCGAGCATCTGCTGCTCGCCGCCCGAGAGCGTCCCGGCAAGCTGCGTACGCCGCTCGGCGAGCCGCGGGAACATGGCGTACGCCTCCTCGAGTGCCCGCGCCGCGCCGGCGCGCGCGCGCGGCAGCAGTGCCCCCATCTGCAGGTTCTCCTCGACGGTGAGGCTCGGAAACACCTGGCGGCCCTCGGCCACCTGGCCGATGCCGAGGTTGCAGATGCGGTGCGACTCCAGGCGCGTGAGGTCGGCGCCCTTGAACGTGATGCGCCCGGCGCGCGCGCGCTCGATGCCGGCGATGGTGCGGATGAGCGAGCTCTTGCCCGCGCCGTTCGCGCCGACGATGGCCACGATCTCGCCCTGCGGCACCTCCAGCGACACGCCGGCGAGCGCCTGCGCGTCGCCGTAGTAGAGGTCGAGGTTCTCGACGGCGAGCATCAGACCGGCGTTTCCTCGCCCAGGTAGCACTCGAGCACCGCGGGGTCGCGCACCACGTCCTGCGGCGCGCCGCGCGCGATCACCTCGCCGTGGTGCAGCACCACGATCGTCTGCGCCAGCGCCATCACCGCGCGCATCACGTGCTCGATGAGGAGGATCGTGAGGCCTTCGGCGCGGTTCAGCTCGCGGAACACGTCGACCATCTGGTCGCACTCGGTCGGCCGCAGGCCCGCCATCACCTCGTCCAGCAGCAGCAGCTTCGGGCGCGTGGCAAGGGCGCGCGCGACTTCCAGCCGCTTGCGGTCGGGCAGCGTCAGCGATGAAGCAGGGAGCCCGCGCTTGGCTCCGAGCCCCAGCCTTTCCAGGATCTCGGCGGCGTAGCTTTTCGCCGCCGAGACATCTTTTGACTTTAGCAGCGCACCGACCACCACATTGTCGATGACGCTCAGCCCCGCAAACGGCTTCACGATCTGGAACGTGCGCCCGATGCCGGCCGCGCACACCTGGTCGGGCCGCCAGCCGTCGATGCGCCGGCCGGCGAAGCGCACCTGGCCGGCGTCGGGGCGGAACACGCCCGCGATCATGTTGAAGCAGGTGGTCTTGCCGGCGCCATTGGGGCCGATCAGCCCGACGATGGCGCCCTCGGGCACCGCGAAGCTCGCGTCATGCACCGCGCGCAGCCCGCGGAAGCTCTTGGTGAGGCCCTCGATCCGGAGCATGTCAGCGCTTGCGCTCGAGGCCGAGCCGGCGCGCGAGCGGCGGCCACACGCCATGGGGCAGGAACATCACCACCAGCAGCAGGCACAGTCCGTAGAACACCTGCTTCACGCCGGGCACCTCGATGCCGAGCTGCAGCATCAGCTCGCGCAGGCCCTCGGCGAGCCCGGTGAGCAGGAACGCGCCCACGATCGGGCCGGCGAGCGTGCCGATGCCGCCGATGATCGGTCCCAGGATCAGCTCGATCGAGCGCGAGATGTGGAAGATCTGCTCGGGAAAGAGGTTGTTGTAGTAGAAGGCGAACACCACGCCGGCGAGCGAGGTCATGGCCGCCGAAAGCACCACCGCCGCCATCTTGTAGCGGAACAGGTTCACGCCGAGCGCCTGCGCGGCCTCGGGGCTCTCGCGGATTGCGAGCCAGTAGTAGCCCATGCGGCTGCGGAGCAGCGCGTGGCACAGCACGAACGCCGCGACCGTGAGCGCGAGCATCAGGTAGTAGAACATCGTCGGGCTGCCGCGCAGGTTCCACAGGTCGTTCTCGGTGTAGTTCGCCACCGGCAGAAAGAGGCCCGAGGATCCGCGCACCCAGGCGAAATGGTCGAAGCCGATGCGCGCGAATTCCGCGAACGCGATGGTGAGGATGGCGAAGTACACGCCCGCCACGCCGAAGCGGAAGGCGAGAAAGCCGATCACGGCGCCGGCGAGCGCGCACACCGCGATCGAGGCGCCGAGCCCGACCCAGGGGCTCACGCCGAAGTGCACGTAGAGCGCCGCGGCCGCGTAGGCGCCCAGGCCGACATAGAGCGAGTGGCCGAGCGAGAGCTGCCCGGCGAAGCCCATCATGACGTTCCAGGCCTGGCCGACGTAGGCGAAGTACAGGATCAGGAAGCCGACGGCGAGCAGGTACCCGCTCGCGAAGAACGGAAAGACGAGCAGCAGCGCGAGCAGCGCCGCGAGGAACCACAGGCCGCGGCGCGGCACGTCGTCGAGGAGGTGCCTCATGCCGCGGCCTTACGGCCGAGGATGCCCTGCGGGCGGAACAGCAGCACCAGCACCAGCAGCCCGAAGGCGAACATGCTCTTCGCCGACGGCGTGAACAGGACTCCCCCCAGCGCCTCGGTGAGCCCGATCAGCAGCCCGCCGAGCAGCGCCCCCGGCATCGACCCGAGCCCCCCGGTGATCACGATGACGAAGGCGAGCAGCGTGTAGGCCGGGCCGATGGTGGGCGTGACGTCGATCACCGCCATCAGCATGGCGCCCGCGGCGCCGACGCAGGCCGAGCCGATGCCGAAGGTAAGCGCGTAGAGGCGCTTCACGTCGAGGCCCACCACGCGCGCGCCGTCGTAGTTGTCGGCACAGGCACGGATCGCCTTGCCAAGGAGCGTCCAGCGGAAGAAGGCGAACAGGGCGCCGGCGACCACCAGCGCGGCGCCGGCGGCGTACACCTTGGAAGCGTCCACGATCAGCGCGCCGAGCTGGAAGCTGTCGAAGGAGTAGGCGGTGCGGATGCCTTGCGCGTCGGGGCCGAAGACGATCAGCTGCACGTTCACCAGGACCAGCGCCACCGCCACCAGCAGCATGAACTGGCTGTGCTCGGGCCGGTTGATGAACGGGTTGATGAGCCCCCGCTGCAGCAGGTAGCCGAAGACGAACAGGACCGCGGCGACCGGCACGAGCAGGATGAGCGGGTCGAGCTTGAGCGCCGAGAACAGCACCAGCGTCAGGTACATCGCCAGCGTCATCATCTCGCCGTGCGCGAAGTTCACGACGCGCACGACGCCGAAGATGACCGACAGGCCGAGCGCCATCAGCCCGTAGACCAGCCCGGTCAGCAGGCCGCTGGCGGCGACGTTGAGATAGATCTCGACCGGCACGAGCGGGCCGCCCGCGGCCCGCCGCTAGCGCTTGTCGTAAGGCGTCATCGGCAGCTGGGGCTTGGCGTCGGCGGCGTCCTTCGGCGCCACCGTGACGAGCTTGCCGCCGCGGTTCTGGATCGCCGAGTTCTTCAGCTTGCTGTTCTGGCCCTTGGCGTCGAACTGGATGCCGGGCCCCGGGCTGACGTTGTTGGTGATGTTCGTGGCGCGGATGGCGTCGGCGAGCGCCTTCGGATCCGTGCTGCCAGCGCGCTTGTGGGCGTCGGCGGCGACGAGCAGCGCCTCGAACGTGTACACGTGGTTGGTGTTCAGGCTGATGTCCGGGTAGGCCTTCTGATGCGCGGCCTGGAGCTGCTGGGCGAGCTTCTTGTTCGGGTCGTACCACGGCACGAAGCTGATCGGGCCGTCGCCGAGCTTGCCGAGCGTCTTCAGGTACTGGTCCTCGTACCAGCCCGGGCCCATGCTGAGCACCGCCGTCGGATTCCAGCGCTGCTTGACCAGCTCGCGCGTGATGAGGATGGCGTCGTTCAGGCGGCTCACCATCACCAACGCCTCGGCGCCCGTCGCCTTGGCCTTGGCCACCTCGACCGACAGGTCGCGCGCCGCCGGGTCGTAGGCGATCGTGTCCGCGACCGTGTAGGGCATGGTGAACTTCTTCATCACGCCGGTGAAGCCGCGCTGCATGGCCTGCCCGAAGGTGTCGTTCACGTGCATGAACACCACCGACTTGGGCGACACGCCGGTGGCCGCGAATACCTCGAGCTGGTTGGCAAACGCATCGCCCAGGATCATCGGCGCCGTGGCGAAGTTGCGGAACACGAACTTGTAGCCCTGCTCGGTGATCGGCGGCGCGGCGGCGATGTTGATCACCAGCGGGATGCCGCGCTGCTCGGCGACCTGGGCGATGGCGGTGGTCTGGCCCGAGTCGAAGGCGCCCACGAGCAGCTGCGCGCCCTCGCCGATCAGGCGCTCGGCGCGCGAGCGCGCGACGTCGACGTTCGACTCGGTGTCGCCGTTCATGATGTCGAGCGCCGGGAGCCCCAGGTCGCGCAGCAAGCCGTTGGTGATCTCGACGACGCGGTGGCAGTCCTGGCCGATGCCGGCCTGGATGCCCGAGCGCGGCAGCAGCACGCCGACCTTGAGCCTGCCGGACTGGGCGCGGGCGATGTTGAACGGCGCGAGCGAGCCGAGCGTGGCGGCGGCCAGCGTCTGGTTGAATCTGCGGCGATCGAAGGACATGGCTTCTCCTCGTGGGTATGACGCGATTCTAATGGAACTCTGCGTGGGAGAATCCCCGAGATGCAGCGTGAGACGGCATGGCGCAGGGTCCCGCTGGGGGCCGCGGACGTGGCGGTGGAGCGGCGGCGGGATGGCGCTATTCTCCTGCGCTCCCCGCACCCGCTCGGACCGTATCCGCGCAACCTGATCGGGCGCCTGGCGCACTGGGCGCGCGAGCGGCCCGGGCACGTGCTCGCCGCGGAGCGCGACGCGCATGGCGGCTGGCGCACGCTCTCGTACGGCGAGGCGTTCAGGCGTGCTCGTCGCGTCGGTCAGGCCCTGCTCGAGCGCAGGCTGTCGGCCGAGCGCCCGCTTGCCATCCTGTCGGAAAATTCCCTCGAGCATCTCATGCTCATGCTCGGGGCGCTCTACGCAGGCGTGCCCTGCGCGCCGGTGTCGCCGGCGTATTCGCTTGTGTCGACCGACCACGCGAAGCTCCGCCACGTCATGGCGCTCGCTACGCCGGGACTCGTGTTCGCCCAGGACGAAGCGCGCTACGCGGGCGCGGTCGGCGCATCCGTGCCGAAGGGCGCAGAGGTTGTCTTCGCGACCGTTCCGGAGGCCGAGCCGACGGCCGCGGTCGACGACGCGTACGGGCGCACCGGCGGCGACACGATCGCCAAGCTCCTGTTCACCTCGGGCTCGACCGGCCAGCCCAAGGCCGTGATCCAGACGCAGCGCATGTGGTGCGCGAACCAGCAGATGCTCGCGCAGGCGCTGCCGTTCCTCGCTGCGGTGCCGCCGGTGCTCGTGGACTGGCTGCCCTGGCACCACACCGCGGGCGGCAGCCACAACATCGGCATCGTGGTCTACAACGGCGGCACGCTCCATATCGACGAGGGCCGGCCGGTTCCCGGCATGATCGAGAAGACGGTGGCGAACCTGCGCGACGTGGCGCCGACCATCTACTTCAACGTGCCGCGCGGCTACGAGGCGTTGCTGCCGTTCCTGCGCGCCGACGAAGCGCTGCGCCGGAGCTTCTTCAGCCGGATGGGGCTCATGCAGTACGCGGCGGCGGTGCTGCCGCAGGCGGTGTGGCAGGCCTACGAGGAACTCGCCGAGCGCTCCTGCGGCGAGCGCATCCTCTGGATCACGGGCTACGGCGCCACCGAAACCGCGCCCTTCGCCATGAGCACCAACCGCGGCGCCGCGCGCGCGGGCACCGTGGGACTGCCGGTGGACGGGCTGGAGATGAAGCTCGCGCCGGTGAACGGCAAGCTCGAGGCGCGCTTTCGCGGCCCGAGCATCACCCCCGGCTACTGGCGCCAGCCGGCGCTGACGCGCGCGGCCTTCGACGAGGAGGGCTACTACCGCACCGGCGATGCGCTCCGGTTCCTCGATCCCGGCGACCCGGCGCAGGGGCTGGAGTTCGACGGCCGCATTGCGGAGGACTTCAAGCTGACCACCGGCACCTGGGTGAGCGTCGGGCGCCTGCGCGCCGAGGTCATCGCCGCGGGCAATCCGTGGGTGCAGGATGCCGTCATCGCCGGCCACGACCGGGACGAGGTGTGCGCGCTCGTCATTCCGCGGCCCGGCGCGAAAGAACCGGACCTGCAGAAGCTGCTCGATGCGCTCGCCGCGCGCAGCACGGGCAGCAGCACCCGCATCGCGCGCGCCGCGCTCCTCGCGGGGCCGTTGTCGATCGACGCGGGCGAGATCACCGACAAGGGCTCGATCAACCAGCGCGCCGTGCTGCAACGCCGCGCCGATCTGGTAGAAATGCTGTACACGGAACCCTACGGCCCGCAGGTGCTGAAAGCGAATACATGAATATCGAGAACTTCGTCGCCATCGACATGCATACCCACGCCTGGAAGTCGGCGCTGCGCGTGGGCGACACGCCGACCGAGTCACAGCAGGCGATGGGCAATTACTTCCGCTACACGCCCCAGCACCAGACGGTGCCCGAGATGGCCGACATGTACCGCAAGCTGAAGATGGCCTTCGTCGTCTTCACCGTGGACGGCGAGAAGGGCGCGAGCCGCGGCATCACCAATGAGGAGGTCGCGGAGCTCGCGCACAGCAATGCCGACGTCGCGATCCCGTTCGCCAGCATCAACCCGCACCGCGGCGCCGAGGGCGTGAAGATGGCGCGGCGCCTGATCCGGGACTACCAGGTGCGCGGCTTCAAGTTCCATCCGTCGGTGCAGGAGTTCTATCCCAACGACCGCATGGCCTATCCGCTCTACGAGGTGATCGCGGAGGCGAAGCTGCCGGCGCTCTTTCACACCGGGCAGACGGGCGTCGGCGCGCAAACGCCGGGCGGCGGCGGCATCCGCCTGAAGTATTCGAACCCGATGCTGCTGGACGACGTGGCGGCGGATTTTCCCGCCATGCCGCTGATCCTCGCGCACCCTTCGTTCCCGTGGCAGGAAGAGGCGCTGTCGGTGGCGACGCACAAGCCGCAGGTCTATATCGACCTCTCGGGCTGGTCGCCGAAGTACTTCCCGCCGCTCCTCGTCCAGTACGCCAACACGCTACTGAAGGACCGGATCCTGTTCGGCTCCGACTATCCGGTGATCGCGCCGGAAAAGTGGCTCGCCGAGTTCGACAAGCTGCCCATCAAGCCAGCGGTGCGGCCGCTGATCCTGAAGCAGAACGCGGCCCGGCTGCTCGGCCTCTAGAAGCGCCAGCCGAGCTTCACGCTGGAGGAGGTCGCGTCGCCGGTCTTGTCGACCTGGAAGTTGACGTTCAGCAGCGCGAAATTCATGCCGATGCCGATGAACGCCTTGGTGAGGGTGAATTTCTCTGCGACCAGCAACGGCACCCCGCTGGGCTTGCTCTCCACCCACACGCGCCCGATTCCCGCGTACGGCGTCAGGAACGCGAAGCCCTTGGAGATGGAAATGTCCACGCCACGCGTGTCCAGGGACAGCTGGTCGACGCCGCTCAGCTTGGTCAGGCTGCCGCGCACCGCGAGCGCCGGCGAGGCCACGCCGCCCTGCAGGATGGCGTAGCGCAGCTCGCCGCCCGTGTACCTGATGTTGCTTCCGGGAACCGAAGCGTAGGTCAGTCCGATATCGAACCCGGCGGGCAGGCCCTTGTGCAGGCGGATCGTCGGCACGTAGATCGTGGTTTCCGCGTCGTCGGAGGTCACCTGCTGCAGGATCGCGGCGTTCTCCATCTTCGTGGCCGTGACCCCGACGCCGAAATCGAACCCGGTGATGCCGAGGGGTTCCGCGGGAGTCTGCGCGTGGTAGCTGAGCGCCGCGCCGAGGTCCTCGGACAGCAGGCGGAATTTAGATTGACCGATCGTCTGCAGCTGGTCGATCTCCTGCGCCGCCGCCGGCGCGGCAGCCAGCAGTGCCGAGAGAAGCGAAATGATGAGGATGCGCATGATCGACTCCTTGGTGAGCGGCGATAAAATGGCCGCATGCCGACGCCAACAGATAGTATGGCATCTTAATCCCGACGCGGCGTGACCAACCGCACACAAGTGGCCATCATCGGCGCCGGCCCCGCGGGGCTGCTGCTCGCGCACCTGTTGCGGCTGGACGACATCGAGTCCGTGGTCCTGGAGACGCGCACGCGCGAGGAGATCGAGGCCACGATCCGCGCCGGGGTGCTGGAGCAGGGCACGGTCAACATCCTGAACGAGACCGGCGTCGGCGAGCGCATGATGCACGAGGGCGCCGTGCACCACGGCATCTACCTGCGCTTCGACGGGCGCACGCGGCGCATCGACCTCGCCGGGCTCACCGGCGGGCGCTCGATCATGGTGTACGCGCAGCACGAGGTGATCAGGGACCTGGTGAAGGCGCGCCTGGACGCCGGCGCGCCGATCGAGTTCGGCGCGAAGGACGTAACGCTGCAGGACCTCGACACCGACGCGCCCAGGGTGCGGTTCCGCAATGCCGCTGGCGAGCTGTGCGAGCTCGCGTGCGACTACGTCGCGGGCTGCGACGGCTTTCACGGCGTCTCGCGCCCGTCGATGCCGTCGCGGCGCCGCCACGAGTTCAGCCGCAGCTACCCCTTCGGTTGGCTCGGGGTCCTGGTGCAGGCGCCGCCCTCGACCGACGAGCTGATCTACGCGCACCACGAGCGCGGCTTCGCCCTGGTCAGCACGCGCTCGCCCGAGATCCAGCGCCTGTACGTGCAATGCGATCCCGAGGACCGCATCGAGAACTGGCCCGACGATCGCGTCTGGGAGGAGCTGCGCGCGCGGCTCGCCACCGCCGACGGCTGGGTGCTGAAGGAGGGCCGCATCTTCCAGAAGGGCATCGTCGCCATGCGCAGCTTCGTGGTCGAGCCGATGCAGTACGGCCGGCTCTTCCTCGCCGGAGACGCGGCGCACATCGTGCCGCCGACCGGCGCCAAGGGGCTCAACCTGGCGGTGGCCGACGTGCGCGTGCTGGCGCGCGCGCTGAAGGCCCACTACCAGGACCATAGGAACGACCTGCTCGCCCAGTACTCGGCGACCGCGCTGCGCCGGACTTGGCGCGTCGAGCACTTCTCGTGGTGGATGACCTCGATGCTGCATCGATTCCACGACGACACGCCGTTCCAGCACCGCCTGCAGCTCGCCGAACTCGACTACCTGACCAGCTCCAGGGCCAAGGCGACGACGCTGGCGGAGAACTACGTCGGCATCCCGCTCGACTGAGTGATGGGGCGCCGCTTCACCACCGAGCGCAAGATCCGCTTCTCGCACTGCGACCCGGCGGGCATCGTCTATTTCGTCAACTTCTTCGACATGGTGAACGGGGTGGTCGAGGACTGGTTCGGCGAGGCGATCGGCTTCACCTTCAACGAGATGCACATCCAGCGGCGCGTGGGCTTTCCGATCGTGAACACCGGCTGCGAGTTCTTCAGGCCCTGCCACCTGGGGGACCTGCTGGTGCTCGAGCTGTCCATTGCCAAGCTCGGCCGCAGCTCGATCGAGTTCGCCGTGCTCGGGCGGGTGGCGGGCGACGAGAAGTTCCGCGCCCGGCACAAGGTGGTGCTGATGTCGCTCGAGTCGCAGCGCGCGCTGCCGATCCCGACGGATCTGCGGGAGAAAATGCAGCCGTTCGTGGTCTAACATCCGGCCATGCCGGTGCGCCAGGAGATCCGCGAAGGCCGCGTCCCCGTCAAGGTCTATACCGACCTCGTCGAGGAAGCCGCGCGCCGGCAGCTCGTCAACATCTCGCAGCTGCCGATCGTGCACCACCACGTCGCGGCGATGCCCGACGTGCACCACGGCATCGGCGCCACCGTCGGCTCGGTGATCCCGACGCTGCGCGCCATCATCCCGGCGGCGGTGGGGGTGGACATCGGCTGCGGCATGATCGCCGCGCGCCTGTCGCTGACCGCGAACGAGATCGACGAGGCGTCCCTGAAGAAGGTGTTTGCGCAGATCTCGCGCGACGTGCCGGTGGGGTTCGAGCAGCACGACGAGCGCGATGCGCGCAGCGACGCCGCAAAGCCGTTCAAGCGCGGCTTGCGCGCGATCCTCGACAAGCACCCCGGGGTCGAAAAGCGCGTCGGCAAGAATTCCAGCTGGGTGCGCCAGCTCGGCACCCTCGGCGGCGGCAACCATTTCATCGAGGTGTGCCTCGACGAAGCGCAGCGCGTGTGGGTCATGCTGCACTCGGGCAGCCGCGGCATCGGCAACGCCATCGGCACCTATTTCATCGCCCTGGCGCGGCAGGACGCCGAGCGCCACCAGCTCGTGCTGCCCGACCGCGACCTGGCGTATTTCTCGGAGGGCGCGCAGCACTTCGAGGACTACGTCGCGGCGGTGGCCTGGGCGCAGGACTATGCGCGTGCCAACCGCGCCGAGATGATGGACCTGGTGCTCGCGGCGCTCAGGCGCCACCTGCCGGCCTTCGAGGTGACCACCGAAGCGGTCAACTGCCACCACAACTACGTCGAGCGCGAGACGCACTACGGCGAGAGCGTGTGGGTGACGCGCAAAGGGGCGATCCGCGCGCGGGCAGGCGACCTCGGCATCATCCCGGGAAGCATGGGCACCCGGAGCTACATCGTGCGCGGCAAGGGCGGCGCCGAGGCGTTCCAGTCCTGCGCGCACGGGGCCGGGCGGCGCATGAGCCGCACGCAGGCCGAGAAGCGCTACTCGGTCGCCGATCTCGCCGAGCAGACCGCGGGGGTGGTGTGCCGCAAGGACAAGGGCGTGCTCGACGAGATCCCGGGCGCCTACAAGGACATCGACGAGGTGATGGCGAACCAAAGCGACCTGGTCGAAGTCCTACACACGCTCAAGCAGATCGTTTGCGTGAAAGGCTGAACTCATGAGAACCCACACACGGCGCCGATTCATCGGGGCCGCGGTCGCCTTGCCCTTCGTCGGCGCCGCCTTCGCCCGTGACCTGCCGCTGACTCCCGCGTGCGGCCCGCAGGCATCCCTCACCCCCCGCCAGAGCGAGGGGCCTTACTACACCCCGAACACGCCGCTGCGGGCCTCGCTCGTCGAGCCCGGAACGAAGGCCGAGCGGCTGCTGCTCACCGGGCGCGTGGTGTCGCCGCAGTGCCGCCCGGTGTCCCGCGCGCTGCTCGATTTCTGGCACTGCGACGAGAACGGAGAGTACGACAACGTCGGCTTTCGCTACCGCGGCCACCTGTTCGCGGACGCGGAAGGGCGCTTCCGGCTGGAAACCATCTTCCCTGCGCCATATCCGGGCCGCGCGCGCCACATCCACGTCAAGGTGCAGGCGCCGGGCGGGCGCATCCTCACCACGCAGCTGTACTTTCCGGGCGACGCGCGCGACGGGCTGTGGCGCCCAGAGCTGGTCGTCGCCATGGCGCAGAGGGGCGAAAGCAAAACGGCGGCGTTCCAGTTCATCGTCGACGCCTGAAGATGACATAATCGCGCCTTCCGCAATTCGCCCCGCGCGCCCGCAATGACCTACGTCGTCACCGAAGACTGCATCAAGTGCAAGCACATGGACTGCATCGAGGTCTGCCCCGTGGACTGCTTCTACGAGGGCGAGAACATGGTGGTCATCCACCCCGACGAGTGCATCGACTGCGGCGTTTGCGAGCCCGAGTGCCCGCCGAAGGCCATCCTGCCGGACTCCGACCCCAAGGCCGAGCGCTGGCTGCAGATGAACACCGAGTTCTCGCTGAAGTGGCCCAACATCACGCGCAAGGGCACGCCGCCGCCCGACGCGGACGAGTGGAAGGGCGTCCCCGACAAGTACGCGAAATACTTCACCCCGAACCCCGGCAAGGGGGAGTAGGTGCAGCTGACCGGGGAGGAGCGCGCCCTCCTTGGCGGTGAGCGCGGCGCCGCCGCGCGCCGCGCGCTCGAGTACCAGATCAAGGTGGGCGAGTTCTGGGGCGCCAAGCGCTTCGTGCCGGTCACCAACGTCCACATGATGGGCGACATCGAGGTGATGGGCGACGGCGGCCTGCAGTGGCTGAAGGACACCGCCGCGCTCGGCGCGCGCTGCGCCGTCAGCACCACCACCAACGCGCGCTGCGTCGATTTCGCGCACTGCGAGCGCCTCGGTCAGGACGCGGGCGAAGTGGCCAAGGAGCGCGAGCTGATCGCCACGCTGCGGCGCATGGACGTGGTGACCACCGATACCTGCATCAACTACCAGACGGTGTACCAGCCGCACCTCGGCGAGCACGTGGCCTGGGGCGACACCGGCACGGTGATCTACGCCAATTCGGTGTTCGGCGCGCGCAGCAACTTCGAGTCGGGCCCGGCCGCGCTCGCCGCGGCGATCACGGGCCGCACGCCCGAGTATGGCTTTCATCTCGACGCGCATCGGCGCGGCGTCTTCACCGTCGAGCTGCGCGCGCGCCTGGACGACCTCGCCGACTGGGGCGCGGTCGGCAAGCTGGTGGGCGAGCCGCACCAGAGCTACTTCTCGGTGCCGGTGTTCCACGGCTTTCACCGCACGCCGGGCGCCGACGAGCTGAAGCACCTGGGCGCGGCGCTCGCGAGCTACGGCTCGATGGGCATGTTCCATTTCGTCGGCGCGACGCCCGAAGCGCCCACGCTGGAGGCCGCGCTCGGCGGCCGCGCGCCGGCCGAGCGCCTCGCGGTCACGGATGCGGACCTCGAGCGCGTCTACGCCGGCTACGGGCTGGGCGACGGCGACGCGCGCCTGGTCGTGTTCTCCGGCCCGCAGCAGTCGCTGCTCGAGATGAAGCAGCTCGCCGCCCTCTTCGACGGGCGCAGGGTGCACCCGGGCGGGCACTGCATCGTGACCACCAACGGCGGCGTGCTGGCGCAGTCCCGCGCCCTGGGCTACGCCAAGGCCCTGGAGGACGCCGGCGTCACGATCCTCGAGGGCGTGTGCTTCTACATCCTGCAGAACCTGTCGCCGATGCGCGTGGCGAACAAGTGGTCCAACATGGTGTCGAACTCCGCGAAGATCGTGAACATCATCGGCGCGCACCGCTTCAACACCATCTTGCGGCGCACACGCGAGTGCGTCGACATCGCGTGCACGGGAGTGCTGCGGTGAGCGCGGCGCGCCTGCGCGTGGCGCGCGCCTTCGGCCCGCCGGTGGAGGGCGTGGCGCTGCTGTCCGAGGAGGGGTTCTCGCCGCGCTACGACCTGGACCGCTGGAGCGGCGTCATCACCAAGGCCGGCCACAAGCTCGAGGGCCAGAACATCAAGGACAAGGTGTGCTTCTTCCCCACCGCCAAAGGGGGCATCGCAGCAGGGTGGGCGTTTTACGACCTGCAGTGGAAGAAGATCGCGCCCAAAGCGTTCATCTTCGGGGTGACCAACCCGGTGATGGTGCAGGGCGCCGTGTTCGCCGGAATCACCATTACGGAAGGGTGGACGCCCCACCCGCGTGAGGTGCTGAAGACCGGCGACTGGGTGCGGGTGGATCCCCTGGGACGATCGATCGAGGTGCTGAGGAGCAAGCCATGATGCGCATATCGAGCGGGTTTGCGGCGCTGCTCCTTGCGGGCTGCGCCGCCATCGACGGCCATACGCTGGTTCCCGGAAAGTCGAGCGCGACCGAGGTGAAGGCGCTGATGGGCGTGCCCGCGCTCGAGCTGAAGCACGCGGATGGCGGGACGCTCCAGTATTTCGAGCGTTACCGTGCCGGGCCGGCCGTTTACGTCGCGCGCATCGGACCGGACGGCGTGCTGCGCGGCCTCGACCAGCGGCTGACCTACGCGAACATCCACAGTGTCCGCGTCGGCATGGGCGCCGCGGAAGTCCGCGAGCTGCTTGGGCCGCCGATCAGCGTCATGCGGCTGCCGCGCCTACAGCGCGACGTCTGGGAGTACCCCTGGCGGCATGCCGTCCGGGAGTTGCGCGTGCTGTTCGTGCAGTTCTCGGACGACGGCGTCGTGCGCGAGGTCATCGAGCGGCACGACCACGAGCGCGATCCGGAAAACGACTGGGGCTAGGCGAGCTCGCGCAGGGCGGTTTTGAGCACTTTGCCGTAGTTGTTCTTGGGCAGCGCATCCACGAAGCGGTAGTCGCGCGGGCGCTTGAAGCGCGCGATGTGCTCGAGGCAGAGCGCGTCCAGCTCCTGCGCCGACACGTCGGCGCGCCGCACGACGAACGCCACCACTTCCTCGCCCCATTCGGCGTGCGAGCGCCCCACCACCGAGCACTCGGCGACCGCGGGGTGGCGCAGCAGCACTTCCTCGATCTCGCGCGGGTAGATGTTCGAGCCGCCCGAGATGATCATGTCCTTGGAGCGGTCGCGGATCGTGAGGTAGCCCGAGACGTCGAGGCTGCCGATGTCGCCCGTGTGCAGCCAGCCGCCGCGCAGGGACTTCGCGGTGGCCTCGGCGTTCTGCCAGTAGCCCGCCATCACGCAGTCCGAGCGCGTCACGATCTCGCCGACCTCGCCCACGGGGAGCTCGCGGTCCGCGTCGTCCACCACGCGCACCTCGACGCCGGTGCGGGCGAAGCCGCAGGACTCCAGCTTGTGGCGCGTGGCGTGATCCGATTGCGGCAGCCCGGTAATGGTCATCGGCGCCTCGCCCTGGCCGAACAGCTGGTACAGGCGCGGGCCGAACAGCTCGATGGCGCGCAGGCAGTCGGCGACGTACATCGGCGCGCCGCCGTAGGTGATCGTCTTCAGATGGCGCAGGTCGGCGCCGCCCGCCGCGGGGCTCGCCATCAGGCGCACGATCATGGTCGGCGCGGCGAAGAAGGAGACGCCGCGGTGCGCGGCGATGAGGCTGAAGATCTCGTCGGGCTCGAAGCCGCCGCTTTCCGGGATCACGTTGAGGGCGCCGGCGGCGACGTGCGGGATGCCGTACACGCCCGAGCCGTGCGACATGGGCGCGGCGTGCAGGATCGAGTCGCCGGGGCCGAGGCGGTCGATGTCGGCGTAGTACGCCTGGCTGGCGTAGAGCAGGTTGCGATGCGTCAGCATCGCGCCCTTGGGCACGCCGGTGGTGCCGCTGGTGTAGAACAGCCAGGCGACGTCGTCGGGGCCGGTGTCGGCAGCGGGAACCGGCTCGGCCGCGCGCAGCTTGGCGAACTCCGGCGAGGCGACCGACAGGCCGCCGGGGATCGCGGACTCGACATCGGGCGTGACGAAGCTCAGGCGGGCGCCGGAGTTCTCCAGGATGTAGGCGAACTCGCGCGCGTGCAGCTTGGCGTTGATCGGCACGGCCGTGAGGCCCGCGTGCCAGCAGGCGAACAGCACCTCGTAGTATTCGGGGCAGTTCTTCATGGCGAGCGCGACGCGCTCGCCGGGCGCGAGACCGCGGCGGCGCAGGGCGCCGGCGAGCCGCGCCACGCGCGCGGCAAAGTCGGCGTAGCTCGCCACGGTGCGCGCGCCGCGCGCCAGGGCGGGCGCCTGCGGCACGCGGCGCGCGCTCGCTTGTAGCAATTGCGCGAGGTTCATGCGAGTCCGAAGAAAGCGCGGGCGTTGCGCGTGGTCGCCTCGGCGAGCGCCTCGGGCGCTTCGCCGCGCGCGCGCGCCACGGCGCGCAGGATGTGGGGCAGGTGCGCCGGCTCGTTGCGGCGCGCCTTGGGCTGCGGATGCAGGTCGCGCGGCGTGAGGTAGGGCGAGTCGGTCTCGAGCAGCAGGCGGTCCTGCGGGATGTCCTTCACCAGCTCGACCAGGTGCCGGCCGCGGCGCTCGTCGCAGATCCATCCCGTGATGCCGATGTACAGGCCCAGGTCGAGGTAGGCGCGCAGCTCGGCCGCTTCGCCGGTGAAGCAATGCGCCACCGCCTTGCCGATGCGCAGGTTCCTGAGGATCTCGGCGAAGCGCGGGTGTGCGTCGCGCGAGTGCAGGAACAGCGGCTTGCCGAGCTCGGCGGCGAGCTCGAGCTGCGAGACGAACCATTTCTCCTGGCTGGGGTGCGGCGAGTAGTTGCGGTTGAAGTCCAGCCCGCACTCGCCGATCGCCACGACCCTCGGGTGCGCCGCGATCTCGCGCAGCGCGGGTATCGTGGTGCCGTCGCACTCGCGTGCGTGGTGCGGGTGCACGCCCGCGGTGGCGTGCAGGCCGTGCGCCTCGGCCAGCGCCGCGGCGCGGCGGCTTTCCTCCACCGTGGTGCCGGTGACGACGATCTGCGCGACCCCATGCTCTGTCGCGCGCGCCAGCACCGCGCCGAGGTCGTCGCGAAACGACGTGTGCGTGAGGTTCGCCCCGATGTCCACGAGCGGCATGGCGCCTACAGCCGCTTCAGCCGGTACAGCAGCTCCAGCGCCTCGCGCGGCGAGAGCTCGTCGGGATTGACCTGCGCCAGCGCGTCGCGCAGCGCATCGCTCGCCGGCTCGGGCTCCTCGGCGGCGGGCCGGGCGAAGAGATCGGCCTGCGCCCCGCCGGCGCGGCTCGCCTCTTCCAGCTGCTGCAGGATGCGCCGCGCGCGCTGGATCACGGCCTTCGGCACCCCGGCGAGCTGCGCCACCTGCAAGCCGTAGCTTTGCGAGGCGGGACCTTCCTCGACGGCGTGCAGGAAGACGATCGAGTCCTTGTGCTCCACGGCATCGAGGTGCACGTTGGCCGCCTCCCTGTACTCGAGCGCGATGCGCGTCATCTCGAAGTAATGGGTGGCGAAGAGCGTCGGCGCCTTGTTGCGCTCCAGCAGCTGGCGCGCGATGGCCCAGGCGAGCGCCAGGCCGTCGAAGGTCGAAGTACCGCGGCCGACCTCGTCCATCAGCACCAGGCTCTGCGCCGTGGCGTTGTGCAGGATATTGGCGCTCTCGGTCATCTCCACCATGAAGGTGGAGCGCCCGCCGGCGAGGTCGTCGGCGGCGCCGATGCGCGTGAAGATCTGGTCGATCGGGCCGAGGCGCGCGGCCTTCGCGGGCACGAAGGATCCGGCGTGCGCAAGCAGCACGATCAGCGCCACCTGGCGCATGTAGGTGGACTTGCCGCCCATGTTCGGCCCGGTGATGAGCAGCAGCTGGCGCGACGGCGCAAGGCGCGCGTCGTTGGCGATGAAGCGCTCGACTTGGCCTTCCACCACCGGGTGGCGCCCGGCCTCGATGTCGACGCGCACGTCGTCCACGAATTGCGGCCGGCAGTAGCCGCGTTCCTGCGCCACCGCGGCGAAGGCGGCGAGCACGTCGAGCTGCGCGAGGGCGCGCGCAATGCGCTGCAGCTCGGCAAGGTGCGCGCCCAGCTTTTCGAGCAGTTCATCGTAGAGCGATTTTTCCAGCGCCAGCGCGCGATCGCGCGCCGAGAGCGCCTTGTCCTCGAACGCCTTCAGCTCGGGCGTGATGTAGCGCTCGGCGTTCTTCAGAGTCTGCCGGCGGCGGTACTCGGCGGGGATCTTCTCGGCGTGCGAGTGCGTCACCTCGATGTAGTAGCCGTGCACGTGGTTGTAGGCCACGCGCAGGTTGGGGATGCCGGTGCGCGCGCGCTCGCGCGCTTCCAGCTCCACCAGGAACTGGCCGGCGCCGGACTGCAGTCGGCGCAGCTCGTCGAGTTCGGCGCTGTAGCCCTCGGCGATCACGCCGCCGTCGCGCACTTGTGCCGCGGGCTCCGGTGCGACCGCGCGGCACAGGAGATCGAGGCAAGCCTGCGGCGTCTCCAGATCGGCCATCAGCAGCTGCAGAAGCGCGCTTTCGCCGGGTACCGCCTGCCGCAGCCCGGGCAGCAGCCCGACGCTGTCCCGCAATCCCGAAAGGTCCCGCGGCCGCGCGTTCTTCAGTGCAATGCGCGCGGTGATGCGCTCGACGTCGGCGCAGCGGCGCAGCGTCGAGTGGATCGGTTCCGTGCTGCCGTGCAGCCGCTCCACGGCCGCATGCCGCTCCGCGACTGCCGCGCGATCGCGCAGCGGGTGGTGCAGCCAGTGGTGCAGCCGGCGGCTGCCCATGCCGCTCGCGCAGCGGTCCAGAAGCGAGAGCAGCGTCGGCGCGGGCTCGCCGCGCAGCGTCTCGGTAATCTCCAGGTTGCGCCGCGTCGCGGCGTCCATGCGCAGGTATTCCGCGGTGCGCTCCGCCGACACTGCGTTGACGTGCGCCAGCGCCTGTCCCTGGGTCTTCTTCGCGTAGTCGAGCAGCGCGCCGCAGGCGCCGATGGCGAGGCCGAGGTCGTCCACGCCGTAGCCGGTGAGGCTCGCCGCGCCGAGCTGCTCGAGCAGGCGCTTCCTGCCGGAATCGACGTCGAACTGCCAGGCGGGCAGGCGCGTGATGAAGTAGCCCTCCGGCTCGGTCCCTTCCGCGGCGAGAATCTCCGCCGGGCCGATGCGGCGCAATTCGTTGGCCAGCGCCTGCGGCGCCACCTCCGCCACGCGCAGCGTGCCGCTGGCGAGCGACAGCCAGGCGAGGCCCACGGTGGCCTTGTCCGCCGTCAGCGCGAGCAGAACGTTGTCGGCCTTGTCGTCCAGCAGTTCCGAATCGGTGAGCGTGCCGGGGGTGACGATGCGCGTCACTTGACGCTCGACCGGGCCTTTGGCCGTGGCGACGTCGCCGACCTGCTCGCAGATCGCAACGGACTCCCCGAGCTTCACCAGCCTGGCCAGGTACTGCTCGACCGAATGCGCGGGCACGCCCGCCATGGTGACCGGCGCGCCCGCCGACTGGCCGCGCGCGGTGAGCGTCAGGTCCAGCAGGCGCGAGGCGCGCTCCGCGTCGTCGTAAAACAGCTCGTAAAAGTCCCCCATCCGGTAAAAGAGCAGGATGTCGGGGTGCTCCGCTTTGATGCGCAGGTACTGCTGCATCATCGGCGTGTGAACGTCCGGGCTATTCATTCCGTGCTTTGGCGAATGTCGCGTTGAGGATGTCCAAGCGCGCGGACACCTCGTTGCCTTGCATGGTGATGCCGTAAGCCCGAAGGATCGGCGGCGCTGTTGCATCGAGCAGCGCCCGGTAATCCGGGTTCAGGGGTCGCGTAAACGCAATCGAAGTCATCGCGAGGTCTAAAGGCTGGAAGCCGCATTCACCCAATAACGCAAGCAGCTCGTTTCGGGTGTGAATCCGCACGTGGCCATCTGGCTTCAGGGCCATGAAGCGGTTGATGAAGTCGCAAGCATCAGCATCGTCCCTCAGAGCATCGGCAACGACGAAACGTCCCGCGTCCTTCAGCGCCACGTGGACCTCGCCCAGAGTGCCGCGCAGGGCGGGCAGGTGATGGAGGGTATAGCGGCAGATGACGCCATTAAAGGCATCAGCTGGAACGCCAAGGCCGACTCCGTCCATCGCCGTGAACTCGATGTTGTTCAGGCCTTTCTCGCGGGCCAATTCGACGTTCCTTCTGATGGCTTTGTCGGCGACGTCGATGCCCGTAACCCGGCAGTCCGGATGCCGTGCGGCGATGGAGAAGGCGACGTAGCCGTTGCCCGTTCCGAGGTCGAGGTAGCGTCCCTCCGGCGTGATCGCCAGGTATCCGATGAGCAGGTTCAGGTGCGCGTCGTCCTCGTGCACTTTCCTGAATTCGGGCGTGTGCAGCACTGCGTCGAAACTTTGCCGCGCTTCGTCGATCGAGCGCTGCTGGTCGGGCCGGGGCATGGCAACTGCCATCCTATCGCGAACCTGCGAGTCGGATCGTGCCGCGGCCGAGCTGCGGCGCGCGCGGCGAGTGTCAGAAGGCTGCCTGATTGCGGCGCTTGCTGGCCGCCAACGACCCGACGCGGTCGATCGTTGTCATCACATGCCGCCTCGCGCTCCCCGCGCAGGCAGGTCAGTTCACGCCTGAACCAGCGACCTTTGCTGAGACAGACCAATAAACATGCATTCAGCGCGCAGCTCTAGTATTGCGCCAAATCAACTACCGAGCAGACGATGGCGCAGTTCCTGTCGTGCGGATGCGGAAACCGCGTCAACGCGTGTCAGGTTACTGACATCACAGGTCCATGTGGTTGCGAAGTGCTTTCCCGGGGAGTAGCTTCTTCTAGCCTGCAGTTATAGGAAGGAGACCGCCGCGCGCATCGTGGCAGTCAACTAAAGGACCGGCCTCCTGAGCCGATCCGCGAGCATGACTCCGGGAGCAGGCCCCGCCCTTTCGGGATTGGCCTGTTACACCCTGCGACGGAAGGAGGCTTCAATGAAGAAGCTCCGGCACAGCGCACTCTTTGCAATCGTATTCGTTTCCCTGACGGGATGCAGTGGTGGCGGTGACCCTCCACCGGAGGAGCCATGCTTTTTCTCACTTCCGATTTCCGGTATGTCGCACAACGCGTATGTGGCTAACGATTTCTCCGACGACGTAACCGTCTACGACATAAGCGATAGCACCGGGGCGCTTGCTCGGGTTTCCTGCGGAGGCGGCGCGGGATGCAACGGCGACGATTTCCAGGCGGGGACCGGTCCCCGCTCCATTGCTGCCGCTGTCCCC
>DATHYT010000062.1:0-1337 GCA_035459025.1 Burkholderiales bacterium | reverse complement strand
ACCAAGCTGAAGAAGGGCTCGCCCACGCGCGGCAAGCGCCGCGGCCGCGTCTACCGCATCAAGTAGGGCGCTCCCGGGTTGGGGCTAAAATTCGCCCTGGGCCGCTTTAGCTCAGTGGTAGAGCAACCGCCTTGTAAGCGGTAGGTCGTCTGTTCAATCCAGACAAGCGGCACCAGAGAGCGCAGACCGGAGCCCGCGCTCGCGCCGGGCGGCGGACTTCAAGCCGATTTCTTGAGGCGCTCGGCGCGCGCGAGCAGCTGCCGGCGCATGCCGACGACGCGGCGATCGAGCGCGACCCGGCGATCCGCCAGCTGGCGCTCCCGCAGCTCGGGTGAGGCGTTCGGCTCGATGTCGCCAATCGCGACGAGCCGTAGCCATTCGGCGTGCACCCGGAGCTCGCTCAGCCGCTTGGAGATCACGTCCACGTGCTCGAACATGTCGCCGTGGCTCCTCGACTTGGCGCGCTGTACGACTGCCGCAGTCGTCGCAATCAGCCGCTCGGCCTCGGCGAGCGCCCCCACGAAATCCGATAACTCCCGTGCCTCCATCTTCACCCCCGCGAAAAGGACAGCCACACAACTCCCCCGGCCGATATATGCGCCTGTTTTGCCGGGAGCGCAACGAAGGACACCAACGACAGGACAAGACGATAAGAATATTTATCGCAATGACCGATCCCGTGTCAGATTTCTCAGGGCGCAGGACGCGCTAGGTCGCCGAGGCAGTGTGCGTCCGGCAGAGCTCGCGCAGCCGCGCGCGCTCCTGCGCGTCGAGGCCAGCCGGATCGAACCGATAGCGCTGGTGCAGGCGTAGCGCCTCGTCGAAGCGCCCCGGCGCTACGCGCGCGAGCCACGCGCTCAGCGTCTCGCCCGGCTCGCGCGGCGGCAGCGGCTTGAGCGCCTCGTAGAGCTCGGAATCGCGGCCCGGATATTCGCGCTCGGCCACTGCGGCGGCGCCCCCACGGCGCGTCACGCGCTTGCCGCGCAGCAGGCGCCACGCGAGGATCGCCACCAGCGCCGCGAGCACGCCCCACCACGCGTCGCTTGCCTCGAACTGCCCGCGCTGGCTCCAGCGGTAGGCCGCCCAGCGGAAGAAGTCGAGCACCTTTTCCCACAGCGGCGCGAGGCTGCTCGATTCCTCGGCGAACCAGTCGGGCGGCGTCGGATCGAGGTCGATCCAGCGCCCGCCGACCCAGGCTCGGGTCCAGGCGTGCGCGTGGCGCGCGCGCACGACATAGGCCTGTTCGAGCGCGCTGTACTCCATCACCGCGTAGCCCGTGGCATAGCGCGCCGGCACGCCTGCGGCGCGCAGCAGGATCACCGCCGCCGAGGCGAAAT
>DATHYT010000061.1:0-1593 GCA_035459025.1 Burkholderiales bacterium | reverse complement strand
CGCGCCGCGCTGGCGGCGTTGCTCGAGCGCGGCGCGGTCCAGATCCTGGTGAACAACGCCGGAATCCACGACGATGCCGCCTTCCCGGGCATGAGCGAGGCGCAGTGGCGCAGCGTGATCGACGTCTCGCTCAACGGATTCTTCCACGTCACGCAGCCGCTTGCGCTGCCGATGATCCGCACGCGCTGGGGGCGCATCGTCAACATGGCCTCGGTGAGCGCGGTGGCGGGCAACCGCGGCCAGGCCAACTACGCTGCCGCCAAGGGAGCGCTGATCTCCGCGACACGCTCCCTCGCCCTGGAGCTGGGCAAGCGCGGCGTGACCGTGAACGCGGTGGTGCCGGGCCTGATCGCGACGGCGATGAGCGCCGAGTTTCCGCCCGAGCGCCTGCGCGAGCTGGTGCCGCTGCAGCGCGCCGGCAGCGCCGAGGAGGTGGCCGACCTGGTCGCCTTTCTCGCCTCGGAGCGCGCGGCCTACATCACCGGCCAGGCGATTGCGATCAACGGCGGGATGCTCTGACCACGAGCCGCGGCAGCCGGGCGAGAAAGCCGAGCATCAGCCGGAAGTGCATCCACGTCAGCAGTGCATTGTCGCGCCAGTAGCGGAAGTGCGACACCCCGCCCTCCTCGGGCCGCAGGTAGCGCACCGGCGCCGGGAGATTGACCGGCGGTACGCCGCGCCAGGCGAGCCGCACCGCCGCCTCGGGATCGAAGTCGAAGCGCCGCATCCAGCGCTGCGCTTGCATCACCTCGAGCAGCGCGCGCACCGGATAGACGCGAAAACCGAACAGTGAGTCCTGCACGCCACACCACAGCGTCTCCAGGTTCGCCCACCAGTTGGACACGCGCCGACCCTGCACGCGCAGCGCGGGCGCGCTGGCGTCGAACTGCGGCACGCCGAGCACCATCGCCTCGGGCGCACGCTGCGAGGCAGCCATGAATTCAGGGATCGACGCCGCGGGATGCTGGCCATCCGCGTCCATGGTCAGAACGTGGCTGTAGCCATCGGCGGCGGCCGCGCGCAGCGCGTGCAGGACAGCGGCGCCCTTGCCGCAATTGCGCTCCAGCGCCAGGACGCGCAGCCCGGCATCGGCGCGCGTCATGCGCTCCAGTTTTGCGCGCGTGCCGTCCGTGCTGCCGTCCACCACCACCCACACCGGATTCCAGTGCGCGCGCGCCGCGCGTACGGTCTCGTACACCTGCGGGCCGGGGTTGTAGCTCGGGATGACCACCAGGTGGGTGCGCGACGGCGCCCCCGCGCTCACGCCGGCCGCGACTCCACGTCGGCGGGGAATGGCGGCGCCGGCTCGAGCGCCACGGCGAGCTCGGCCTGGTAGTACTGCTCGAGCTCGCGCAGGAACGCGTGCAGGTCGCGCCGCGGCTCGAAGCGCCGGCCGAGGCGCACGCGGTACGACAGCGGCAGCGGCGGCCGGCGCGTCAGCGGCCAGCCCTTGCCGAGGAACGGGCTGTCGGTCTCGATGAATACGGTCTGCACCGGCACGCCGGCCTGCTGCGCGATGAGTGCGAGCGCGCCACGGAAGGCATCGACGGGCGCGCGCGTGGTGCGCGTGCCCTCGGGAAACAGCAGCAGCTG
>DATHYT010000060.1:0-5897 GCA_035459025.1 Burkholderiales bacterium | reverse complement strand
AAAAAAACCCCGGGCGCGCGGCCCGGGGTGGTGACAGGCGAATGCAAACGGCGCGTCAGAAGTTGTAGCGCGCGCCCACGGCGAGCGACTTGTTGTCTATGCCAGGGCCCGTAGTGCTAGCGAAGCCGTAGTTGCCGCCCTGCGTCGGATTTGCCGAATTCGCCTCGTTGTCGACGACCGTATAGAAGGCGTAGACCTTGAACTGCTTGTCGATGTTGTAGTTGTAGCCAAGGGTCCACTGCTTTGCGCCATCATCCGACGCATTTTGGTCCAGGCGGTGATTGACCGAACCGAGGTTGAAGTGGAACTCGTGCTTGTCCACCGGCACCATCACGGACACGCGGAAGTAGTTGCGCTTCGCGGATCCAGTGGCCAAGTCATTCTTTGCCGTTTCGTACAGCGCGCCGATGATCACCTTCTTGTTCCAGTCGTACAAGCCCCCGATGGTGGTGGCGGTATCGTTGCTACCCTTGCCGCCCCCGGTCAGGTCCCTGTCGTCCTTCGTGTTCGCGTGCGAGACCGCAACGTGCAACGGCCCCTGGTCGTACGCGCCGACGAGGCCCAGATACTGCGGCTGCGAAAGCGAGCCAACCCGCGCCTCGTCGAGCCTGGAGAGCGCGACGTCAAAGGTGAACGGTCCCAGCTTCGGGCTGGAGTACCAGAGGGTGTTGTTCATGAAACCCTGATTGCCGAAGACGGTGGGCGCGAGCAGTGCATCGGAAGACGTGCCCGTGTCATGGTTGTGGTTGCTGATGTAGTCGTAGGTGGCGTAATACACCGGGCCGATGGTGCGCCCCACCCGCACGGTGCCGAATCCGCCTTGCATGCCGAGGTAGCTGTCGCGGCTGGAAAGCGTATCGCCGCCGCTGTCCAGGCGCACCCGGCTCTCGACCTGGAAGAACCCGGACAGGCCGTCGCCGAGGTCCTTCCTGCCGCGCACGCCGATGCGCGAGCTGTTGTCGACCGCCTCCCAGTTCGTCACGCTGGGGGTACTGTCGACGGTGATGCGCTCGTAGCTGACATTGGCGCGGCCGTAGACCTCGACTCCGGCCGGCAACTGCGCCAGGGCCGCCGCCGGCAGCGCGCAAGCGGTCGCGACTGCGGCAACGAGGAGCTTCTGCTGCGGGACGGACTGCGCAACGCTTGGAACTCGCATAACGGTTTTCCTTTCGTTCCTAGTTGGAACTCGAAGCAAATACCACCCGGGCGCGCGGCGCACGCCGCCGCGCATCATCCCACAAAAGAGTGGTGTTACGGCATTCCCGAACCATGCAGCGACCAGGGAAATTTCAGCGATTGGCGCGCTGCAAAAGACTCGTCGAGCCGGTCGCGTTGCATGCCGGCGGCACCGGTACGGATGAAAAAGGAAGGGCTTGCGCCCTCCGCATTTCTAATGGTGCAGCGGCGCTTTCGGGGCCGCGGCGGGGCGATGCAGCGGGTTGGCCACTGCGCAGGATCGGCCGGGCGCGGTGCCCCCCTTTGAGCCTCTCCCCATACCCGCCCGTCGAGGCATAGGATAGAAAGAACACACCCGAGGCCGGAGGCTGCGATGTTCGATTTCACGCTCAATGAGACCCAGCGCGCGTTGCGCGACGAAGTCCGCGACTTCGTCAAGTCGGTGCCGCGCCAGCTGATCCTCGACATGGATGCCGACAAGATCGATTTCCCTCGCGATTTTCTGCGCGAGGCGGGCCGCCGCAACCTGATGGGCTGTCGCTATGCGAAGCGCTGGGGCGGTCGCGAGCTCGACTGGGTCAGCACCGCGATGGTGATGGAGGAGGTCGGCGCGCTCGGTTACATATTCGCCTGCACGTTCGGCGTCGGCGCCGAGCTGGTGTGCGACGCCATCGTCCTGCACGGCAACGATGCGCAAAAGGAAAAGTATGTCGCGCCGCTGCTGCGCGGCGAGATCTTCGCCGCCGAGTGTCTCACCGAGCCTCGCGGCGGCTCCGATTTCTTCGGTACCACGACCGTGGCCGAGGACCGCGGCGATCACTTCCTGCTCAACGGCCAGAAGCGCTTCATCGTCGGCGGGACGGCGGCCGATTACTTCCTGGTCTATGCGCGCACCGATCCGCACGCCGAGCCGCACCGCGGGATCTCCTGCCTGCTGGTGGATCGCGGTCCCGGCGTCTCCGCCGACTATCTTTACGGACTGATGGGATGCCGGGGAGGGGGCGCGAGTCGCGTCGTGTTTACGGACGTGAAAGTCCCGAAGGAGAATCTGCTCGGCGAGCTGCACGGGGGTCTCGCCGTGTTCAATACCATGATGATCCCGGAGCGGCTTGGCACCGCGGCGATGACCATCGGCGCCGCGCGGCCGGCGCTCGAGGTCGCGACCACCTACACCAGCAGGCGCAAGGCGTTCGGCCAGGTGATCAACCGCTTTCAGGGCGTCAGCTTCCAGATCGCTGACGCCGCGATGCTGCTCGACGCCTCGCGCGCCTTCGTCTACAGCACCTGTCTCGCGGTGCAGCACGAGGGCGCCTCGTCACGCGTCCGCCGCCTGGTGTCGGAGACCAAGAAGTTCGTGACCGAGTCCTGCCAGCAGGTGGTGCACAACGCCATGCAGGTGATGGGGGGCATCGGCTATACCAACGTGTTTCCGATCGAGCGCATTCACCGCGACCTGCGCCTGGCGTCGATCTGGACCGGCACCAACGAAGTGCTTTCCGCCATTGCCAGCAGCGAGTGGTACAAGGAGCACGCTGCCGCCGGGCGCGTCAACGCGACCCGCGATCTCGAGCCCGACGCCCTCGAGTCGGGCGCGGTGGACGAAAAGATCTACGGATGAGGCGCTCCGGCTCCGGCTGAGGAACGACCCGGCCTTGCGCGCGGTGCTCGATCGTTGGCAACTCTTCTGCATTCGTTCGACGGCGGTGAGCACTCATGGTGCTCCCGCCCACTACTGCTGCATCATCAGCGTATGGTTGATAAAGTCCTGTCGTTCCAAGCAACTCGATCATCACCGACAGCCGAAATCCTCAAGCGAAGGAAGACGTCATGAGCCAACCGCCAGCCGTACTGCGAGACCTCGACGCCCGCGGCGTCGCCACCGTGACGCTGAACCGCCCCGACGTGAACAACGCCTATGACGAGACGCTGATCGGCGGCCTGCACGAAGCGATGGACGAGCTGGGCGCGCATCCGGGCCTGCGCGTCGTGGTGCTGCGCGGCACCGGCCGGCACTTCCAGGCGGGCGCCGACCTGAAATGGATCACGCGGGTCGCGGGCCAGTCGGCCGAGGAAAACGAGCGCGTCTCGCGCGCCACGGCGAGCGCGGTGCACCGCCTGAACACGCTGCCGGTGCCGACGGTGGCGCTGGTGCAGGGCGGCTGCTTCGGCGGCGGCACCGGCATCGTCGCCGCCTGCGACGTGGTGATCGCCGCGGACAACGCGATGTTCTCGATCGCCGAGACGCGCTGGGGCCTGATGGCCGGCATCATCCTGCCGCAGCTCGCCGATGCCATCGGCGCGCGCCAGGTGCGCCGCTACGCGCTGACGGGCGAGCGCTTCGACGCGCACGAAGCGCGGCGCATCGGCCTCGCGCACGAGGTGGTGCCGCTCGCCGACCTGCCGGCCGCAGGCGAGCGCGTGGTCGCGCAGCTGTTACAGAACGCGCCGGAGGCGAACGCGCAGACCAAGGAGGTGGCGCTGGAGTTCGCGTGGGGCGGGATCGGCGAAGCGGTGCTCGGCCGGCTCGTCGCGCAGCATGCGGCGAAGCGCTGCAGCGCGGAAGCGGCCGAAGGCCTCGCGTCGTTCGTCGAGAAGCGCCCCGCGCGCTGGGGCGCGGGTTAGTATCGCGCTCTCCAAGATCCGTAACGAACGAGGACCGCCATGGGATACATCGACACCCAACTGTTCATCGACGGCAAATGGCAGCAGCCCGCGGAAGGCAAGTCGCTGCCCGTCGTCAATCCCGCCACCGGCAAGGAGATCGGGCGCGTCGCGCATGCCGGCCGGCCCGATCTCGACCGCGCGCTCCAGGCGGCGCAGAAGGGCTTCGAAGTCTGGCGCGACATGGTGCCCGCCGAGCGCAGCAAGATCATGCGCAAGGCCGCCGCGCTGATGCGCGAGCGCGCGGGCGAGATCGCGCCGCTGCTCACGCAGGAGCAAGGCAAGCCGCTGGCGGAAGCCAAGGCCGAGACGCTGGCGGCCGGCGACATCATCGACTGGTTCGCCGAGGAGGGCTTTCGCGTCTACGGACGGCTCGTGCCTTCGCGCATGAGCGTCACGATCCGGCAGATGGTCATGAAGGACCCCGTCGGTCCGGTCGCCGCCTTCACGCCGTGGAATTTTCCGATCAACCAGGTGGTGCGCAAGATCGGCGCCGGGCTCGCGGCCGGGTGCTCGATGCTCGTCAAGGCGCCCGAAGAGACGCCCGCCGCGCCGGCGGCGCTGATCAAGGCCTTCGCCGACGCCGGCATCCCGCCCGGCGTCCTGCAGCTCGTGTACGGTGCGCCCGCCGAGATCTCGAGCTACCTCATTCCGCACCCGGTGATCCGCAAGATCACCTTCACCGGCTCGATCGCGGTGGGCAAGCAGCTTGCCGCGATGGCTGGCCAGCACATGAAGCGCGTCACCATGGAACTTGGCGGCCACGCGCCGGTGATCGTGTGCGAGGACGCCGACATCGCGCTCGCGCTCAAGGCAGCGGCGGCCGCGAAGTTCCGCAACGCGGGCCAGGTCTGCATTTCGCCCACGCGCTTCCTCGTGCACAAGTCGATCGCCGGCGATTTCGCGCAGGCGCTGGCCGACTACGCCAAGGGGCTGAAGGTCGGCGACGGTCTGGCCGAGGGCACGCAGATGGGTCCGCTCGCCAACCCGCGCCGCGTCGAGGCGATGACCGCGTTCACCGAGGACGCGGTGAAGAAGGGCGCGAAGCTCCTTGCCGGCGGGCAGCGCATCGGCAAGGCCGGCAACTTCTGGGAGCCGACCATCCTCGCCGACGTGCCGAAGGAGGCGAAAGTCTTCAACGACGAGCCGTTCGGCCCCATGGCTGCGATCCGGCCGTTCGAGTCGCTGGACGAGGCGATCGCCGAGTCGAACCGCCTGCCCTACGGGCTTGCCGGCTACGCCTTCACGCGCTCGCTCAAGAACTCGGACCTCCTTGCGCGCCGGCTGGAAGTCGGCATGCTGTGGATGAACATGCCGGCGCTGCCCTCGGCCGAGATGCCCTTTGGCGGGGTCAAGGACTCGGGCTACGGCTCCGAAGGCGGTCCCGAGGCGCTCGAGGCGTACCTGAACTCGCGCGCGGTGGCGATCCAGAACGCCTAGGGCAGCGCAATGAACTCCTGATCGTCCAGATCGGGAAGCTTCATGCGCCCCGCGCGCCAGTCGGCCTTGGCCTGCTCGATGCGCGCTTTCGACGAGGATACGAAGTTCCACTCGATGAAGCGCTCGCCCACCGGCTCGCCGCCGAGCAGCATCAGCGCCGCGGGCGTGCGCGCTTCGAGCACCGCGGCGCCCGCGCCGAATACCAGGAGCTGGCCTTCCTTGAAGCGCCGCCCTTCGGCCTCGACCTCGCCCTTGATGACGTAGGCGGCTCGCTCGGCGAACCCCGCCGGCAGCTGCTCGCGCGCACCGGCGGCCAGCGTGCTATGGACATAGAACAGCGGGGAATGCGTGCGCACGGGTGCGCGCGCGCCGTAGGCTTCGCCGGCGATGAGCCGGCGCGCAACGCCGCCTTCGTCGAGGGTCGGGAGATCCTGCACGCCATGGTGGGAAAAGGCGGGCTCGGTCTCCTCGTCCTCGCGCGGCAGCGCCACCCAGGCCTGCAGGCCGTCCATGCGGCCACCCTCGCGCCGCGCGCGCTCGAAGCGCTCCGAATGCGTGATGCCGCGGCCGGCGACCATCCAGTTGACCTCGCCCGGGCGGATCGCCTGCTCGGACCCGAC
>DATHYT010000059.1:0-25639 GCA_035459025.1 Burkholderiales bacterium | reverse complement strand
CGCCCGCCAGCACCTCGCGCACGTAGGCGCGCTCGCCTTCCCCCGGGCCGCCGGTGATCACCATCCGCAGTCCCTCCGCGTGCAGCCACTCCATCAGCGCGTGCCAGCCAGGCGTGTTCCAGCGCTTGTAGCGAAAACGCGGGGCGAGATGCAGCACAGCGAAGCGCTCGCGCTCTGCGTCGAAGCCCAGGAGCTCGCGCCATGCGCTCGCAGGCGTCTTTGCCGTCGGCGCCACCATCTCCGGCCGCCAGGCGATGCCCATCGCTTCGGCGAGCCTCCGATACGCCACCGGCCGCGCCAGGTCGGGCGGCGACACCACAACGCGCGCGAGCGACAGGCGCTTCCACCACGCCTTGCCGGGTTCGGACGGCACAAGGCCCGCGCGCCGGCGTGCAGCGATCAGTCCACAGAGGTGTGGCCGGTCGGCGGTCTCCGCGACCACCGCCAGGTCGTACTTGCGCCACAGCCGCCGCCACAGCGCGCGCTCCGCGCCGCGCTCGGTCGCGATCACCTCGCGCAAGTCGTCGTTGCCCTCGAGCACGCCCTCGGTGCCGGCGAAGACGAGCGCGTCGATCGGCGCGCGCGGGTACGCCGCGCGCAGCGAGCCGATGAGCGGCGTCGTGAGCAGCACGTCGCCCATGAACCGCAGCGAGATGACGAGGATCGAACCGGGCTCAGTCAACCCGGAGTTCCGCCGTGAGGCTCAGCGTACGCCCGGGAAGCGGGTAGACGTTGTACCGGTCGGGCGTGAAATTACTGCGCACCGCGTAAGTGTAGTACGCCTCGTCCAGCGCATTGTTGATCGCAAGCGCAAACCGCCCGCGGCCGAATTCGCGCGTGAACTTGAGGTCGAGCAGGGCGTACGCCGGGATCTTCGCCCCGAGCGTGTTCGGCTCGTCGTTGTCCATGAACTGCGAGCTCACCGCCGTCAGCGCGCCCGAGAGCCGCATGCGCGCGCCGAGGTCCCAGGCGAGGCCGAGGCTCAGCTTGTGCTCGGGCACCAGCGGCACACGCTTGCCGGAGATGCTCACGTTGGTGCCAAATCCCGCGTTGCCGGGTAGAACGCCGCTGCGAAAGCGCGCGTCGGTGTAGGTGTAGCCGGCGCTCAGGCGCAGCGCTCGCGTCGCCTGCCACCAGGACTCGGTTTCGATGCCGCGCCGGCGCGTCGGCGGCAGATTGGTGTTGCCGATGCCCGCGGAGAACGGATCGAGGTGGATCTCGTCCGTGATGTCGGCGTGAAATAGCGTGGCGCGCACGGAGGCGGACTGCTCGCGCCACTCGGCGCCGGCCTCCACCGTGCGCGCATGCTGCGGGCGCAGGATCTGGAACTCGGCGTCGAACGCCGCGTCGCTCTCGTAGATCTCCTCGGCGTTCACGAAGCGGTAGCTACGCCCAGCGCGCGCGAACCACGTCCAAACCGGCGACAAGGCCTGGCGCCAGCCGGCCTCCCAGGCATGCTGGCGCTGCGTTTCGCTGACTGCCGGCGCCTGCGAGCCGAAGCCCGGGAATCCGGGCGAGGTCGGATCGAACGCATCGCTCGCGCGGTACTTCACACGCTCTTCGCGCCAGCCGAGCGTGAAGAGGCTCTCCGCGGAGAGCTGCATGGCGTCCTGCACGTAGAGCGCCACGGCGTCCTGGTTCACGCGCACGCGGTTTACCGGCTGCCCGAGGTTCTCGGGCCGGTCCGCGCGGCGCGAGTCGTAGCGCCAGGCGTTGGCGTCGGCGCCGAGCGTGAGGCGGTGGCGCACGCCGGCAAGCTGCAGCGGAAAGCGCGCGCGCGGGCCGATTGAGCCCCATTGCAGACGCTCGTCGCGCGCCACGGGCCCCTGCTGGTCGAAGTACGAGCGCTGTTCCTTGTCGCGCCAGTCGAGCCCCAGCGTGAGCTCGGCTTCGCCCACGCGATGGGCGAGGGTCGCGCCGGCGCGATTACCGTCGCGCTCGGACCAGTCGAGCGGCGTCTGCGCGCCGCGCGGGTCGGTCGCGTACTCGTTCAGGCCGATGGAAGGCCGAACGGAGCGGGCGCCGGGCAAGCGCATCTCCTGGCGGTCCATGCCGAAGCGCAAGTCGGCGTAGCTCTCGCCCAGGCCCCAGCGCATGTTGGTCGCCAGGTTCTGCTGCCGGTTGCGGTTGTTGCGCCGGTAGCCGTCGGCATCGTAGCCGTAGATCGAGGCGTTGATGCCGAAGCTTTCACCCGCGCGCGCGCCGTAGAGCTGGCCCTCAGCCGTGCCGTAGCTCGCGATGCGGCCGAGGGCTTCGGCGCGCGGGCCCTGCTTGAGGGGCGAGCGTGTGACGATGTTCACGACGCCGGCCGTAGCGCCATCGCCGTACAGCACGGCGCCCGTGCCGCGCAGGATCTCGATGCGCTCGATGGTCGCTAGCGGGATCGCCGCCCATTGCACCCCGGAGAGGTCGAAGTCGCTGATGCGCCGGCCGTCGACCAGCACCAGGGTGTTTTGCGCCCCGGTGATGCCGAAGCCGCGCAGATCGATCGCAGTCCCGGCGGCATTGTTGCCGAAAAAATCGCGCATGTTGATCCCGGGCTGCTCCGCGAGCAGCTCCGGCAGCGTGCGCGCCGCGCTCCTGGCGATGGCCGCCGCGTCCAGTACCGTCACACTAGCGGGCAGACGGCGCACATCCTCCGGAAAGCGTGGAGCGGTGATGACGACGGCGTCGCCGGCTTGTCCGGGCGCGGCGGGCGCGAGCGCGGCAAGCAGTGCGAAGATGGCGAAACGCATGGCCAAACCTCCCGGCGTCATCCCCGACGCCCACAAAGCGGCTGAGCAACGCCACAAGGCCGGTCTCCGGACTCGCGAGGTCGCGTCGCACGACGCGCGGACGTGCCGCCTTCCCATGGAACGGGTTCCATAGTGGCGGGGTGGCACGCCCCCCTTCGCTTACCGTTGCGGGGGCAGTACAGGGATTGCAGTCCGCGCACGCGCAGACTGCGCACCTGTTTCCCGTTTCATCCTCGCAGAGCGAATCCCCGCGAGGACACCTTGCAGCTGACTGCGCGGCGGATTATACAAACCGCCATGACGCGCACAATGCTCGGCGCCCTCATGCTGGCGGCCTGCGCGGCGCAGGCCGAGGTGCGCGTGACGGACGACTACGGCAAGCCCGTGGTGCTCGCGGCCCCCGCGCGCCGCGTGGTCAGCCTCGCGCCGCATCTGACGGAGCTGATGTACGCCGCGGGCGCCGGCGAGCGCATGGTCGGCGCGGTCCAATACAGCGACTACCCTGACGACGCGAAGCACCTGCCGCGCATCGGCAGCGAGGCGTCCATCGATCTCGAGGCGGTGGTGGCGCTCGGGCCCGACCTGGTGGTCGCCTGGCCGAATGCCGGCAGCGCGCGCGCGGTGGAGCGCATCGCGGCACTCGGCATCCCGGTGTTCCGCTCCGAGCCGCGCGAGCTGGAGGACATCGCGCGCACGCTGGAGATCCTCGGCCGGCTGGCCGGTACGGAAACCGCAGCCCGGCCGGCGGCGGCCGCGTTCCGTGCGCGGACCGCGACGATCGCGCATCGCCACGCCTCGCGCCCGCCCGTGCGCGTGTTCTACCAGGTCTGGGACCGGCCGCTCATCACCGTGAACGGCGATCACGTCATCAGCAAGGTGATGCGGCTGTGCGGCGGCGAAAACGTCATGGCCGACCTGCCCGCCCTCGCCCCGGAGATCGACCGCGAGCTCGTACTGCGCGCCGATCCCGAGGCGATCGTGGCGAGCGGCGCCGACGGCGCCCGTCCGCCGTGGCTGGACGCCTGGCGGGCTTTCGGGGGGCTGGCCGCGGTGCGCGGGGACAACCTGTACGCCATCCGGCCCGAATTGCTGCAGCGGCATACCCCCCGGCTCCTGGACGGCGCTGACGAACTTTGTCGAATTCTGGAGGCGGTCCGCAGGCGCCGGGCGCTCTAAAGCCTTCTCAGGAAACACATTCAGAACCGCCCCTTATTTCTTGACGCAGTAGCGGTTTTCGAACATAGTGTGCCGCGTGGAGGCGGAGCTCAACTCGCTTGAGGCGAAGGTCGCGCAGTTCGTCGGCGTGTGCGAGCGCCTGCGCGCCGAGAACATCGCCCTGCGCCAGGAGCTCGCGACCGCCCGCAACGACGCCAAGCGGCTGAACGAGAAGATCGAGGGTGCGCGCAGCAAGGTGGAGCAGCTGCTCACGCGCCTGCCCGAGTGAGCGCCAACGAGAAGCGCGCGGCCGACGGCGCGAAAACCATCGAAGTCACGCTGCTCGGGCGCGGCTACCGCGTCGCCTGCAGCGACGAGGAGCGCGAAGCCCTGCTGCAGGCGGTGGCCTACCTCGAAGGCAAGATGAACGAGATCAAGCAGGCAGGCAAAGTCGCGGGCACCGAGCGCATCGCCGTGATGGCGGCGCTCAACATCGCGCACGAACTCTTGAGCATGCGCCTCGGCGAAGGCTTTGACATGGGGGAGGCCAAGCGTAGAATCTCCCTGATCGAGGCGAGGCTGGAAGCGGCGCTCGCCAAGCAGGAGAAGCTGTTCTAGCTTCGCAGTCGTTCGATGTCCCCTGCTGTGTTCGACCGGGCTCATATTTCCGAACCGATAGCTTCCCTAGGTTGCAGACCCTAGTGTCACTGTTGTGATCGTCCCGCCTTCGGGCGCCGGACGAACCTGAGGTGACCGGAAAGCGACCACCCTGATCAAGCACAGGGTTCGGGAGCGAGCCCACCGGCACAAGCGGGGGGCTACCCCCTCAAGAAGAACTAGAATTTCCCGAACATGCCCTTCTGGCTGATGAAATCCGAGCCCGACGAGTGCTCGATCGACGACGCGCTGGCTGCGCCCGGGCGCATCACCCCGTGGACCGGCGTGCGCAACTACCAGGCGCGCAACTTCATGCGCGACGCGATGCGCGTCGGCGACGGCGTGTTCTTCTACCACTCGAGCTGCCCCGAGCCCGGCATCGCGGGGCTGGCCGAAGTCGCGTCGGCGCCGTACCCGGATCCGACCCAGTTCGACCGGCGCACCGACTACTACGACGCAAAATCGAAACGCACCTCGCCCCGCTGGGCCATGGTCGATGTGCGTGCGCTGAAGAAGATCCCCCTCGTGCCGCTCGCGGAGCTGCGGCGGCACAAGGCGCTCGCGAAGATGTGGCTGCTGCGTCCGGGCTCGCGCCTGTCCATCACGCCGGTGAGCCAGGTCGAGTGGCGCTACATCACCGGAAAGCTCCTTTGACGAACGACACGCTGCTGCGCGCGCTGGCGTGCGAGCCCACGGCCTACACGCCGGTGTGGTTGATGCGCCAGGCCGGGCGCTACCTGCCCGAATACCGCGCCACGCGCGAGCGCGCCGGCAGCTTCCTCGCGCTGGCGAAATCGCCGGCGCTCGCCACCGAGGTGACGCTGCAGCCGCTGGAGCGCTTTGCGCTCGATGCGGCAATCCTGTTCTCCGACATCCTGACCGTGCCGGACGCGATGGGGCTCGGGCTGCATTTCGCCGAGGGCGAGGGCCCGCGCTTCGCGCGCCCGCTGCGCGACGAAGCCGCCATCCGCGCGCTCGCCGCCCCCGATCCTTCCGATCGGCTGCGCTACGTGATCGACGCGGTGCGCGAGATCCGCAAGGCGCTCGCCGGCCGCGTGCCGCTCATCGGCTTCGCCGGCAGCCCTTTCACCCTCGCCTGCTACATGGTGGAGGGCGCGGGCAGCGACGATTGGCGCGCGCTCAAGACGATGCTCTATGCGCGGCCTGACCTGCTGCACCGCATCCTCGAGGTGAACACGCGCGCCGTTACCGATTACCTCAATGCGCAGATCGAGGCCGGCGCGCAAGTGGTGATGCTCTTCGACACCTGGGGCGGCCAGCTGAGCCACGCCGGATATGAGGCGTTCTCGCTCGCCTACGCGCGGCGCATTTTCGCCGCGCTCAAGCGCGAAAGCGGCGGGCGCAAGGTGCCTGCGATTCTGTTCACCAAGGGCGGCGGCGCGTGGCTGGAGGCGATGGCATCGAGCGGCTGCGACGCGCTCGGTCTCGATTGGACGGTGGATCCAGCGGCGGCGCGTGCGCGCGTCGGTCCACGGGTCGCGTTGCAGGGAAATCTCGATCCCGCGGCGCTTTTCGCGCCGCCCGAAGCGGTGCGTGCAGAGGCGCGGCGCGTTCTGGACGCGTTCGGCGCGGCGCCCGGCCACGTCTTCAACCTGGGTCACGGCATCTCCCAGCACACGCCGATAGAAAGCGTTGCCGCGCTCGTGGACGAAGTGCGCACTTACAGCAGCAGATTGCGTCGCGCCACAAAATGAAACGCTTGACTTATGCACAAAGCCGCTTTCTTCCTCTATGCAGCGGACGTTTTTCGAGATTCCCCCTGGAGAGCCCGGCAACCCATTGATTTCATGCAGTAAAACACCGCGTCTCGCCCTGGGCGCTGCGGCGTGGCTCGTGCGGGCTCGGGGCATGACGGAAACGTGACCGGCTTATTCACATTGTTATCCACACCCTTGGCGGGCAAGGGAAAATGCCTTTTCGCAGCGAGGCTTACACGCTCGCGCGCTCGCCGATGACCGTCCTGCGCGTTGCGCTCGACGTGCCGCTCGCCACGCTTTTTGACTACGCGCCTGCCGACGAAGGCGTCGCACGCGTCGGCGATCGCGTGGTCGTGCCTTTCGGCACGCGCGCGCGCGTCGGTGTGGTCGTGGAGGAGGGCACGAGCAGCACGATCGCAGCCGCGAAGCTGAAGCGTGTAGCGCGCGTACTCGACGACGCGCCGCGCTTGCCCGCGCCGTGGCTGGAGCTGATGCGCTTTCTGGCCGCCTACTACCAGCGTCCGCTGGGCGAGACCGTGATCGGCGCGCTGCCCCCGCGCCTGCGGTCGCTGAAACCGCTGCCGAAGAAGGCGCGCGCGCCGGCTGCGGCTGACCCGGCGTCGCCGCATTTCGTCTCCCCGCACCAACCGACCGCCGCCCAGGCGCAGGCCATCGAGCGCATCGGCGGCGCGCTCGGCGGGTTCAAGGCGTTCCTGCTGCACGGCGTGACCGGGAGCGGCAAGACCGAGGTCTACCTGCGCCTCATCTCGCAGGTGCTGGAGCGCGGCGGACAGGCGCTGGTCATGGTGCCCGAGATCAGTCTCACGCCGCAGCTCGAGGCGCGCTTTCGCCGCGCCTTTCCGGGGGCCCGCGTTGCGCTTCTGCATAGCGCGCTCGAGGACGTGCCGCGCACGGCGGCCTGGCTCGCCGCGGCGCGCGGCGAGGCCGGGCTCGTGCTCGGCACCCGGCTCGCCGTACTCACACCGCTGCCGAACCTCGCCCTGGTCGTGGTGGACGAGGAGCACGACACGTCGTTCAAGCAGCAGGAAGGATTACGCTATTCCGGCCGCGACGCGGCGGTGGTGCGGGCGAAGCACGCCGCCTGCCCCGTCGTCCTCGGCACGGCGACGCCGTCGCTCGAGACCTGGCAGAACGCAATCGAAGGCCGCTACGAGCGGCTCGCGCTGCCCGAACGCGCCGTGCCGGGGGCGCGCCTGCCTGCGGTACGCACGATCGACCTGCGCCGCGAAGGCGCCGAGCACGGCTTCGCGCCAAGCCTGTTCGCGGCGATCGGCGAGCGCCTGCCGCGCGGCGAGCAAAGCCTTGTCTTCATCAACCGGCGCGGCTATGCGCCGGTGCTCGCCTGCCACGCCTGCGACTGGACCGCAGGCTGCAAGCGGTGCACGGCGCGCATGGTGCTGCACCGCGTCGGCCACTGCCTGCGCTGCCATCACTGCGGCGACGAGGCGCCGGTGCCGCGCGCCTGCCCCACCTGCGGCAACCTCGACCTGAAGGCGATGGGCCGCGGCACGCAGCGCGTCGAGGACACGCTCGGCGCCCGCTTTCCCGGTGCGCGCATCGTGCGCATCGACCGCGACAGCGCGCGCCGGCGCAGCGAGCTCTCGCGCACCCTGGAGGGCATCGCGCGCGGCGAGGCCGACATCCTGGTGGGCACGCAGCTCCTGGCCAAGGGCCACGACTTCCCGCTGCTCACGCTGGTGGGCGTGCTCGACGCGGACAACGCGCTCGTGTCCACCGATTACCGCGCCGCCGAGCGCCTGTACTCGACCCTCGCGCAGGTCGCGGGGCGCGCGGGACGCGCCCGGCACGCGGGCGAGGTTCTGGTGCAGACGCGCTATCCGCAGCATCCGCTCTATGCGGCGCTCGCTCGCCACGACTACGCCACCTTCGCAGCCGCGCAACTCGCCGAGCGGGAGAGTGCCGGGTTTCCGCCCTTTGTGCACGAGGCGGCGCTGCGCGCCGAGGCACCCAAGCTCGCGCTGGCGCTGCAATTCCTCGAGGACGCGGCGCGGCTCGTGCCGGTGCCGCAAGAGGTGCGCGTCTACGATCCGGTGCCGCACGTGATCACGCGGCGCGCCGACCTCGAGCGTGCGCAGCTTCTCGTGCAGTCGGCCTCGCGCCCTGCGCTGCAGGGTTTCCTCGCCGCCTGGACCGAGCGGCTGTTCGCCGCGGCGCCGCGCGGCGTACGCTGGCACCTCGACGTGGATCCCATCGAGTTCAGCTAAATGGGGACAGACCCCATTTATAATTCGCGCCCTTTCATGGACATCAAAGCCCACCTCGCGACGCTCCTTCGCGCAGCGCTAGTGCGCGCGGCCCCGGAGGCGGCGGACGCGCAGGTGCTGATCGAGCGGCCGCGCGACGTGGCGCATGGCGATTTCGCCTGCAACGTCGCGCTGCAGCTCGCCAAGCGCCTGAAGCGCAAGCCGCGCGAGCTCGCGGAGCGGCTGACGGCCGCGGTTGCCGCGGACCCTTACGTGGCGAAACTCGAGGTCGCGGGCGCGGGCTTCATCAACATCCGCCTCGCGCCGCGCGCCGGGCAGGAAGCAGTGGCGCGCGTCCTCCAACTTGGCGCGGCGTACGGGCATGCGCGCGCGGCGCAGGCCCCCAAGACGATGGTCGAGTTCGTGTCGGCGAATCCCACCGGACCGTTGCACGTGGGGCATGGCCGCCAGGCGGCGCTCGGCGATGCGCTCGCAGCGCTCCTCGCCTCGCAGGGCCACGACGTGACACGCGAGTTCTACTACAACGACGCCGGCGCGCAGATCCACAACCTCGCGCTGTCGGTGCAGGCGCGCGCCCGCGGCACCAAGCCCGGGGACCCCGGCTGGCCGGCCGACGGCTACCGCGGCGAGTACATCGAGGAAATCGCGCGCAGTTTCACGGCGGCAGGCGGCGATGTCGGCGACGTGGAGGCCGTGCGCACGTTCGCGGTTGCGGCGCTGCGCCGCGAGCAGGATGCCGACCTGCAGGCCTTCGGGGTCAAGTTCGACGTGTACTACCTGGAATCCAGCCTTTACACCGACGGCCGCGTGGACGCGGTGGTGAAGGCCCTGGTCGCAAGCGGCAAGACCTTCGAGCAGGAGGGGGCGCTGTGGCTGCGCACCACGGACTACGGCGACGACAAGGACCGCGTGGTACGCAAATCCGACGGCAGCTACACCTATTTCGTGCCGGACGTCGCGTATCACGTGGCGAAGTGGGAACGCGGCTTCGCCAAAGTGATCAATGTACAAGGCACCGACCACCACAGTACCGTCACCCGCGTGCGCGCCGGCCTGCAAGCGCTCAGCCTCGGCATCCCGTCGGGCTACCCCGACTACGTGCTGCACAACCTGGTGCGCGTGATCCGCGGCGGTGAGGAGGTGAAGATCTCCAAGCGCGCCGGCAGCTACGTGACGCTGCGGGACCTGATCGACTGGGTGGGCCGCGACGCGGTGCGGTTCTTCCTCGTCTCGCGGCGCGCCGACTCGGACTTCGTCTTCGACGTCGACCTGGCGCGCTCGCAGTCCGAGGAGAATCCCGTGTACTACGTGCAGTACGCGCATGCCCGAGTTTGCAGCGTGTTCTCGCAATGGGGCGGGGACGCCGCGCCGCTCCCCGGCGCGCCGCTGGGCGCCCTGACAGGCGGGCGCGAACAGGCGCTGATGCGCCGCCTGATGGAGTTTCCGGAGATGCTGGCCGATGCGGCGCACGAGCTCGTGCCGCACGCCATCGCCTTTTACCTGCGCGAACTCGCAGGAGAGTTCCACAGCTACTATAATGCCGAGCGCATTCTGGTCGAGGATGACGCCACGCGCACCGCGCGCCTCGCGCTGTGCGCCGCAGTCCGCCAGGTGCTCGCCAACGGGCTCGCACTGCTCGGCGTACGCGCCCCGGAAAGGATGTGATGGCGGCAATACCACACGCGACGGCACGCAAGGGATCGGGCGGCGGCTTCCTCGTCGGGATGTTCGTCGGCCTGCTCTTGGGCCTGGGCATCGCGCTCGGGATTGCGCTTTACCTGAACAAGACGCCGATCCCGTTCATGAGCCGCGCCAAGCCGCTGGCCGAGGACGGCAAGGGCGAGGCCGGCAAACCGTCCGCGCTCGCCGGGCTGCCGCAGGGGGGCGACAAGCCCGCAGCGCAGGTGCCGGTGAAACCGCCCGAGAAGCCGCGCTTCGACTTCTACAAGATCCTGGCGGGCGGCGAAGAGCCCCTCAGCGACCGCGAGCTGCGCGAGCGCCTGAAGGCGGCGAAGACGCCTGAGCCGGCGCAGACTGCGGCCGTCGCGCCCGCGGAAGGCAAGGACATCTATTTCATCCAGGCGGGCGCGTTCCAGAATCCGGCCGACGCCGACAACCAGAAGGCGCGCCTGGCGATGCTCGGCTTCGAGTCGAACGTCGAGCCGACCAACCTGCCCGACAGGGGCATGTTCTATCGCGTGCGCCTCGGCCCCTACGCCAAGGTCGAGGAGCTGAACCGGGTGCGCCAGTCGCTGGCGCAGAACGGAATCGACGCCAACCTGGTCAAACTGAAGGACCCCGCCACCCGGAAGGTGAACTGAATGGATTTCCGCCGCCGCACCCTCGTCGCTGCCCTGGGGCTTGCCCCGCTTGCCGGTCTGGCCCAGGCGCGCCGTCCGACGCCCGGTGTCGATTTCTCCGAGCTGCGACCCGCGCAGCCCGTGGAGGCCCAGGGCAAGATCGAGGTCATCGAGTTCTTCTGGTACGGCTGCCCGCACTGCTATTCGCTGCAGCCATTGATCGAAAAATGGGTTCCACGCCTGGCCGCGGACGTGAATTTCCGGCGCGTGCCTGCGGTGCTGAACGAAGGCTGGGCGCGTGAGGCGGCGGTGTTCTACGCCTTCGAGGCGCTGGGGGTGCTGGAAAAGCTGCACCGGCCGTTCTTCGACGCCATCCATGTCGATCGCATCAGCACGCGCAACCCCGCCACGCTCGCGGAGTGGCTGCGTAAGCAGGAGGTCGACGTGCAGAAATACGAGGATGCGTTCAAGTCCTTCGGCGTGCAGAGCAAGGTGCGGCGCGCCGCGCAGCTTTCCGTCGCCTATCGCATCGACGGCACGCCCGCGCTCGCGGTGCACGGACGCTACACGGTGAGCGCGGAGCAGGGACGCACCCAGGCCGGCATGCTGAGCACCGCGGATTACCTGATCGGCGTCGCGCGCAAGGGCGCCTGAGCCGCTACTCGCGCATCGTCATCACGGGCGCCTCCGACGGGCTGGGCGCCGCGCTGGCACGGCATTACGCGTCACCCGACACGGTCATTGGCCTGATCGCGCGGCGTGGCGAGCCGATGCAGGCTCTCGCCGCCGGCTTGCCCGGTAGATTCGAGATTTACGCGCTCGACGTGGCCGACCACGGCGCGCTCGAGCGCGCGGCGAAGGAGTTCTGCGCGCGCCATGGCGCGCCCGACCTCGTCGTCGCGAACGCCGGCCTGTCGGTAGGCACGCGCGGCGAGGACAGCGCCGACCTCGTGAAGCTGCGGCGCCTGCTGGAGGTCAATGTGACCGGGCTTGCGGCCACGCTCGCTGCCTTCGCCCCGGCGATGCGCGCCGCGCGCGCCGGCACGCTGTGCGGCATCGCGAGCGTAGCGGCGTTCCGCGGACTGGCCGGCGCCGGCGCCTACAGCGCGTCAAAGTCGGCGGCCATCGCCTGGCTCGAGGCGCTGCGGGTCGAGATGGCGGGAAGCGGTGTGTGCGTCGTCACGATCTGCCCCGGCTACATCGATACGCCGATGACGCGGGTGAACCGCTACCGCATGCCCTTTCTCCTGTCGGCGGACGAGGCCGCGCGGCGCATCGCGCGCGCGATCCGCGCGCGCCGGCGCCTCGCCGTGATCCCGTGGCAGATGGCCCTGGTGTCGGTCGTCCTGCGCGCGCTCCCCGGCTGGCTCTACGATCGCCTTTTCGCGCGCGGGCCGCGCAAGCCGCGCGACCTGCCGCTTTGACGCGCATCGTTTCGCTCGTACCGTCGCTCACAGAGCTGGTGTGCGCGCTGGGCCTCGGCGCGGCGCTGGTCGGCCGCACCGGCTTCTGCGTCCACCCGAAAGACGTGGTGCGCCGCATCCCGAAGGTCGGCGGCACCAAGGATGTCAACCTCGACAAGGTGCGCGCGCTCGCGCCGACGCACGTGGTGCTCAATGTGGACGAGAACCGCAAGGAGACCGCGGACGAGCTGGCGACGTTCGTGCCGAACCTCGTCGTCACGCACCCGCTCGGCCCGCTCGACAACCTCGCCCTCTACCGCCAGTTCGGCCGCACCTTCGCCCGCGAGCGCGAGGCCGAGGCGCTGTGCGCGCGGTTCCAGGCGGCCTATGATGAAGCCCGCGGGCTGCGCCTGCCTGAGCGGCGCGCGCTCTATCTGATCTGGAAAGATCCCTGGATGACGGTGTCGCGCGACACCTACATCTCCCGCACGCTGGCGATCTTTGGCCTGAATACCGTGCCCGAAGCAGCCGCGCAGCGCTACCCGAAGCTCGAGGATCTCGCCAGCGTGGACGCCGACCTCGTGCTGCTTTCCTCCGAGCCCTACCGTTTCCGCGACCGGCACGTGGCGCAAGTTGCTGGAATCACTGGAAAACCCGCGCTGCTGGTCGACGGCGAGATGACCTCCTGGTACGGGCCGCGCGCCATCGCCGGGCTGGATTACATGGCGAAATTCGCAGCGCACGCCTAGCAACGCTCGGCGTATGCTGAGGTGGCGGTGTCGCCGATCGGCGCCGCGTCACCTGGGAGAGGGGATTATGGACGGAACGCGGATATTGAAGCGCTCGGCGCTGGCCGGTGTCGCTTCGCTGCTGTGCATGTACGGAACCGCCAGCTGGGCGGTGAACGACGAGCCGCTGAAGGACAAATGGGCGCCGAGCGAGTTCGGTAAGGACGACAAGGCGGGTGCGGCCAACCGGCGCACCGCCGCATCGGTGCTCAAGGCGGCGAAACTCGTGAAGAAGGGCAAGGTCGCGACGCTGGGCAAGGTGTACCAGCAGGACGCGCCGGGGTTCGGCTCGCGCGGCTGGCGCTTGGTGATTCCCGGCCTGCCGACCGGCGGCCCGTTCGGCAAGCAGGAACTCCTGTACAACGACGAGTACGTCGCGACCGAGATCGGGCAGATCGGCACCCAGTTCGATGGCCCGGGCCACATCGGGGTGCACACCTCGAAGGGCATGTTCTTCTACAACGGCCGCTACCTGCACGACGAAGGTGTAAGCACCTACGGCATGGGGCCGCTTGGCGTCGAGCACGTCGGCCAGCTCGGCTACGCCTGCCGCGGCGTGCTGCTCGATGCGGTGGCGCTACGCGGCGGCAAGCAGCTGCCGATCCCGGCCAAGGCCGGCGACCCGGGCATCATCACCGACAAGGACGTGGAGGCGATGGTCAAGCGCCAGGGCATCGCGCCGATCGGCGAGGGCGACTGTGTGTTCCTCCACACCGGCCACGGCGACATCTGGCATCCGAGCAAGTGGGACAGCTTCAGCGCGGAGGAAAAGCAGAAGCGCATCGCGCACTTCAATTCGGGCGAGCCGGGCTTCGGCATCTCGGCGTGCGAGTACCTCGCCAAGCGCAAAGTCGCGCTGGTGGGCGCCGACGTCTGGGCGGTGGAAGCCGTCCCCGGCGAGGGCGAGCAGCCCTTCGAATGCCACATCAAGATGCAGACCAAGCGCGGCATCTGGTTCCTGGAGAACATGGACCTGAGCCAGCTCGTGGCTGACAAGGCCTACGAGTTCCTGTTCGCCTGGTCGCCGCTGAAAATCAAGGGCGGCACCGGCTCGCCGGGCAACCCCGTCGCAATCTACTGAGGCGGCAGGGAGATCACGGCGCGAGCATCGCGCGCCGGATCTCCTCCTGCTCGGGGAAGTCGCGCTCGTCGCGGGGCACCCGCCCCGCGTGCGCGCGCACGCGGTAGCAGTCCGGGTCGTAGGGCGTCTGCGGCTCGAGGCCCTCGGCGAGCCGGCGCGCCGCGCCGAGCAGGCGCTGGCGCAGCGCGACGACCGCCTTGTCGCTGGTGCCAAGGTGCTCGCGCGTGCGATCGGCGACCGCGCCCGCCGATACCGCAAGTCCGAGATGCGCCGCATCGGCGCGCTGCCATAGCTCGCGCTGGCGCGCGCTCGCGGGCCCGTCGGTGCGCCAGTTCACGCTGAGCACCGAGGTGCGCTCGTCGTCCTCGGGCACCCAAGCGCGGAACAGCCGCGAATCGGGATCGTCCGCGGGCGGGACGAGCGTGAAGCAGGGCATCAGGAACAAGCTGATGCGCCAGAGATGCTGCTCGCCCTGGACCGAGCGGCGCACGCCGCAGGCGAGGCCATAGGGCGCCTCGTGCACCGTGTAACGCGGTGCCGGATCGTCCGCCCCGGCCAGGCCGAAGCGAGACTCGTCGATCTCCCCCTCGAGTGCCTGGGCGTAGTTGCACTCATAAACCCGGCGTGACGCGTTGCGTTGCGCCGCCGGCAGGCCCAGCCATTCGAGCTCGGGCAGCTCGGCGCGCTTCTCGGCGGGACCCAGATAGGCCCATAGCAGCCCGGCGCGCTCGGTTACCGGGTAAGCCTTGGCTCTTACCTTGTCGCGGAACGCCGAGCCCGCGGGTTCTGAGGGCATCTCGAGGCAGCGTCCCGAGACGTCGAACTTCCAGCCGTGGTAGGCGCAGCGCAGGCCTCCCGCCTCGTTGCGTCCCAAACACAGGCTCGCGCGCCGATGCGGGCAATTCTCGTCGAGGAGCCCGGGGCGGCCGCGGTTGTCGCGAAATGCCACCAGGGACTCACCGAGCAGGCGAACGCGCTGCGGCGCTGACTCGAGTACCAGCTCATCGGCCAGCATGAAGGGCAGCCAGTGGCGGCGGAACAGCGCCCCCATCGCCGTACCCGGCCCCACGCGCGTCAGGAGCGCGTTGTCTTCTCGGCTCAGCATCTAATAGGGGACAGACCTCATTTATCTCTGCACGAGAAAAATGAGGTCTGTCCCCATTTTCATTTTCTGCTACTTCTTCTTGCTCAGGCGCTGCATGACGTAGGAGCCGGGGGCGTCCTCGATCGCTTTCGACGGGATGCGCGCCGGAACCTTGTCGCCGCGGTTCTGCTGCGCGATCCAGCGCTGCCAGTCCTCCCACCAGGAGCCCGGGTGCTGCGTCGCGCCCTCGAACCACGCGTCGGGCGTATCGGCGAAGCTGTCGTTGGTCCAGTAGTGGTACTTCTTCGCCGCCGGCGGGTTGACGATCCCGGCGATATGACCCGAGCCGCCGAGCACGAAGCGCACCTCGCTCCCGAGGTACTTCGCGCCCTCGTAGGTGGTCTTCCACGGCGCGATGTGGTCTTCGACCGTGGAGATGAAGTACGCGGGCACCTTGACCTTGGAAAGGTCGATCGGCTCCCCGGCGAGCGTCACGGCGCCCGGCACGCCGAGCTTGTTCTTCAGGTACATGTTCCGGAGGTAGAAGCTGTGCATGCGCGCGGGCATGCGCGTCGAGTCCGAGTTCCAGTACAGCAGATCGAACGGAAAAGGGTCCTTGCCCATCAGGTAGTTGTTGATGACGAAGGACCACACCAGGTCGTTCGAGCGCAGCATGTTGAAGGTGGTCGCCATCTCCGAGCCCTCGAGGTAGCCGCGCTCGTTCATGCGCCGCTCGAGGTTGTCGACTTGCGCCTCGTCGATGAACACGCCGAGCTCGCCCGGCTGCGAAAAGTCGAGCAGCGAGACGAAGAACGTGGCGCAGCCGACGCGCGCGTCGCCTTTCCCGGCGAGGTAGGCGAGGGCGCAGCCGAGGAGCGTCCCGCCCAGGCAGTAGCCGATGACGTTCAGGTGCTTCTCGCCCGTGGCCCGCATCACGGCGTCCATCGCCGCCAGCGCGCCCTCGGTGAGATAGTCGTCGAAGCCCTTCTGGGCGAGTTTCGCGTCCGGGTTCACCCACGACACGACGAACAGCGTGTGTCCCTGGTCCACCGCCCACTTGATGAAGCTGTTCTTTTCGCGCAGGTCGAGGATGTAGTACTTGTTGATCCACGGCGGGATGACGAGCAGCGGCCGGCGGAACACGTCCGGGGTCGACGGCTGGTACTGGATGAGCTGCAGCAGCGCGTTCTGGAACACCACCTTGCCCGGCGTGGTGGCGACGTTCCTGCCAAGCTGGAACGCGTCCTCGTCGGTCATGCTGATGCGCAGCTGCCCCTCGCCCTTCTCGATGTCGGCGAGCAGGTTGTTCAGGCCCTTCACCAGGTTCTGGCCGCCCGAGGCGACCGTCTCGCGCAGCACCTGCGGGTTGGTGGCGGCGAAGTTCGAGGGCGCGAGCGCGTCCACGTACTGGCGGGTGAAGAAGGCGATCTTCTTCTGCGACTCCTCGGGCAGCCCCTGCACTCCCGCCACCGCGTGCTGCGTGTGGCGAGCGGCGATGAGATACGACTGCTTGATGAAGTCGAAGAGGAAGTTGTCCGTCCACTCCTGGTCCTTGAAGCGCACGTCGCCCTTGGCCGGCTGTGCCACCGGCGCGGGCGCCTGGCCCATCATCTTCAGCCACGACGACTGCCACAGGCGCATCGAATCGATCCAGAAATTGACCGACGCCGCGGCGAGCGCGCTCGGGTCCATCAGCAGGCGCGAGTACAGATCCATGTACGCCCTGGCGATGCCGAGTTCGTCCTTCACCGCCGAGGAGATCGTGCTCTGCAGCTGCTTTTGCCCGAATTCCTTGAGGATGCGCGAGGAGCGTTCGGCCACCTCGTGCAACACCTTCGCGGTCTCCTCGCGGTTTATGCCGTCAGCGCTTTCTCCCATGCTTTCTCCTTGATGAGGGCGAACCGGCTCACGCCGTCCTCGCCGCGCATGCGGCGCAGGCGTCCGGCGCGCTCCAGGTAATGCAGGTGAGCGATCGCCTCGCCCATGGCGAAGAACATCTGCTGGGTGTCGAGCGGCCGGCGAAAAATGAGCGCCAGCACGTCGGCGGCGCTGCGCGGGGCTTCGCCGCAGGCCGTGAGCAGCTCCGCCAGGCGCGTCTCGTGGTGCTCTTCCAGCTGCGCCACGCGCGCTTGCGCGCCGCGAAATGGCAGCCCGTGCGAGGGCAGCACCAGCACGTCCTGCGGCAGCTCGCGATAGCGGCGGATGGAGCGCAGGAAGTAACCCAGCGGATCGCCCTCGGGGTCCGTCGGCCAGACGCCGACGTGCGTGGAGATCTTCGGCAGCAGCATGTCGCCGGAGATGACCACGTTGAGCGCCTCGCAGTAGAGCGAGGCGTGCTCGGGCGCGTGGCCGTAGCCCGTGATGACGCGCCAGGCGCGCCCGCCCACGCCGATCGACTCGCCCTCGAGGATGCGACGGTACTGCGTCGGCAGCTCGCCCACGAGGCGCCGGTACTGGTTGCCGCGCATCCCCAGCTGCCCGAGCCGAGCCTCGTCGAGCCCGTGCGCGCGGAATAGCCCCAGCGTCGCCTCCGCCACGAATCCCGCGGCGCCCGCGCGCACCGCGTGCGCGGTCAGGTATTCGCCCTGCGTGATCCAGAGCGGCGCGCCGAAGCGCTCGCACAGCCAGCCGGCGTTGCCCGCGTGATCCGGGTGGAAATGCGTGACGAGGACCCGCCGCACCGCGCGCGCGCCGGTCGCGGCGAACACCTGCTCCCATTGCGCGCGCGTCGGCGCGTCGGCGAGGCCGGTGTCGACCAGCGTCCAGCCGTCGCCGTCCTCGAGCATCCACAGATTGATGTGGTCCAGCGCGAACGGCAGCCGCATGCGCAGCCAGCGCACGCCGGGCGCGATCTCGCGCACGGCGCCGGGCGCCGGCGCTTCCGGATGGGGAAATTCGAGGGCGGACACGGCGGCAAGCTGGGCTAGAATCAACTGCACCCTACCATGCGGCAAATCGAAAAGGAACGCGCCGATGCCGAGTACTCGATCGGCGAGCTCGCCGCCGAGTTCGACGTCACGCCGCGCGCGATTCGCTTCTACGAGGCCGAAGGCCTGCTCGCGCCGCGGCGCGAAGGCCAGCGACGCATCTACACGCCGCGCGAGCGCACGCGCCTGAAGCTCACCTTGCGCGGCAAGCGCCTGGGGCTGACGCTTTCCGAGATCCGTGATCTCATCGACATGTACGAGCCCGGACAGGACCAGCGGCCGCAGCTCGAGCGCTTTCTTGCGGTGCTCGAGACGCACAAGGCGGCGCTCGAGCGCCAGCGCGAGGACATCGCCGTGCAGCTCGCCGAGATCGCCGCCTTCGAGAAGCGCGTGCGCAAGCAGCTCGCGGCGCGCCGCCGAGGTTGACGTTTACGTAAACGTCACGTAGCCTCGCCCCGATGCACGCCCCGCAGCCGCGCTTCCAGCCCCGGGATCCCGGCTACGCCGCGCGCGTGCAGGAAAGCTTCGGGCGCCAGAAAGCGATGCAGCACATCGGCGCGCGGCTGCGCGCGGTGGGCCCGGGCTGGACCGAGGTCGAGTTGCCGCATCGCGACGAGCTGACCCAGCAAAAGGGGTTCCTCCACGGCGGAATTATCGGCATGATCGCCGACAACGCCTGCGGTTACGCGGCCTTCAGTCTGATGCCGGCGGGCGCCTCACCCCTCACCGTGGAGTACAAGATCAACATCCTCGCGCCAGGTCGCGGCGACAAGTACGTTGCCGAGGGCGTGGTCCTCAGGTCCGGGCGCACGTTGTCGGTCACGCGCGCCGAGGTCTACGCGGAGACCGCCGCCGGGCGCGTGCACGTGGCGAGCATGCAGCAGACGGTCCTCATGCTCGCCGATACCCCGGACACGCCCGAATGAATTTCCTGCGCTTCGAGCACGGCGAGACGCTCGACATGCTGCGCGATACCGTGCGCGCTTTCGCGCAGAAGGAGATCGCGCCGCGCGCCGACGAGATCGACCGCGCGAACGAGTTTCCCGCCGACCTGTGGAAGAAGTTCGGCGCGCTCGGGCTGCTCGGGATCACGGTCGAGGAAGCCTACGGCGGCACCATGATGGGCTATCTCGCGCACATCATCGCCATGGAGGAGATCTCGCGCGCCTCCGCCGCGGTGGGCCTGTCCTACGGCGCGCACTCGAACCTGTGCGTGAACCAGATCCGCAGGAACGGCAGCGACGCGCAGAAGAAGAAATACCTGCCCAAGCTCGTCTCGGGCGAGCACGTCGGCGCGCTCGCCATGAGCGAGCCCGGCGCGGGCTCGGACGTGGTCGGCATGCGGCTGCGCGCCCAAAGGGTGAAAAGCGGCCGCGGCGACGCCTATGTCCTCAACGGCAACAAGATGTGGATCACCAATGGCCCGGACGCCGACGTGCTCGTCATCTACGGCAAGACGAGCGACCAGGGCATCACCGCGTTTCTGGTCGAGAAAGGCATGAAAGGGTTCAGCACCGCGCAAAAGCTCGACAAGCTCGGCATGCGCGGCTCGAACACCTGCGAGCTGGTATTCCGCGACTGCGAGGTGCCGGCGGGGAACGTGCTCGGCGAGGAAGGCAAGGGCGTCAAGGTGCTGATGAGCGGCCTCGATTACGAGCGCGCCGTGCTCTCGGGCGGGCCGCTCGGCGTGATGGCCGCGTGCCTGGACGTGGTCCTGCCCTACGTGCACGAGAGAAAGCAGTTCGGCCAGCCGATCGGCGAGTTCCAGTTGATGCAGGGCAAGCTCGCCGACATGTACACCACGTTCTCCGCGTGCCGCGCCTACGTCTACGCAGTCGGCCAGGCGCTCGATCGCGGCGAGACCACGAGGAAGGACGCCGCCGGCGCGATCCTCTACGCCGCCGAGAAGGCGACCTGGATGGCGGGCGAAGCAATCCAGGCGCTGGGCGGCATGGGCTACATCAATGAGACGCCGACCGGGCGGCTGTGGCGCGACGCCAAGCTCTACGAGATCGGCGCCGGCACCTCCGAGATCCGCCGCTGGCTCATCGGGCGCGAGCTGTTCGGGGAGAGCACATGAAGCTGCAGCAGCTCCTCGAGAACAACCGCGCCTGGGCGCGCGAAGCGCTCGCCGCCGACCCGGAGTACTTCGCGCGCCTTGCGCGCCAGCAGTCGCCGCAGTTCCTGTGGATCGGCTGCTCGGATTCGCGCGTCCCGGCAAACCAGATCACCGGGCTCGCGCCGGGTGAAGTGTTCGTGCACCGCAATATCGCCAACGTCGTCGTGCACACCGATCTCAACTGCCTGTCGGTGATCCAGTTCGCGGTGGACTTCCTCAAGGTGCGGCACATCATCCTGTGCGGGCACTACGGCTGCAGCGGCGTCGCCGCGGCGATGAGCCAGCAGCGCACCGGGCTGTCGGAAAACTGGCTGCGCCATGTGCAGGATGTGGCCGCGAAGCATGGCGGCGAGCTGCGGGCGATCCAGAGCGACGACGCGCGCTACCGGCGGCTGTGCGAACTGAACGTACGCGAGCAAGTCCACCACATCAGCCAGTGCACCTCGGTCCAGGACGCCTGGGCGCGCCAGCAGCCGCTCGCGGTGCACGGCTGGATCTACGACCTGCAGGATGGTCTGCTGCGCGACCTCGACTGCACCCGAACGGAGTAACGCCATGGCCCACGACCCGATCGTCATCGTTTCCGCCGCCCGCACGCCGATGGGCGGCTTCCAGGGCGAGCTCAAGAGCTTCGCCGCGCCCGAGCTCGGTGCCGCCGCCATCCGCGCCGCCGTCGAGCGCGCCAAGGTCAAGCCCGAGGACGTGCAGGAGGTGCTCATGGGCTGCGTGCTGCCCGCGGGCCAGGGCCAGGCACCGGCGCGCCAGGCTTCGCTCGGCGCGGGCCTGCCGCTCGCCGCGGGCTGCACCACGGTGAACAAGATGTGCGGCTCGGGAATGAAAGCCGCGATGCTGGCGAGCGACCTGCTCGCCGCCGGCAGCATGGACATCGTCGTCGCCGGGGGCATGGAGTCGATGACCAACGCGCCCTACCTCCTGCCCAAGGCACGCGCTGGCCTGCGCATGGGCCACGGGCAGGTGCTCGACCACATGTTCTTCGACGGGCTCGAGGATGCCTACGACAAGGGCCGCCTGATGGGAACCTTCGCCGAAGACTGCGCGCAGAAGTACGCTTTCTCGCGCGAGGCGCAGGACCGCTTTGCCATCGCCTCGCTCGAGCGCGCGCAGAAGGCGAACCAGGAAGGCTGGTTTGCCTGGGAGACCACGCCCCTTGCCGTCAAGGCGGGCAAGGAGGAGAAGTTCATCGAGACCGACGAGCAGCCCTTCAAGGCGAACCTGGCGAAGATCCCGACGCTCAAGCCCGCGTTCCGCAAGGACGGCACGGTGACGGCGGCCAACTCGAGCTCGATCTCGGACGGCGCGGCGGCGCTCGTGCTCATGCGCCGCTCGACGGCGGACAAGCGCGGCCTCGCACCCATCGCCACCGTCGCCGGCCACGCCACGCACGCGCAGGAGCCGGGGTGGTTCACCACGGCGCCGGTGGGCGCGATGCGAAAGCTCTTCGAGCGCACCGGCTGGTCCGCGGGCAAGGTGGATCTTTTCGAGATCAACGAAGCCTTCGCCGTCGTCGCCATGGCGGCGATGAAGGAGCACGGGCTGCCGCACGAGAAGGTGAACGTGCACGGCGGCGCCTGCGCACTCGGGCATCCGATCGGCGCCTCGGGCGCGAGAATCCTCGTCACGCTCATCGGGGCGCTGCGCAAGTACGGCGGCAGGCGCGGCGTGGCGAGCCTGTGCATCGGCGGCGGCGAAGCGACCGCCATGGCGCTCGAGCTCGCGTGAGCCTGAAAAAGCCGTCCAAGCGCCAGTTGCAGGCGCTGCTCAAGCGCGCGCGCTTCGTGCGCGATTACGGCATGCGCCTCGTTTCGGTGGACGACCACGAATGCACCATTGCCATGCCGTTCCGCAGCGCGCTCGAGCGCCCCGGCGGCACGGTCAACGGCCCCGCCTTCATGGCCGCGGCCGACTGCGCCATGTGGCTCGCCATCAAGCGCCATATCGGCATCGAGCACGACGCCGTCACGTCCGAGCTCAATACCGCGTTCCTGAACGCGGCGCGCCGCCAGACGGTCTACTGCACGGCGCGCGTGCTGAAGACCGGCAAGCGCATCATCTACGGCACCGCCGAGTGCCACGACGGCAACGGGCGCTTGTTCACGCACCACACGGTCACCTATGCGCGGGTGAGCTCGACATGAGCCTTGCCGAGCATCACGAGCAGCTGCGCGACGCGGTGCGGCGCTACGCGCGCGAGCAGCTCGCGCCCAACGCCCCCACGTGGGACCGCGACAAGCATTTCCCGCGCCAGCAGGTGAAGCAGCTGGCGGCAATGGGACTGATGGGCGTGTCGATTCCCGAAAGATGGGACGGCGCCGGCATGGACAGCACCGCGCTCGCCATCGCCTGCGACGAGATCGCGGCCGGCGACGGCGCGACCTGCACCATCGTCATGGTGAACAACCTGGTGGCGAACATCCTGCAGGGCTACGGCAGCGACGCGCAAAAAGAGTCCTTCCTGCGCCCGGTCGCCAAGGGCGCCATGCTCGGTGCCTTCGCGCTCACCGAGCCGCAGGGCGGCTCGGACGCGGCGGCGATTACCACGCGCGCCGAGAAGTCCGGCGCGCACTACGTCCTGAACGGGGTCAAGCAGTTCATCACCTCGGGCAAGACCGCGGATCTCGCCATCGTGTTCGCCGTCACCGACAAGGCCGGCGGCAAGAAAGGCATCAGCGCGTTCGTCGTCCCCACCGCCACGCCCGGCTATCAGGTGGCGCGCATCGAGGACAAGACCGGCCAGCGCGCTTCCGACACGGCGCAGATCGTGCTCGAGAACTGCAAGGTGCCGGCGGCCAACCGCCTCGCCGACGAGGGCATGGGCTACCGCATCGCGCTCGCCAACCTCGAGTCCGGCCGCGTCAACGTCGCGGCGCAGGCTACCGGCATGGCGCGCACGGCGCTCGAAGCGGCGCTTGCCTACGCCCGGGAGCGCAAGAGCATGGGCAAGACGCTGTTCGAGCACCAGGCGGTGAACTTCCGGCTCGCCGACATGGCCACGCAGGTCGAGGCCGCGCGCCAGATGTACCTCTACGCCGCGCGGTTGCGCGATGCGGGCGAGCCCTGCCTGAAGGAAGCGTCGATGGCGAAGCTCTTTGCTTCCGAGATCGCGGAAAAGGTGTGCTCCGACGCCATGCAGATCCACGGCGGCTACGGCTACGTAGCCGACTTTCCCGTCGAGCGCATCTGGCGCGACGTGCGCGTATGCAAGATCTACGAAGGGGCGAGCGACATCCAGCGGCTGGTGATCGGGCGCGCGCTGGGGGGCGGCTGATGCCCGCGATCCGCAGCCATCTCAACCCGCGCTCGGAGGAGTTCCGCGCCAATGCCGAGCGCATGCGGGGACTCGTCGCCGACCTGCGCGAGAAAGTCGCGCTGGCCGCGGCGGGCGGCCCCGAGGAAGCGCGCGCGAAGCACGCCGCGCGCGGCAAGCTCCTGCCGCGCGAGCGCGTGCGCACGCTGCTCGATCCCGGCGCGCCGTTTCTGGAAGTGGGCCAGCTCGCCGCCTACGGCATGTACGGCGGCGACGTGCACTCGGCCTCCATCATCTGCGGCGTCGGCCGCGTCTCGGGCCGCGAGTGCGTGATCGTGGCCAACGACGCCACCATCAAGGGCGGCACCTACTACCCGATGACGGTGAAGAAGCACCTGCGCGCGCAGGAGATCGCGGCGCAGAACCGGCTGCCCTGCATCTACCTTGTCGATTCGGGCGGCGGGTTCCTGCCCGAGCAGGACAACGTGTTTCCCGACCGCGAGCACTTCGGGCGCATCTTCTTCAACATCGCCAACATGTCGGCGGCGGGCATCCCGCAGATCGCGGCGGTGATGGGCTCGTGCACCGCGGGCGGGGCATACGTCCCGGCCATGTCGGACGAGTCGATCATCGTCAAGGGCCAGGGCACGATCTTCCTCGGCGGACCGCCGCTGGTGAAGGCCGCGACCGGCGAGGTCGTGACGCCGGAGGAGCTCGGTGGCGCCGACGTGCACACCAAGGTGTCGGGGGTGTCCGACCACTACGCGCAGAACGACGCGCACGCGCTCGCCATCTGCCGCCGCATCGTCGCGGGGCTGAACACGCGCAAGCAGGTGTCGCTCGACGTGCGCGCGCCGCGCGAGCCGCTCTACCCCGCCGAGGAGATCTACGGCGTGATCCCGGCCGAGGTGCGAAGACCCTACGAGGTGCGTGAGGTGATCGCGCGCATCGTCGACGCCTCGGAGCTCGACGAGTTCAAGCAGAACTACGGCACCACCCTCGTTACCGGCTTCGCGCACCTGCACGGCTACCCGGTGGCGATCCTCGCCAACAACGGCATCCTTTATTCCGAGAGCTCGCTCAAGGCGGCACACTTCATCGAGCTTGCCGCGCAGCGCGGCATTCCGCTCCTTTTCCTGCAGAACATCGCCGGCTACATGGTGGGCAAGAAGTACGAGGCCGGCGGCATCGCCAAGGACGGCGCCAAGATGGTGACCGCGGTGGCCACCGCGCAGGTGCCAAAATTCACCCTGATCCTCGGCGGCTCGTTCGGTGCGGGCAACTACGGCATGTGCGGGCGCGCCTACGCGCCGCGCTTTCTCTGGATGTGGCCGAACGCCCGCATCTCCATCATGGGCGGCGAGCAGGCGGCGAGCGTGCTCGCCACCGTGAGGGGCGAGTTCAAGTCGAAGGCCGAGGAGGACGCGTTCAAGAACCCGATTCGCGAGCAGTACGAGCGCCAGGGCCACCCCTACTACTCGAGCGCGCGCCTGTGGGACGACGGCGTGGTGGACCCCGCGGACACGCGGCGCCTGCTCGCGCTCGCCCTTTCGGCCTCGCTCAACGCGCCGATCCGGCCGACGAAGTTCGGCGTCTTCAGGATGTAGCCGTGTCGGAGCACGAGGCCCACCGCAAGCGCTTCATCTCCGGCTCGGTAAGAGCCGAGGTCACGGTCGAACTGGAGATCGCCTGAGATGCTGAAGGTCGAAACCAGGGACGGCGTCGCGCGCCTGATGCTCGATCGCCCGGAGATCCGCAACGCGTTCGACGACGCGCTCATTGCCGCGGTGACCAGGGCGCTGCGCGAGCTCGATGCCGACAAGGAGGTGCGCGCCGTGGTGCTCGGCGGCAACGGCCCCGCGTTCTGCGCCGGCGGCGACCTCAATTGGATGAAGCGCATGTCGGGCTACACCTACGAGCAGAACCTCGCTGACGCGAAAGGGCTCGCCGGCATGCTGCAGACGCTCGATCGCATGAAGAAGCCGACCCTTGCGCGCGTGCACGGGCCCGCCTACGCAGGCGGCATCGGCCTTGTTGCCGCCTGCGACATCGCGGTCGGCGTGCCGGAAGCGAAGTTCTGCCTGTCCGAAGCCAAGATCGGGTTGTCGCCTGCCACCATTAGTCCTTACGTGGTGCGGGCGATGGGGGAAAGGATGGCGCG